>CAJTFG010000001.1 GCA_910575705.1 Erysipelotrichales bacterium | reverse complement strand
GTGTCTGGCAATATACCTTGCCGATACATTTCAACACACTTTCTTTTGAATTCATAACTATACCGCATAAAAATAACCCTCCTTACTGGATTTTCTTTGTCCAGCAAAGAGGGTACATATCAGATGCCCAGTTTTTATATTTTATAAGCGTTCACTTATCCTCTTGCGATCATTGGGAATCATGATACCTATCATGATCTTCTAAATAGCGACAGAGCCGGACGCTGATATTTCCCTACTTCATTATCGTGGGCCGGATGGTCTTTAGGATAGTAGCCAAGAAAGCTTTGACCGTATAACAGTTTATTTGCGGATGGAGAACTTCCAAGACTCCAAGTTGCTACCGACTTATTTCCTTGATATATGAAAGATTTATTTTGCGGTGTTCCGGCACATATGCCTCCGCCGCAGCCTGTACCGGCTATAACTGCAATTCTCTGCTGGTAAGAAATCGTGCTCCTATTATAAAGGAATCCCAGTCCGATCGTTTTAAACAAGATGTTCTTTATACATAAAATTCCTACCCTCTTTATCCTTTTTTGCCTACCTATATAGAAAGAATAACAGATAATATTGAAATATCTATGAAAAATAACAATAAAAAGGATCCTCTGTATGTTGTATAGAACCATAATACTTATTATAATTATCAAATATTTACAGAGCCGGACGCTGCGCACGAAATATAGACGCAGTACTTACACTGTCAGCAGGATAAGAATGATAATATCCATATCTTCCCATATCCCAAGCACCGCTTTTATTAGATACAGATGTTCGATTGACCGGTGTTGACGTCCATATTTCCTCATATAAGAAACTGCCGCTCTCTTTCCAAGATAAATTTATTAATACGCTGCCATCACATGAATATGATCCCGAACATCGCGTCGTAACGACGGGAACGACCTGATTCCCAACAGAAATCGTGCTCTTATAAAAGCAGATCTTGTCTAATCATAAGTATTGGCATAACCTTTATTCCGGGATATTGATCTCGTGAACATAATTTCTCTGAAATATCTCACGTACCTCTTTTTGATCATGATGATCTCGCAACGCCCACATCAGTTTTGTAACGCATGCTTCGCTCGTCATATCATACCCTTGAATGACACCCTGCTGCAGTGCTTTCTGCCCCGGCTGATAGATCGATAAATTGCTGTATTCATACAGACACTGAGAACAAACGACAACACTGATCCCCGCATCTACGACCATTTGCAGCTTTGCGATCAAATCACGGCGGATAAAGTTGATACCGCCGGCTCCGAAAGCCTCAACGACAATGCCCCGATACTGCATATGTGCCAACATATCAAAAATATCCGGATTCATGCCCGGGGTCAGCTTCAGCAGTATCACATCCTTACAAAGCTCAATTTCCGGATGAAATTCACCATCTGCGTGCAAAAGCAAGTCTTTTCGCAAACGAAGACCGTGCGCGTCTACGATACCGACCGGATCCTGATTTACGCTTTCAAACGCATCAAATCCCATCGTGCGGACTTTAACAGCACGGGTCCCCAAAATAAGCTTGCGGTTAAATGCCACATATACTCCTTGTATACCACTGAGAACAGCTTCAAAGGCCAGACGAAGATTATCGACTCCGTCGCTGAGAGGATGTAAAAGCGGAAGCTGGCTTCCCGTTATGATCACGGGAATGGGAATGTTATATAACATAAAGGATAAAGCACTGGCAGTATATGCCATCGTATCCGTCCCATGCGTCAACACGATACCGTCTGCTTCCTTAATAAGATCCCGCATGCGTTTCGCAATGATGCACCATTCCTCCGGCTGCATATTAGAAGAGTCGATCTTCATCAGATCCTCGCAGTGAATGCACACTTCCCGCTCATCGACATGCAAATACTTCAAAAGCTCTTCACTCGTAAGTGCCGGAACCAAGCCTTCCTCACTATCTGCGGAAGCAATGGTTCCTCCTGTTGTTATAAAAATGATATGCTTCATGATAACACCACTTTCCTACTATTCTCTTACATATCTTCTGCCATATAAAAAGTAAATCCAAGGATTTACTTTTTATCGATCATACACGGGCAAGTACAAACTGACAGTTTCCTTTTATCTCTACATCACCATATCCGGCCGGGATAAAGAAGCTGTCTCCTTTCGCAAAAGAAAGATCTTTCTGAATGGTGCCTTCTCCTTCCAGTACGATCAATGCCGCAAAGCTTTCCTCATCCACATGCAGTTTACAGCCGGCTTCTGCATGATATAAATAAGTTGTAAAATATTCGCACGTTCCAAGCATGGTAACATCATATCCCTCATGCTGCTCGGTCTTACCGCAAGGCTTAAAATCACTTTCCAAAGGCTTCAGATTGGATACATCCAACGCTTTTTCGATATGCAGTTCCCTCGGCTTGCCATCTGCTCCTACTCTTCCGAAGTCATATACACGATACGTGGAATTCGAATTCTGCTGAATTTCACAAATAACGATCCCCGCACCGATCGCGTGGATCGTACCGGCTTCAATAAAGAATACGTCGCCTTTTTTTACCGGAACTTTCTTCAATACATCCAAAAGCGTATTATCTTCGATCTTTGCTTTGAATTCCTCTTTGCTTACCTCTCTGTTTGTTCCAAAATACAAGCAAGCACCTTCATCCGCCTGTAAAACATACCACATCTCAGTCTTTCCGTATTCATGTTCCACGCGTTTGGCATATTCGTTATCCGGATGTACCTGAATAGACAGGCTTCCTTTTGCATCGATAAACTTAACGAGCATAGGAAAGCTTTCAAACGTCTTCCCTTTCGTTCCTAAAACGTCTTTCCCCACTTTTTCGATATAAGCAGGAAGCGTTGACCCCGCATACTCGCCGGTAGCGATGATGCTCGGTCCGTCCTTATGCGTAGAAACCTCCCAAGTTTCTGCCAGGATATCATAGCTGCATTCCTTGTTATACAATTGCTTCAGCTTTGTTCCTCCCCATAAATAATCTTTAAATGCCGGTTTCAGTTTCATGATTTCCATTATGCAATTACCTCCATTTCTTTCAATGCATGATAGATTCCCTCTTCTTTTACCGAAGTCGTTATTATCTGTGCAACATCACTCAATTCCTCGGTATGTATGCCCATTGCGATTCCATGGCATACATGCTTCAGCAGACCGATATCATTCGTGCCGTCTCCGAAAGCATAAGTCTTGGCAAAAGGAATATCGAAGTGTGTCAGCACCTTATCCACGCCGATCCCTTTATGCATGTGTTTTTTCCCGATATCAAAGGACGTTTCGTGCCGGTTGCGGCAGCAATCATAACGATCCTGCAGCTTCCGCATCCATCGCTTCGTAACCGCGCTGTCTGAGGGAATGATCGTTATCTTTTCTATTCCCTCCATATTCAGACTTTCTGACAGCGGAACAAATGCATCCGATGGCAGCTTAAAACTATGCACCAGATCTTGAAAATGCCGTTCTGCAATATCCTTTACATAACACTTTGCATAGCTTTCCAAAAAATAGTTTATATGCGCTGTATCCATTTCCCGCATCAGTACACACAATTCCCGTTTATCAAAAACATCCTGAAAGATACACGTATCATGCACGGTGACATAAGCTCCATTTGAACATATAAAGCCATCCAATCGCAGATCTTTTACCGCCTGCGGTACATAGTTTAACGCTCTCCCTGTTGCCAACAAGCATAAAAAGCCTTTATCCTGCAGTTTGCGGATCGCTTCTATCGTTTTTTCGATAGGTGTATAAATGCCTTCTCTTTCATCTACCAGCGTACCGTCATAATCAAAAAAAACCGCACCTTCTGCCATGTATGTATCTCCTGTCAATACAACTGTATTATAATGAAATCCGGACATTTGCGCAATCCTATTTTACAAAGTACATAAAAAGGACAAACACGATAGCTTTTTCATGCAAAATCTAGTATGATGTTCATAAAGCGGAGGATAACATGAAACTTTTTTTAAGCGATCTGGACGGAACGCTTCTCTTTCAGAAGCAAGACATACACAGCAAAGACATCGAAGCGATCCAAAATCTGAAAAAGGCCGGATATCTGTTTGGCTTTGCGACGGGCAGAGAATACGGCTTCTGCAAAGATCTCATTAAACGTTACGATCTGCCGGTCGATGTGCTCATCTTAAATAACGGCGGTTCCGTCTTTGTTCATGAAAGACGGGTGCGGGAAATGATCCTGCATAAAGAAGAGCTGCAGCGGATACTGACGTTTATTCGACCGTACGTCGGTGATCTACATCCGTTTATCTGCGACGAGAACCGTGTATTCTATCTGATGCGAAAGGCATATGACGCAAAAAGATGGGAAAACGTAAAAAAGGCTCTCTGTATTTTAGGAGAGATAAAGGAAGATGATATCTTAGATATGCTTCCCGATTTTGATGTTCCGATCATCAAACTGTCTGTCTATGTAGAAGATGAAAGAAAAACACAAACTTATCTGTCGCTTCTGCGCGATGAATTCGGGAAAGATTATGAAGTTTTGATGACATCACCGGATTATATCGAATTTACACAGAAAGGCGTTCATAAAGGAAACGCCCTATTGCAGCTGGAAAGCGAACTGCATATGAAAGCGGAAGATGTCGTCTTCATCGGAGACGGTGAAAACGATGTGACACTGATGAAATTAGCAGGCAAGAGTTTTGTCATGGATACGGCGCAGGAACATGTCAAACAATACGGTGATTATATCGTCCACAGTGTTGCAGAAGCAATTGGCCATATCATATAAATTGCCATTGGCAGGAAAGGAGAATCTATATGAGTTTTACACAAGATTACTACAAGGAGGTAGAAAAACGCATTCGCTCCATACATACGGAGGATGAAAAAGCGATCCACGAAGCTGCACAGCTCTTATTTGACGCCGAATGCAGCGGTCATAAAATATTTACCTTCGGTACCGGACATTCGCATATGATCGGACAAGATCTCTATGCACGTGCAGGAGGCTTCGCCAAAATATATCCTATTTTGGAAATTGAACTGACGCTTTTAACGCATCCGACCAAAAGTACGCATATCGAACGTACCGCTGATTATGCGGACATTCTGGAAACGCTCTATGATGTAAAAGAAGGCGATGTTGTCATCGCTGCCAGCAACTCCGGAAGAAATTCCCTCGTCATAGAATATCTTTCCCGACTAAAAAAACGCGGCGTAAAGATCATTGCGATCACATCGCTTGCACATTCCAAAACGATCGCTTCCCGTCATGCAAGCGGTCTTCGCCTGTTTGAATTGGCAGATATCGCTCTCGATAACCGAGCTCCTTACGGAGATGCGACGACTTCGCTCTCTGACACGATCACGATGGGACCGGTATCCACCTTGACCAGCTGTTATCTGTCTCAGCTTCTCATCGGAACCTTTGTAGAAAAACTGATCGCGGCAGGTCATGACGCTCCGGTATTCCGAAGTTCCAATTCCGACGGCGCAGATGCGTATAATCAGGAATTATTCGATCGCTATGTCATCAAAAAATAAAAAGCACGATAGTGCTTTTTTTATCGATATGGTTTCCATGCCATTTCAAATTCTTTAAAAAACTCTGTCATATCTTCTTTATTTTCAAACAGGCGATACGGCAAAAGAAGCGTTCCCTGATTCTTATACTGAAATATAAAAACTTCATTAGCAGGGATCATACGCAAAATGTCACGGTAGGAAATCGAATGTTCTTTTTTATCCTTATATAAGATCTTATCTTCGAGAAAAGAAACGCTTACTTTCTGAAAACCGGTCACCTTTAAACGCTCCATCGTTTTCTCATTGATGATGCGATTGAGATATACCCTGAGCAATACAGGTGTAAACAGCCATTCCCACAAGATAATTACCGCCAATGCGGCAACATCCCAAATCAATTGTTCATTAAGATGAAATAAAAACAACAGACAACAAAGCACGACCGGAAGACTGATGGCGATCCACATGCGGATCCTCCGGGCACGCTTGGAGTGTGCAGCTTGGAACCGCAGGAAATTGAGATATTCTTCCTTGGTCAGCGTAAAGGTAAATTTTCGATTCATAGCATTCTCCTCTTTCATCATTCATTAGCTTCATCCAGCGCGAGTGAGAAGCGGAAATCCTGATAGCCCTTATAACCGAGCTTGCGGCAAAAACGAACGATGCTCGCCTCTCCTACTCCGAGTTTCTTCGACAGATCGGCAAGACTGAGATGCTGTACATCACGACATGTCAGCAAATCATCCGCAATGCGTTTTTCCGTCTTTGTAAGCGTTGAATATGCAGCTGCAATTCTGATCCTCGTATTCATTCCAACCCCCATGCTCCCTTGTTATGTATTATATCATTCCCTTGCCACTTTTCCAAATATATTACAAAGTACTTTACCTGTCGTAGTAGTTATGTTATCATATAAGTACCACATCAGTCGTAGTAATTGTGAGGTGATTGATTTGATCAGCAGTGATGTGATCCGCGGTTATAACGATACGATCATACTTTCCATATTGAAAGATAAAGACAGCTATGGATATGAGATCAGCAAACAGATCCAGACGTTATCCGACGCTTGTTATATCATAAAAGAAACAACGCTGTACTCTGCCTTCAGCAGACTTGAAAAAAACGGATATATCACCTCCTACTACGGAGATGAATCCTATGGAAAGCGAAGGACCTATTATAAAATAACCGATGCCGGGAAAATATATTACAAAGAAAAGTGTGAAGAATGGGAATTGACGAAAAAAGTCATCAATCGTTTTACAGGAGGAAGATAGTATGAATATAATACATGATTACGTTGATACGATGTTTAAAGATCTGCCGAAGACAGAAGAAGTCATCCGTATGAAACTGGAAATCTTAGATAATATGGAAGAGGCTTATCATGAACTTTTGAAAGAAGGAAAAACGGAAAATGAAGCGATCGGCGCCGTTATCAGCCAATTCGGCAATATCAATGAATTGAAAGAAGAACTGGGAATATCGCAAGATGAAAAAGAAGAAACAGCATCCATTCCATTTAAAGAAGAAGAGGAAATCATGGACTATCTCCATTTCAAAATCAACTTCGGCCATATGATGGGATTAGGCACTGCGCTTTGCATCGTCGCCTTCATCCCGACTGCCTTTGATCTGGCAGGAGATATCGATATGATCCTTTTCTTATTGATCGCCGTCATGGGGGTCGTATTATTCATCATCGGCGGGATCAAAAACAACGACTACCGGGAACTGGAAACGCAACAATTTCAGGTCCGTCCTGCGGTAAAAGAAAAACTGCAGAGGCAATACGAACAATCAAAAACGATGTTCTCTACCAAAATAGCGATCGGCGTCGTTTTATGCATCTTTGGGGTCATCAGCTATATGATCATAGAAAACGCATTTAACTGGGCAATAAGAGCCACTTCTTCCCACTTCCTTCACGGTTTTTCCGAAGGTCTGGCAACCGGCAGTTTATTTATCTGTGCTGCTGTCGGCATCTATCTGTTTATCACAGCCGGAATAAAAAAAGCAGCCTATGATACCATCCTGCATAACCGGCAAAAAGTCATACAGAAAAAACAGGAAGAAGAGGAAGACAAGCTGTACGCGATCGTGATGCCGACGGCTGCTATGTTGTATCTGATCATGGGATTTTGTTTTGGATGGTGGCATCCCGGATGGATCATCTTCCCGCTCGCGGTCATATTCGTAAGCGGATACAGCTATCTAAAAAGAGATACATTTTCATAAGATATTTAAAAAAGCACTGCAAAGTGCTTTTTTATTCCCTTTCCCGTCTCGCTTTCTGCCAGAAATAATAACAATACGGATCGCGCAGGATCTTCTGTCCCCACCAGATCAAAAGAAAGAAGCGAAAGATCTCTATACCGGCAAACAAATACTGTGCAAACGGCAAAACAAGATCACCGGCAACGATATATGCATAGCTTTCCCATGATGCAATAGCCTTTATGAGCTCTGCCAGCAAACAAGCCGCCAACAGCCATCTGGTAAGTGCATGATACATATACATGGCCGCAATCGGCAAGATCCACAAAAATGCCGTAAATAAAAAGTTTCCGAAGATCGTCCGTTCGATGATCTCAATTCCTTCTTTCAGCTCCGGAAGCTGTATCTTACACACCATGAGAAGCACAAATACAATGATAAAAAAAGCATACAGGGATATCCCCATGCGAACAGCGCCGTTATGCAAGCGTGTTTTCGCTTTTCTCTCTAACGGCGTTTCCTCCTTCTGAGGAACGATCACGATCTCTTCCTCTTCATCGCGAAGTTCTTCATCAAACATATCATATACGCTCCATATGCTGCGGATCTTAGCATTATGTATCAACTTGATCTGGCCCGAAACAAGAAACAACCGCCACAAACAGGCAAGAGACAGGCTGATCCATACAACGGACGGCATCGCTTCCGTTTCCTCAAGCACATATGCATACATGTTCCGGCATTCATAAAAGGCGAAAAGAAGACATAAAAAATATAGTATTTTACCGATACGGCGGTATTTCCATAAGTGCCACACCGGTAACAGCCACATGAGCTGCCACAGTATTTTAAAGCCGTATGAAACGGCATGCTCATTGAAATCCGGATAAATAAGTGACAACAAATATCCCTGAACCCCACAATAGGCAAACAGCACGAGCAGAAAAAAGAGAAGAAACAAACGCAGCGTCTGTTTTCCTTTATGCTGAATATTCATAAATTCGCTTTGCAGTTCCTTTGCAGATCTTTTCATGGGAATATTATACAATAAAAAAAGTCATTTTTTCACAATGACTTTTCATATACATCATTTCTTTAACTCTGATGGATTCGTAAAGAGGGGATTCGGTTTATCAAAATAATTACAGCTGGAATGACTCCACGTATTCGGACTATCTCCTAAGCCAAAATCTTTATGCTCCTGAGGCGTTGTCAGCTGATTCAAGATATCTTTCAATTCGCGTACAACCGTATCACAGGAATGCAAAAGATGGCGTATTACCTCTTTAGCTCCCTCATCTTCCAGTTTTTTCAATATTTCTTCGTATTTGTGAAAACTCCTCGTTTCTCTGTCAATATCCAGCATCACCGCTGCCGTAAGATCATTGTTGATATGAATATCATACACTTCTTTGGATGCGATCTCTTCCTTTAACGGCGGTATCAATTCAAATGCCGGCGTATCATCATTCGATTCATCATAATAGCGGTCATCACTGCTATGCATCTGATGCAGCAGCTTTGCCAGAACTTCCATATCATTTAGTTTGCGTACGGCGATGCGATAAAAGCGAATGCGAAATTCTTCATTGTGGATCATAAAGCTCTGCCGTATATAATGAACCGCCTGTTGCAGTCCCTCCACAGTTCCGTTATATTCACGATCCAGCATAAGATAAGACGCAAAATCCGGACGGTGTACATTCACTTCCACTTCCATCTTATGTTCATATTGAAACATGTCAGATCCTCCTTTTTCTGTTAGTATGGCAAAAGAAAAAAGATTTATGCTATAATGATGAAGAAATGAGGGAAAACCATGAAAGAGATCCGTTTGCACGAAACAAAGACCATAGAAAAAAAAGTCACGGAAAACATGCTCGCGAACCGCGTAGGAAGCGGTGATGTTTCCGTATATGCGACACCGATGATGATCGCTTTAATGGAAGAATGCGCTTCTTCTTTGCTCGCATCATTTTTAGAAGAAGGAGAAACATCGGTAGGCATACGAATGGATGCTACGCACGATGCGGCAACACCGCTATCCATGAACGTCAAAGCTACAGCGGAAATTATAAAGGCCGAAGGCAAGAAAGTGACCTTTCAGATCACTGCTATGGATGAAATCGATACGATCGGAACCGCAAAACACGAACGCTTCATCGTAAACAAAGAAAGATTTGAACAAAAAGCAATGCGTAAACAAAGCTGCGCAAAATAAGGTACTCGACATCGAGTACCTTTTTTATAGTTGTGCAACCGCTTCTTTCAATACTTTGCCGATGGGACGGCGAATGATGAGATCTGCTTTTTCATCCATGCCCGTCTCATCTTTATTGATCAGCACCAGCGTCTGCCCGCGAAAATATTGCAACAACCCGGCCGCAGGATAGACGACTAAGGAAGTTCCGCCGACGATCATCATATCCGCTTCGGATATAACGCGTATCGCTGAAGACAACACATGCTGATCCAACCCTTCCCCGTATAAAACGACATCTGGCTTCAAGATACCGCCGCATACAGAACAGCATGGAACAGTATTTCTTTGCTGCAGCATCGCTTCCAAGCCATAAAAAGCATGACACTTTGTACAATAGTTGCGATGCACGGAACCATGGAGCTCATATACCGTCTTACTGCCCGCCTGTTGATGCAGTCCATCGATATTTTGCGTGACGACCGCTTGCAGCTTCCCCATATCTTCCAGCGCTGCTAACGCTTTATGAGCATCATTCGCTCTCGCATCGGGATAAATCATCTCATGCATATAGAAATCATAAAATTCGGATGGATGTTCCACATAAAAATCATGAGATATCATATGCTCGGCAGGATACGGATACCGTTTCTTTTTATAAATACCGTCACTGCTGCGAAAATCGGGAATATTACTTTCCGTAGATACCCCGGCTCCTCCGAAAAAAACAATGCGCTCATGTTTTCGGATCATCGCCGCCAGCGCCGCTGTTTCATTCATATGCTTCCACCATCAGTTCTTTTACACTACGTATGATATGATCCGGATAAATATGAAGGCGTTTTATATCCGCTTCCTGATGGACACCGCTCGTCACAAAGATCGTTTCTACTCCATTTTCCGCACCCAACAAAATATCCGTCTCCAAATTATCTCCTAAAATGACCGCATCACTCTTCAAAAGATGAAAATATTCCAAACATTCTTCTAAGATCGGCGCATGCGGTTTACCGATCTTCGGACTTTGCTGGCCGCTTGCATATTCAAACATCCGGACGATAGAACCGTTGCCTACTTGAAAGCCTCCCGGTTTCGCAAGAAGGCGATCCGAATTCGTACCTACCAGCGTTGCTCCTTGCAGCAGCACATCCAGCGCCTCGCTGTAATCTTCATAAGACGCAGATTTATCCAAACCGATAAACACATAATCCGCATGATCTTTCGTAAGGACAAACCCCTCTTCCATCAGCGCTTCCCGCAGTCCATCCTGACCGATCATCCACGCTTTTCTCTTTGAAGCATCCTGCTTCGCCATATAGCGAGCTGCCGCCATAGATGAAGTGAAAAAATGTTTTTCTTCAATTCCTGTAAACCCCATATTTTTCATATGCTCCACATTTTGTCGCTTCGTACGCATCGCATTGTTTGTCAAAAAACAAAACGGATGATCCTGTGCGATCAGATAATCAATGAACTCTTTCGCACCTTCTATGATCTCCGTACCCCGGTACATCGTTCCATCCAAATCTATCAGATATGTCTTTTTCATACGTTCTCCTTTTTTAAATCTTTCCAAGCCGGTAGTCCATAAGCGCTTTCCGCCTGTTTCACCGCACGGTTTACCGCTTCTGCCATCACATCAGAAGCCAAAGCACCGACGATATCCGGCATGACATCTATCATTTGGTTACTCATCGTAAAGATCGTATCTCCATCGCTCATCGTATGGACAGGCCGTATACTGCGGGCATATCCATTATGCGCAATACCGCTTATTTTCTTTGCCTGCGCCTTCGTTAAGCGAGCGTTCGTCACGATGCAGCCGATGGTGGTATTTCCTTGCGCAATGCCGTTTTCTAATCCCTGATACATCAGATCCAAAGCAGACAGATGCCGATGATGCATACGATCATATACACCCGCCAGTGGTTCCTGTGTTTTATGATCTATGACATTCCCGGCAGCATTTACCGCAACGACAGCCCCTATCTGTAAATCTCCGACCTGAACCGCATACATCCCGATACCGCTCTTCATAGCCGCATCCATTCCTAAAAGCTTTCCTACACTGGCACCACAGCCGGCACCGTAGTTTCCCTCACACAGCGCTGCTTCTTCATAAGCATTCACACAAGCCGCATACCCCATAGAGGCATCTGGGCGCACATGTGCATTGCCGACACTCAAATCAAAAAGAGAGGCGCTGCAAACGATCGGCACTTTTGCGACCTTCATATCAAAACCGACGTCATGCTCTTCCAAATAGTTCATAACACCGCCGGAAGCAGCCAATCCATAAGCACTTCCGCCGCTTAACACGACCGCATGAATCTTCTCTACCATATTCACCGGATCTAACAGATCCGTCTCTCTGGTAGCCGGCGCTCCTCCGCGAACATCAACGCCTGCCACGGCACCGTTTTCACATAACACCACCGTACAACCCGTTCCTGCCGCAATATCTTCTGTCTGCCCAATCTTGAATCCTTTGATATCACGTATACGTATTTGCTTCATAAAAAAACCTCCGCAGTCTGTGCCTTTATTTTATCACAAACTGCGGAAGGAAGAATATAGTGCATTAATTTTTGTAGAAAAAATAACGACGATACAAATTAGTAGATCTGTATCGTTTGCCCTATCACAGAAATAAACAAAACTATATATAACAATTATCAAAAAAGTTCTAAAAATTGTTGACAGAAGTATCAACGCATGATATTATATACAAGCATTCGATGTAATGGGCCTGTAGCTCAGGTGGTTAGAGCGCACCCCTGATAAGGGTGAGGTCGTTGGTTCAAGTCCATTCAGGCCCACCATTGAATTTCATATACAAATGGGCTGTTAGCTCAGCTGGGAGAGCACCTGCTTTGCACGCAGGGGGTCATCGGTTCGATCCCGATACGGTCCACCATAAAAAAAATGGACGAACTATTGTTAAGGTAACTTCAAGAAAGCCTTATATAATAGTTCATTTTTATTTTTTACTATTAAAAAGTTATCGAACTACTCATATAAAAAACCTTTTATCTGATCTTTGAAAATTAGATAAAAGGATTAATTCGATCTATCAAATATTCCTTGGCGGGCATGGGATTGAATGAAACGAGTAATCGGCTTAATGGGAAAAGATCAGAAATAAAATTGAATCATTGTAGATTAAGCACTTATTTAAAAATGAGTGTTTTTTTTGTTTCTAATGATGGCGTTTGATTTATGAATCAATGTAAGTCCATAAGTTAAGGGATGGTTTCCTGCTGTCACGAAGTAACGAAAGAAGGAAACTTTATGAAAGATTTATTAAGGGAAATCAGATTATTGATTAATTCTATTAATAGATTAGTTCAGAACATAAAAAAATAACGTGCTTACCATCCTTATTACCTTAAAGGATGCCGGTATTTTCATGGAATTGATTATAAAGGTTTTCGTAAATTGCCACTGACTGTTTTTAAAGAACATGGAATTATAAAAATTGAAAGAAGTGACGTTTGATGAAACTTAAAAGCGCATATTGGAGTGGCTTCACTTAGCTAAGAAGGTTTGTTTTGCTTAAATTGATTAATGGATTAAAAAAAAGAGGGTAACCCCCTCGAAAGGAAAAAATGAAAAGTTTACTGGCAGTTTAGGCAGTTAGTGCAGCCTTAGCACCGTTCACAAGCATTCATGCGCAGAAAACAGAGATCACGACTGTGGAATGTTGGTTTCTGCACAAAGGGAAATCTTAGTCCGAAAGAGACGCTTGTGGTTAGGTTCGATCAGAACGTGGAAATGACGCGTTCTTCGTTGATCATTTTTTATTGAATAATCAAAAACGAATCTTGATTTCCCTTGTATAGCTTATCAAAATATGAAATTATGATTGTTTTCCTCTTCCTTGTGTATTTTGCTTGCACTGATAATAAAGCAAAGCCAGTATAATACTTAAATAAATAGATACATTCGGTCGTCGTAAAATAGCACCCGAAAATTCTGCAGCTCCCAATTGAAGTGCAAATGTTAATAGAATCGCAAAATTGAATGGTGTAAATACGGATTTAAAGTTAATACAAGTTGTCTTAAATATTAAATAAATAAAATAAAGAATAAAAATTGCATACAATCCGAAGCCAATATAACCATAGTAATAGAATAATGCTGGATAATCATTTTCTAAATCATAGCCATGAATACTTGAATATTCGAATCCGACAAACTTTGTTAATTGATCGCTTTCCTCCCAAACCATTTTAGAGTACATCCGTTTCAATCTTCTCACATCGCTGAGATCACGCGAAGAAGGCAAATAACCATACTCTCTCAACACCCTCTCTGCGCCAAATCGATTGACAAGATCCTCATTTAATAACGGAGTATAGTATTCAATAATAAATGCTTTCCTCTCAGCATCCATCAAAAGTTCGTCCAAAGTAAGATTATCAGCAGTAACCTCTTTCAGTTCTTCATCCATTTTAGTCTGATCTTCTTCACGAGTAGAATCATAAAAATGTGTCATTTTATAACGAGGGGTTAAAGGGTAACCAACAACGCTTACCCCTAGAAACAGTAATAAAAGCCCCAATACAGTCCATCTCTGAGCACCCCAATGCTCATGATGCAAAAGCTTATAAACAATTTCAAATAAAACAAATCCACCAAAAATAATAAAAATTGAATAATACGCAACCTTTGTTCCGTTAGAGATTAATAAAAACCAACTCACCAATAAACCTATTCCCGTTAAATAAACATTTTTTTTCAATGCTATATAATAAAGTGCCAAAGGTATTAAAGAAACAATTATAATACTTTGAGCATTCGCATTTGCAAACCATCCCATTAAGCCATATCCATAAATATTATAAGTTGCTTCCGCTGTACCGCTTAAATAAGCCAAAACCATGCTGATAACAATCGTAATTAAATTCCATGCAAATGCTTTTGAAACCACTCCTTTAACTTCGTCACTATTTATATAATAGATAAAGGAAATAGCTAAAACAGGCATTTGGATTACACGCGCTAAATAAGCAACATCCTGAAAAACAGATATGTATCCAACTCTAAAACAGTTAAAAATATGCAAAACACTATATAGAGCAATGATTCCCAACAATACTATAAAAGACTTCTTTTTCTCTGTTTTTATTAAAACGATCACAGGTAATACACACATAAACAATAATCTTGAGTATCCTGCAAATGATCCAATCACATTATCTTGCTGAAAATAAGCAATTATATCCAAAAAGGGCTGAAATACAATAAAGTATAGCAACCAATTTTTCTTAATACTTTCTGCCATTATTCAATTTCCTTTCTCTAATAACGAAAACCACATGCTGGATACATTATTCCTTGTGTAGTAAGAGGCTTTTTCATAAGCTTTCTCTCCCATAATTTCCCTCCGTTTTTCATCCTGCATTAAAGACACACAAGCTGATTGGAACAAAGTTTCATTTCCGTCAGGAACTAATACCCCGCAAGATTCATCAATAATTGATCTTGGTCCTACTCGAACATCGAATGCAACAATAGGTAAATGATGGCTCATAGCTTCAAGTAATACAAATGGAAATCCCTCGCTAAAACTTGTCATCAAATACAGCGAGGCTTTTTTCATTTCTTCACTAATTTCCCTTTCATCCATTCTTCCTAAAAGCTGAACATATCCCCCCATATCATGTTCATGTATTTCAGCCTTTAAAACTTCATATTCATCGCCGTCACCAATAATATGCAATTTCCAGTTTGGCATTATGGCGTGTATCTGACGAAACATTTGAAGCATTCTCATGAACCCCTTCACTTTGTGTAGGCGCCCTACTGCAACAACAAGTTCCTCCTTATTATAATCCTCAACCGGTAAGTTTTCAATAAAATTCGGCACAACCACACACTTGGTATGCTGATTATATCCTTTCATAATGGATTTTGTTTCTTCACATAATTGCTCGCACAATAAAACAAATAAATCGAAATTATTATAATGATGTCTAAAGTCATGGACTAATTTCTTGTCATAACAATGATCATGATGTAATTGAGCAATCCGATATGTATCCGAATGTCCATATTTATTAAAAACAACGGTATCTTCATTTCTCGTTGTAATTATAATACAATCATGAAGTTCTCTCGCAAGATTAATTATTGCTTTTTTCTTTATATGAAGGATTCTCAAACTTTTCATTCCTTCTTTAATCAAGCGGATCAAGTTTTTGCTATGAACAGCTTCGAAAAAATCATTTTTATTGGGAATTACATTCGATAGATATCTTATTTTCACACGCTTATCTAACTGATACGCAGGAGACAAGGGCATTTTATAAACACAAATAATTTCTACCGGATATTGCTCAATAAACATATTAGCCATATTGCAAATTGCTTTTTCAACGCCTCCATATGCCAGATGCAAAGCAATAATTTTGATTTCCTTCATCACATACCAGATCCTTTCCAAAAAATTCTAACATATAAATTCATTAAAAACGGAGATGACTTCAATCTTTTTTTTATCCAAGAATTTGAATCACAAAACAATCTGTTAGATTTCCATTCGGGGTAATGATAATCTAGGAAAGCATAACCTTCTCGAACAAAAGACAAAGCCGTTTTTCGATCCTTCTGATAAATTTGCTGCAATTGATACACATTGATGCGATTAATCGCAAAATATGTTAAATAATCCATCAATTCTTTATTCATTTCTACATTTTGATAGATATCCTGGATTTGCAATAAAATATCAAAGATATCAAAAACACGTTCATTCATCGACATTGTTTCACTTCCTGCATGTACTTGATAATATACAAGGGCTCGATTCACTTTAGCAATACATTTTGCCTTTAATAATGCCGACAACATAAAACTTGCATCTTCATACTTTTTCCCCACAGGGAAAGATATGTTATTTTTTTGCAGAAAAGATTTTTTGTACATCTTATTCCAAGGAGCTGTATTTATTTCAAACGATAATTTAGGTAATTCAAAAACGGAAGAGCACTTAAAATCAACCAGTTTGCGTAGATAATGCTGATCGCTTTTACATTCATAAAAATCACAAACGGTAATATCAGAGTTGCACACTATGCTTTTTTTATATAACTCATCTAAATAGTTCTCATGAACATAATCATCACTATCTATAAAGCATATATATTCTCCTTGAGCTAGGGCTAAACCATCATTTCTTGTAGCACTGATTCCTTGATTACTATGGAAATGATATTTTATATATGGTGCTGATAAAGATAACTCATTCACGATTTCTGAACTTTTATCATTAGAACCGTCATCCATTACAAGTATTTCATAATCCTCTGTAAAACTTTGCTCTATTAAAGAAACTAAGCATTTTTTTATGCTTTCTTCTGCATTGAACATAGGTATTATTATACTAATTTTTGGCATATCAACACCCTCCTCTAGCGTCATTAAATATTACTCGCTATCAAACAATCATTTTCTACGCTCGATGCGCTTCTTAAAATTTAAAAAATGATTCAGTTTAAATTTATTTATCAATATCATTAATACCGGATCCTTTGTACACCATAAATAACCACCATACAATAAAATGCATATTGTCATGATCACGATTATATTAACCCAATAATTACAATTGATCATATGTATGAAAAAAGAGATGGGCAAGAAAAGAGATGAGATGATTGCATAACCACAAATCGACTTATTCACAAGAGACATCTTTAAATCCAATCGCTTTTTTATCACAATATTTACCGAAAAATCAAATAATAGAACACTGATGCCTGTGACCGCCAATAACCATATAGGTTCCATAATACCAATTCTCCAAACGATGAGATCTAGCACTACATTGCAAACGCCAAATAACGCCAATAAACTTACTAATTCTTTTTCTAAATTATTAACATACATGATTAAATTCGTATATATACTCTGATAAGCAAAAGCGAAGCGGCAGATCGCTGCGACAATTAACACAGGATATGCAGATATATATTCCTCACCAGCATAGACAAACATAACCTCTTTTGCGAGCGCCATCAATCCAAAACAAATAGGTATAATCATCGCCATAAAAACGCGTACTGTATTATTTAATGTATCCTCATACTGCTTTTTCTTTCCTTGACCTATATATAAAGACAGCCTAGGAATCGCAACGGAAACCAACGAAAGCGGAATTGTACCGATCATGCCCACTAAATTATAGGGAATAAAATACATACTGACTGCAATATCCGACAATTCCTGATTGGAAGAATAGAACCAACCTATCATCAATTTATCAAATTGTGAATAAAGTATTTCTACGTTTGTAAGAAAAAAAGCAACAGTTAACGGATATATATACCTTTTCAATGATATCTCGGTAAAATCAAAACTAATTTGCTTTTTTAAATAACGAAAGCTCACAAAATTATTTAAAAATACTGTCAGATTTATCACAAGCGCATACATAAACACATCGCTTTTATCTTTTACAAATACAAAAATACCAACAAGATATAAAAGACGAATAATAATCGTTTTCTTAGCTATAAAACCATAGTTTTCAACAGCTTCATTTATAAATTCAATATAAAAAATATTCCCTATAATTTGAATCATCATCAAAGCATAAATGTAAATATCTGCACCAGTAGCACGAAACATAAAATAGATAATATAAATAAATCCTATACTAAGATTCGTGATGATGCCGATTAGGAATAAATTTGTAAATATTTTATTTACTTTTTTCTTATCATTACGAAATTTGCTGATTTCTCGCAATCCAAAATTATAAATACCAAATGCGGAAAGTGTGAAAAAAACTTGAAACTCACTATATACGCGATTATACATTCCTAACAATTCTACACTCAATACTCTTGCAATATAGACTCCGATAATCAAAGGAACAAATAAATTAAAGATATTTAAAATTGCCTTGTAAGTTGCATTTTTTGCTAATGAATTGTTCATATCCACCTCACGCAAATTAAAAATTATTATCCATTATACCATATACATAAATCAATGAGCGAAAATTCACAAATTATTTATATCTTTTATATCTGCTTCCTCTTATCATTTACCGTATTCAAATGGCTGAAAACTGCAAACAAAAATAATATAAACGATTTAAAAGTTTTGCGTATAAAGAAATGATTTTTTTACAGGAAATCATATTCATAATTAAATAACGTATAATTAATTTATTAATTTTTTAAGTCGCAAAATACATTTTGAAATTTTGTGAAAGCCATGATAATTTAAGTAAGCAATTAACTTCCGTTTCTTAGGCAAACGCTGATAACTGAGAAGTACAGATAAATTTGGAATCCTTTTTCTTCCATATTCTCTCAATTCTTTAATCACCTGTTCTTTTTGAGGATGCGATTGCTCAGCAACACGATTTATGGTCGTGATTATGATATGCTCTAATACCAAGTATTCCAAATCATCTTTGTATTTTTTTTGTAATTTCTGTTCAATAGCAAAATCATAAAGATGATCGAGAACATGTATCATATTGAGATTCTTCGGTGCATTATGATTGATCATTGTAGAAACCTCTCGACAATGACAATGATAAAACCCCTTGGCAACACATGATATTTTATCTGTCAGCATTAAAGCTTTCGTTGTGTATTCAAAATCTTCATACCACAAACCCTCGGGAAATTGTAAGCATTTTACAAAACTGCTTTTAAATATCTTATTGCAGGCGGAAGGGGTAACCATGAACTTATTTTGAAATTCTGAACTATGATGATATATTGTTTTATTGGGATAATGATCTACCATATCACATATCACTATATCGCTTTCATTTTCATCGGCCATTTTTATCATCTGCTCATACATATCCGGTTCAACCCAGTCATCACTATCAACATAACCGTAATATTCCCCTTTCGCATATTTTAAAGCCAAATTTCTAGCACTCGCTTGACCGCCATTTTCTTTTGCAAATACTTTAAGTTGCTTGGGATAGTCTCGTTCATATTGCCGAAGAATAGCTAGACTATTATCCATAGAACCATCATCTACTGCAATAATCTCCATATCCTTTTGCGTTTGGTTCAACAACGATAATAAACATTTTTCCAAATAGTTTTCACAGTTAAAAACTGGAACAATCACACTGACTTTCATTTTTCCTTCCTTCCTCAATTAATCGTATCTTCAACTTTATTATTGACTATATAAGGAAAATCATATAAATATTCATAAAGTTCTTTTTCAATCACAGACACTTCTTTTTCGTATTTAGCATCACGGAATAATTGCGTATTCTTAAATGAGCGCTCTGGATTAAAACGAGTAAATTGGTGCGTATGCTGAGTAGATGTAAAATTCAAATGCTTCTCTATTCTAGCAACAGTACTGTCATATTGATATATTAAATCTTCAAAGTAAATACGTAAAATTTGCTTTGAATCCGCTGACTTCTCCATATTTCTTAAATCGCGGTAGTATTTGCAAAATAAATTAACATCCAAGGGATAGGGTACCGATAAATCTTTCTTACTCCATGCATATTTGTTCAATATATACATATCTCTAGGATCACGGCTAACCACGATTGCATAAGCGTTATGATGAAAATAATGATCCATGCGAAAGAGATTAAAAGGCAACAATAGTTGATCCAAAATAACATAATCTCCATCTTTAGCCATTAATTTAAAAACATCTTTTATATATTCTCTAGCCGCTCGATAATAATCATCAGGTTGAATATAGCTCATATAGAGTTGATCATTATATTTTGTTATTTTACGAAATCTATAAAATTTACCAAACATTATTCTCAATGGCTTTTGCAAACAAAGGCGAAAAATCATTTTGGCATCTGCATTTTCATGATAATACCAATACCCAGAAAATCGATATTGGATAATACGATCAATGAAACGATCTGTAACAGTCATGAATTCTGAACCAACTACCGCTTTATAATGCCCTACCCACCAATATTTTTTATCGAATAATTGCTTCATTGTATGCCGAAAACTGCGTATCGCTTCATCACTTCGAACCGCATTGTTCCCTATTAGTAATTTATCCTCTAAATCAAAGACTCCATTTGGACAATGCAGGAAAACAAATTCAAAATCAGCATGGTCATTTATGCATTGCTCGTATTCAGCCATTAGATCAGTGACCGCACTAGATCCGGATCCCATATATCCACATGTTATGATAGCTTTAATACTCATATCATCAACTCCTATTCTTTTTCTTCAAAGACATCACCGTTTGAATTATCCTTCATTGTCTTTAGAGGAAATAGAAAACAACTTCTTGTATTTTATTACTGCTTTCATAAATCTCTTCATTTATTATCGTCAAACCGTTAAATAACGATTCTTCTAATATTCCACCTAACAAGGTCATCAAGAAATTTACATTCAAGCTTTTTTCTTAATCATATTTTTCCTAATGAAATCAAAGTCGGTAATTCATACCTGAAATAACTTTTACTGATTCACTCATATTCATACCATTACTTTTTCCATTGAATAAAACAGTGTACATTAGAACGACTATCCATTTCGCATTCTGATAAACGCTCTATGATATAATCCATAGGCATTATGAAAGTTCCCATCTTATCCTTCTAAGCACATTAATTATTATACCCACAATAGTTTGTGAAGTAAATAAAAAGAGCACCGCCCACCAATAATGGACAAAAATCTTAACTACGCCAGTAATATGAGTTCATTGAATTCTTCATTCTCCATGTTGCTGAAAATACTCTACATAGTAAAAGTTCTTAAGCAGATCCTCTTCATCCTCATAGAAATCACGCAATATATAAACACCATCTTGTTTAATGTATAATGGATTAATCACATGCATGCGCTGTTTCAAATCATTTAAATAACGCGAATAAGGGGACCCAATATTTAATCCTGCTACCTGAAACATTTCATTCATCAGGAAAATCGGCGATATCGTCTCACCTCTCCCATGAAAATCACTCTTTAAAGTGTCCTTAGCAGCTTGATTCGCGGTAATGAGATAAGGAGTTTGATAATAATTGCAGCCGCCTATCTCATTTCCCAAGTCCAAATCAATACCAAGCATCGTAAAGCCAGCATTTTCTTCTCCCAAATATGGATTATGATCACCAAACAAAACAAGAACAATAGGTTCTTTTTCTGCTTGGATATAATCATATAAGACTTTTAGTGCCTGATCAGTTTTGTAAATATCGGCTAAATAATTATTCACAATATTATAGGTATCGATATCATAATTCTCATGCCATTTCAAGTACTCCGCATCTGTTAAGCGACCTGAGCTATAAGGTCCATGATTCTGGTATGTAACACTGAAATTAAAATATGGCATATTTCTATCTTTATTTTTTTCATATCCTTGGATGATCTGTTGAAAAAAATCTATATCATATAAAAAACCACCAAAAGTTTCTTCTATAGGCGTATCTTTAATGATTGATTCATATTTATTTTCATGATAATCGAAATTATCAAAGCCAAAACCTACCATATTAACATTCTTACGATTATAAAACCAACCAAAGCAAGGATGCATGGCTTCTGTGTAGTAACCTTGGCTTTTAAAATAACTCACATAAGTTTCAGATGGAAAGTGATACTCATATCCAGAAGAATAGCCGCTTAAAAAAGAACGTTCAGTCGCAATTGTTCCTCCTGCAAAAATATCAGTATATAAAAATCCGGAATAAGATGTATTTTGTATTTCATGGAAATTATGGTATACTTCCTGCGCAATTTCACCTTCCGGAACCAGTACGCTGAGATCATTATATGCTTCAAGCATAATTGCAATCACATGCACCTTCTCCTCATTTTTCATGTCAATTGTCTCATATTGTGAAAGAATCTCAGCTGCTTTCTTTTCATCATAATTCTCTGGCTCAGTTATATAACTACTGTTATAACTTCTGATAAAAGAGTAATTGAATCCTCTTGCGACAAATTGGTCGCCTTCTTTCCATCGATTGCCAAAAGCATCATTCCACGTACTCTCATATATTGTGGAATTCTGATAAAGCAGGTGATAAGATTGTGAAAAAATCAAAACAGGAAAAAAGACACATGTCAATCGCAAAACAGGATGATTTAATTTATGCTTTTTTACTAGCAGCAAAAGTATTATAAATATAAGAAATACAACGATGATTAAAAATGTAGCTTTATCAACAAAGAGTTGATAGTTGTTCGTCATTTGCGCTGCTTCTTTTGCATATTTTACATCCATAAAAACAAAAGGATCATCTCTAAAACTCATTTTAAATCGGTTGATTTCTACCATAACGATGAAAAACAATCCCGTTATAAAAAAGCTTTTCCTCAAACTATTCAACACGCCAAACAAAACCAACATCAGCGTAAAGACAGGAATAAAATTCAAAATGATAATAATAGGATGAAGTAGATATTGAAATACTAAGTATGAATCTAACGGTGTTAAGAACAAAGAAAAAACCGTAATCACAAAAGAAAGAAACAACAGACAGACAAACTGTCTTAACAGATCAAAAATAAAATCTAATTTTGATTTTTCAATCAGTTCTCCTTTTTTTAACTTTAACAATTTTTCTGCATTTTTGTGCAAATAATAATCTGACGATTCGACACAAGCATACTTGTCAACATTCCTTTGCTTCAACACTTGCACAACCGTTTTTCTCTGATCACCCATGTCTTCCAACGCAATGAGTGAGCCTTCTATCTCTAGAAATTGCAGAAACGATCTTGGCGCATATGCGATGAATATCAAATCTTTATAATCGCAGTTTAATTCATTCTTTTGGCACAAAACATGCCTACGCAGCTCCTGCATAACCTCTTCCGAAGGATTGATTTTACTAAAATAATCCCAATACAATCGGTAGAATTTACTTTTCGATATGATATGTAAACTGTATAAGAAATAATACCAAATATGATAAAACGCATATTTTAATAGTTTGTAATCTTTTTTCGCAAAATAATAATAAGTATATAATTGGTAATGAGTTCTCAAACCTATCATCTCAATTGGCGCTATAATTTTCACAAGGATCCCTCATTTCTTAATCGCTGTCCAAAACCAAAAGTGATTCAAATCAATCATCTTTTATCATCATTAACGAGTCTTTCATGTTTATTCAAATTCAGGCATTTACTTTCTTTAAATGTTTTCTATTCTCTCTTTAAACACATCAATTTTACCCTCATAAGGGTAGAAATAATATAAGTATTCTCCTGTCACTTCATCATCTATCCAATGCATTTCTCCATTCACACAAGGCAATACCGTCCCTGTACCGCCCAGTACAACCTGCATAAACACTTTATGCGTCTAAGGATTGACACGAACTATTATGTTCACATCTGAACTTCCTTTTTCATTAATGTCTTCACTTGTAAAGTCTACACCACTTACCAACATATTAAAAGAGTCATTTCGTATATCTACATTTTTTGACACAACAGCCTTCCGTTCTCTTTTTTTAATCTAAAAATGGTGTAATTTCTCCTTCTATTACTAAATCAACCATAAGTATCTGTGTAAAATAAACTCTTATTAGTGTGATTATATAAATTCGTCAAATACACATATCTATATTTATGAGCCTATGTTGTTATTATATCATTATTTATAATTAATTATAAATAGAATCACATAAATAAATAGTATGTAATATTATCTATTTTTTTGACTTAAAAAACCTGTGATTGGCATGGTTCATTTTCAAGATTTCCCTACCGATCCAAAGTATGATGCAAATGGTGGAATCAAAAAAATTGTTAATATGGCAAGAGAGGATTTAGTTGCATTACAAAATGGGGGTGTTGACGGTATTTTATTCGGTAATGAATTCAGCATCCCTTACACAAAGCAAGTAAATGGAACTGTTATTGCGGCGTTTGCCGAAGTAATCGAAGAATTAAAAAAAGATTTGAATCTTCCTTTCGGAATTACTTGTGCTTCCAGTGCAAAAGCCACTTTTGATATTGCTGGTGCAACGAATGCTGATTTTGTGAGAGCTCATTATCATGGCGCCAATGTCGGGAATAATAGATTTTATAAAAACACTAAAAAAATTTAATATTAAGATGATGATTGCTTCCTCATCTCCTCAAGATTATTTGTAAAGGATTATGAAGCGGTTAAAAATAGACAGCTACTTTGAAAAAGCTTTTTCCGGCGAAATTTTTTAAGAAACAAACCCTTTCCCGATATTTATATGGCAGCTGTCAAATTTATGGATTTACCACTTGATGAGATCATCGTCATTGAAGACTCACCTAACGGTATTCAAGCTGCAAAAAGTTCTGGTCTATATACTATTGGTTACAAAGGATCTGTTATTACACAAAATACTTCAAAAGCTGATAAAGAGATTTATAACTTTCGTGAACTTCTAGAAAGCTCTTGCATTTGTCGCTTTGCGACTAACTGTTAAACAAGATATTTCTGAAATTTTACCCATAATTCACCTTAACGGGAAACAGCGTAGATTTCTTAAAAAGCTACGCTGTTTTTTTTTGCATCACTTAAAGATAACTTAAAGTAATCTAAATGTATGATAGATTTGTCAATGATCATTCAAAGCATTCATATGATTAGTCATATTTACACCATGATAAAATGGCTTTACATCGGAACCTATAATAGAATTATCAAAAGCATCTATATAGTAAATCCAATCATATCTTTGTCCTCTAAACCAAATCAATGTTGTATCAGATGCTATTTTTTCAAATGGTTTAGTAGTTTCCCAATTATTATTTATAAGATTAGGATACTTAATAGATTTTTCTTTAGGTTTCTTATAAATGGAGTAATGTCTAGCTTTGCTTCTTATTGTTAAAATCTTACAAACCTTATGAACTAGATTATCTGATACTATCCATCCTGTTTCTTTATGAATAATTGCATTTATTCTATGATAACCATAACTTGGTTTCCTTTTATGGATATCTTTAATTAAAGGTTCTAAAGCTCTTCGTTTAATTTCATATTCCAGTTTTTCCGGTTCTGCAAGATTCTTCTTATTAGAATATCTTGCGAAAGGATTTCCTGGTTTCTTTTGATTTTCAAGTCCGGTAATTTCTGATTCTAAATACTTTTTTAACCATTTGTTTGTAACAGAATGATTAATTCTTTCTTCTCGTTCAATTTCCCAATAACTTGTCTTTTCTTATTCAAATATGCATTCGTGATATGGCAATCATCTAAATCATCATATCGAAATACTCTAAGATACCGTCAAACAACGTCTCGGCGATCGTTTGCTGATACGCGTCCTCCTGAAGATGCGCACGGTCTTCCGCATTGGAAAGAAATCCGCACTCAACAAGTACACCGGGCTTTTTCGATTCATTCAATATATAATAATCTCCGGGTTTTTCTATCATCTTTGAACCGGTCGCTTCTTTCAGATTTTCCTGTAATATTCCCGCGAGCTGTTCACTCGATGGGTTTCCTTTCTGATAAAATACTTGTGCCCCATGCACGCTCGTATTAGGATATGCATTCAAATGTACGGAAATAAAGATATCCGGTGTAGTATCATTGATCATCGCTACCCTTTTTTTCATATCATCCCGCTTACGGTTACTGACCCCATCATCGGCCAGATCATAATTCCCGTCTCTTGTCAGCTGCACGCTTGCTCCGGATCCTTCCAACAAAGTTTTCAGCTTCTGAATGATAGACAAATTGATATCCTGTTCATTCACACCGCTGATCATCGCGCCGTTATCCTTTCCGCCATGTCCCGCATCCAATACGATCGTAATACCGGACAACGGACGATATGCCATCGTTGTCAATGCCGTTTCCATTTCCTTATGATACAGCAATCCCATCAACATACATAAAAAAAGGATCGCTGCCGCGGCAGTCAGACGTTTCTTTTTCATTACATCACCATTACAGCATATGACAGCACCTTTCATTATTTTCCAGCAAGCGCGTCTTTACCGCAATATTTCTTCATGAAGTCTACTGCCACAAAAAAAACATCTCGTATGAGATGCTAGTTTTATTATTGGCAAAAAACAAACCGCATACGGATATTTTCTTATCTTCCTTCTATTTTCCTCCAAGTTTATTCCCAATGCCGATCATACAGTACATTAAAGAATATGCTCTTTCAAATAGCAGGCCACACCGTCCTCCTGATTGCTGCATGTCACTGCGTCACATACCGCCTTGGCGTCTTCGGTACCATTGACCATCCATACGCCGATGCCGGCATCGCGCAGCATTTCAACATCGTTGCTCGTATCTCCGAAAGCGAGAACCTGTTTCATCGAATATCCTAAGTGTTCACACATTTTTTGAACGCCAAAGCTTTTATTGATACGCGGATCAACGTATTCAAACAGATCCGGAGCGGTTTTAAAACAAACGCAGGCCGGATTTTTATATTGCTTGCCATGCGCCTCCACAACCGGCATATAGGAAGGATCGCATGCGATGATAAGCTTATTATGCGGACGTTCGCACAATGCATACATATCCGTTTCTACCTCGATCTCATGATATAGAAGCGCTTTTCTTCTCGTCTCTTCATCGGAATAGTTGACATAACGCGTACTGCCGTCAAAAATAAAGAAACGTACATCCATTCCTTTGAAATGATCCATGATCTCTTTCATGATCTCTCCATCCAAAAGATAGTATTCTTCTTTTTTCTTCGTATGGCAATCATAATACATACCGCCGTTCATCCCCAAGACAAAATCCACGTCATCCTGTATGCCCCATTCTTTCATCAACGTAAGGATCGGATCTATCGGACGGCCGCTGGCGATCCCAAATAACAAGCCTCTCTTTCGGCATTCTCGTATCGCATGTATGTTAGCCATGCTGATCTGCTTATCGTCCCGCAACAACGTGCCATCCAGATCACAGACGATCATCTTTATATCTTTCATATCATCACCTGCTCTATTATAACAGATATTACCGTGAAAATACATTACCTCAATACGATTGTAAACGATATGCCGCCCTTATCTTTCTGTACAAATATCTCGCCGTCAAGTTTACGCATGATCTCTTTACAAATATAAAGTCCCATTCCATATCCCGGCTTCCCACTGCTGTTGCGGCCGCGGAAAAAGCTTTCAAAAATATGGATCAGATCTTGTTCATCGACACATTCGCCCGTATTATACAAGCGGATCATCTGACAGTAATCCTCTTCATAAAACGTCATTTCTATACGACCGCCATCTCCATATTTGACAGCATTATCAAACAGATTCTCCAACACTTCCTGCAAACGGTGGATGTCTCCTCGCAGCAAGCGATTCTCATACGTTCCGATCGATAAGTCGATCTTTTGAATATCGCATAGTTCCTGAAATTCTTCGCGTACCGCCTCTACCAGATCCTTCAAATAAAATTCATCTATATGCACACGAATATCAAGAATATCCTCCCGCGATGCTTTCATGAGCGCATCCACGTAAACGTCGATCTCATTCGTCTTTTCACCGATCTGATGAGCCGCATACAAGATATCTTCTTCTTTTTCGTAGACACATTTCTCGATCGCACTGCCGTATAGTTTGATCAAATTCAGCGGTGTCCGTATATCATGCGACAAGGACAGCAGCATTTGTTTCTTCTCTTTTTCCAATTCCATCTGACGTTTTCGACTGGTATCAAGACAGTCTTTCAGCTGACTCATCCCCCAGAGAAACTGCCCCAAATAACGGTTTTTTTCTTCCTTTATCTCCCCTTTATAATGTCCTTTTGCCAATTCTTCGGGAAGCTCTCGTAAACGGATAAAAGGGAGAATCAAATGTTTCTTTATATATAACAACAAAGCGAGAATCGCACATGCGATCATCAAAAGCACCGCTTCCAATATCCATATAGCATATGTATGCGAAACAGGCTCTTTGTAGAAGAATTTCAGATACCCTTTCAACTGTTGAGAATCGTACCATGGCCGAATATGATACGGCCGGTTTTCTTCTTCAAAAAACAGCGACGTCTCTTGAAAAGAAGCAGATGCGGAAAGAAAGGCAACATCTTCCACATATCGACAGTCTTTTCCATTCCATGCATCGAGGCTGCCTTGCTCGGTAATGGCATGATAAGATCGATTGATTTCAATACGATATGCGTGTGAAGAATCTTTATCTGTTGCTGACAGCAGCCAAAATCCACTGACAGCAAGGATGATATAAAACAAAACGACTCCCGCTATGAGCCCGTTAAACTTCCTCATAACGGTATCCAACTCCCCAGACGGTTTGAATTCGCTTTGGTTTTCGGGGATCGTCTTCGATTTTAGAACGCAGCATTTTGATGTGTACAGTCAGCGTCTGATTTTCACTTTCGCTGTCCGCCCCCCAAATATGATTAAATAAAAATTCTTTAGACAGTGTTTTCCCCTCGTTTTTTACCAGGCATAACAGCAGCTCATATTCCTTTGCATTCACTTCGATATCATGTCCGTGCAGCTTTACCTTATGAGAGGACATGTCGATCGAAAGCTGACCCGAAACGATAGTCTTCGATGGCGTTTTCTCATATGCACGCGTCAATATAGCATGGATCTTCGCATGCAGGATATCAATATCCACAGGCTTTTGTAAATAGTCATCCGCGCCCAGCTGAAACCCTGTAAGCTGATCTTCCTTTTCCGACTTTGCGGAAAGGATCAAAATAGGAACATCATATTGCCGGCGAACCATCTGGCAAAAAGCAAAACCATCCATTCCCGGCAGCATGATATCCAGAAGGATGATCTTAGGATGATGCTCTTGCAGCCAGTCGGCAGCGCCCTCCCCGCTTGTTTCATGCCAAAGGGAAAAGCCTTCCTTATTCAGAAAGGCCTGTATCAAAGCTGCTAATTCCATATTGTTTTCAACTAATAAAATATCCATCTCTCTACCATCCAAGCTTCATCAACCAATCATTCAGCGATCTTTCTCTCGCTCCCTGATCTGAAGCATCGCGCCATTTCCCCAAATGCATTTCATCGCGTATCACACCGTCTTCGATATACAGTATCCGTTCACAGCGGGAAGCGACCTTCATATCGTGCGTTACGAGCATAATGGTCGTTCCTTCCTCATTGATCCGGTTAAATTCACTCATGACTTCTATCGAGTTTTGCTTGTTTAAAGCTCCCGTAGGTTCATCGGCAAATATGATCTTCGGTGCGTTGATCAAGCTGCGGCAAATACAGGCACGCTGCAGCTGTCCGCCGGATACTTCGGTAACGGCATTATCTGCCGTTTCGCTGATCCCCAGCTTATGCATGAGCTTGCGAGCCCGTTCGTTGACGGCTTGACGCTCTTTTTTCGATCCCGCCTTTTGATATGCAGGTAAGATTATATTATCATAAACCGAAAGATTTTTCAGAACATACATCTGTTGAAACACAAATCCCATCTCTTTAAGACGCAAATCGCTCATCTGGTTCGCAGAGAGATCCATAAGCTCTCTCCCAAAAAAGCTCACCTTTCCGGCAGTCGCCCGATCCATACCGCTGACAGTATACAGCAATGTTGTCTTACCGGAACCGCTCGGTCCCATCACGGCAACCATCTCATTTTCCCGTATTGTCAGATTTATATTTCTCAACACATTATTCTGACGTTTGTTTACAATATAGGTCTTACATAAATGCTCCGCTTTCAATACTTCCATATCTGCTTCCTCCTATTCCAGATTATTCATCTCATGAATGTCGATATGCCGAATACTGCGTGCGGCAACACGAGTTGCCAATAAGATCCCTGCCAATAATATCGCCGGATAAATCAGAAATACTTGCGGCCAATCCAACTGGATCACAATGTCTGCCCCTAGGATGGCAAAGATGGGACACAATATGAATGTATTAGATAAAAAGGATAATGGAATAGAAATCATCATAGCCGCCGCAACAACACAAGTCATGCGGATCAGCTGCCAGCGGCAAATGGCATGATACGTAAATCCACAGCTTTTCATCATAGCGATCTCTCCCTTTTCCCTCGTGATAAACAATCGTTCCATCAGCAGCGTTATTAGCATGATAACGGCACAGAGCATCGCAGTCATCGGAAAAAGCAGTTCCTTTAAATAAGACTGCACATCGCCGATATTACGATCCAGCAACGTCTGTCCGCTGAGCCATTCATAATCAGGAAATTCACGATTCATGCGTTCCGCAAGTTCTTCTTGTGACAGATCCGTTTCCATATCGACCATGACCGCCCAATAACCAAACAGCGTTTCTTCGTACATATCCAGTTTCGCATTCAACCGAACACTGTTCCCCAACTGCATATAATCCGTATAGCTGGCAGTAATCAAAAACTTCCGTTCCACTCCGTTGATCCTGCCGTAAATGCTGTCTCCTATCACCCATCCGTTTTCTGATAAAACATTTTTCGATACCGCGATCTCATTTTCTAATTCGGGAGCTATTCCTTCATCAAAATCCAGATATTCCATATCGCCGTGTTCCCCCGCTACCTGTGCCGTCATTATTTTTTTGCCGACCCCGTCTTTTTGATCAGAGAATGATATAAAATACATTTCAACAACGGAAAGGCGGGTATCATATCCTTTTTCCTTCAATTCCATGCGAAGCTCTTCAACATCTTCTTCCAGCCTTTGCGATTCTGTATACGATCCGCCCTTGTTTTTTTCCAACGCCCGCACATAAACGGCGCTTTGCGGATCCAGCATAAACTTTCTGAACATCTCTTCACTTTTCATCGTGTTCAGTGTATTCACAGGAATCGTGATGAGGATAAAACTGATACAAAAGGTGATGACCAGCACGATATAACGCGAGCTATGCGATAAAATATCATTCATTCCCAAATATGTGCTTACGGGAAGATGACGGCATCTATGCAGGCGAAAACCGCGCAGCTTTTGAAACCGCTCTCCGCTATGCCCTACGCGAATCGCATGGACTGCAGAGATCCGATTCAGCTTTTTCGTACAGAAGTAACAAAAGCCGAAAACAAGTAATATGATAAACAAAGCGCAGCCGATGTGAACACCGATACGAGTATTGCTGCTTTCAAGGATCATGTTTCGGCTGACACTGCGGATCATAAAACCGCTTACCGGCAACCCCAACAGCATTCCCAATATAGCGCCTGTCGTTACAATAACGAGATATTTAATCAGGTAGATCTTCTTAATCGCCAAATCCCGCAGACCGATCGCTTTTAAAATTCCGATCTCCTGATATTGCTCTTCCATGGTAAATACAAGGGTAAAGCGAAGGACCAACATGGATATCAAGATCAGGCAGCAGCCTATGCTGATCAGCAAGCCGGCAATCATCATGTCGAATGAATACATCATGCGATACATATCGTCCGTTACCACGTGCATGATACTGAGAAAATTTTGTTCTTCTACCGTTTCCTGAAACAGCTGTTTTTGATCGGTACGAACAGAATATAATCCAAGACAATCCATCGTATCGGCAATCGCATCATACTCTTTTGATGAAAGGATCATACGCTGCATACCGCCAAAATCATTGCCGAAAGCAGCATCTTTCATTTTTACCGTTATCACAAACCGCTTGCTTTCCCCGTTCACGTTTATCGAAATCGCATCTCCAATATGCAGATCATGCTTATCCATAAAAGAGAGAGGCAAAGCGATTTCACCTTGATGAAGCCGGAAAGGATCACCGTTCTCATCAAATACCTTCACAAAATCAAAACCGGTGGTACCTAAGAAGATAGAAATCCCCTCGCTGTTCAGCTGTTCCCGATAATTCCCTTTTTCCAAATACACAAAATGTTCCGCAATCGGGACCAAGCGTTCATACCCATATTCCCGAATGACCCCATCCTGTTTCGATGTTTCCATAAACGCATCCAGCCTGCTTTTTTCCTGTGCATTGGTCGTTAAGATCATAACATCCGGCACATGCGCATACTCCATAAAATAATCGATCGAATTATTTACAACGAGAATGTTGTTTACACTGCTGGATAAAAATACCGTTGCGAGCGTAATGAAAAGAAACAGGATCACATTCACGCCTTTTCTTTTTTGCAGATCTTTCTTTAATATGTGAAACAGCATACGTTTCCCCTTTCTTGTTTTTTTCATTATAAAGGCGGAAATCTTAAAAAATCCTTAAATTCATATATGTATCCTTATGATCTTCCATCATGAAAAGCGATCAGCGAACGCTGATCACATTTACAATATCCCATAAAAAGTCAAAGCCTTTGCAACGCCGTCTTGATCTACATCCGCCGTCACATGATCCGCTTGCTGTTTAACAGAAGCATCGGCGTTGCCCATCGCTACCCCAATACCGGCATAGCGCAGCATATCTTTGTCGTTCTCTCCATCACCGAAAGCCATTATTTCTTCCCGCGAGATATGAACATGCTGCAGGATCTGCCGAATCCCCGCGACCTTTCCCCCATCTTTGGGAATCACATCAAACGCATACGGATTCCATTGGCTCATCTCACAGCCGGAAAGCTTCCTCATAAGCCTTTGCACCTGCTCTTCCCTGTCAAATACAATGAACTGATATATCTTATTGCCTGTATAAACACCGAGGGAAGGAACCGGCGAAGAAATGGCTGCCTGCGCATCCGCAACTGCCGTATTCACAAAATTGACATACATATCATCCTGTTCAATAAACATGACGGGGATCTTCCTCTGATCAAAGACAGACGCCATCTCCCGTGTATCCTCATCTTTAATAGGTGCGGCATACAGCAAGTTCTTATTAACATCCAGACAGATCTGTCCGTTCAGCGTGACATATCCGTCAAAAGGAAGATCACATACCGACAGCTGTTCCAGCTCCAGCATATGCCGGCCGGTTGCCGCAAAAACCTTGATACCGATCTCCCGCAGCCGATACATAGCGGTCTTTGCACTTATCGGAACACTTCCATGGCGATGAGAAAGCAATGTTCCGTCAACATCGAAAAAAACCGCTTTGATCTTATAATTACTCTTCATTTCCACGCTCTTTGTAGCACTCACGGCAGCTTTTGATCAACTCCAATGCTTCTTTCTTTTCATGATAAGCGCCGACGACTACCTCAATATCCTGCAGTGTCTTATAATTTTCAAAAAAGTTCTTGATCTCCTTCAATACGAACGGCGATACGTCTTTCAATTCTTTAACTTCATCGTATCGAGGATCACAGTCCACGACGGAAATCAGCTTATAATCCTCTTTCCCGTTATCGATCATCGTCAGATATCCCACCACGCGAGACGGAACGATACATCCCGGATACGTCGGCTCCGTACCGATGATCAAAATATCCAAAGGATCTCCATCCGGCGCCAGCGTGTGTTCAATGATCCCGTATTCCGTGGGATATCCCATGGCGGAATACAATACTCTGTCAAGTCGTATCTTACCCGTTTTCTTATCGATTTCATATTTATTCCTCGAGCGAAACGGTATTTCTACGACAGCCTCTACCACATCATCTTTCATATATGCTCCTCCTGTTACAATTTCGGTTCCCCGGTTCCATACCAATAATAGACGTTTTTATTTTCTTCATGGAGATGGCCTCCCAGCTTCTGATACAAGGCATTGGCCGGTGAATTATCTTCCTGTGTGATCAAGAACGTATAATGCATACTGCTTTTTCTCGCATCATCTATCACCCTGCGCATCATCTCTTCCGCTATATGACGGTGTTGATAATTCTCATGTACAAAACAATGATAGATCATCAGCATATCATCTCCCATATCAATCCGCGGTAAGACGTATGCGAGCACATATCCGCATACGTGTTCCTCCTCATAAGCCATCCATATTCGGATCTTTTTGTTTTGAAGGATTTCCCTTGCTTTTTCATCGGTCAATTCCTGCTGTCGAAACGTTTTTACGATCCGCTTCAACCATACATCATCATTGCTTTGCAAACGTTGATAAGCTATCATAAGCTCCTCCTTTCGGATATGAATACATATGTATTTTATCATAATGCAAGACGAATAAAAAACAGATACACGAAAAAAGACGGCAAAGCCGCCCTTGATCATTCATTGCGCAACGCGGACACCGGATCTTCTTTGGCCGCTTTTCGTGAGGGCAGTATGCCGCCGATCAACGTCAGTACCATACTTAATAAAACGAGGATACAGCCTGCCGGTACCGGTAAGATCGCATTGATATTCGTCTGTCCTGCGATCGAATGGATGATGTGATTTCCCGGTATCAAAAGCAAAACGGTAATACCGATCCCCATCAGACCGGCTCCCAGACCGATGATGATCGTCTCAGCATTGAAGACCTGTGAGATATTATGCCGAGATGCACCGACAGCACGCAGGATCCCGATCTCCTTTTTGCGTTCCAAAACGCTGATATACGTAATCACACCGATCATGATCGAAGATACGACCAAAGAGATAGCGACAAACGCAACCAGAACATAGCTGATCACATTGACGATATCGGTTACGGAAGACATCAGAGTACCGACAAAGTCGGTATAGGTGATGATCTTTTCTTCATCTTCCGTCTTCATAGTCTCATTATAATTATCCAAAATATCCAGCACATATCCCTTGCTTTCAAAATTTTTCGGATATATCGCAATCTCCGAAGGCTTATCGACATCGGCATACCCCAGCTTTTTCAAATTGCCGTCATAAGAAGCAACTTCTTTCGTCATCATCGCCGCCAGAAGTTCGGATAAGTCTTCTTCATCCATATGAAACTGTATCGCCTGAGCAAAGGCATCCGCATCAAAGCGTACGGCACCTGCCATAGCGGACCCCATATTCATGAGTTCAGCCTGCATTGCCTCGGATATCGGTTTCATAGCCGATTGCATATACGTACGCATATAAGCACTCAGCTGCTTTTCCAATCCGCTTTCACTCATCAATGCTCCCAGATCCTGCGCGATGATCGCTCTTGCTTCCGGACTATTTAAATAATCTAAAAAATATGTGCTCCAATCATTTAGCTGCGGCAGTCCGTTGGCGGCAGCATATTCGCCATAACCGCTCATAAGCTCCGCCATCAGCGCTTGCAACAGCTGATTGACAGCGTCCATATCATTACCCGCCAAAACGATCTCGGCGATCTTCGCCTGTACGATCTGCATTGCCTGCGGGGTTTGCAGATAAGCGGAAAAATGTGCTTCCAGCTGACGGATGTCCGCTTCCGGATGCTGACGGATATACTCCTGATAACCTTCCGCCAGATGTGCGGTAATAACTTCCGTCTGCTGTGCGGTAATCTGAATATCCAGACTGCCGAAGACATTGTTAAGATCCAGCGGCGGAAGTGACACATTGCCGAGTGTCTGCTGCAGATCTCCCATGTTCAGTTTGCTTTCATCGATCTGAAATGCGGACTGCAATTTATCCGTATCGATATCAAATAACGATGTCATATCGAAATCCGCTGCTTTCCCATCGGTTTCATCAAACCGCTTACCCGTGAAGACATTGATCTGGGGATCTGCGATCTGTGCTTTTACAATAGAACTGCTGCCGGCATTCTCCATAATATGAGAAATCAATGAAGACGGATAATATATCCCCTGCTTTAACATCGTCGCAGCCGCGCCCTCTTTCGGCTGAACGATCCCGACGATCGTCAGATCTTCCGCTTCAGAAACCAGCTTTTTCATATAGGCATCATCACTGGATTTATCACGATATACCTTGTATTCTTCATCATATACATAGTAATCTACCGCATTTACCAGCTTAAAGCTCCTTCCCAAAATATCCGTATAGGAATAAGCGGAAATATCGCTTGGTATCGTTACCGCCTCTTCATTAGAAAACTGTGTGATCATCTGATCCAACTCATTAGGATCACGCAGTCCGAGGGTATACAGCAAAAAATCACTCATGCTCCCTTTTGGTGTCAGCACAAGGATGCACTCTTTATAGGAAGCAGGCCAATGCCCCGCTTTCAAATCATATTGATGCTCATATAAGCTGGTATCGGAGGGCAGCGGATAAAATACATCCGTACTCATCGCCATGGACATCAGACTGTTAGAGCTGTTCGCGGAACCCAAACCCAATGCCCGAAACGATGTATCCGGATTCACTTGCCGTATATGTTCCATATCTGCCTGAAAGATCTGCGGTACTACATTGTATTTATAATCAATGGCTTTTACATATTTTTTTATATCACTTTGACCGCTTTCCAAAAACTGCCGAAAGGATACCAGATCGTTGGATCCGATACGAGAAAACATTTTGGTGATCATCTGGGAGACTTGTATGTCATCATCCGAAACAACGGTGTTATCTTCACTGATCCCCATCATCATCGAAGTAATATCGATCCCCGTACTTTGTATCTGCAACGGATATTCGGAAAGCGTTTCTTCTTCAATGGATTGAATATACGTATTTACACCGGTAGAAAGCGAAAGGATCAGCGCAATGCCGATGATGCCGATGGAACCTGCGAAAGATGTCAGCAACGTCCTCGCTTTTTTCGTCTGAAGATTATGAAAACTCAAAGACAATGCCGTAGAAAAAGACATAGAAGATCTGCCCATAGTCTTGTGTTCCGGCTCTTTTAAATCCTTTTCATCTACCATAAACGGCGCAGAATCACTGCGTATCTTTCCATCCCGCAGATGGACGATTCTCGTCGCATATTCCTCTGCCAATTCCGGATTATGCGTAACCATAACGACCAGCCGGTCTTTGGCAACTTCTTTCAAAAGATTCATGACCTGTACGCTCGTTTCACTGTCAAGAGCGCCGGTCGGCTCATCCGCCAACAAGATATCCGGATCATTTACGAGTGAACGGGCAATCGCTACGCGCTGCATCTGTCCGCCGGATAATTGATTGGGCTTTTTATGCGCCTGTTCCAAAAGGCCTACCTGCTTTAATGCATTTTTCGCACGCTCTTTGCGCTCCTTCTTAGAAACACCGGAAATCGTCAATGCGATCTCCACATTTGCCAGTAAGGTCTGATGCGGTATAAGATTATAACTTTGAAACACAAAGCCGATCGTATGATTGCGGTAAGAATCCCAATCGCGGTCTTTATACTGTTTGGTCGAAATACCGTTGATGATCAGATCGCCGCTGTCATAGCGATCCAATCCCCCGATGATATTCAATAATGTCGTCTTTCCCGACCCGCTGGGACCGAGAATAGCCACGAATTCATTGTCACGAAGATTCAGATCTACCCCGTCCAAAGCCTTCTGTACCAAATCTCCCGTTTTATATTCCTTATATATCTGTTTCAACTGCAACATGCTATCAACTCCTTACACCCTTATCAACCAATTTTTTATATTCTTACCTCATATTTTATACACAATACTGTACCATAAGCAATGCCGATCATTTTTTCACACAAATTCACACAAAACCATTTTCCAAACAAAAAACAGGAGAATACCAAGCAAGTGCACACTCCTGTATAGATCACCTCTACCATCCCTTTTCCTTAAAGAAGACATGTTCCATAAAATCCGTCCAGCCGTCTTCCTCTACCGGTTTATCCGTAATGATATCGGCAATGCGCTTCGTATCATCCGAACCGTTTTTCATACATACCCCAATGCCGGCTGCCTCCAGCATTTCATTATCATTTGTCGTATCACCGAATGCAACTACATTCTCCAAGGAACATCCGTTCAGTTCGCAAAACCGTTCCAGTGCATAAGCCTTGGAAGCATTGCGGTTTTGAAACTCCATAAGCGTCTTTTGCGTCTTGTTCGCCTTATAGTACGGTGACGCAAGTTCCTTCGTCCTCGCTTCAATAGCCGCCATATCTTCCTCGGCGACACGAAACATGATCTTTGCATTCGGCTGCTGATAAAAATCTGCTTCCGATTTCGCCACGATATAGTCTGACTGCGTAAACTGGGTGGAAAAACGGACCTTTTCATCATACACGCCGCACATGCACACATCTCCGTGATACATGACCGGATTATTTTTAAAAGGACGCATGATCTCAAATGTTTCTTTAATCCACTCCGGTTCCATCTGATAATACTCATATACCCGATCATGAATGCCGTCATACAGCTCAGAACCGTTTAAACCGACAATGACATCCAGATCCGAAATACCCCAGGTTCCCGCGATATATCGTACATCGGATATATTTCTTCCCGAAGCGATACCGAACAAAATACCGTTCCGGCGCAATTTTTCAACAGCCTTCTTCGCACGCTCAGGTAAAGAATGATAGGTTACGATCATCGTTCCATCAATATCGCATATGACAAGCTTTGTCTTTTCAAACATCCTTCATCCGCCCTTTCTCTTATAGAACATATTATATTTATTATACAATAGAATTTTCATTTTTTTATCTTTTTATTTAAAAATGATATCCACTCCCATGATTCGCATACCTGAGGATTTATGGTATAATACTTCCGGATAAAAAAAGGAAAACGATAGCATGAAACAGTACGAAAACGATAACCGATTTTATTTTGAGATAACACAGCGGATCCCGGGTACCTTAGGGCGTGCCGGGATCATCCATACACCGCATGGCGATATCAAAACACCGGCATTTATCGCCGTAGGAACGACAGGAAAAGTTCGGTTCGTACCAATGGAAGATCTGCATGAGATCCAAGGGCAAGCAATGCTCAGCAATGGATTTCATCTGCGCAGTATCTCTCAGGAAATCGCGGAAGACGGCGGGCTTGCTCAATGGTCCGGATGGAACGGACCTACGATCACCGACTCCGGCGGTTTTCAGATCATGTCTTTGGGATCCGGATTAGGAAAGGTCGTCAGCATGGAACGTGAAAAAAACGTCATCAACGCTGACCCCAAAGATCGGCTGGCACATGTCTTGGAAGACGGCGTTCAGTTTTGTGATCCGTTTACCGGAGAAGATGACTTTATCGGACCGGAGGAATCCATGCAGATCCAATGCCGCATCGGTGCGGATGTTCACATGGCATATGATGAACTGACTTCCCTTGCGGATAGCTACGAATACAATATAGAAGCGCTGGCGCGTACGGAACGCTGGGCGCTGCGCAGCATCGAAGAACATAAAAAACACTGCGATGATCTGGGCTACCATCAATCGCTCTATGGTGTATTGCAAGGCGGCCGCTGGGAAGACCTGCGCCGTTCCACCGCTAAGAAATTTGCGGCTATGGAGTTTGACGGCTATGGTTTGGGAGGAGCGTTCCTAAAAGAGAGTCTCGGAGATATCCTGTGCTGGTGCTGTGAAGAGCTCCCCGAAAACAAGCCGCGCCATCTTTTGGGACTCTCTCATCCGGATGATATCCTGATCGGGGTAGAGATGGGGGCGGATACCTTCGATTGTGTCGCACCAACGCGTGAAGCACGCCATGGCAAGATCTACACACGAAATGGTCCTTTCAATCTGGCCAAGTTCGCTGACAGCATGGAACCGCTGGATATCGGTTGCGATTGTCCTACCTGCCGTGCCGGATGGACACGCGGGCAGCTGCGCATGCTTTGGAAATCCGAATATAATGAAATACGCCAACAATACTATCATTTGGCTTCCCAGCACAACCTTCGCTTCATCATCCGTCTGACAGAAGAAGCGAGAGCCGCTATTTTAAACGGTTGTTTCAAAGAATATAAGGAGCGGTTCCTAAGAGCCTATTATCCTTCTCGATACCAATAAAAAAAGAGGTACTCCTCTTTTTTTTATCGTTTATCTTTAAATCGTTCAATGATCGCATCCGCAATTCGCTCGCTTGCATGGCCATCCCCATAAGGATTTGCCGCATGGCTCATCGTTTCATATACCTGCTTATCTTCTAACAGCTCTTTGGTCAATGCATAGATCGTATCCTCACTTGTACCGGCAAGCTTCAACGTACCTGCCGCAATACCTTCCGGACGTTCCGTCGTATCACGAAGAACCAATACCGGTTTTCCTAATGAAGGAGCTTCCTCCTGAATCCCGCCGCTGTCCGTAAGGATCACATACGAACGGTTTTGAAAATTATGAAAATCTTCCACATCTAGCGGTTCTATCAAACGAACACGATCGCAGCCATCCAATACCTCATTAGCAATACGGCGAACAAGCGGATTCTTATGGATCGGATATACGACCTTCACATCCGTAAATTCATCTACGATACGGCGGATCGCCCGAAAGATATGGTACATCGGTTCACCGAGATTTTCCCGGCGATGTGCAGTGAGAAGGATCATACGATCACTGCCGACCCAATCCAGCACATCATGACGATAGCTATCTTGTACGGTATGCTGCATCGCATCGATAGCCGTATTTCCGGTCACATAAATAGTTTCTTTTTTCTTGCCTTCTGCCAAAAGGTTTTTTTCACTGATCTTCGTCGGTGTAAAATGCATATCACAAAGACAACCTACCATTTGCCGGTTCATCTCTTCCGGATACGGCGAATACTTATTCCATGTACGCAGACCCGCTTCTACATGTCCGATGCTGACCTGTTGATAAAAAGCCGCCAATGCCCCGGCAAACGTTGTCGTCGTATCGCCGTGCACCAATACGATATCCGGCTTGACCTCCTGAATGACACTCTCTAACCCATTCAGCGCCCTTGTCGTCACATCGGACAGCGTCTGTCCTTGTTTCATGATATCCAAATCATAATCGGGGACGATGGAAAATGTTTTTAACACCTGATCCAACATCTGACGATGCTGTGCCGTAACGCACACGATCGACTGGATTTCATTCCTTTTTTCTAATTCTTTTACCAGCGGCGCCATCTTGATCGCCTCCGGCCGGGTTCCAAAGATGCTCATTACCTTGATCATGGAATACCTCCTAACGCTTTAATTTCCTTATATCCCGTATAAACTTTATATTGTTTTGATAAAAACGGCGGATCCGGTTCGGTTCCTTCATAATGCGGTACAGCCATTCGATGTTATGCTTCTGAAAAAACTTCGGCGCTCTTTTTTTCGCACCGCTGATCACATCGATACTCCCGCCGATACCGATAAAAATTCCTTTTTTCGCTTCTCCAAAATACTTATGTATCAACAATTCCTGATTAGGAACACCTAATGCCGTAAAGACGAGATCGGCACCTTCTGCCACATGCCTGCGGAATACATCGTCCTTATGTTCAATATACCCGTTTACCAGATCCTTTATCACGATATTCGGATAATCACATGCCAGCTTCTCCCGAAATAGGGCAACGACCTCTGGACGGCACCCTAACAAAAATATGCTTTTATGAAGCTCATTGGCTTTTTCCAACAAATAAGAAACCGTCTCCACACCGGTAATCTTCTCAACTTCTCTGCCGATCATACCACACGCTTTCACAACGCTGATCCCATCCGCGATAACGGTGATATCATCACTCGTCAGCATATCATAAAGAGTGGGATTCGTCTTCGAATATGTAAATATCTCCGCATTCGCGGTAATGACGAACGTTTTCTTCTCTTTTCGCAACGCTTCTTCCAATGTGCTGAAAAAAGCTTGTTTATCCTTTTCATATACCTTACATAAAGCATGTTTCATATCATCACCGATGTCATTATATCATACTGAATATCATATGCGCCATAAAAAAAGTCACGCCCCTACAAACCAGCAAACGCTGCTCATATAAGCATGATGAGCATATACACAAGAACTTTAGTTCATCCGATCTCGCTCACGGAGATATACCAATCTGGCAAATATCCCATTAAAATACTTCAGATATTTATTTTTCATTCCGCCGCTGCATATATAGCGGTTGTTTTTATAATTCGGAACATGCTTTCTTGCTTCATCTTTCGCAAACCGAATGCCTAAAGCAAACAGCTTTTTATCTTTCGCTTTAGAAGGTCTCTTTATAAATGTCGCAAAAACAAAAAACACCTTCATGACTAAATAGATGAATACATTTTTGAAAATGATAAGAACGATGGCCTGCACGATCTAATATTTCAATGAAAACTTTCTATCTACACATCCATGATCAATATAACGACCTTGGACGCAAACCCCATCATAATATTCTTCAGAGATTTCATGGTTCTAGATTTTTCCATCATATCATAATTCACTACCATTATATTTCTTTTATTATTATTGTTACACGAGACTGCCATCCTATACAAAAAGAGATGCCTGTATCAAACAGCATCTCTCAATTTTTCTTCTGTAAAAAATTCCAGGAATCTCTAACCATATCTTCCAATGTTTTTTCTGCTTTAAACCCCAGCTCCTGATATGCCTTATCCGGATCCGCATAGCATACGGCAATATCCCCGGGCCTGCGCGGATCGATCTGATAGGGAATTTCTATCTGATTCGTCTTTTCAAATGCCTTTACAATATCTAAAACACTGTATCCATTACCAGTTCCAAGGTTATAAGCACCTACTCCTACATGCGTATGTTCCAGCTTATGGAGCGCACATACATGACCCTTCGCCAGATCCACAACATGAATATAGTCACGCACACCCGTACCGTCATGCGTATCATAATCATCTCCGAATACGTGAAGGAACGGAAGTTCCCGATTTGCGACCTTAACGATATACGGCATAAGATTATTCGGTATACCACTCGGTTCTTCACCGATCAAGCCGCTTTCATGCGCACCGATCGGATTAAAATAACGTAGCAAAGCAATATTCCAGTCAGGATCTGACGTATGCAAGTCTTTTAATATCTGCTCGATAAACAATTTCGTAGACCCATATGGATTTGTAGTAGGACCCAACCGACATTCTTCATCGATCGGAATGCGCTGCGGATCTCCATATACGGTAGCACTGCTGCTAAAAACAAAATTACGGCAACCACGGCGCTTCATCTCTTCACATAACACAAGGGTGCTGATAAGATTATTCTTATAATACTTCAAAGGCTTTGAAACCGATTCTCCAACTGCCTTATATCCTGCAAAATGAATCACAGCATCAATCGCATTTTCATCAAAGACCTTCTGCACAGCAATAGGATCACACACATCATCTTCATAGTAACGAACACGTTTCCCTGTAATCTTTTCAATATAATCCTTCACTTCTATCTTTGCATTATAAAGATTATCCATGATCACTACGTCATACCCTGCACAAAGAAGCTCCACGCATGTATGACTGCCGATAAATCCTAATCCTCCCGTAACAAGTACGTTCATGATATCACCACTTTCTACACGTACATTAAACCACATTCATCAAAATTAAGCAAAACAATCTCATTCCTTCACTAAGGAACAGCGTTTAACTCCAACATATCAAATTTCATGAGCGGTCTCCAACCACGCCATTCGATCGCATCCTGTTCTAATATCTCTTCCCGCTCATCCAAAAGTTCTTCTAAGATACCGCATAAATAACGCATTGCTTTTTCAGAGCAGCATTATTCAAATACTGCAGATCTCCCATTTCCAACTGATAATCAAAATCGACTTCTTCCAGATAATCTCCCAGATAGTTATTCTTTTTAAGCTCATTTTCATTGCTTATATACGGAACCCTAAAAAGACAGGGATCACGTTTTCCTTCTGCATAAGGCGATGATGCGATCCATTGCTTCTTTTCCGTATAATAGTAGAAAAACAGTGCTGCCGCAATAAGCGCAACAAATCATAATGAAATATATCCCATATAGTAAACTTTCTAATTTTTCTACGTCTATATGATGCCCATATTTATTTTTAAAATTCACAATACAGCAGCATTTCACGATAAAAGTTGTATCACACCGTAAAAAGATGTTCTTCGCGCATTCAATGCCCGTCTTTTTTCAACACGATCCCTTTCGGCAGCCTCTTTAATAATCCCTGTACAATAAGCATGCCGACAATGCGGTCGATCAGATCGGTAAATATTTGTACGATAAAACAGCTTACCGTCAAACCAAGCGGTGTTTTCGCTAACAGCTGTACCAAAACAGTAGAACCGGAAGAAGTGATCCCACCGAATATTTCCGCAGTAATACATGAACTGACAAGAGATGTCGGTACGGTAACTGCCAGTGCTGCAATAAAGAAAGACCAAGGGGTATCCTTTTTCTTTCTCCATGCGATCCCGCTCAAAAATCCCAGCAGCATGCCTACCGGTGCATAGTAAAGAGCGTATACGTCACTTGTCATACCGAAGATGATACCGCTCAACAAACTGGGAAGCATGCCATAAAAAGGGCCGCATACAGCAGCGATGAAAAAAGTACCGATACTGTCCAAATAAATAGGAAGGTGCAGCAGCAAGGCAATTTCACTGCCGATGATATTGATAACTACCGCAAAGGCAAGCATACATAGATGATACGTCGTTATTTTTGATCTCATAATATCCACTCCATTACCATATATTTTCCAAAGCAATCAATTCCGATGCACTTTTATGTAAGACAAGCGCAAAAAACATAGAGAAGAACTTTTTAACATCTACCTCTGTTAAAACATATGCATTTGCTTCTTTCTTACAAAATCCATGGGCATCGACAACCGATTGCCCTCTGCATAAACCGTCTGTTTCTATTTGTACATATGCTTCACAGCCGGAACATATCTGCGGATCCAAAGCATATGCAACCGCCAGAGGATCGTTGATAACACAGCCGATCAACCGTTCCTGTTCCCAGTGAAAATCATAGTAAAATTTCGTGATCCTGCGTATAAAAGCTCCTTGCAACGGTTCCAGACGTTCCATATAAGAAAGCAGATCCGGACGCAGTACGATCTGCCGCGTAACATCCAAGCCTACCATATACAGCTTTTTCCCGCTTTTTTCCATCTGTGCATAAACCATAGAAGCTGCCTCAGGGTCTTCCCAATAATTGTATTCCGCCACAGGAGAACAGTTTCCATGGGAACGGTAATTACCACCCATCGATATGAGCTTCTCTATGCGATGAAACGCTTCTTCATCATATGCGATCAGATGCGCGAGATTCGTCAACGGACCGATCGCAATCACCGTACAAGCCTTCTTTCGCAAAACATCAGATAGAAATTCAACGGCCTGCATCGGCTGTTCATATCCGCTAACCTCTTCTAAAAAACTTTCGCCAAGACCGTCTGCGCCATGGGTATCCAACGCATTCACATATTCTTTTTTCAACGGTTTATCCGCTCCGAGATAAACGGGAATATCCAGACGGTTCATATGCTTTAATATTTTTTTCGCATTCGCAAATCCCATCTCCACAGGAGAATTTCCGCACACGATCGTAATACCGATCACTTCTATATCTTTCGATGACAACGCCATCATGAGCGCAAGACTATCGTCAATCCCCGGATCACAATCGATGATCACATTTTGTTTCATACCAATTCTCCTTTTCGATGTCAGTCAAATAAAAATGACCCTGCCACAATAAGCAAAGTCATGAAAATACGCATACATATGCCTGCATTCACTTTTCGCCTATTATTATACTGGGAGGTTGAAAACCAGTTTGATATTCTTATATCATATTTTAACTGTAAATGCAAATCTTTACCCGTTACAATTAGCAATGATTAAAGACAAAACGATTTTATTTTGAAACTTATAAATGATATATCTGCTCTTTGGCATACCATTATTCATTCACGAAAAAACCTTCAAGGCACATATGCCCGAAGGTTTTTTACTATATTATATCGTTTCATCTACCATCAAGGACAGAAATACTTGCCTGATGTAGAGGAAATCATATTAATTGAAAGAATCCGTATATTTAAACGTAAAGCTATCTCCGTCCTTGATCTTCAAATTGCTTGCGGCATCACAGCTTCCCGCTGCTTTGCAAGATTCGTTGTTTTCAGATTCATACAGCCACCACGGCCCTTTATTGAAATCTTCCGTCTTTACTCCCATCATCCCCAATATGGTTTTTCCATATTGACCGTCTTCCATAACTACATCCAACTCTTCCGATTGTTCCAAAAAATCCGCAAGCGTTTCTATCTTGCCTTCAACAAGAACATCATCATTAAACAATTCTTTATGATCGACCTCATCTTTGATCGTAATATGAAGCATCACGCGTTCAGTTGTTTCGTTTATCGGTTCTTTCTCCTCTTCCTTTGATGAGCATCCGCCTGCCAATAGCATTGCGGATATAAGCAAAGCTTTACATAATTTTCCCATGTTGCATTCTCCTTTCCAATTGTTTTAAAACGATCACGATCGGTTTATAGCACATCGCACACAGCACCATAGACATCCCTCCCTGAAGGACGGAAGTTTTCATCCCCATGAGGATATAAAGCCAGGTTATATGCTCTGATATGAGCATAAACGGCAGCTGAACCAGCTGTCCTGTCAAAAACGACAAAAATCCACAAAGAAATATCAGCACAAAGAAATGCTTATCCAGAAAATTTTTGCAGCATCCTATAAACAAGCTGTACAACGGATAGATCAGACAGTACATCAAAGACCACGGAGTTACTCCCTGCACGCTTAAATTGAGAACGGTAAACGCCACTGCTCCCAATACAGCCTGCTTTGTGGAAAACGTCATCGCAAATAATACGATCGTAAACGTAATACATTCTACATACAGAATAAATGAAAACGATGTAAACACGACAGCTTCAATAGAAGCAATCACAGCAATAAAGCATAATTCCCTCACATTCATACATAAGACCTGCTTTTAAATTCTTTTTCCTTCGTCCCGTTTTGCGCATTCTCATACAAACACATCATAAAGAACGTATTGGATAACAAATTCATAAATTCAAACAAACAGCTCTCGATCTTTACTCCCTCACGCTGTATCTGATACATGATGCGAATGATCGCTTTCGTTTCTGCACGAAGAACATGCAGATAGCTGGCTCCGATGCAGCCATCGGGCAAAACAAAGCGATCCAGAGAAACATAGTAACGTGTATAAAAGGATTGCAGTTTTTCTAAATCTGATGTTCCGATCGCACAATTGCCGCGAATGGATCCATTTGCATGATAGATCATTTCTATCAACTGAAGCAATACATCCTGTGAAATATGATGAACATGATGTCTGGCCATCGATAGCATCGATGCCAAGCGATCCGTTGCGATCTCATAATCACACATATGACTTTCTTCCTTCAAAAAAGGATATGCACAATACACAGAACTCATCTTTCAACCTCACTTTCCCTATACCAGTGAGCAGAAAATACATAAAAAAATTATATTTCCTACACCCAGCAGAAAACTCTGTTTGTATAACAGGTAAGTCTCCCGGCTTAACTTCATCCTACTCTTCTCCTTCTCATACCATAACGGTACAATGGCTATTGAATTTCGTCCGTATCACGGTTGCTGGGGCAGCTGAAGATGTTCGCTTCCATTCCTTGTTCGGTATTCTCATACACCTGCTATACTTTATTTTCATTTATTCGCCTTTATTATAAAGAGACAGCGAAATCCTGTCTATAGAAATTTCTGCTGCAGAACTTCCTAATCCTGCTATTTTTATTACTATTCTGCATGACAGATGTTTTTTTACTTGTTTATACAATGTGTCGTTCTTGGTTATTTCATAAAAAAAGATACCCTTCTCAGCGCTGTATACCGCCATATAAAAGGTATCTTTCCTCTTTTTTAATGAATTTTCTTTCGGATCTTGTATGCTTTCATGCTGGCATGATAAAGGAAACGGTTTACAGGCAGATCAAATTCGCCGATAAATTCATTGATATACGGATTAAAATTAGATTTGAACTTTGATAATCCATCGTCCAATGATCCTTCCACTCCACCCATATTGGCATAGCTACATCCATGGGCAAACGCATATTTCATCGTTTCCGTATACAGATAATACTGCGGCATGAATTTTTTAAAAGTATCATCCATTCCCGCATATAGCATTTCCAAGGTAGTTCCAAACTTAATGGACAAAATACCGGCAATGACGGTATCTCCCTGACATTGCTGAACAAATTCGCTCATAGCCTCAATATCTTTTTCCAATGCTTTTTTAATATCCTGTAAACGACGCAGCTTTTTAGGCGCTCCTTCTTTCAGCTGTGCGAGTTCCTTATCGTTTTCCTCCTGCTGATCTCTTAACCTCGCTAATGTCTTTTCCACATTGATCTGCGCCAAGAATAAGTAACAGTCCTCTTTATAAATATCCATCAGCTGCACGAAATAATCTCGGTTTCTAAGACTTACCTGCTTGCGTTTTTCAGTAAGGGAGACCACATCCGCAAATTCCTGCACTCTTTCTTTATCGACCTTTACGATCTCGACATCGCGTTTTAAAGCGTCTCTGATCAAACGACGTGTATGTCTAGGCAAAGAGGCGTCAAAATCTTCACACTGATACACGTTCGCCTGATATCGCGCCTGAATACTTTCTTCAATGTATTTAGTAAATCCCTGATGAAGGCAGCCCGCTTTTTTCATATTGTGTAAAATCGTATTACAGGAAGGATAATAGTCTGTATTTTGTTCTTCCATTTTATAGTCGTTCACATGAATGCCCGGATCCATTTTCGCAAATAAACAACGATGCTTTTTTGCCCATTTTCTTAATTCCCGAAAGAAATAAATCACCAGCGCTTCATTTTCATAATCCATAATAGGACCGCGGGGAATATACATCATGGTAAATCCAAGCGGAAGCTGTTTAATCAAGACGGATGCAGACGCCACCAAATGCCCGTCTTCATATACACCGACAATTTCATGATTCCAATTCTCTTTTACGTTTGCCCATGCGGAAGACTGAAGCAAATTGCTTAACGCATGACCCGATACGAATTCATCGTGCTGAGCAGCCGGAATATTGATAGTAAATTGATACATAGTAAAATCTCCAAACATTATAAAACAATATCTTATATTTGATTATTATATCATGTTTATACAGTTTAAGCATCATTTTCATACGTTAGTTTCGAATTGAGATACAGAACATGCAAATACAACCATCGGATCCGCTTTTTCATGATCCATAACTTATTAAAATATATGATCATAACTATGGATCAAGATATCTATAAATACGCATATAGTCTAGATTAATCGCACATCCTACCTTCAACGAAGAATCGATCGATTTTATGACAACAGTAATACAAGTAATCCTATGACAAGCGGGGTTTCCAAAAAAAGCATTTCTTTCCATAAAATAGGGTCGCTTTTCATTTCCTGCTTGTTTTCAAGAAATACACCATGATCCATATTTCTCGGAACATAAAATATACTGCTGCAGCAAAAAAATATAACTGCAATCAAGAGAACATCAACGGTAATGACCATGTTTTTATCCAACACATCGGTCACACATAAGGCGCATACTCCCAATAACAATAATAGGTAGATCATATAAACAATTCTCATTTTTTTCATGCTAATTCCTCCTTTTTACATTTGATTAGCCGTTTAAAATGATGCAATGCTAATAAGTCAAGAGAAATAAGATACATTCATAACATGATTCATTTTTAACAATTCTTTATATGGATAAAGTATCATTAGGTTTAAATTCTTATGATTTTTTATATTATAACATATCGACTAAAAAAAGAATATAGCTGTTTGCCGGTATAAACTTTTCACAAGGCCCAAATGTTTCTTTAATTTTACGTCAAAGCTTTACTCTTATTTAATTATAAAATCATCACAAAACCTGAAAAATTTACTCTACCTATCTGTATTTTCATTCATTTCTTTAACTTACTTTTTTTAGATTATAGCTTACTATTTCTTGTTCGAGTTTCTTATTGAATTTAATCATGTAAGTTATACAGTCTGAATATTCATTTATAGTTTTTAAAGAATTCAATCTTTTAACATCATTTTCTGATAAGCCTTTCAAACAGTATGAATAATTTGTATTTTTCAAATCATTTTCACTCATATGAAATAAACCAAAAAAATGATTCGTTTGTTCACATAGTTTTTTATGGATCCAAAAACCACCTGCATCAATGCCGCCAAAATGAAGATATTCTTTATCGGGATTAGCACTTATCAATTTCTTAATAAATGCTATTTGAGGTTTAGTAGCAAATCCACCCAAATAAATCAATCACCATTATTCATTCTTAGAAATGATGTTTTGTTTTCTATTATCATCACTTTATCTCCATTTACAATTATAGCTTTTATTTTATCTAATAAAATAATCTCGAATATATTTACTAAAATTGAATATACTGTATAATATGGCCGAAGGTAGAAATACCAAAACAGTATGGCTCCTACCCCCATAAGTGTAGGACGTTAAAGTGTGGAAGGATGCAAATCCTTCCTTTTATTTTATTGGGAAAGGGCGTGTGATTAAGGTGCATTTTTATACGATTGATATAGACTATATCAAATATTTATACTCTTTTGATACAAAGGTATATTTTAGTAAAGAACGACATGATTATGAAAATAAACCTTATGTAAGTACTATCATTTATAATGATTCAACTCCTTATTTTGTTCCTTTGACTTCAGCAAAACCCAAACATCTAAAACTAAAGAATACTGAAATCGATTATTTAGTTATTTATGAAAATATTGAGCAATCAGAAATACATAAGAAAGATATAATCAAAAGAATGGATAATGGAGAAATCAAAAAATTATTATCTGTTGTAGATTTAAGAAAAGCAATTCCTGTTGCTGAAGGATGCTATCATAAAATAGATATAAGAACACACAAAGATCGAGATTTACTTGCCAAAGAATACGAATTTTGTAAGAAAAAGAAAGACACTATTTTCAATAAAACAAAAAGTATCATCAATCAACAAAAGAAAACTAAACATATTAAATTCGCTTATTGTAACTATGATCTACTAGAAGAAAAAATGAATGAATGGACTGGCTCGCATTGAGTCATTTTTATTTTGTGTTGCATATTTGAGAATATGTGGTGAGAACTTTGCTGCATACTTGTCGCATATATGTTGCATACCACTTTTATTTTATGTAAACAGAAAAAAACTCAAATCGAGTAAAAGCCGATAAATAGCGACTTTGGTTGATTTGAGTTTCTTTGCATTTCTCTGAATAAACAAATAAATTAACGTTTTGAGAACTGCGGTGCACGACGTGCAGCCTTCAAACCGTACTTCTTACGTTCCTTCGCACGCGGATCACGCGTTACAAATCCAGCTGCCTTCAATGCAGGACGGTAATCAGAGGATGCTTCCATCAAAGCACGAGTGATGCCATGACGCATAGCACCGGCCTGACCTGTATATCCTCCACCTTTTACATTGATCTTAATATCAAACTGGTTAAGGGTTTCCGTCAATTCCAACGGTGAACGAACGACCATTCTCAATGTTTCAAGCGGTAAATATTCTTCCAATGTCTTACCATTAACAACAATATTACCCTTTCCTGGAGTCATAAAAACACGAGCAACGGAAGTCTTACGGCGTCCTGTTCCATTATAGGTTACGGTAGTTTTCTTTGCCATCTTTTATTCCTCCTATCCTTTAATTTCCATCACAACTGGCTTCTGCGCAGTATGAGGATGTTCACTGCCTTCATAAACAAACAGATGCTTACGCTGTACATCGCCCAGCTTTGTATGCGGAAGCATTCCGTGAATAGCTCTTTCTACCCACTCTACCGTATAGTTCTCCTTCATCGTACGAGCACTGCGTACACGAAGACCACCGGCATATCCAGAATGGTTATAGTACTTCTTTCCATCCCATTTGTTTCCTGTCAGTTCGATCTTATCAGCATTGATAACGATCACATAATCTCCGCAATCAACATTCGGTGTAAACGTCGGCTTATTCTTACCGCGCAATACCGCTGCCACTTCCGTAGCTAAACGACCCAGCGTTTTTCCTGTTCCATCGACAACATACCATGTACGTTCAACTTCTGCAGGCTTAATAAATGTAGTTTGGCGCATAATATAGTTCCTTTCCAATGTAGTTTCCGGGGCTACAAAGGCATAAGTGCCTATTTAATAGTTTATCTTTAAATTCATCATAAGTCAATATAAACATGCATTTTTATGATGAAATATTACCTCAAAAAGCGGATCGTATCGATCCTGTGGATCCCCAAGTCATCCAATACGCGAACAGCGTCCTCATAATACCATTCTTTTTCGATATCCTCGTTATCATGCGCATCCAGACCGATGATAACATCATTTCCGATCTCTGCCGCGACCTTGAAAAAATCAATATTCGGATATCCGTTTTTCGTTCCATAGCATTCGTTATACAAAGCACCTGCCAAATTATATTCCAAAGGAACATTCAGCTCCTTTGCCGCTTTACATAAACGGTAACTCTCGCTTTGTAGATAATCATTCCAACGATCATAACAGCGCATAAACAGATCCGGATGTGCCAGATAAGAATACAGTCCCGTCTTCATCCCCGCAATACAATCATCCACGTAAGCTTTCATATACCGCTCTTGACGAACAGCTCGTCCATAATAAATGCCATGTTCGTCACTTTGATAATAATGATTCCCAAAAATAATATAATCCAGCTTCTTCTCTTGAATAAAGTTCTCTAACCAAGGCATATACTTTTCAAAATACTCACATTCCAATCCGATCTTAACGGATATCTTATCGGCATATTTTTCCTTCAAATGAGAAATGCTCTCATAATAATCATCAAACTGCGAAAGCGGCATCCGCATACCGGAAACAAAATTCGTATCATACTTCCATGGACTGTGATCAGAAAATCCCAATTCATCAAAGCCGGCTTTGATAGCACTCAGTACATATTCCTCATCGTTTCCGATCGCATGCATACAGCGCTGTGTATGCGTATGATAATTCGCTTTCATTCCCGCTTACCTCCATAGTACACTTCCATTAAATACAACCCGTTTGCCACAGCCTTATAACGGCATAAATGCTTGCTTCTGCCATCCAGCATATATTGGATCTCCTCTTTTGATATCTTATGTTTTCCGGCTTCTATAAGCGTTTGCGCCAGCATCCTTACCATATAGCGCAAAAAACCGCTGCCGATAAAAACCATTCGAAGATATCCATCTTCCTGAATGAGTTCTATACGGCTGATCGTCTTTACGCGATCTTTGCGGGAATCGATCTTATTGCTCGTAAATGTTGTGAAATCATGTGTGCCGACAAAGACCTGTGCACACTCTCTCATATACTCCACATCCAAACAATGGCGTACTTTTGCCATATAATTCTCCAAAAAAGGATTTTTCATCTGATCCGTTACCAGATAATCATACCGCTTGCTGACGACATCAAAGCGCGCATGAAAATCATCAGCGGCCACATCCACCCGCTGAATACGGATATCTTTAGGCAGAAGTGCATTCAACGCCCGCTGCCAATGCTCACTGTCAATCATCATCTCACTGTCAAAATGAAATACCTGTGCTACCGCATGTACTCCTGTATCCGTTCTGCCGCTGGCGGTAATGCTGACCGGGTGATGGTGCATAGACAAAAGCGCCTTCTCGATCGTCTCCTGAATCGTATTCGGTTTTGGCTGCTTCTGCCAGCCGATATAACGGCTTCCATCATAACTTACTATGGCTTTATATCTCATATCCAATCCACCGTAAACGGCAGAATATCCAGTTGGATACTGATCATAAAAGCCAAAATACAAACGGATATCAGTAAAAGAATATAATCCTTCCCTGCCATTTTCAGCTGCTTATACCGTGTTCTTTTTTTATTCGGAATATATCCGCGCGCCTCCATAGCATTCGCAAGCTCATCCGCACGCTGAAAAGCAGAAACGAACAGAGGCACGATCAAGGATAAGATCCCCATGACTTTCTCTTTCAATGATCCTTCCTCCATGTCGACACCACGGGAAGCCTGCGCTTTCATGATCCTCTGTGTTTCTTCGATCAAAGTCGGAATAAAACGCAAAGCCAAAGAAATGATCATAGCAATTTCATGCGAAGGTACATGAATCACCTGAAATGGTTTTAAAAGATCTTCAATTCCCAATGTAAGATCAAGAGGTTTTGTCGTCGCTGTAAGAATCGTTGTGATCATGATCATCAGCATCAGTCGAATAACGATATATAAAGTTTGCATAATCGCTTCGCTGTAAACCGCAAAACTACCGATTTGCAAGATCACAAAGCCTTCCTTGACGATCAAGATATTGATGATCAACAAAAATACCAACATAAATAACATCGGTTTCATCGAACGCCATAAAAAACTAAATTTCAACTTTGCCAATAAGGCTGCCAATACGACCGCAACGCCAATGACCATATATCCGGTATAGCCAGCCGGAATAAATATAGCGATCATCAGCAACAGCATAGCACCGATCTTAGCCCGCGGATCCATACGGTGAATGACAGAATCTAAGGGCAGGTATCTGCCTAACGCAATATTATTCATGATGCTTCACCTCTGAGGCAACCGCTTCTGCCAACTGCTTTATATCGATGATAGAAGGATCGATCGCAAATCCTTCTGATCGCAAACGTTCTCTCAACTGTATAACAGCAGGAGGATTGATCCTGAGTTCACGAAGCAGACGAATGTCACTGAAAAACTCTTTTACGCCACATGCGCGCTCCATATGACCGTCACGGATAACAACTACCTGATCACAATAAGACAACACATGCTCCATGTCATGCGTAACGATCAAAACCGTTTTATGATAAACGCGGTTCATCTGTACAAACAGTTCCATCATCTCTTTAGCACCTTGCGGATCCAGACCGGCCGTCGGCTCATCCAGGACCAATACGGATGGATCCATCGCCAATATCCCCGCAATCGCTACCCGTCGTTTCTGCCCGCCGGACAGGTCAAACGGTGACTTCTCCAAATAGCTGTCATCCAGTCCGCAAACCTTTAAAATTTCCTTTGCGCGTTGAATCGCTTCTTCTTCCTGAACACCAAAATTCTTTGGTCCAAAGCATACGTCTTTTATAATGGTTTCTTCAAACAGCTGGTATTCCGGAAACTGAAATACCAACCCTACATTTTTTCGAAGCTGTTTTAAATTTTTAGGTTTCTGCTTACTGTCAATGCATTGATCCAATACTTGCAGCTCCCCCTGTGTCGGCAGCAACAACGCATTTAAATGCTGGACGAGCGTCGACTTACCACTACCGGTTTCTCCGATAATCGCCGTGATCGACCCTTCGGCGATTTCCAGATCGATATGATCAAGCGCTACATAGGAAAATGGCGAATCTGCATTATAAATATGACTTACATCTTTGAATGCAATCGGCATAACTCATCCACCAGCCCTTCCATTGTAATGCATTGTTTCGTTTTTATATTATGCGCATGCAACTCCTTTAAAAATTTCATAGAGAAAGGAATATCCAAGCGAAGATCGATAAGCTGCTGTTCTCTTTTTAAAACATCAACCGGCGATCCCTGCATGACGACCTTTCCTTTATCTAAGACAATGACATGATCAGCATGTGCAACTTCTTCGATATCATGCGTAATAGAGATGATGGTTAATTTGTTCTCTTTATGAATCTCCTGTATCAGGTGATTGATCTCCGCTTTTCCTTGCGGATCCAGCATAGAAGTAGCCTCATCGAATATGAGAATCGACGGTGCCATCGCTAAGACACCGGCAATCGCCACACGCTGTTTCTGCCCGCCGGAAAGTTTCGTCGGCTCGCTCTGCATATATTTGGTCATATTCACTTTCGCCGCAAAACGGTCGATGATCTCCTGCATCCGTTCACTTTCCACCTGATGATTTTCTAATCCGAAAGCAATATCATCTGCAACCGTTGCCCCGATGAACTGATTATCCGGATTTTGAAAGACAATACCAATTTTATCGCGTATCGCAAATAAGGTCTCATCACACAATTCCATTTTATCTATATATATATTTCCCTTATCCCTCTCCAGCAAATCGATCATCAGCTTAGCGATCGTAGACTTACCGCTGCCATTATGACCGATGATCGCCGTGTAGCTGCCTTCCTCTATTTCAAAGGAAACATCATCGATCGCGTTTGTCTCATGATCATAGGAATAAGACACATGTTCAAATTTAATTTTCTCCATTCCATCACCTCGAAGCCATCTTATTATACAACGAAAAAGGGCGGAAAACAACGCTACATTACACCTGTGTCCCGCTTACGGTAAACTTTTCTATGAATCACGAAACTCCTGTCACTTTTAAATTGTTTGTTTAAAAAGTCAAAATAAGAACCCGGCGAGATAATACCGCTTAAATCAAACAAATTCAAACCGATCTCCTTTAAAATCTGATGTGCAAAATATACACAGTTACTAGATAAGACAAAAAATGTCTTCAGCTTTTCATTCGTCGTTTTATAAAAATGCGCTCCCGGCACATGCCTTGTTACGCGTGATATGTAATCGTCTCTGTTTTGCTGATCCAACATTCCTTTCTGATAAAGCTGTTCATCACTAAAAAAGTCAACGACCTCTTCCCATAATTCTTTCATCTTTCGCTCCATGCGAACCCTTTGCTCATCCCGCAAAGAAATCCCAAATCCTACCAGCACCTTGTTTTCATTCTCCAAACAGTTGCGAATATATGAATTCCGAGGTGCTGTCAAAATCACACCGTCTCCCATTGCTCCGGCCAATCTTCGCGTATGAGGATCGTAGCACCCATAAGATATGACCGTATCCTTATATATAATATCCATGTGTCCCAACATAGCGGGACCGCTCGGTGCCAAATGGATCATGACTTCCAAATCGGTATGCAGATGCGATTTATAAGCATTAAACTCTTCTCTGGCTGTTTCCTCATCATCTTTATCTAAAATGGTATGCATCAAAGTGGGGGGAATGATAGCGGCTAAAAAGGGAGGAACTGCCAAACGCAGTTTCTGATCAAGCCGTGCACCGCTGTTTTGCGGAAGAAACTCTCGAAAGAAATTCCATAAAACATTAACTCCGTAAATCATCAAATAGATCCCTACGCCATATGAAATAAGATACATCTGCTTATTCGGCTGAAAAAGAAGAATGCACGCCATGATAAAATCAAAGAAAAACAGTAGTATCAGACGTAAGCGCCCCGGCAGATCATCTTTTATTTTAATGTAGAGGACGATCGCTTTCACAACCGCATGAAGTGCGATCCAGCAACCTACGATACGCGGCATCACCGCACGAAAAATATGAGGACCGGAAGAAGAAAGTATGCCAATCATCAGCCAAAATACAATGTCCATAAATTTCATGAAGCGATGCGATAACTTGGGAAAATTAATCAAAAGATCCAAGAAACGCAATATCGCCGTGCCATACATTCCGAATACAAACATTATATATACCCAATCCCATGGTTCCATATGATGCAGTATCAAGCTCCATCCGAGGACAGTAAAAAAAATTCCGGTTAAAAACATCGTGATGAAATTGAATCTTTTCTGCAGCATAGGCAACCTCTCAATGCTCCTATTATATGATTTCAAAAATGTAATTTCAACTATATCATGTAAAACATAAAAAAGCGGATATTCCGCTTTTAATAACTAACTTTACTTTGCCAACCCTTATATTCGCCATTATTGGCATATGCCTGATCAGCCAGATACAAGATATTGGAAACCAGTTTTACCTTATCAATCGATGATATATGCAAAACAACCAGATCCATATCACCCTCACCCTTGGTAATGACGAATCCTTTATTGATAACTTTATTCTTAAAATTATCCAGATCCTCCATGCTACCGAAAGATACCATATGCTGAACCGGTCGTTCATGTTCATGAACATCGCCGTCATTTTCCAATGAATCCATCGCTTCCTGCGTCATCTGATTGATATCTTCAACCAAAGTGTTCGTAAGATGCGGATATTCTTCATTGTAATCATCTTCATCTTCCGTATCTATCTCTTCATTCAAAGCAGGGGCTTCTTCCTTCTCATCTGTCTCCGTCTCTTCCACTTCTTCATTTTGACTTTCATGGATGGCTTCTTCAATAGCCTGTCGGATATCATCTGTGGTATTCACTTCTTCTACTTGTTCCTTCAAAGATTGCAGAGCTTCCGCCAACTGCTCTTCATGATACACAGATTCGTTTTCTTCCTCAGGCATTGCAGCCGGCACTTCTTTTATCTCTTCCTGTTCAGATAAAAGCTCCTCTATTTCTGAGCTGGGCCTGGGAAACACCTCTTCCTCGGTGTGCGCCTCGTTTTTAGGCGTCAGATGAATAATTTCATCCGTATCCCCACCGTCATCTTCCAACAAGTCCTGATCCAACTCCGTCAATTGCTTCTGCTCATCCTTTTTTAATTTATAAATGGCAAAGGCAACTGCACTGCCTAATACAGCCAATGTAGGTATTAATTTTTTCATGATATAATCACCGCTTTCTTATTTTTATTGTACCACAAAATAGTGTAGATAAAAGCTTATTTTTGACTTTTTTTGTGACTCACCGCTACCCCGTCTCCAATTTTTAAAAATATCGTTTCAAATGAATCCTTTGCTTCCAAATAAACGATATACTTTTTGATTTTTTTTACAAGCTGCCGCAGGTTTCGTGAGATTACCGTCTCCGGATGTTCCACATATCCGTGAAACTCCAAATTATCACTTATAATATGCCCTCCCGGTTTCAGATTATGTTCATAGCGTTCAAAAAATTTAATGTACTGCGCTTTCGCAGCATCGATGAAAATAAGATCAAACATCTCTTCTGTCGTATATTCCAAGGCATCACACAGATGAATTTCAATCTGATCCTCCAAATGAAAATCGTGAATATTTTCTATTGCCATGCGATATCGTTCTTCATCTCTTTCCAATGTGATGATCTTACTTTGCGGGTTTGCCAAAGCCGTACGGATCGCCGAGTAACCGATAGCACTTCCGATCTCCAGAATATTCTTACAGTCATGCTCCGCAATAAACGTACAAAGAAAGTCCATTCCCTCCTGCTGCATGATAGGGATACGGTTCTCTTGTGCGTAATCTTCCAGTTCTTTTATCGTTTTCATATATCTCATTCTTCCTAATTACTAAGGTAATGCTATTTCCAAGGAAATAACGACAGTTAAATTATAAATATAATCTGAAAAAAGCGCAAGAATGCTTTTCATATTTATAGACAGATCATAAAAAACATCGCTTTTCAGCGATGTTTTCATTATTTTACAAATTCAATGATGGCCATCGGTGCAGCATCTCCGCGGCGTACTCTCGTTTTGATAACACGAGTATATCCGCCATTACGATCTGCATATGCGGGACCAATTTCAGTAAATAACTTCTGTAAAGCTGTCTGTCCGGTTGTTTCATCAGCAACAACATCACGAACGAATGCAGCAGCCTGACGGCGTGCATGCAGATCTCCGCGTTTTGCCAACGTAACCAGTTCATCAGCAATTGTACGTAACTCTTTCGCTTTCATTTCCGTAGTTTCTACCTGACCTTTGATGATCAAAGAAGTAGCAAGGTTACGGAACATCGCCTTGCGGTGATCAGCAGTACGTCCTAATTTACGATTCCACATTGGTTATATCCTCCTTGTGATGCTATTCGTATGATTTAAAGCTAAGACCTAAATCATAAATCTTATCTTTCACTTCTTTTAATGACTTCTTTCCTAAGTTTCTGACTCTCATCATTTCGTCTTCTGTTCTCTGTGTCAGCTCTTCTACCGTCTGAATACCAGCACGCTTTAAGCAGTTATAAGAGCGAACGGACAGATCGAGATCTTCAATCATCATGACAAGCCCTTTGTTCTGGGTTTCACCCTGTGCTTCTTTCATAACGGAATCCAGATCATTTACCTGCTCATGAACGCTTGTGAGAAGTTCCAAATGATCGATCAGAATCTTACTTGCCATCGCAATGGATTCTGCCGGACTGATAGAACCATCGGTCCAGATCTCCAAAACGACTTTATCATATTTTGCATCCTGTCCAACACGGGCAGGTTCTACATTATAAGATACCTTTTCAATCGGAGTATAAATACTATCTGTATAAATTGTACCCAAAGGTTGATTCGGTGTCTGATACAGTGATTTATTTGTATCAGCACTGACATATCCACGTCCAATGCGTGCCTGCAGTTCCATTTCCAAAGAACCGCCCTCTTCCAGTGTACAAATATGTGTATCCTGACTGAGCATCGTAACGCCTTCCGGACATATGATATCAGCACCAGTTACCGTTCCCGGCCCCTGTTTTGAGATACGTAGCGTATACACTTCATCATCCTGAATTTCCATGATCAATGTTTTGATATTCAAGATAATAGATGTCACGTCTTCTACAATTCCCGGAATGGCAGTGAATTCATGATACACGCCATCAACCTTAATTGAAAATACGGCAGCTCCCGGTAAAGAGGAGAGTAAAACACGTCTCAGTGCATTTCCAATAGTTGTTCCAAAGCCTCTTTCCAGAGGTCCAAATACAAACTTACCATAATGATCGGAATCTACATATTCTTTAATCTCAAAATTTGCACGTTCGAATTTTTGCATACAATACCTCCTCAATTAAGGTTTCTTAACCACGTGGTCGTTTTGGTGGACGACATCCATTGTGAGGGATCGGTGTTACATCGTTGATCATTGTAATTTCCAATCCTGCTACCTGTAATGCTCTCACTGCGGCCTCACGTCCGGGACCAGGTCCCTTCACATCGACTGCAATCGTCTTCATTCCATTTTCAATCGCTGCTTTTCCAGCGGCTTCACCAGCCATCTGTGCAGCATACGGTGTGGATTTACGTGAACCCTTGAATCCTAACGCACCGGCGCTAGACCAAGCGATTGCATTTCCATTTTCGTCCGTAATAGTAACGATTGTGTTATTAAACGTTGAATGTATATGTGCACACCCGCGCGCAATATTCTTGCGAACTCTGCGCTTACGAGAACCAGCTTTTGTTGCTTTTGCCATTGTTCTTTCCTCCTATCGTCCTATTTCTTCTTGTTTGCTACCGTACGAACCGGACCTTTGCGAGTACGGGCATTCGTTTTCGTACGCTGTCCGCGAACAGGCAGTCCCTTACGATGGCGGATACCGCGATAGCATCCGATTTCCATTAAGCGTTTGATATTCAATGCAGTTTCACGGCGCAGATCACCTTCTACTTTGATCTGATCCACTTCCTGACGTATAGCATTTACCTGCTCATCACTCAGGTCTTTTACGCGAATATCTTCACTGATGTTTGTCTTTGCTAGAATCTGTTCTGCCGTAGGACGGCCGATTCCATAAATATAAGTTAATGCGACTACAACACGCTTATCGCGTGGAATGTCTACACCTGCAATACGAGCCATTGTTTTACCTCCATTAGTTTCCTTGTCTTTGTTTGTGTTTTGGATTTTCACAAATTACCATAACGCGACCTTTACGTTTGATGATACGGCACTTATCGCATATTGGTTTGACAGATGGTCTTACTTTCATGCGTTTTCCTCCTTATTCGCGACTATTTATGTCGGAATGTAATTCGCCCACGTGTTAAATCATACGGTGAAATTTCAACAGTTACACGATCCCCTGGTAGAATGCGTATGTAGTGCATGCGGATTTTACCAGAAACGTGAGCCAGTATCTCGTGACCGTTTGCTAATTTCACTTTAAACATTGCGTTGGGGAGCGTATCTTCAACTACTCCATCAATCTCAATAACATCTTGTTTACCCATTATCGGATAGTTCCTCCTTGTTTGCTGTCGTGAGTATTTCATACCCATCCTTTGTAATTACAATGGTGTGTTCATAATGTGCACTCAGACTGTTATCTTTCGTAACGACTGTCCAGTTATCATGCAGCACTCTGGTCTGTGGTTTTCCCATATGAACCATAGGTTCTACCGCAATGGTCATCCCTTCTTTCAGCAGGATACCATGACCTGCCGGTCCAAAATTGGGAATGGTAGGATCTTCGTGAACCGAAGAACCGATGCCATGTCCTGCATAATCACGCGGTATGGAGTATCCATGTGCATACACATATTCTCCAATCGCATGGGAAATGTCAGTTACATGATTCCCCGCCCTTGCCTGATATAAACCTTCAAACAGAGACTGCCTGGCAACCTCCATCAGCCGATGTGCTTCTTCACTGATATTACCGCAGGCATATGTCCAGGCGGAATCTCCATGATAACCATGATAACAGGCACCAATATCTACAGAAACGATATCCCCGTCCCGCAGTTTGGTCTTCCCTGGAATACCATGAACCAAAGTCGAATTGATCGATATACAAGAAGCTGCCGGAAACCCATATAATCCCTTAAAGGAAGGAACTGCTCCAGCATCACGGATCACCCTTTCACAGACGCTGTCCAGATATTCCGTTGTCACACCAGGAGCGATCGCCTTAGAAACCGCCTGATGTGCAAGAGCTACAATTTCCCCCGCTTTTCTCATATATGCCAATTCATGAGATGATTTGGAAGTAATCAAACCTCAGCCTCCAAAGCTTTTCGGGTATCATTCCATACGTCTTCGATAGACTGGCTCGCATCAATTACCGATACGAGTCCCTGCTTTCTGTAATACTCAAGAACAGGCATAGTAGATGTTCGATATTCCTCTAAACGGACTTTCAAACTTTCTACGGTGTCATCTTTACGCTGGTATAATTCCCCGCCACATTTATCACAGATTCCTTCTTTTTGAGAAGGTTTATTTGTCACGTGATAGATCTCGCTGCACCCTCTGCATAAGCGACGTCCCGTAACACGAGCAGTTAGCTCATCCAAACTGATATCCAAGGCAAGCACCTTGTCAATCACCAGAGAAGTCCCTTTTGACATTTCATCAAAAGCTTTCGCTTGATCGATCGTACGCGGATATCCATCTAACAGGAAGCCGTTTTTATTATCCAACATTTCCAAATAGCTTTTCACCATGGCGTTGGTAACTTCATCCGGCACAAGCAGCCCTTGATCCATGTAGCCTTTCGCCTTCATACCCAATTCGGTCTGCTTTCCTATTTCACTACGGAAGATATCTCCTGTAGAAATGTGGTTGATTTTATATTCTTCAACAATTTTTTCAGACATGGTACCTTTGCCGGCACCAGGTCCTCCCATGATCAAAATGTTCATTTGTTTTCTCCCCTAACGCTGAATAAATCCCTTGTAAGATTTTTGCGTTAACTGCCCTTCCAGCTGTTTTACCGTCTCCATGGCAACACCGACCACGATGATCAGTCCTGTTCCACCAAATCCCATTGATGACGGCAGATTGGTAAACAGCGGCAGAGCATGCGGCAGCACGGCAATGAATGCCAGCCCCAGAGAACCCAAAACCGTTATTCTCATCAATACCTTATTTACATACTGCTTTGTTTCCGTACCCGGACGAATACCCGGAATATATGTTCCGGATTTTCCTAGATTTTCAGCGATCTTTTCCGGATCCACCTGCAACTTCGTATAGAAGAAAGTAAACAGGATCGTCAAGATAACATAGATGACAAGACTGTACCATGTTTGCATTCCCAGCCAGTTATTCATAGCGACCGTAAAATCATTCTGAGTAAAGAAAGAAGCGATCGTTATCGGTGCGATCATGATCGCATTCGCGAAAATGACAGGAATCACACTGGCTGAATTAATCTTTAACGGCAGGTATGTCATATCTTTCCGACGTGTGCTTACCGTGCTGGATGTATACTGAATCGGTATTTTACGTTCTGCCATCTGCATAAAGACGACAAGAAGGATAATACCGAGATAACAAAGCAAATATAACCCGAACATCAGAATACCGTTAAATACGGCGCTTCCCTGCGCATCACCCAGCAGCTGCTGCAGCGTTGATGAAAACTGCGCCGGCATGCGGGCAACGATACCTGCGAAAATAATAATGGAAATTCCATTTCCGATGCCGCTCATAGAAATACGGTCACCGATCCATAACAGGAACATGGAGCCGGCTGTCAATAAAATCGACACATATAAATATGTAGCCAATGTATCAGCACCGAACAATCCGGTCACTTTTGTACTCATCGCCTTCATCATGGTAAACGCTTGTACAAAAGACAACACGACAGCCAGATAACGGGTATAGCGATCCATCTGTTTACGCCCGTTGGCACCGCCTTTGGCAAGTTCCGTCAAATGCGGAATTACATCCATAGACAACAGCTGGATCACGATGGATGCCGTAATATAAGGACTGACACCCAAAGCAAAGATAGAAAGCTGTTCAAGAGCGCCTCCTCCCAGCATATTCAACATGCTGAGAAAGGAACTGTCTCCCATACCGGCCTTCAAAGCATCGATATCCACACCGGGCACCGTAATGGCAGCCCCAATGCGGAAGACAAACAGCATGGCAAGCGTAAAGAGAATGCGTTTGCGTATCTCTTTATTCTTCAGCATGCTGATGAATTTGGCAAACATATTAGATTACCTCAGCTTTTCCGCCTGCCTGCTCAATCACGGTAACAGCAGATTTAGAAAATTTATTGGCCTTAACCGTCAGACTCTTTTCTAATTCGCCCTGTCCCAGGATCTTGATTCCATCTAATTCTTTTCTTACCAATCCTGATTCTACCAGCAATTCAGGAGTTACTTCTGTACCAGCGTCAAATCTGTTTAAAGATTCTACATTGACGATAGCATATTCTTTCCGGTTAAAGTTGGTAAATCCACGCTTAGGAAGACGTCTTGCCAATGGTGTCTGACCACCTTCAAAGCCTAAACGCACACCTCCGCCGCTGCGGGCTTTCTGCCCTTTATGCCCTTTACCGGCTGTTTTCCCGTTACCGGAACCATGTCCGCGTCCAACGCGTTTTGCGTTGCTGCGAGCACCTTCCGTATACTGCATTTCATGTAATTTCATGTTTCACTTACCTCCCTGCTTAACCGCGAATCTCTTCCGGTTTTTTGCCACGAAGACGAGCAACTTCATTTAATGTTTTCAATTCCTGCAAAGCAGTGATAGTAGCACGAACCATATTGATCGGCGTACGGCTTCCTAAACATTTTGACAAGATATCATTAACTCCCGCCAATTCGAGAACGGCACGCACAGGACCTCCGGCAATAACACCGGTACCTTCAGAAGCCGGGCGAAGGAAAACCTTTCCTGCACCGAATGTTCCAGTGATCTCGTGAGGAATCGTCGTTCCTACGATAGGTACGGTAAAGACGTTTTTCTTAGCATCTTCGATCGCTTTTTTAATAGCGTCCGGCACCTCGTTAGCTTTTCCAGTTCCGAATCCGACACGTCCTTTTTTATCACCGATAACAACAAGTGCTGCAAAGCGGAAACGACGTCCACCTTTTACTACTTTCGTTACACGGTTGATTGTTACAACACGTTCTTCAAATTCTTTATCGCGGTCACGATCTCTTCTCGGCTTGCGGTCCATTGGCTTGCGGTCCATTGGCTTGCGATCCATCGGTTTACGATCTGTTGTTTTATTTTCCATTTAATCGCCCTCCTAAAATTTCAATCCGGCTTCTCTGGCCGCATCAGCTAATGCTTTTACACGTCCATGATAGATATATCCACCACGATCGAATACTACATTTTCAATTTTTGCTTTCTTTGCACGCTTTGCAATCTCAGCTCCTACCTTAGAAGCAGCTTCTACATTTCCTCCGTGCTCTAATTTCATATCCACACTGCTTGCGGATACCAGTGTCTTTCCATTCACATCATCGATAATCTGTGCATGAATGTGCGCATTTGAACGGAAAACATTTAGGCGGGGACATTCAGGAGTACCGCTGATCTTTGTACGGACACGTACATGACGACGCTTGCGTTCAACATTTCTTGCAACTTTCTTAAGCATTGTTCTATTGCTCCTTTCCCACTATTTCTTACCTGCTGTTTTACCTTCCTTACGGCGAACGTATTCCCCTTTATAGCGAATACCTTTTCCTTTGTAAGGTTCTGGCTTTCTCACAGCACGGATATTGGCAGCCATCTCACCGACACGCTGCTTATCAATGCCTGATACATTGATTTCCGTATTGGACGGGCACTCTACTGTAAGTCCGTCTTCTACTTCAAATACAACAGGATGTGAATATCCGACATTCAACGTCAATTTCTTTCCAGCTACAGCAGCACGGAAACCGATACCGACCAATTCAAGGCTTTTGGTAAATCCAGCAGATACACCTTCTACCATATTGTTCAGAATCGCACGTGTTGTACCATGCAGCTGTTTTGTATGCTTTTCCTCGTTCGGACGAGTAACATGACATTCTGTTCCTTCCACCTGAATTCCAAGAATCGGTGAGAACTGACGAGTTAAAGTTCCCTTAGGCCCCTTAACAGTCACCTCATTCCCTTTTGCAACATTGATCTCAACGCCGGCAGGAATGGTAATCGTTTTATTACCGATACGTGACATTTCAAAATCCTCCTATAGCTTACCAAACATAGGCGATCACTTCACCGCCGACATGTTTCGCTTTTGCTTCTTTGTCTGTCATCAGACCCTGACTGGTAGAAATAATGGCGATCCCCAATCCGTTCAGAACGCGAGGAATCGCATCCACCTTCGCATAAGCACGAAGTCCCGGTTTGGAAATTCTTCGTAAACCATTGATGACTTTCTCACCATTCGGCCCGTATTTCAATGTGACTTTGATCGTTTTCTTAACATCTCCGTCCACTGAATAATCTGTAATAAATCCTTCGTTTTTCAGGATTTTTGCAATTTCGATTTTTTCTTTGTTTGCAGGGATTTCCACTTCTTCGTGACGTGCTTGCAGCCCGTTACGAATTCTTGTAAGCATATCTGCAATCGGATCTGTCATAATCATGACTATATTCCTCCTTCTCTACCAGCTTGCCTTTTTCACACCCGGAATCTGACCTTTATAAGCCAATTCACGGAAGCAAATACGGCACAGTCTGTATTTACGCAAAACGGAGTGAGGACGTCCACAACGCTCACATCTCGTGTACTCACGCACAGCATACTTCTGAGGACGGTGTGCTTTATTGATCATCGCTTTTTTTGCCATATCATTAGTCCTCCTATTTCTTGAAAGGCATGCCCATAGCAGACAGCAGCGCCTTTGCCTCGTCGTTGGTCTTTGCAGTGGTAACTACGACGATATCCATACCACGCACTTTATTTACCTTATCATAATTGATTTCAGGGAAAATCAGCTGTTCCTTAACACCCAGCGTATAATTGCCGCGGCCGTCAAATGACGTTGTAGAAACACCGCGGAAATCTCTTACGCGAGGCAATGAGATGTTCATCAGCTTATCCATAAACTCATACATCTTTTCTTTGCGAAGCGTAACCTTGCAGCCAATCGGCATTCCTTCACGAACCTTAAAATTCGCAATGGATTTCTTTGCTCTGGTAACGACCGGTTTCTGACCGGTGATCGTTGCCAGATCCGCAACAGCTTCATCCAATAATTTAGAGTTGGAAATCGCATCACCAACACCGATATTGATAACTACTTTCTCAATGGCAGGCACTTCCATAACAGACTTGTAGTTAAATTCCTTCATCAGTGCGGGAATAACGGTTTCTTTGTATTTCTGTTCTAGGCGGTTCATCGTCTACCTCCCTATTTCACAATCGCGCCGGTTTTCTTGTAGACGCGTACTTTTTCTTTATTGCCTTTTTTATCCTCTTTTATCTCATATTTCAAACGGCTTGCTTTTTTCGCCTTTGCATCATATGCCATAACGTTGGATACATGGATCGGCATCTCTTTTTCCACGATACCGCCGTCAGGGTTTGCCTGCGTCGGTTTCATATGTTTCTTCACGATATTGACACCTTCCACGATAACTTTGTCTTCCTTTGGAAAACATTTGGTAATTTCACCTACCGTGCCCTTGTAAGCACCGGTGATGACTTGTACTTTATCACCTTTTTTTAGTTTCATACACGGACACCTCCTACAGCACTTCTGGTGCCAAAGATACGATCTTCATGAAATCTTTGTCACGCAGTTCTCTGGCCACCGGTCCAAAAATTCTGGTACCGCGCGGCGTATTGTCGTCTTTTATCAATACGACAGCATTGTCATCAAATTTGATATAAGTTCCATTGCTTCGGCGAACACCGCGCTTCGTACGCACGATAACGCCTTTCACAACATCACCTTTCTTCACAGTTCCACCAGGAGCTGCCTGTTTTACCGTACAAACAACGATATCACCGATGTTTGAAAATTTACGAACGCTTCCGCCTAAACAACGGATAACCAAAACTTCCTTAGCTCCCGTGTTATCAGCGACGCGCAGTCTGCTTTCATTCTGAATCATGAACGTTACCTCCCAGCGTCTTAAAGCACAACAGCTTTTTCAACGATCTCAACAAGGCGGAAACGCTTCGTAGCAGATAATGGTCGTGTTTCCATGATCACTACCTTATCACCGATCTTCGCTTCATTGTTTTCGTCATGAGCTTTGAACTTTTTAGAGTATTTCACACGCTTTCCATATAATGGATGTGTCTTTTTCGTTTCAACGATTACTGTAATCGTCTTATCCATCTTATCGGAAACAACTGTTCCACGATATACTTTACGGTTAGATCTTTCCATAGCTTATTGATCCTCCTTAATCCTGAACGCTGTGCTCACGCTCAGCCATCACAGTTTTGATACGGGCAATCGTCTTTTTTACCGTTCTCATACGAGCGGTATTCGTCAACTGGCCGGTAGCTTGCTGGAAACGAAGATTAAAGAGTTCATCTTTAAGCGTTTCGATCTCTTGCAATAATTCCGTGTTGCTTTTTTCTCTGATCTCTTTCGCTGTCATTATTTTTCGTCTCCTTTTTTAATAAACTTTGTTTTCACAGGCAGCTTATGAGAAGCAAGACGGAATGCTTCACGTGCCACTTCTTCAGAAACACCTGCGATCTCAAACATTACACGGCCCGGTTTCACGACTGCTACCCATCCTTCAGGAGCACCTTTACCAGAACCCATACGTACTTCCAGAGGCTTTTTCGTCTTAGCTAAATGCGGGAAGATACGAATCCATACCTTACCGCCACGCTTCATATAACGTGTCATAGCGATACGGGCTGCCTCGATCTGACGGTTGCTTACATAATTTCCAGTATCCGCAACCAATCCAAATTCACCAAATGCAACGGTACGTCCTGCTTTTGCACGACCCTCATAGCTTAAACGGTGAGGTCTTCTATATTTTGTTCTCTTAGGCATCAACATAGATTAGTTACCTCCTTCCGCGTTTGCTGCCGGCTGTGCAGGAGCAGCAGCTTTCGGTGCAGCATTTCGGTTTCCTCCGCGGTTATTTCCATTGCGGTTACCACGGTTCCCACGACGACGATTTCTATCCATAGGAGGATTTTTCGGTGCCTCCGGCTCCGTTACCATCTGTCCCGGCAGAACTTCGCCGCGGCAAATCCAAACCTTTACACCTAAACGACCATATGTCGTATGTGCTTCTTCCCATGCATAATCAATATCCGCACGCAGTGTATGAAGAGGAACAACACCTTCTGAATATCCTTCCGTACGAGCCATATCAGCACCGCCCAGACGTCCGGATACAGCTGTTTTGATACCCTTCGCACCACAGCGCATCGTTCTTTGAATCGCTTTTTTCTGAGCTGTACGGAAACTTGCACGCTGTTCCAACTGATCCGCAATGCTTCTAGCAACAAGCTTTGCATCCAGATCCGGATTGGCGATCTCCAACACCTTCAGATAAATGTTTTTTCCGCCGGTAAGCTTTACCAGCTTCTTTTTCAAGTTTTCGATATTCTCTCCGTTGGTACCGATGATGACACCCGGACGAGCTGTGCGTATCATAATTTCCACACGATTTTTTGAACGTTCGATTTCAATTCTTGAAACAGACGCAGCTTTGCATTCTGCAAACAGGAATTCACGAATCTTAACATCTTCCAACAGCAAATCGGCAAAATCTTTGTCTGCATACCATCTTGACTCCCAGTCACGGATGACACCGACACGAAGTCCGATTGGACTAACTTTCTGTCCCATGGGTTACCTCCTTAATCACGTTCATCAACCACTACCGTAATGTGGCTGGTGCGTTTGTGGATCGCGCTGGCAGATCCTTTAGCACGTGGCATGAAGCGCTTCAGAGTGATGCCTTCATTTGCATAACATGCTTTTACATATAATTTTTCTTCATTCAAATCATTGTTGTTTACTGCGTTTGCAACTGCGGACTTCAGCACTTTAGCGATCGCCTCAGCAGCAACATTCGGTGTAAACTTCAAGATTGCAGCGGCTTCTTCAACGTCTTTCCCGCGAATCAAATCAAGCACTAAACGAGCTTTCCTAGCGGGGATACGTAATGTTTTTGCGGTTGCTTTAACTTCCATCATCATGTCCTCCTATCGTTTTGCTTTCTTATCATCGCTGCCGTGTCCGCCATATTTGCGAGTCGGCACGAATTCACCTAATTTATGTCCTACCATATCTTCCGTAACATATACCGGAAGATGCTCTTTTCCATTATAAACGGCAAAAGTGTGTTCCACGAAGTCTGGGAAAATAGTTGAACGACGTGACCAGGTCTTAATAACTTCTTTTTTGCCAGATGCATTCAGCGCTTCCACTTTTTTCATCAAGTGGTCATCGCAGAACGGGCCTTTTTTCAAACTACGACTCATTTTTCATTTCCTCCTTTGCCTACTTGCCATTGCGGTGGCGTACGATCAGTTTTTCTGACGCCAGCTTATTCTTGCGTGTCTTCACGCCCATAGCCTTCTTACCCCAAGGAGTCATCGGTGATTTACGTCCTACCGGAGTACGTCCTTCACCACCACCGTGAGGGTGATCATTCGGGTTCATAACAGAACCGCGGACCGTCGGACGAATACCCTTCCAACGAGAACGACCTGCCTTACCCAAATTTACCAGACTATGATCTTCGTTTCCAACCTGACCGATCGTTGCACGACAGTTCGCAAGCACCTTGCGAACTTCGCCGGAAGCAAGACGAAGGATGGCATATTTATCTTCGATACCGAGGATCTGAGCAGATGCGCCAGCAGAGCGAGCCATCTGACCGCCCTTTCCCGGTTTCAATTCGATATTATGAACGACAGTACCTTCCGGCATATCTTTCAGTTCCATGCAGTTTCCGACTTTAATATCAGAACCCGCACCAGATACGAGCTTCGTCCCTACCGTCAATCCCTTCGGAGCAATGATGTATCTCTTTTCACCATCTGCATAATGCAGTAATGCAATATTGGCAGAACGGTTCGGATCGTATTCGATCGTAGCTACCGTAGCAGGAACTCCGTCTTTATTTCTTTTGAAGTCGATGATACGATATGATCTTTTATGTCCGCCGCCTTTATGACGGGTCGTAATACGTCCGTTACTATTGCGTCCGCCTTTGCTTTTCAAAGGCGCTAATAATGACTTTTCCGGCTTGTCAGTTGTAATTTCTTCAAATGTCAAGCTCGTCATACCACGACGACCAGCAGTGGTCGGCTTATACTTTTTAATCGGCATGGCCTACATTTCCTCCTTACGCATGTTTATACAGGAAATAGCGTGTTTCTTCCTGTTTATTTCTCACTGTTTTCACCGAACAGATCGATATCCTGCCCGGCTTTGATCTTAACGATTGCTTTATGTACAGCAGATGTTGTACCAACGTATTTCCCCATTCTTTTTTCTTTCGGTTTTACGTTCACAATGTTAACTTTTTCAACGTCGACATGGAAAATGTTTTCCACTGCCTGACGGATCTGTGTCTTATTCGTTCCCTTCTTCACTTCAAAGGTAACCTTGTTATCCGCGTCCATATATTTCATTGTTTTTTCTGTAATGATCGGACGAATAATAATATCCTTGTAGTTGTTCATTATGCGAATGCCTCCTCAACATCTTTCACAGCGGCTTCCGTAAAGACAACTTTATTAGCATTGGCAATGTCATATACATTGATGCCATCCGCTGTCAACATCTGCATGCTCGGGATGTTTCTCATGGAATAAAATGCATTTTCAAAATCTTCATTGGCAGAAACGACGAACAATGTTTTCTTCGGCGCTTGGATCGCTGCGATGATCTCATTGAATGCCTTTGTTTTCGGAGCTTCCAGCTTTAATGCGTCTACGACGATCATATCGCTGTTCAACACCTTTTCAGACAAGATAGATTTCAAAGCCAAACGACGCACTTTCTTATTCAGTCGATAGCTGTAGCTGCGTGGGGTAGGTCCGAATACGGTACCTCCGCCTCTCCACTGTGTAGCACGCGTACTACCCTGACGGGCACGTCCGGTACCTTTCTGACGCCACGGCTTGCGTCCGCCTCCGCTTACTTCACTGCGGCCTTTTGTATCATGTGTCCCCTGGCGAAGTGATGCTCTCTGCATGACGATAGCATCAAAGATACACTGCTGATTTGGCTCGATGCCAAACACTTCTTCGCTCAGAGTAATTTCATGCAGTTCTTTACCCTGCTGGTTTAATACGACCATCTTAGGCATCTTCTATTCCTCCTCCGTAGTATAATCGACCAAAGTTGCAGGAGTCTTCGCAGACTGTCCGCTTTTAGCGTTCTGCACCATAACCATACCGCGTTTCGGTCCAGGAACGTTTCCCTTGATCAACAAGTAGTTGTTTTCTACATCAACTTTGATAACTTCAAGATTTTTATTCGTAGTTCTAAAACCACCATGCTGTCCGGCCATCATCGTACCTTTCAGAATCCTACCCTGACGGGATGTGATACCGTTAGTAGCCAGAGATCCGATATGACGGATGTTCTTAGAACCACCGTGTGTCTTAGGCCCCTGATGAGCATTGTTGCGGACGATCGTACCGCTGTAGCCATGTCCCTTGCTCGTTCCGATAACATCTACGATATCACCGGCCGCAAAGATATCTACCTTAACTTCTTCTCCCAAGCTAGCGGTAATGTCATTCCCGCGGAATTCTCTTACGAATCGCTTCGGAGCGGCATTGGCTTTTTTCGCATGTGCAATCTCTGCTTTCGTGCTTCTTTTTTCCTTTACGTCTTCAAAACCTAACTGGGTAGCTTCATACCCATCGTTTTCCACTGTTTTTTTCTGTAACACTACGTTTGGACAAGCTTCTACAACGGTAACCGGAATCAATGTTCCGTCTTCCGTAAACACTTGTGTCATCCCTAGTTTACGTCCTAAAATTCCTTTCATTGTCGCACCTCCTACAGCTTGATCTCGATGTCGACACCGCTCGGCAATTCCAATCGGCTCAAAGAATCAATCGTCTCTGCCGTAGGTCCAACAATCTCAATCAAACGTTTGTGTGTTCTCATCTCGAACTGTTCACGAGAATCTTTATATTTGTGTACCGCACGCAGGATCGTCACTACCTGCTTTTCAGTTGGAAGAGGTACCGGTCCAACAATTTTCTTTGCGCCGTGAGCTTGCGCAGCCTGCACGATCTTTTCAGCAGATGCATCCAAGATTCTGTGCTCATAAGCCTTTAAGCGAATTCTTACGCTATTTTTTGCCATGAATTTTTTCTCCTTTCGTCTATATCGAATTATAGACTTGCTCGATGCAAATTCCCTGACACGCCATCTCATGACAACGTCTTTCGGTGTGTCAGCAACCTCGCACGTCCTCGCAGTCACGAAAGCATTATATCATTATGAAACCCTATAAATCAATAGCTTTTTTATACTTTTTCATATTTTTTTCAAAGCCTCTCAACAGCCCTTCTTTCCTGTCAAAAAATACAACAAACTAAAAAAAGGAATGCGATCTAGCTACATTCCCTTTCGTGATCAATCCTTTAATTTTTTAATGACTCGTTCATTGATAAACGGCATCAATACAAGTCCTAATACACAAGTAGCCGCCATATATGGTGCATTGTATACGACAGATCCCCATGGATCAACCTCCCATACGATGATTCCGCCGATCGTATGAGATAAGAAACGAATACCGTTGGTAACCAGTACACCGAAGTAAACGTATCCGTAATTCGGAAACAGGCTTGCCAGCCCATACACGGAAAACGCAATGAGGTAATCCATGCAGAATCCGAGCATGTCCGGAATATACATCGGACCGGTAACAAATTGGATCATGACCGAAACGATTCCTACCAATACGCCTTTCTTCCATCCCAGATGGTAACTGCACGCCAACAGCGCAATCGTACTCAAGCCGACGGAACCGCCCTTGGGCATCTGCAAAAACCCAAGCATGTTCGTAAGATAATCCAACACCATAAACAATGCGGCATAAAATGCCATGTAAACTAAATCCTTTGTTTTGATCTTCATAAAAAAACACCTCCGTGAGGCGTAGCAAAGCAATCCAAAATCAAATTAGATTAGACTCCCTACGCTAGCATTAACTAGATCAGGTCATAAGGGACCATGTGCAGCGCACATATCTCAGCCATAGGGCGCCCCTGTCTTGACGATATTATTATACCGCATGTTTTTTCTGATTTCCATACTTTTTTATAAAGTATCGATAATAAAAAGAAAAAGTGCCGAAGCACTTTTTTTATTATTTAATGATTTCTGTAACGTTTCCGGCACCTACAGTACGTCCACCCTCACGAATGGAGAACTTCGTTCCGTTTTCGATAGCGATCGGCGCAATCAATTCAACCGTCATTTCTACGTTATCGCCAGGCATAACCATTTCCGTTCCTTCTGGTAATGTGATAACACCAGTTACGTCCGTTGTACGGAAGTAGAACTGAGGACGATAGTTAGATACGAATGGCGTATGACGTCCACCTTCTTCTTTGCTCAATACGTATACCTGAGCCTTGAATGTCGTATGAGGATGAACACTTCCGACTTTTGCCAGAACCTGTCCACGCTGAATCTCATCACGGTTAATACCACGCAGCAGAGCACCGATGTTGTCACCAGCCTGTGCGAAGTCCAACTGCTTACGGAACATTTCGATTCCTGTTACAACAGTCTTACGAGTTTCGTGAATACCGACGATCTCTACTTCTTCACCCAAATTCAAGATACCACGTTCAACACGTCCTGTAGCAACAGTACCACGACCTGTGATCGTCATAACGTCCTCTACAGACATCAAGAACGGCTTATCTGTTTCACGCTGAGGATCCGGAATGTAAGCATCTACAGCATCCATCAATTCATGGATAGCAGAAACGTATTTATCGTCTCCTTCCAGAGCCTTCAATGCAGAACCGCGGATGATAGGAGTGTTGTCTCCGTCAAATTCATACTCGTTCAACAGTTCGCGAACTTCCATCTCTACAAGGTCAATCAATTCTTCATCATCAACCATATCGCACTTGTTCAAGAATACAACGATGTAAGGTACGCCTACCTGACGAGCAAGCAAGATGTGCTCACGAGTCTGAGGCATAGGACCATCAGATGCAGCAACAACCAGAATCGCACCATCCATCTGTGCAGCACCAGTGATCATGTTCTTAACGTAGTCAGCATGACCCGGGCAGTCCACATGTGCATAGTGACGTCCAGCTGTCTGATATTCTACGTGAGCGGTATTGATGGTAATTCCACGTTCTTTTTCTTCCGGAGCACCATCGATCTGGTCATAAGCCTGTGCCTGTGCCATACCATCTTTTGCCAATACGTTCGTAATGGCAGCCGTTAATGTTGTTTTACCATGGTCAACATGCCCAATAGTACCAATATTGACATGGGTTTTGGATCTGTCAAATTTTTCTTTAGCCATTTTAAATTTCCTCCTGGTTTATAAGTGTCAAATATATTCTAATTCAAACATTTTATAAAAGCAACAATTAATTCTCAGAACTGTTGTTTTTAATAATTTTCTCAGCGATGCTCTTCGGAACTTCGGAATAGTGGTCAAATTTCATAGAATAATTACCGCGTCCCTGAGTAAAGGAACGAAGATCCGTAACGTATCCGAACATCTCTGACAACGGAATCATCGCTTTTACGATAATCGCATTGCCACGTTCTTCCTGATCGGTAATAGAACCTCTTCGTGAACTTACGTCACCCATAACAGAACCTAAATATTCATTAGGTGCAGTTACTTCTACTTCCATGATCGGTTCCAGAATTACCGGCTTACATTTCTTTCCGGCTTCCTTCAATGCCATAGAAGCGGCGATCTTATATGCCATTTCACTAGAGTCGACATCATGGTAAGATCCATCAAACAGCGTTGCTTTGATATCAATTACCGGATAGCCGGCAACCATACCTCTTTCCAATGCATCTTCCAAGCCTTCCTCTGTCGGCTTGATGTATTCGCGAGGAACGCTTCCACCAACGGTAGCATCTACGAATTCAAAGCCTTTTCCCTCTTCCTGAGGTTCAAAGCGAATCCATACATGTCCATACTGTCCGCGTCCACCAGACTGCTTGATGTATTTTCCTTCACATTCCGCAGACTGACGAATCGTCTCACGATAAGCTACCTGCGGCTGTCCGACATTCGCTTCTACTTTAAATTCTCTGCGCAGACGGTCAACGATGATATCCAGATGAAGTTCCCCAACACCGGCAATGATCGTCTGTCCTGTCTCGGCATCCGTATATGTCTTGAACGTAGGATCCTCTTCAGCCAGTTTTGCCAATGCGAGTCCCATCTTATCCTGGTCAGCCTTCGTCTTCGGTTCCAAAGACATACGGATAACCGGTTCCGGGAATACCATGGATTCCAATATAACATGAGAGTTTTCCGCACACAGCGTATCCCCTGTCGTCGTATCTTTCAAACCTACGGCAGCAGCGATATCACCGGCATATACCTCATCGATCTCCTTACGTGAATTGGCGTGCATCTGTACGATACGTCCAAAACGTTCACGCTTTCCTTTTGTAGAGTTTAATACATAGCTTCCTGCTTTTGCAGTACCGGAGTACACGCGGAAATAAGCAAGTTTTCCTACAAACGGATCCGTCGCAATTTTAAACGCCAACGCTGAGAACGGTTCGCTGTCATCAGACTTACGCTCTACTTCGTTTCCATCTTCATCCGTACCTTTGATAGCCGGTACATCCAATGGACTAGGAAGATAATCGACAACAGCATCCAAAACCATCTGAACACCCTTGTTCTTATAAGCAGAACCGCACAATACCGGGAAGAAATCACCTGCACATACCGCAACACGCAATACGCGCTTAATATCCTCAATGCTCGGTTCTTCTCCTTCCAAGACCATCATCATCATATCTTCATCATAGTCTGCAAGGTATTCAATCAATTTTGAACGATATTCTTCACAAAGATCTTTCAGATCTTCTGGAACTGGTTCTTCTTTAATATCCGTACCTAAATCATTCGTATAAATTTCTGCTTTGCGTTCGATGATGTCGACGATCCCTGTAAACGTAGATTCTGCACCGATCGGCAACTGAATCGGACAGGATTTTGCGCCAAGACGATCAGTAATCGTCTTGCATGACATCAAGAAGTCTGCCCCAGTAGCATCCATTTTATTACAGAACACGATACGAGGCACTCCATATGTAGTAGCCTGACGCCATACGGTTTCTGTCTGCGGTTCTACACCCGCTTTCGCATCCAATACGGTAACTGCACCATCAAGCACACGCAGGGAACGTTCTACCTCAACGGTAAAATCAACGTGACCCGGAGTATCGATAATATTGATGCGGTTTCCTTTCCATGCCGCTGTTGTTGCAGCGGATGTGATCGTAATTCCACGTTCCTGTTCCTGAGCCATCCAGTCCATGGTAGAAGCACCATCATGTGTTTCACCGATCTTATGGTTGACTCCCGTATAATACAGGATACGTTCCGTTGTTGTTGTCTTACCGGCATCAATATGCGCCATGATACCGATATTACGTGTATTTTCTAATGAATATTGACGTGGCATAAAGGCTCCTCCTACCAGCGGTAATGAGCAAATGCTTTATTTGCTTCTGCCATCTTGTGCGTATCCTCACGCTTTTTCACAGATGCACCGCTTCCGTTAGCAGCATCCATAATTTCAGCAGCAAGTCTTTGCTCCATCGTTTTTTCGTTTCTCAGGCGCGCATAGTTTACGATCCAACGCAACCCTAAAGTCAAACGTCTTTCTGCAGAAACCTCTACCGGTACCTGATAGTTGGCTCCGCCGACACGGCGTACCTTCAGCTCCAGCATCGGCATTACATTTTCCAATGCTTTTTCAAACACTTCCATCGGCTTCTGTTCTGTCTTCACTTCAATAATATCAAACGCATTGTAAAGAATCGTCTGAGCTACCCCTTTTTTTCCATCAATCATGATTTTGTTGATTAAACGAGTAACCAGCTTGGAGTTATAGATCGGATCTACCAATACATCGCGTTTTGCTACATGTCCTTTTCTAGGCATTTCAATTTCCTCCTTTCACAATTGATTTATTTCTTATCCTTCGGTTTTTTAGCTCCATACAAAGAACGGCTCTGTCCGCGGTTCGCAACACCAGAGCAATCCAGCGTGCCGCGAATAATGTGATAACGAACACCTGGAAGGTCTTTTACACGTCCTCCACGAATCATAACCACACTGTGCTCCTGCAAGTTATGACCAATACCAGGAATATAGGCAGTAACCTCCATTCCGTTGCTCAAACGTACACGGGCATATTTACGAAGTGCTGAATTTGGTTTCTTCGGCGTCATCGTACCGACACGAGTACAAACACCACGCTTCTGCGGTGCGCTCAAGTTCGTAGGACGCTTTTTAATGGAGTTATATCCTCTATTCAAAGCAGGTGACTTAGACATATTCACGCTTTGTTCACGACCTTTGCGAATTAACTGATTAATTGTTGGCATAATATCCTCCTTTCAATGTTTCTTAACACACATTTCCGGGTGTGTCATAATTCAGTGTAAATAAAGTTCCCTTAAACGGGAACACATAAAAATACACTTGCTTATACATAATAATCGATTGCAGATAGCTTGTCAACGCTTTTTTATATTTTTTTGAACATACAGAAATAAAAACGCAAAATCGCTTTCATTTATTTTTCCCTGCATCATTTTTCCTCTTTTTCGCATCCGGAACATCGTCTTAATAAATTTATAAACAACTTTTAGGAAATTCAACGATCGATGTGTAAGAGATTGTCGAGGAGGTAACTTTATGAGACCTGAAAGGCGCTCAGAAAGGAAGGCAATATGGAGTACTTGATCATACTCTATCTGATCCTTGTGATTACCGCCGCTTTATTAAGGCGGTAATATAACCGATCTATGAGAGCCCAACCGTCTTACTCTTGAGCCTTTCACTCAGAGCCTCCCATTTTAAAAGGGGCAAGCTAGCACTTGTCCCTTTTCAGATGTCTCCACCTGTTCACTCAGATACTTATATTATATCCTCTTCCTCTATATTTTCAACATTCTTATTCGAAACAAATATAAGATTTCGATCTAATAACGATCTATTCAGCTACTTTCTTATTCAAAAAAGGCAAAAAGCCGATTAGACTTCCTAACACAGCCGGCAAGACCCACCCAAGCCCGAGATTTTGAAATGGCAAATATGCCGTCCATCCGCTCAGTGCCCCTAATGAGATTCCGGCATTCGCCAAACCATCCATAAAAGAAACCGCGAGGGTAAACAACATACCGAGAATATATACCATTTTGCACCCGCCGATCTTCTCACGGAAAAAGGAGAGCACCAATAAAACCACCGAAACAGGATATATCATGATCAATACAGGAAGTGATACAGCTATAAGCTGATTCAAACCTATATTAGCGATCAAAAAACTAAACAGACATACACCACCGGCAATCTTTTTATAAGATATATGCGGATATTCTTCAGAGAAATAATCTGCGAACGATGTTGTAAGTCCGATGGAAGTCGTCAGACATGCCAGCAATACCGCTATACCGAGAATGACGGCACCGGCATTGCCGAAAAGAAGATTCGCAACCGCACTGAGCAATGCACCGCCGTTGCTGAAGGAACTCATCCCCGTGATCGCTCCGGTATATGTCAAAGCAAAATAAACGATGGATAACAGAAAAGCAGATCCCAGACCGCATAGAACAGTATATTTTGCTATCTGCTTTTTCTCCGTAACACCATAATTTTGAATAGCGCTAATAACGATGATCGCAAATGCCAAACCGGCAGGGCCATCCAACGCGTTATACCCCTCGATCATTCCCTTAAAAAACGGAATGCTTGCATATTCTCCATTTGGAACCTGCATGATTCCATATCCCATATCAGCACCGCTGTTCACATGCAATAAGGAAGCCACAAAGATTGCGCCGATACTGATCAATAAGATCGGGGTCAACATCTTCCCGACAATATCCACGATCTTTTTAGGATTGCTACTGAGAAAATAGGTAATGCCAAAAAAGACAGCGGTAAACAATACGGAGCATAACAAAGCATACTCGCTATCGATAAATGGCAAAATAGCCAATTCCAGAGATACTGTTCCTGTCCGCGGCAAAGCAAACAGCGGACCGATAAGCAAATATACGAGAATCGCCAAAAATTTCGCAAATCGACGGTCTACGATGCTGCCCAGATCCTTCATAGAGTCTCCCGTTAAAACAACAGCGGTAATACCTAAGATCGCAATACCCGCATCGGTGACGATGAAGCCTAACAGCGCCCAAAAGAAATTCGTTCCGGCCTGCTGGCCCATGGCGGGCGGAAAGATCATATTCCCAGCGCCAAAGAACATGGCAAACAATGTCATCGAAATAGATAACATCTGTAAAAAATTCAGTTTCTTCATAAATATCGTTTCCTTTTGTATCTAAGTATACATATCATACAGGAATCTATGAGAGATTACAAATAAAAAAAAGCCTCATACGGGAGTATGAGGGGAGAACTGGCGAAGAGCTATCTTGACCGGGGCAAGCCCGGCTATTGTCGCCGCTGGAATGCTTAACTTCTGTGTTCGGGATGGGTACAGGTGTGTCCACTCCGCCATCTTCACCAGATCTTCTTTTTTCCTGAGGTCTTATCCCTCAAAACTGAATAACAGTCCACATCTCTTTGATCAAGTCCTCGACCGATTAGTATCAGTCAACTCCATGCATCACTGCACTTCCATCTCTGACCTATCTACCTCGTCGTCTTCAAGGGGTCTTACTTCCTAAGAATGGGAGATCTCATCTTGGAGTAGGCTTCGCGCTTAGATGCTTTCAGCGCTTATCCCTTCCCTACTTAGCTACCCAGCTATGCACTTGGCAGTACAACTGGTGCACCAGCGGTAGGTCCATCCCGGTCCTCTCGTACTAAGGACAGCTCTCCTCAAATCTCCTTCGCCCACAACAGATAGGGACCGAACTGTCTCACGACGTTCTGAACCCAGCTCGCGTACCGCTTTAATGGGCGGACAGCCCAACCCTTGGAACCGAATTCAGCTCCAGGATGCGATGAGCCGACATCGAGGTGCCAAACCTCGCCGTCGATGTGAACTCTTGGGCGAGATCAGCCTGTTATCCCCAGGGTAGCTTTTATCCGTTGAGCGACGGCCCTTCCATTCGGCACCGCCGGATCACTAATCCCGACTTTCGTCCCTGTTCGACTTGTCTGTCTCACAGTCAAGCACGCTTCTGCATTTGCACTCAACGATTGATTTCCATCCAATCTGAGCGTACCTTTGGGCGCCTCCGTTACTCTTTGGGAGGCGACCGCCCCAGTCAAACTGCCCACCTGACACTCTCCCCATACCCGTTCCGGGCACTAGGTTAGAACCCCCATCACACAAGAGTGGTATCCCAACGGCGACTCCTCCAACACTGGCGTGCTGGTCTCTACGTCTCCCACCTATCCTGTACATGTCTGACAGAGATTCAATATCAAGCTACAGTAAAGCTCCATGGGGTCTTTCCGTCTAGTTGCGGGTAACCTGCATTTTCACAGGTACTAAGATTTCACCGAGTCTGCTGCCGAGACAGCGCCCAAATCGTTACGCCTTTCGTGCGGGTCAGAACTTACCTGACAAGGAATTTCGCTACCTTAGGACCGTTATAGTTACGGCCGCCGTTCACTGGGGCTTCAATTCAATGCTTCTCCTTTCGGATAACACATCCTCTTAACCTTCCAGCACCGGGCAGGCGTCACCCCCTATACTTCGTCTTGCGACTTTGCAGAGAGCTGTGTTTTAGTTAAACAGTCGCTTGGGCCTCTTCACTGCGGCACATTTCTGTGCACTCCTTCTCGCTAACTTACGGAGTCATTTTGCCGAGTTCCTTGGCAACAGTTCTCTCGCTCACCTCAGGATCCTCTCCTTGCCCACCTGTGTCGGTTTTGGTACGGGCCGCTATAGGATTATTACTAGAAGCTTTTCTTGGAAGCTGGCCTCATGTGCTTCGGTACTTCCTTTCGGGTTCCCTTACCTCTCACGCCTTGCATCCTGTGTACGCATTTTACTGTACACCTGCTATCTCGCTTCGCCCGCAATCCGTTCAGCGGGTCACACTAGCCTTCTCCGTCACTCCTTCATTCCTATCGCGGGTGCAGGAATATCTGCCTGCTTTCCATCCACTACGCCTTTCGGCCTCGCGTTAGGTCCCGACTTACCCAGGGCGGACGAACCTTCCCCTGGAACCCTTGGGCTATCGGTGTGTAGGATTCTCACCTACATCTCGCTACTCACACCGGCATTCTCACTTCCATGCGCTCCACCGCTCCTTACGGTACGGCTTCTACGCCCATGGAACGCTCCCCTACCACTAACAGTTTCCTGTTAATCCGCAGCTTCGGTAATATGCTTAGCCCCGGTACATTTTCGGCGCAGGGTCACTCGACTAGTGAGCTGTTACGCACTCTTTCAAGGATGGCTGCTTCTGAGCCAACCTCCTAGTTGTCTGTGCATCCCCACATCCTTTTCCACTTAGCATATATTTTGGGACCTTAACTGGCGGTCTGGGCTGTTTCCCTTTCGACCATGGACCTTATCACCCACAGTCTGACTGCAGAGCATTCCCTCATGGCATTCGCAGTTTGATTATACTCAGTACCCCGGGATGGGGCCATCGTACATTCAGTGCTCTACCTCCATGACGTTCTCTCTCCACGCTAGCCCTAAAGCTATTTCGGGGAGAACCAGCTATCTCCGTGTTCGATTGGAATTTCTCCCCTAGCCACAGCTCATCCGCTAACTTTTCAACGGTAGTCGGTTCGGTCCTCCATTCAGTTTCACCTGAACTTCAACCTGGCCATGGCTAGATCACACGGTTTCGGGTCTATGTCATCGTACTTCCGCCCTATTAAGACTCGCTTTCGCTTCGGCTCCGGGTTCTCCCCTTAACCTCGCACGATACCATAACTCGCCGGTTCATTCTACAAAAGGCACGCCATCACCCTTTAACGGGCTCTGACTTCTTGTAGGCATACGGTTTCAGGTTCTATTTCACTCCGCTCCCGCGGTTCTTTTCACCTTTCCCTCACGGTACTGGTTCTCTATCGCTCACAAAGTAGTATTTAGCCTTGACGGATGGTCCCGCCTGCTTCCGACAAGATTTCTCGTGTCTCGCCGTACTCAGGATCCCACTTCGCTTCCTCTCGCTTTCGTCTACGGGGCTTGCACCCTCTTCGGCCGGCCTTTCAATGCCGTTCCACTAGCTCCTGTCTTGCTCTGTCGTGGTCCTTCAACCCCGATCCTTCGATCGGTTTGGGCTCCTCCCCTTTCGCTCGCCACTACTCAGGGAATCACTTTTGTTTTCTTTTCCTCCAGCTACTTAGATGTTTCAGTTCGCTGGGTTGCTCTCTCTATGCCTATTGTTTCAACATAGGATGACACTCCATTACAAGTGCCGGGTTTCCCCATTCGGATATCGACGGTTCTTTGCGTACTTACCGCTCCCCGTCGCGTTTCGCCGTTCGTTGCGTCCTTCTTCAGCTCTTTGTGGCTAGGCATCCACCGTACGCCCTTTCTTTCTTGATCTTCTTGAGTCTTCTAAGATGCTTCGAGTTCTGTTTCTCGTGTTATCTTTCAACTTTACGTTTTCGACCTTCTGTTATGTCTTCTGTTATTCAGTTTTCAAGGATCTACCTTCACATCTCTTTCGATCTGTGAAAACTGAACAGGAAGCTCCTTCTTGCCTCTCTCCTTAGAAAGGAGGTGATCCATCCCCACGTTCCCGTAGGGATACCTTGTTACGACTTAACCCCAGTCATCGGTCCTACCTTCGACGGCTCACTCCTTTGCAGGTTATGCCACCGGCTTCGGGTATTACCAACTCCCATGGTTTGACGGGCGGTGTGTACAAGGCCCGAGAACGTATTCACCGCGGCATGCTGATCCGCGATTACTAGCGATTCCACCTTCACGAAGTCGAGTTGCAGACTTCGATCCGAACTGAGACGACCTTTATGAGTTCCGCTTACCATCACTGGCTCGCTTCTCTTTGTAGTCGCCATTGTAGTACGTGTGTAGCCCAGTCCATAAGGGGCATGATGATTTGACGTCATCCCCACCTTCCTCCGGTTTGTCACCGGCAGTCTCACATGAGTCCCCATCTTATTGCTGGTAACATGCGACAAGGGTTGCGCTCGTTGCGGGACTTAACCCAACATCTCACGACACGAGCTGACGACAACCATGCACCACCTGTGTGATCTATATCTATCTCCCTGTCTCCAGGGCCTTTAAATCCATGTCAAGGACTGGTAAGGTTCTTCGCGTTGCTTCGAATTAAACCACATACTCCACCGCTTGTGCGGGCCCCCGTCAATTCCTTTGAGTTTCACACTTGCGTGCATACTCCCCAGGCGGAGAACTTATTGCGTTAACTGCAGCACTGAGTTTCCCCAACACTTAGTTCTCATCGTTTACGGCGTGGACTACTAGGGTATCTAATCCTATTTGCTCCCCACGCTTTCGTGCCTCAGCGTCCGTTACAGGCCAGTTAGCCGCCTTCGCCACTGGTGTTCCTCCATATATCTACGCATTTTACCGCTACACATGGAATTCCACTAACCTCTCCTGCACGCTAGCTTAACAGTTTCCAAAGCTTACGTTGGTTGAGCCAACGCCTTTTACTTCAGACTTATTTTGCCGCCTACGCACCCTTTACGCCCAATCATTCCGGATAACGCTTGCCACCTACGTATTACCGCGGCTGCTGGCACGTAGTTAGCCGTGGCTTTCTGGTAAGATACCATCACGATATCATCATTCCCTATGATACCCGTTTTTCTCTTACAACAGAGCTTTACGATCCGAAGACCTTCTTCACTCACGCGGCATTGCTCGTTCAGGGTTCCCCCCATTGACGAAAATTCCCTACTGCTGCCTCCCGTAGGAGTTTGGGCCGTGTCTCAGTCCCAATGTGGCCGTTCACCCTCTCAGGTCGGCTACGCATCATCGCCTTGGTGAGCCTCTACCTCACCAACTAGCTAATGCGCCGCAGGTCCATCCATCACCAAGGCCGTAGCCCCTTTAATAAGCAAGAGATGCCTCTTCCTTACCTATGCGGTTTTAGCTACCGTTTCCAGTAGTTATCCCCCTGTGATGGCCAGGTTACCTACGTGTTACTCACCCGTTCGCCACTGACTTCCAGAAAGCAAGCTTCCTTTCCGTCCGTTCGACTTGCATGTATTAGGCATGCCGCCAGCGTTCATCCTGAGCCAGGATCAAACTCTCCATTTGACTCTTCTTTTATCCTTTGTCACTTATCGTGACTTCTTTTTTTGAATTGACGCTTCCTGTTCAGTTTTCATAGATCGATTTCTCGCGCTCTTCATTTTTGCGCTCGTTTATAATACCACTCTTCTTCCTCTATAGTCAACTCCTTTTTTTACTTTTTTTGTGTTTTTTTATTATTTTCATATCATCAAGGTCGATTCTTTAATATTCTGCGCGAAAAAGACATAAAAAAACAGGCTTACATCACATGAAAAAACCGTTATCATTAAAAAAATCCCCTATCTGCATAAACAGATAGAGGACACTTATCATTCTTCTACGACGCTCAGATCATCATCCTGCATGATCTCATTGATCTGTTCTGCCGTAATCTTATCCTGCTGAGGCAAAAAGGACATGAAACCATCACCGGATTCATCATGGTGATTGCGCTCTTCGCGTTTTGCGCGCAGCTGCGCAGCTTTTTCGGCTACCAACTGACTCGTTTCGCGATCGGCATGACATCCCGTTCCGGCAGGGATCAGCTTACCGATAATGACATTTTCTTTCAAACCGATCAAATGATCCTTCTTTCCCTTGATCGTCGCATCTGTCAGTACTTTCGTCGTTTCCTGGAAGGATGCGGCGGAAAGGAAGGAATCGGTTTCTACAGAAGCTTTGGAAATACCAAGCAGCACCGGAGAGAACGTAGCCGGACGCTTGCCGCTAAGCAAAGCATCACGATTGACTTTCGTAATTTCCACCAATGAAATCTGCATGCCCGGATTCAGTTCCGTATCATTCCCTTCTAACACGATCACTTTACGAAGCATCTGACGGATCATAACTTCGATATGCTTATCGGATATTTCGATACCCTGAGATTGGTATACCTTTTTAACTTCTTTCAAAATGTAGTTCTGTACCTGACGCACACCGGCTACTTCCAGAAGCTCTTTTGGCGCTACCTGTCCTTCGGTAATCTTATCGCCGCCTTCTACATGAGCGCCGATCTTCATCCAAGGACGAATCGCCTGCGTAGGCCCGATCTTATGAGTGATGCTTTCTTTATCATTCGTAATGACGACTTCCATACCGTTAGACGTCTCCGACTGATTGATTGCCGTAATCTCGCCGGTGATCTTCGCTAACACAGCCGCACCTTTCGGTGTACGCGCCTCAAACAGCTCTTCGACACGAGGAAGACCCTGTGTGATATCACCGCCGTCTGCGCTCGCAACACCACCGGTGTGGAACGTACGCATGGTCAGCTGCGTACCAGGCTCTCCAATAGACTGAGCAGCCATAATTCCGACAGCTTCTCCGACTTCTACATCTTTGCCGGTCGCCATATTGCGGCCATAGCATTTCTTGCAGACACCGTAAACGGAACGACATGTAAAGGCACTTCGTATATACATACCTTCAATACCAGCATCTTCGATCCGTTTTGCGATCTCTTCATTCATAAACTCATCGGATTCTATGATGACTTCATTCGTCTTCGGATCGATGACCTGCTGCTTGCTGTAGCGTCCGACAAGACGGTCATACAAGCTTTCGATCACCGTATTCGTCTTACGGTCGATGATCGCTTCTACCCAATATCCCTTATCGGTACCACAGTCTTCCTGTTTTACGATAACGTCTTGCGCAACATCTACCAATCGGCGTGTCAAATATCCGGATTCTGCGGTTTTCAAAGCGGTATCCGTCAGCCCTTTTCGCACACCGTGCGTGGAAATAAAGAACTCAGACACATTCAGTCCTTCACGGAAACAAGAATAGATCGGAACCTCGATAATGCTAGGGGAATAGCCGCCTTTTGCAGACTTCGACTGACTCGGCTTTGCCATCAATCCACGCATACCGGCTAACTGAGTAAAGTTAGACGTATTACCACGTGCTCCGGAGCGCGCCATCATATTGATCGGATTTTTGCGTTCCAAAGAATTCAAAAGCTCTTCGGCAATATCATCTTTTACATCCGCCCAAAGCTTGTTAAGGTGACGTTCCCATTCCTGCATCGTCAATTTTCCTTTATTGCGCAGTTTCTTCAATTCTTCGGCTTTTTGTTTACCGTAATCAACATGGTTTTGCTTATTCGGCGCAACTTCGATATCGGCCAAAGAGACCGTAATACCGGCTACGGTAGAATACTTAAATCCCATGTCTTTGATCTCATCCAAGATCTCGGATGTCTTTTCGGTAGAATAGCGCTTAAACACTTCTCCGATAACTTTTCCCAAATCTTTTTTCTTGAATGCTGGCACGACTGGAAGATTTTGAATAGCTTCCTTGACGTTGCTTCCCATCGGCAGGAAGTATTTATCCGGCGTAGCTTCAAAATTCGCTGCGCTGATCTCATTCAAATAAGGGAAATCCGCAGGGAACATATTGTTATAGATGATCTTACCGACTGTCGTCATCAGATACTGATGATTCTGTTCTTCCGTAAAGCTTGTTTTCTTCAAACTTCCCGCTAATACCGCAATGCGTGAATGCAGATGTACCTGCTTTGTTTCATAAGCCATCATGATCTCATTCAGATCATAATACACATGGCCTTCATGATCAGCGAAATCATCCCACATCTTGGCAACCTCTTCGCAATCAACCGAACGGTATTTTTCCGCTTCCTTGCGGAATTCTTCCGCCGTTTCTTCCATGGTCAGATAGAAATTTCCCATAACCATGTCCTGAGAAGGCGTAACGATCGGTTTTCCGTCCTTAGGGCCGAGAATGTTGTTAGAACCAAGCATCATGATCAACGCTTCCGCTCTCGCTTCTTCACTCAGCGGCACATGGACAGCCATCTGGTCACCGTCAAAGTCAGCGTTAAACGCCGTACATACAAGCGGATGCAAACGGATCGCACGCCCTTCTACCAGCTTCGGTTTAAATGCCTGAATACCCAGACGGTGCAATGTAGGCGCACGGTTCATAAGAACCGGATACCCGTCGATAACTTCTTCTACAATATCCCAAACGCGAGGATCCAAGCGATCGATCAGCTTTTCTGCTGTCTTCGGATTGGATGCGATCTCACGATTCACAATTTCGTTGATAACAAATGGCTTAAATAGCTGTATTGCCATCTCTCGCGGAATACCGCACTGATACATTTTCAGATCCGGTCCTACTGCAATAACGGAGCGTCCGGAAAAATCGACACGTTTTCCAAGCAGATTCTGACGAAAACGTCCCTGTTTTCCTTTCAGCGAGTGAGACAGTGATTTCAGTGCCCGTCCGCCGGCGCCGGTAATCGGTTTAGAACGACGGCCGTTATCAATCAACGCATCGACGGCTTCCTGCAGCATACGCTTTTCGTTTTGTACGATGATGGCCGGCGTTCCCAGCTCTAACAGCTTTTTCAAACGGTTATTGCGGGTAATGACACGGCGATATAAATCGTTCAGATCACTTGTCGCAAAGCGACCGCCATCCAGCTGCAGCATCGGACGCAGATCAGGCGGAATCACCGGTATCACGCTCAATACCATCCATTCCGGTTTGTTATCGGAATTGCGGAATGCTTCCACCGTATCCAAACGCTTGATCAGCTTCTTGCGCTTTTCACCGTTCGCCGTTTTCAGTTCTTCCTGAATTTTTGCATATTCCGCTTCCAGATCGCATTCTTCCAAAAGCGTTTTAGCGGCTTCCGCACCCGTTTGTGCCTTAAAGCTGCCCGGTCCGTAGATCGCAACATTCTCACGATATTCCTTTTCTGACAATATCTGCTTATATGCCAGCTTCGTATCTCCGGGATCCGTTACGATCCAGGAAACGAAATAGACAACTTCTTCCAGCTGTTTCGGTGTAACATCCAACAACAGTGCCATACGGCTGGGAATTCCGCGCAAATACCATATATGCGCTACTGGTGCAGCCAGTTCGATATGTCCCATGCGTTCACGGCGAACGCTGGATTTGGTGATCTCAACCCCACAGCGATCACATACGACACCTTTATAACGCACCTTTTTATACTTACCGCAATAGCATTCCCAGTCCTTGCTAGGTCCGAAAATACGTTCGCAGAACAATCCGTCACGTTCCGGCTTTTGCGAACGATAGTTGATCGTTTCCGGCTTCTTTACTTCTCCGTAACTCCACTCATGGATCCTCTCCGGAGAAGCCAGACTTACCTGAATTGAGGCAAAATTGTTTACACTCATGGTTTACGCCTCCTTCTCTTCATCGTCCAGAAGTTCTTCTTCCAAAAGAACTTCTTCTGGTAATTCCTCATCATCTGCTTCTTCTATATCATCGATTTCTTTGTTTAACTCTTCATCAATCGCAGCGTCTAATTCCTTATCCGCTTCCTGTTCCAAGATCGGATGCTGAATCGGCGGAAGCGCAGTGGCTTCTTCTCCGTCGTTCTTTTTCAAATCGACTTCATTGCCTTCTTCATCCAACATTTTCACATCGATAGCCAAGGCCTGCAGTTCATGCTTCAAGACACGGAAAGATTCCGGGATTCCCGGTTCCGGAATATCCTTCCCTTTGATAATAGCTTCATATGTCTTCGTACGCCCGATAATATCATCCGATTTTACCGTCAGGATCTCCTGCAGCGTATGAGCGGCTCCATAGGCTTCCAATGCCCATACTTCCATCTCTCCGAAACGTTGACCGCCGTTTTGCGCCTTACCGCCCAATGGCTGCTGCGTAACAAGAGAATATGGTCCGGTTGCACGCGCATGCAGCTTATCGTCTACCATGTGCGCGAGCTTGATCATATACATAACACCTACAGAGATACGTTCATCAAACGGCTCTCCTGTACGTCCATCGTATAAGATCGTCTTCCCGTCTTTCGTCATGCCGGCTTCTTTCATGATATCTTGAAGTTCTTCATTATTGATACCATCAAATACCGGAGTCGCAAACTTCACACCCAATTTCTTAGCCGCAAAGCCCAGATGAATCTCCAGAACCTGACCGATGTTCATACGAGACGGTACACCAAACGGATTCAGCATGATATCGACAGAATCGCCGTTTGGCATATATGGCATATCCTCAACCGGCAGGATCTTGGAAATGACACCTTTGTTACCATGGCGTCCTGCCATCTTATCCCCTTCGGAGATCTTACGTTTCTGAACGATATATACTTTGATCGTTTCATTGACTCCCGGCGGTAATTCATGTCCTTCACTTCTTTTGAAAACACGGATAGAATGCACGATACCGGCACCGCCATGCGGAACTTTCAAAGAATTATCACGCACTTCACGTGATTTTTCACCGAAGATCGCCAATAACAGCTTTTCTTCCGGAGATACTTCACTCTGGCCTTTCGGTGTTACCTTACCGACTAGGATATCGCCTTCCTGCACCTCAGCACCAACCATGATGATACCGTTAGCGTCCAAATTACGACAGGCTGCCTCGGAAACATTCGGAATATCTCTCGTAATCTCCTCCGGTCCCAGCTTCGTCTCACGGCAATCGATATCATATTCTTCGATATGGATAGAAGTATACACATCATCTCGTACAAGACGTTCGCTCATAATGATGGCATCCTCATAGTTGTAACCATACCATGTCATATAAGCAATCGTAACGTTTTGTCCTAAAGCCAGTTCCCCTTTTTCCATAGACGGACCATCTGCGAGGATATCTCCCTTTTCGATCTTCTCCCCTTTGGATACGATCGGACGCTGATTGATGCTCGTGCTGGCATTGGAACGCTGGAATTTACGCACATTATATGTACGCTTTCCTTCTGCTTCCGCAACGACGATGCGCTGTGAATCGACATATTCCACAACACCGTCCGCTTTCGCGACGATACCAACACCGCTGTCCTTCGCGATCTTATATTCAATACCAGTTCCTACATATGGAGAATGAGGATCCAGCAAAGGTACTGCCTGACGCTGCATGTTCGCACCCATCAAGGCACGTGAAGCATCGTCGTTTTCCAAGAACGGTACACAAGCTGTCGCGACAGAAACGATCTGTTTTGGACTGACGTCTGCCAGCTCCACCTCTTCGCGTTTCGCAATGATCGTATCACCGTTTAAACGTGCGACAACACGATCGTTGACAAGCTTTCCATCGATAACCTCATTAGCCTGAGCGATAACATAATCCGCTTCTTCATCGGCAGAAAGATAGACCGCTTCATCCTTCACGTTACCGTCTTTATCTACAATTCGATACGGCGTCTGAATAAATCCGTATTCATTGATCTTACCATAAGAAGTAAGGTTGGATATCAAACCGATATTCGGACCTTCCGGCGTTTCGATCGGGCATATTCTTCCATAGTGAGAACTATGTACGTCACGCACTTCAAATCCTGCGCGCTCACGTGACAGACCGCCAGGTCCTAAGGCAGATATACGACGTTTGTTTGTCAACTCTGCCAGCGGATTCTGCTGATCCATAAACTGTGACAGCTGGGAGCTGGAGAAAAACTCTTTGATAGCAGCCGTCAATGGACGTATGTTCGTCAATTTCTTTGGCGTCAGCGTCGTAATCTCTGCGATAGACATACGTTCTTTTACGACTCGCTCCATACGGCTCAATCCGATACGGAATTGATTTTGAACGAGTTCCCCGACAGAACGGATACGACGGTTTCCAAGCATATCGATATCATCGGTATCGCCAACATCTTCCATAATATTCAGATTATAAGAATACAGAGCATAAATGTCGGAAATCGTAATCGTATTCTTATTCGCAAATGGATCGTTACCGATGATCTTGACAACAGCATCGCTGTTTTCACCGCGAACGAGCAATTCCTGCACTGCGGCTCCAACCAACCATACAGTTACTTCTTTTCCGGAGCGCACCGTGTTCTTTATCATCTCTAAAGCATCCGCACGCAATGCCTCCGGACGATGACGAGGAACAAATCCTTCACAGAGCAGTTCTCCATCCGCATCCTTCAGATCCTCATGCTCACTCGTAATGCGAGACAAGGTATATAAATGCTGCCCAAAGTTCAAAACAGCGTGCATATTATCTTCTGTCAAGGTCACCGCTTTTGCGATAACGCCACCCTGCACAGAAATCTTTTCCATTTCCTTTTTTATCGCTTTTACATCGGCTTCCATCAGTACAGTGCCTTTATCCAAAGTCTTATTTTTTAACTCTACATCACAAGCCAGGACACGTCCAACAAGTCCTAAATGATAAGATGTCGGCACTTCTACCGGATCTTCATGCTGGAACAACGGATTGCATGGGAACGCATAAACATGCACGCCTTTTTCCAACTCTTTGCGCAGCTCATTGCGTTCATCACGGCGGATCATCTTGCCGCTCTTCATAAACACTTTACCATCAGCGGTCAAAATATCCTGTGCCAGATAATTATTTTCCGTACGATTAATCGCATTCAGCTTTTTGCGCAGCTTAAAACGCCCTGCTTTCGTCAGGTCATAACGGCGTGGATCAAAAAACTTCGCATTCATCAAGGTAATGGAGCCATCCAGCGTCGGGATCTCATCAGAACGCTGATTTTCATATATAGAAAGCAATGCTTCCTGCGTCGTCTTTACCTTATCATTCAGCAATGTATGTTCCACTTCTTCATACTTGCCGAAATAAGATGTAAACATCGTCAGATAAAGATCCATAAATTCACGTTTTTCATCATCCTGTGCTACATCCGCGATCAAATTTCTTCCCATTGCAGAAAGGAACGTCTTGATCTGTGTCGTATCAAACGCATCGATATTCTTATCCAGATCGATAGACATACCTAATGCCTTAAACAAAATAGAGGACAGCAGCTTACGCTTGCGGTCAATGCTGACGCTCATCAGTCTGCCGGAAGCGGTCTTCTTCATCTCCGTCATGAATTCCAGCCAAGTACCGCGGCTAGGAATCAATTCACAAGCATACGATACCTTTCCGGTCTTTTCTTCATAACCGGTTGAAAAGTACGCACCCGGAGAACGCACAATCTGCGAAACGATAACACGTTCCGCTCCATTGATGATAAACGTTCCGGTTTCTGTCATCAAAGGGAAATCCCCCAAGAAGACGTCCTCCCATTTATTAATAACCTCTCCTGTTGTATTGTCGGTTATTTCCAGCTCCATCTTCGCTTTCAGAGGTGCTGCATAGTTGCATTCACGAAACTGGGATTCTTCTGCAGAATATTTCGGTTCGCAAAATTCATACCCAAGGTACTTCAGCTTGATATTCCCGCCATAATTGGTAATCGGGTAGATCTCATTAAATACTTCTTCGATACCTTCGTTTTTAAACCATTCAAAAGAGTCCGTCTGAATTTCCACAAGGTTAGGAAGCTCCAGATTGCCGCTCACTTTTGAATAGTCGCGACGCTCTGCCTTTTTACCGGAAGCGACCATACGATAATGCTGTTTGTTGCCCATGTACGCCATCCTTTCTCTATGTTTCATGCCTTTTTAAGGGCATAAAAACCCATTATAATATTTTAGTATTATGCAATTTATTATAATATCAACAACCTGTCAAGATGTCAATTCCTTTTTACGCTTTTCAAAACAAAATATCCTTTATCTCTATGTACGATCTCACAATTGCCAAAGACACTTTCTATCTTTGCTTTTGCGCTCAGCGCACCCTGCGCTTTACGTATGACTACCCAGAGTGCACCGTCCTCTTCCAAATGATCGTACGCCTCTTCAAACATTTTATAAATCACTGCCTTCCCGGCACGAATCGGCGGGTTAGTCACGATGTCTGTAAACATACTTCCCTCTAAATTTTCATACCCATCCGATTCTAAAACATTCACAGATACCTGATTACGCACGGCATTTTCCTTCGCAAGCTGTAAAGCACGGGGATTGACATCCACCATCGTGACATCCGCATGCGGAAATTCTTTCTTTAAAACGATACCGATGACACCGTAACCGCAGCCGATATCCAAAACAGAATTTCCCATCTGTCCATGTTCATGTACGGTGTTTAGAAGCGCTCTCGTTCCATAATCGACAGCGTCTTTCGAAAACACACCGTTATCGGTAACAAACGTACAGGTAAAACACCAAAACCGGAAAGACAGTTCCTTCCGGTTTTCTTTTAAATGACGATTGTCTGTGAAATAATGATTCATAGCGACACATCCTTTATCAGGTGACAAAAAGCCTTTCGGCTTTTCGTTTTTTCATTCAGCAGGTTGATTATTTAACTTCTACAGAAGCACCAGCATCCATCAATTTCTTCTTGATTTCTTCTGCTTCTTCCGGTTTTACGTTTTCTTTGATCACGCTAGGCACTTTGTCAACCAATCCCTTAGCATCAACCAATCCAAGACCAGTGATCTCACGTACTGCCTTAATAACGGCAACTTTCGTTCCACCTACGTCTGTCAAAGTAACGGTTACTTCACTTGGTCCTTCTGCAGCAGCGCCAGCATCAGCAGCAGCAGCTACAGCAACCGGTGCGGCAGCCGTAACACCGAATTTTTCTTCGATCGCTTCTACGAGTTCCTTCAATTCCAAAATACTGGATTCTTCTAAATGAGATAAGATATCTTCAATTTTTAACTTAGCCATGGTTATGTCCTCCTATTACATGTAATTAAGCATTTGCTTCTTTCTGGTCAGCTACTGCCTTAACAGCGCATGCAACACCGCGGATCGGTGACTGCAGACAGCTTAACAGCATTGACAGCATACCTTCTCTGTTCGGCAATGATGACAGTTCTTTGATGGTAGCTGCATCCACAACCTTACCTTCAACGATACCGCTCTTCAATACCAGTTTGTCGTGATCCTTCGCAAATTTTGCCAGAACACGAGCCGGAGCAACAGCATCTCCACCGAATGCAATCGCGTTTGGTCCAACAAGGTCTTTCGCCAGATCCGTCATTCCCGCTTCTTCTGCAGCGCGCTGTGCCAAAGAGTTCTTATACACCTTGAAATCTACGTTTTCCGCACGCAGATTGCGGCGAAGCTCTGTGACTTCCGCTACGGTAAGCCCGCGATATTCGACTACAACAGTTGATTCAGACTGTTTCATCTTTTCAGCAATTTCACTGACAACAGCCTTTTTACTATTGATGATCGCTTCGTTCATCGTTCACACCTCCTGAATATATATGTAACAATACACCAGAGTATAAAAAACACTCGCCTGCATAGACAAAGCGAGTGAAAGTAGTATATTCTTTCTTACCTCGGTAACATGATTAAGCATTACTGCCGTTACTGTCTATGGTATATTGATAACATCTGTATTTTATAAAATTCTTCTGTATTTGTCAAAGACTATTTTTCTACCGTGATCTTGATTCCGGGACCCATCGTCGTAGAAAGCACGACATTCTTCATATACGTACCTTTTACAGCTACCGGACGAGCTTTGGCGATCGTATTATAGATCGCTTTAAAGTTTTCCGCGATCTTTGCGTCTTCAAAGCTTACTTTACCGATCATCAGGTTGATGTTTCCTTCTTTATCAACACGGTATTCTACTTTACCTTTTTTAATATCTTCAACAGCTTTCGCAACATCCATCGTTACCGTGCCGGTTTTTGGATTTGGCATCAAGCCCTTCGGCCCTAAAACACGTCCTAATTTACCAAGCTCTCCCATCATATTCGGAGTGGCTACGATAACATCAAAATCAAACCATCCTTTAGCGATCTGATCCAACAATTCCTTTCCGCCGACAAAATCAGCTCCGGCATCTTTCGCTTCCTGTTCCTTCGGCCCTTGAGCGATAACACATACTTTCTGTGTACGTCCGGTCCCATGCGGAAGCACCAATGCGCCGCGGATCTGCTGATCAGCATGACGAGGGTCTACGTTCAATTTAAAACTAACTTCAACAGACTCGTCAAATTTCGCATAACTCGCTTCTTTTGCTAATGCTACTGCTTCTTCGATTGAATAAGTTTTTGCGCGATCGATCTTTTTAGCAGCTTCAGCATATTTCTTTCCTACTTTTGCCATTATTTATTCACCTTTCGCCCTTTCTTATTCAAAGCCTTCTACTTCAACGCCCATGTTTCTAGCAGTACCAGCAATGATCTTCATCGCTGCTTCCACATCATTTGCGTTCAAGTCCGGCATTTTGTATTCTGCGATCTCACGCAGCTGATCTACCGTGATCTTCCCAGCGATCTCTTTCTGATTGCTGGAAGCCTTCTGAATCTTCGCAGCTTTCTTGATCATGATAGAAGCCGGCGTCGTCTTCAATACAAAATCAAAACTCTTGTCTTCATATGCCGTGATGATTACCGGCACCATATCTCCATGACGGTCCTTTGTCGCATCGTTAAATGCAGTACAGAACTGCGGCATGTTGATTCCGGCAGATGCTAATGCAGGTCCCGGTTTTGCTCCTCCTGCAGGGAACTGGAGCTTACAAACTTTTGCAACTTTTTTGCTCACAAGACACACCTCCTAATTGTTGTCTTATGCAGTGGTTTCATTGAAGGGCTGCACCTTCTCCCACGCATGAAAGGCCACATCAAAATGCGGCTTCTTGTATTTTAATATGCTTCTATAAAAAATGCAAGTATTTTATATGATATTGCCTAACAAAATGAATATACTTTAATATTATTCAAAATAACACAACACTAAAACACTACGGAATGCCGATTCTTGCGATTGATCGTTTTGGAACCATTCAAAATAACACAACACTAAAACCAACAAGATATTCTTGCGCGCAACGGAGAGGTTTTGGAACCATTCAAAATAACACAACACTAAAACTGATCACAACGAGCATCAAAGACAAGACTTGTTTTGGAACCATTCAAAATAACACAACACTAAAACACATTCCGCCGTTAATGGATATTGTGTTATGTTTTGGAACCATTCAAAATAACACAACACTAAAACCGTCAACGAGCTCTCCTGCCGCCATCCAGTGTTTTGGAACCATTCAAAATAACACAACACTAAAACTTCAGGCAAAGACATGAACCAGGCGGCATCGTTTTGGAACCATTCAAAATAACACAACACTAAAACCAGCCTGTGAAGCTTTCAACTTCGAATTCAGTTTTGGAACCATTCAAAATAACACAACACTAAAACTTTTGCCCATCCCACAATCTAAGAAGAGGGGTTTTGAAACCATTCAAAATAACACAACACTAAAACGTATCGTGAGCCAGCAGACGCAGCTGTCCGGTTTTGGAACCATTCAAAATAACACAACACTAAAACTCCCACCATTGTCTCCATCTTTCTATTTGAGTTTTGGAACCATTCAAAATAACACAACACTAAAACAAAGACTTTATTCAGGGTATGCTGATCGATGTTTTGGAACCATTCAAAATAACACAACACTAAAACCTGCATTATTACATACAAAAAGGTTGGCATGTTTTGGAACCATTCAAAATAACACAACACTAAAACCTCAAATAAAAGTTTTATGCTTTTTTCAGCCACGACACCGGTGTTATTTTGAATAGGAAAATTCAACTAGATCCTCATCTATTAAATACTTCTTTTCTGCATCTATCATATCACAATCTGTTCCTTCAATACATATCCATTTCATTTTTTTATAAGACATATATTTAAATATTAGTGATATTTCGTCCATAGAAAAATTAGCGCGCAAGTTTACTAATACAATCAATTTAACAGACCGAAGGCAAGAAATAACATCTAAATATCCGTATAGTTGTTCTAATACATTTTTGGTATTTCCCCGAGCAAATCTAAGATCGACCATTTTTAAAAATTCACCTATATCAAAGTCACTTCTATACTCGATATCCATTTCCAAGTCTAATAAAACCTTTTGCAGCTCATGCGTTAATTTCTTGTATAAAATCTCAAATTCTAAATTATCATCAAGACTTTGAACGATCATTTTTTCTGCTTTTTTATCCAGTAAATTCAATAGCTGTCGATTGTTACAATCTAAATGGAAATAATCGCTAATACAAACCACATCTTTATCATAGTCCAACAATGCATCGTCATCTTCTATAACGATCTCATTGTCATCCTCTCCGTCAATCAAACCTTCCATATCTGCGATAACTTTTCTATATAACTTCTTATTAAGGATACACAAAAGAACATTTTGATTCTCTTCAATCGCAATATCCATATCATATCCCCGTATTCTCATGATCATAGGATAACTAACCTTTCTTCACTTTCCATCTTATTCGAATGATAACTTCCCGTAATGCATTCAATTTGCGCAAACTGCTTTTCTGTCACTGTCAAAACCTGAACCAATCCTTTAGAAGGGGCATTATCCCTTACCTTTTTCATTACGCTTTTAGATACCGAACCATTTAATACTAATTTCGTATAAACACTTTCCTGCAGCATAATAAATCCTTCATTATCCAGAAAATCATGGAATTTCACATAAACCTTTTTTTCATGATAAGTAACAGACGGCAAATCAAAGAACACAATGATCCTCATATAACGGTAACTCATACATATTCAAAGAACTTTAGTTCTTTTATATCTTGTGTTTCTATTGCTTTAAAAACACTTTTTACATAGATGCTGATCGCATTTGTCAAAAACTGCTCTTTACCGTCTATTCTTACCTTTTTATTCAACACATCGATCAAATCAAAACGATATTCATGATTAAATGCTTTATCTATGTTAAGATAAGCGATCTCATCGACCAAAACCCGAAACGGTTCCATGAGATCCGATGTAAGGTTAAAGGGATTAAATTCATTTTTATGTTTCATGCCTAATTGTGTTAAATATCCGTTTGCGCAAATCTCTTTATTAAAATTAGAAAGTAAAATGCTATATCCGTAATTTAAAGCAGCGTTGATATCCGAATCTTGATCGCGGGAAAAAGACTTGCCGAATAATGCATTAAAATAAACTTTGGCCGCATGTCCTTCCCGATTCGTCATATCGCCTATTTTCAAATTTTGAAGATATTCCCTTAGCTTTTCCCAACCGGAGATCTCAAACTTCTTCATCACATCCGATTGATTGCTTATTTTCTCATAAATGATCCTTGTCCAGATATACTCCAGACTTTCCTTTTTCCATTGCGTTTGCTGCAAGATACGTTTGCTCGTGTTATGCGCACCGTAATATGGAATGACCTCGCCGATCGGATTACATTTTTCATCACAGAACAGCAGCTTTATCTTTTCCTTCAATAATTCACATATCAAATAGGAAGTTATAGATACAGCAGTAGAATCCACTATGATCGTATTGATCTCAGATAAATGAATCATAGTAACTTCTTCGTTACGGATAATAAGATGTCCGCTCTTATAACTTAACTTCGATTGCTTTGTCACCACGACCGTTCGCCAGCTCATAGGCGATACCTTTTTGTAAATAGGCCGGTGACGGATTGGGTAATGAATTCTATTTTATTTAAGTCCATTTTTTTATTATACATCCTTCCGACTGAAGAAGAAATTTTAAACTCTGCATCATTTAAATTTGCCGTAGATGCATTTGCTTTTGTGATTTTCAATAGTTCCTTTACAATAGCAGCTTTCTTATCCGAAATTATAAAATTCTCCTTATTCTCCTCAAGCTTTTTATAAACCCCCTTCATTAACGGATAAAAGTCATGCAGCTTTTGCAAATATTCATCATAAAACATTCTTGCTTCGTCATTGGATACATTTCTTCCATTCAACAAACGATATACAATCTCTTGCGAAGCTTTGCTTAACAGCAATTGTCTGGCATTATGCCATTCCGTAGCACTAGCCAGCGTATAAAGGCCACCATCTGTTTCAAATAATTGATGAAAAAGAATTTTATCTTTTATAATTTTTATATCATCCGCTTTTGCTTCTTTTTTTAAATATTGCATTAACTTTTCTTCATGGCCTACAAGATGGATCGGCACATTAAGAATCGTTCTTTTTATTTTATCTTTGATCGTATACTCTATCGCAATACCGTAAGCATACTCTAAGCCGGTAAAGCCGCCGTATTTTCTTACATCAGAGCGATGTTTGTTTACGGGAATTACTTTATGCGGATTTTTTTCTAACGTCGACTTTAATTCTTCCATAGAACTAATCGTAAGATCAAAAAATTGCCCGCGTTTTTCTTCCGTTTTTTTCGTTATAAAACAATCCTTATAAGAAAAAGCTTTCTTCACACGTTTTAAGGTTTCTTCCCCATCCCAGACCAATTCTCCGGTCTCATGTTGAAAGATCTGTTTATCTCCCATCTGATTGATGATAAAACCATAGCGTTCCTTTGTAGAATTCACTTTTCTCTTTATTTTTTCTAGCTGTGAATATTCCGTAAATATAAATTCTTTTTGTAAAGTCGGATATTTTCTTAACACAAATGTTCCGATTACACTCGCCAGATATGCATCTTGTGCATGATGATAATCATTGATCTCTCGTATTTTATATAATTCATGCTTTTCTCGGAAAATACTAGACAGACTTGCTTTGATACTTACGATCTGACTGTTCGTATAATGATTTTTAAATAAATTAGTTACGTGTTTTGTGATCTGTCTTGTTTCTACCAGCTGCCGGTTAATAAAAGACAGTTCTTCTTTTTCATTCATGTACATTCTTGTCAAATTTTTTAATTTCTTATCACTAATCAGATCATATTTATGCAGGTGCTCCCACCATCCTTTTTGCTTTCTTATAATATCCCCGGATAATAACAGCTGATCTCCTTTATGTTGATTTTCTTTTTTCAGCACAAGCGCTTTATTATCAATACTGTCATCTTTGATATAAGACTGCGGTAAAATATGATCGACTTCATACATATGCAAACTGCTGATATCCAGCGGTTCTCTAGTATACATGCACTTTCCTTCCTGCAAATAATAGAGATGCAACCTTTCCTCTAAATTCCCCTTGCGCTCATCTTCTTTACGCAAAGCTGGATATGTGCCCTTAATATATTCTATAAGACCATCCTCTTCTATTTTTTTATACATGTTTTTTAATTTTTTTACTCTGCTATCTGTAGGCTTTTTTTCTTTATCCTCTCTGGCAAATTCAATGAAAATATTTTCCGGCTCTCTTTTCATAACATGTACCAGTTCCTCAACGATATTCACCGTTTGCCATACAGCTTTTCGCAAAGCCGGAGAACCTTGTAAATCATTTACCATCTGATAAGTGATACCATTTGGGATATCCAAATCATTTTCTTCTTCTATCAATTTATAAAAACCAAGCTTCTTATCAGTAATGATCTGCATAAAGTTCATAGAAGTGTTCTCCAAACAATCCATGATAGAGACTTTCTCACCGTCTCTTCTACCTTTCAGATCGCACAATAGTTTTCTAGATAATCTTCCCCACCCTTTGTATTTCAATTTACAGATCAAAGAAATCTTATTCTTTAAATGCGGAAATTCCTGCTTTATGCGTTTTTCTAAAATTTTCTTATCTTCATACACCGTGAGCCATTCAATCAGTGTTTCAATTTCTTCAAAGGAGTTTTTAAATCCTTCACCGTATATGTTCATAAAATCGATCCACGGCGCTAAAGAGGACGCAAATTCATCTTCTTTTTGAAATCCGGTGATGCGGATAATATCACCGTTTCCATAGTATTGCTTCTTTTCTAAATATGCCTGAAAATGTTTGCTTGTAACTTTTTTCTGTTTTAGGAACAGTTCGTTCAAAATACGATCTTTCACTTCCGGTGTAAGACACTGAGGTTTTTCAGCAATGCGGGTTTCTATTTTGATTTTATTAAGCTCATTCAACACCTCATATCTCGAATACAATAAAGAACACTTTGGAACAACAGGCTCTCCGATTAAATATGTACATGTATTCGTCATTCTTTTTATAAATTTTTCTGCACTCTCTTCCAAATTCACTTCCTCTTCAAAATTCCAAGGCCGTATAGGCTTATGGATCCCTTTACGGGATATCCAATGAAATTCATCATGAGAATGATCATTTAACGGCCCTACATAATAAGGGATTCTGAAACGGAAAAGCGCTAAAATCTTATACTCATTTTCACGAAGCTGCGGATAGTATTTCTTTTGATTCTCTATTATTTTTTCCAATTCCTGTTGATGTATTTGATATGGGATCTCACCGTTATCTTTTGAATTCTGCCGTGGAAAGTACGTGTCTTCTTCTATCTTTTCTTTAATTTTCTTGACAACGGGATGCTCTTCCAATTCTTTTTTATCAGAAAGTATCTTTTTTATATAGGCGTAAAATTCATCTTTTGCGGTTTTATTCTTTTGGGAATCATGAATATTATGCATATAACTATAGTAATTTCCTTTTATATCTTTTCTTCGAAAAAGCCGGTCATAAACATCTGCATCATAATGTTCCCTTATAAAATCTTTCAGTTCCTTTAAATCGTTATGATGATCCTCATATTTCTGAACCATCGCATCACTAATGAATTTTTTCCCTTTTAAAATATCTTGTAAAAGACAGAAGCTATACACGCTATGCAATTGTTCCACAATGATAAAATCATCCTGCAGATAGGATTCGATAACGCTTGCCTCAGAATCGTAATTCTTAGAGTCAAAACTTGTTTTATAATCTTTTTCATCTTTCTGTATCCCGGATTTAGGAAACAGCTTGGTAAGATTACCTGTATTGCCCAATAAAAGACTTACGATTTCCGTTATCATCCTCTTCACATCTTTATCTCTTTCAACAAAAAGCTCTATGATCGCATCTTTTTTCTCAGCTTTCTTCATCGTGCAATCACATAGCGTTTCTTTCATATCGTTTAACAAGTCTTCCGACAGATCGATATCCCATGCATGCATCTCTTTAAGAGCTTCCAGCGCTTCTTTTAAATCTTCAAATACTTGATGATTGCTTGTAACCTCAAATTCCTGACCTTCATACAAAAAATTACCGCGGTATTTGATAATATGATGAAGCGCCAAATAAATCAAACGGGGATCTGCCTTTGCGTCATTTTCACAAAGTTCTTTTCGCAAGTGATATATCGTTTTATAGTTTTGATAATATTCAGTATCCTTAAAATCTTTATCATTAAATAGATTATACCGATATCCGCGATCCTCATTTGTCAAAAACGCATGATCAAGACGCACAAAAAATTCCGGATCTTCGGCAAGTACCATATCTCCGATCAATTCTCTCAAGAAAGCGATGCGCTGTTTTCTTCTTTTTAGCCTTCTTCTGGAGCTGCGGTTTATCCTGCGATCCGCCGCCGGTTGTCCTTCTTCAAATAAACGAACACCCCACATATTCTTTCCGTGGTATTTCAAAATACGATAATTTCGATCGGTTACTGCCCATCCGACAGAATTTGTTCCGATATCCAAACTAATACTATAATTTCCGCTTACTTTATTCATTTTCTCTTGACCCCTTCCCATTTATTCGTTATATTATAAGTGTAGCTTTGCTACTATTCAAAATAACACAACGAGTTAAAATAAAGCTTTAGCTTAAGCGCTGCTACGCAGCAATCATTTAGATGATATAAAAGAGTTGCCTTGTGCAGCTTTTTTATTTCCCCCTTTATAAAAAGGAAATGTAATCGTTTACTATATGATATCATATTTATCATAGTTTTCACATTGTTTATATTATAAGATTCTCTGCTCCATCGATATAATTAAAAAAATGATCACACCTCACAATGTCATCATTTCTTCATAATTATTTAACTTTTTCAAATGCCAATAAGGAAAATGCCGTCTCTGCCTCTTCAAAAGACATCAAACTGCCGACGATCACTCCCGTCTCAGCACCCTCTACACGAAACAGATAATCTACCTCAGATCCTGCCTTGCCCTCATGCTGATATACATACATCATCGGATCCTCATCCGGTACCATCCTTTTCATATCAATGAAATCAACCGATAAGATGAGTTCTTCCTTCTGACGGTAGCCGTCTTCGCTTAGAAAATAACCCTGCAAGAGATAGTCACCATCCTTCTCTACCGCAAACCTCCCGTCTTCCTGTACCAAGTCATAACCGTCTGTCGTATCCAACGTTATCTTGATCTGCTCACCGTTTTCGATCTGAAAGGTAAACGATTTGCTTGTATGACAGGCACTCACGCACAGCAACATGACCAAACACAAAAAAGCATATAAGATCTTTGATCTTCGTTTCATCGCATTCCCCTGTTTATTTTATGCACAGTATTTGCGAAGTGCATCCGCCATGCGGTTCAATGCATCAATGACCTTCTGATCGTCCTCATAAACACCAAGTACGATGCGCAAGTGTCCTTCTCCACCCGGACCGTAATTAACCCCGTCATTCAGCGCTACCTTAGCTTCCTTGATAAGATAAGCACATATATCCGAACTGTTTCCCAACCCGGAAACATCTACCCAACAAAGGAAACCGGACTGCGGCAGCTGTACGTGAACCCCCGGCACTTCATTTAAAATCTCATATGCCCGATGTCTGCGGACATCATATGCTCTTTTAAACGTATCCATAAAGGAAGGATCCTTAAAAGCTTCCATAACGGCTACCTGAGCGATCGTATTCGTCGCACCAATCACACTGACTGCACAGCCGTACATCACATCCATGACCTTATCATCCGCAACGATATAGCCGACCCGATAGCCGCTTAATCCCATCCCCTTGGAAACACTGCATACCGTGATCGTACGCTCCATCATCCCTGGAAGAGAAGCCGGTGTGATCATTTCATTTTCAAATGTAAAATCTTCAAACGCCTGATCACAAACAAGAATCAGATCATGCTTTTGAATAAACGAACTGAGATCTTCCAGTGATTTTCGGTTATACACAGTTGTTGTTGGATTATTCGGATGTGTTAAAACGACCATCTTCGTTTTTGAGGTCACCCGTTTTTCAAATTCTTCTATACGCAGCTGATAACCGTCCTCCGCATATAACGGGATCGGAACGACCTTCCCCTGCATCATCTTCACATTCGTAAAATTATTCGGATAACTGGGAGATGGTATCATCACTTCATCTCCCTTTTCGATAAATGGGAACATTGCGAAAAACAGTGCGCTGTCACTTCCCGGTGTAATAATGATATTGCGCCGCGGATCGACATCCAGATGATTGAACGCCTTGCATTTTTCGGCGATCAGCTCCTTTAATTCGTCATTACCGACAGGAGCTGTATAATGTGCAGACAAGGGTAAGCGAATCGCTTCCAACGTCTTGTTCATCACATGCTCGGGAAGGCTGAAATCCGGTGTAAAGGGATCTGCCCATCCCATCAAAGCGACTCCTTGTTCACCAAGCTTCTGATAAGAATCTCCTACGTCGGCCTTTTCCACATCACTGAACAAACCACCCTCAAATGTTTGAAATTCTTTCTTCATTTTTTCTTTCATACTCTGTTTCCTTTCTCACTTCATAAAAATTTAATATACCGGCCGCAATCAAAGCGATTCCTCCCAAAATAGAAATAATATCCGGAAGTTCATGAAAAACGGCAATACCGATCAAAAGCGCAAACAGGTTTTGCGAATACAAATAAACGCTGATCTTCGTAGACGGCGCATATCGATAAGCATAGCTTAGGAACAACTGTGCAAAAGACATACAAAGCCCCATGAATATCAGAAGCGCTATTTCTTTTAAATGAAGCGGCGTAAATCCCTGAACAAGTACGATCGGCAAGGAAGCAAGCGCAGAAAACGCCATGAAATAAAACGTCATCGTATAAGGAGTCGCATCATCTTTCAAACGCCGTACGACCGTATAGGCAATACCGGCAAATAAACCGCCTAATAACCCGTAAACAGCCGGTAGTTCAATTCCCGTAACCGTTGGCTGTAAAATCGCAAGTACACCAAAAAAAGCAAGTATCAATGCCGTGATCTGTCCTTTGGTCATCTTCTCTTTCAGCCATATGCAAGCCGCTAATAAAGCGAAGATCGTCGATGTAGAACTCAATAGCGATACATTGGCAATCGGAAAATCCTTCGTAGAAGACAGAAAAACAAAAATCGTCGAAAGAAAGCCAAACAAAGAACGCATAAACAAAAGATCCGGACGTTTTCCGACGAGCGGTTCTTTTCGATAGCGACACACACCGAAAAATAACACAGCAGCTACAATGGAGAAATAAAACGTCCTTTCAAAACTGGATATGTAATACAGAGCCTTCGATGCCGCCTGCATGCTGGAAAAAAGAAAGGACGCCGCCAGCAGATAGAGAGCGCCCTTTTTAACATCTTCCTTCATACTATCGGATCACATGAAACTCTGTCTGTCGCTCTTTCGCAAAAACAGCCTTTCCATTCGCAAAGATAATGTCCGTTTCCAGCGGGAAAACAAAAGCATCGTCATTCCACTCCGGAAGATGGATCGTCGCATTCAACTCCAAAGAATACATCGTGTTGTTAAACAGCGGGTATGTTCCCTGTAATCCCGGTACACCCTGCTGCATATCCCATAAACCGATCGTAGGGCCGGCCGCATGACCATGATAACCGATCGGATGCGTATATACGCATGGACGGATACCTTCCGCTTCCGCCTGTTCACGAGACAAGCGCAAAATCTCATTACCGCTGCGTCCTTCTTTAAAATTCTCCATAACGATATCCTGCAAGCGATTTGCGATACGCATGCCCTCTTTTAAACCGGCAGGGACATCCGTTTCATCTGCCTTCAGCACATAGGCATTTTCCTGTGTATCCGTACATAAAGCCAGATATTTCAAACCGACATCGCAATGCAGAAAATCACCCGGCAGGATCGTCATCTCCTCATTCTCAAACTCCTGCTTTCCTTCGCGTTTGATAGAAACCTCAAAATCAAACCAAGGCGTCAATCCCAGATCGATCACCTTCTGCATCATCCAATACTTCACATCCAGATTTGTCGTAACACCCGGCAAGATCACCTGAGAAGAAAATGCCTCATCAATGATTTCATGCGCAATTTCCACGATCCCGTGATAAGCGGCCAGTTCTTCATCCAGCCGCGTTTCCAGCCAGCTCACACACAGCTTATCGCCCTGTACTACCGGAATATTCAACTTTTCCGCAATACTGCTGATCTGAGAGTAAAATCGATGACTGATCCCATCGCCGAAAGCGAAAGAATCAGATACGTTCAGCGCAATGCTCTTCGGCTGTTTCATACGAATCAGACGTTCCAGACATTCCATCTGCGTTTCATCTTCTGGACTCTGATATTTGCTGTCGCTTTGCACATTCCAATTCTGGCCGGTAGCCTTTGTCCAGATCGACTCGTAATAATCATCCAAGCCGATATGCGGGCGAGCTAATGAAAAGCGTTCTACACTATTTTCATTCCGGCAAAAAACCAAAATCGTGATCCTACGCGCGGTCATCATCGCACAAGGCGTCATAGATGCCAGTACCGGATCTTCATTATATTCTTCACACGCTACGATCCACATATCCTGATCCCAGCGATCCATGATCATCGGAACGATCGTATCCAAACGCTTTTTCAACCAGCGATCTAATATCTCCACTTGTTTGCGATACGGCAATATTTTTTCTTTCAACAACATAGGCTACTCCTTTCCCAGTGCTTCCTGAACGTATGATTTGATCTGTTCGGCAGCCTGTTTAGGATCGGTATTCTTTACCTGATGCACGAATAAAGACGCCAGCTCCATCTCTACGCTCGCCTTGGAAATGCGACGCTTCGCACTTGCTTCATCGTTATAGCGCAGACGGATCTGCTTTTCCAGTTCCTCAATACTTTCCGGCATAACAAATACCGAAACCGCATCCGGATGTTTCAGTTTGATCTGTCCAACACCCTGTGCTTCCACTTCGATCAACACATTTTTACCGGAGTTCAATAAAAAGTCTACCTGTTTACGAGGAGTTCCATAGTAATATCCGTCAAACTCCGCAAACTCCAAAAGATCCTTATTTCTTACCGCCTGTGCAAATGCTTCATAATCTACGAAATAATAATCCTTGCCATCTATTTCATCTTCTCTTTTCGGTCGCGTCGTCATAGAGATGGAATAAAACAGATGAAGGTCATCATCTTCCATGAGAAGGTCGCGAATATCTCCCTTACCGACACTGCTGGCACCTGTTAAAATCAATAAAATTCCCTTTTTCATAATACTTCTCCTTATTTAATAAAATAAATTTCATCTCGTCCCGGATACAAAAACTGTACACCGGATGTATCAAACAGAACGGTTTCTTCACTGTAAAACGTCATATCTTCATATTGTACATTCAATTCTAAAGCAAATACCGTATCATGATCCAAACGGATATCCCCGCGAACAGGGATCTCTTCCTGCTGTGTATACAAACCGATAATCGTTCCCGGGCCATGACCGTATACATTGCATGGATGCGAATACAAACATGGACGAATACCTTCTTTTTTCGCCTGTTCTACAGAAGCTGTAAATACATCATTACCGGTACGTCCCAACGCAAAGTTTTCCCGAACAATATCCTGAAAGCGATTATTTGCCGCAAATCCTTTACGTATCTTTTCCGGAATCTGCGTCTCTTCATCCTTCGCAACGTAAGCGTTACGCTGCGTATCCGTACATAGATTCATATAGCGGATACCGAAGTCACAGTGCAACAGGTCTCCTTTTTCAATAACGCCGTAATAGCGCGGGCCTTCCCCTTCTCTTTGCAGATCGATCGTAGGGGAGAACCAAAATACCAGTCCCATATCCTGAACCATCTGCTTCATATGCCATTCCAGATCGGCACAAGTCGTAACACCCGGTACGATCGTATGTTTGGAAAATGTATCTTCGATGACCGCAAAAGCAGCTTCCATCACATGCGGATATAAAGATTTTTCCGTTTCTGTACGGATCTCCATAAGCTTTATCGGCAGCAGTTTATCTTCCGTAAACCGCTCTACATAACAAGGATCAATCTCTCTTTGATACTGCTTATAAAGACCGCTGCTCAAACCATCCGCAAAAGCGCTTTCCTCTGAAGTGTTCCACGCGATATGCTGCACATCAAATTCATGAAACAAACGATTCAATGCCTCGCTCTGCGTTTCCTTTTGATATTCCCAATAGCTTTCATAATATTGGTCGAGATCTTCATCCGGAAGGCTTAAAGAAAACCTACGTATCGTATCATGATCTTTGATAAAAGCAAGCAAAGTTATCCTTCTTGCAGTTATATAAGAAGCAGGCACTAGCAACGGAAAGATCAGATCCTCATGATATTCCTTGCTGGCAATGACCCAGGCATCCGCTTTGCTTTCCTTCATAACTTTAGGAAGTAACACATCCAACCGTTCTTTCAAAATCTGATCCCGCAATGCGGACTGCTCTTTTACTGTCTTGATTTGCACCATGGTTCATTCCTCCTTAGACATGAAACAAAGAACACACAACAGACTCCTGAGAAGGAGCCGCTGTGTATTCACTGTTTTATATCCTCATTCTCATATGAGAATGAGAATAGGAATGTTATTCAAAGTATGCGTTGTGCAGACGATAGTGACCTTCTGGTGAAGACGTGATTCCCTTAACGGAAGAATTCAACAGATAAGGTTCAGAATATCCGAACAATGGAATGATGTAGTTCTGTTCCTGAATCAGATATTTTTCAGCTTCGTGCAAAGCACTCAGACGTTCTGTACCATCTAATGCATTTGCTTTGTCAACCAATTCTTCGTATTTTGTATCATCAACCGTATTACCAGCTGTAGCAGCACCGTAATACATAGACAAGTAAGCCATTGGATCGATGAAATCAGCTGTCATCGCATGACGAGCAAGTTCAAAGTCACCTTTGTCACGAGCAGCGAAGAATGCTTCTTTTTCAGAAGGAGTCAGTTCCAGATTTACATAAATATTTTTCAAAGACGCCTGCATAGACTGCGCAACATCTTTGTGCATCTGATTGTCATTGTAGCTGTACGTAAGTGTCAGCATCTTATCAGCGCTGTAACCTTTAGATTCCATGATCTTCTTAGCAGCTTCTACATCTGTAGCAGCCAATTTTGCAGCTTCGTCAGCTTCTTCACGGAAATCTCCAGAAGTTCCCGGGATACCCTTCGGAATAAGACCGTGCAATTCATAAGCCAGATCACCGTATCCTAATACTTGCAGGATAGCTTCACGATCAATACCCATAGAGATAGCCTTGCGGATCTCAGGATCTTTCAACGCTTTCAAAGCATCGCTGGAACCGTCATTTTCATTACCGGCATTTACCAGCATGAAGTAGTTACATACAAATGGATCAATAACGTATACATTGTCTTTCAGATCATCCTGCAATGCCGTTTCACGGTTTACAGAAGTAGCGAAATCCAAGTCACCCGTTTTAAATGCATTCGTTTCAGAATCCATATCCGGCATAACTTTAAAGCTTACACCATTCAGTTTTACACTCTCTGCGTCATAGTAATTTTCATTCTTTGCCAATACAACTTCATCTTTGATGTTGATAGAAGTGAATTTAAACGCACTCAGTACAGGTGCATCCGTACTATTTGCCCAGTCACTGCTCTTGTAGTCTTCCGTGTTAGCTTCGATGAAATCTTTACGAACCGGGTAGAATACCGTATTCGTCAACAATGCCTGGAAATACGGAGTTCTCTGTTTCAATGTGATCACAATTGTCTTGTCATCTTTTGCCACAGCACCGAAATCCGGCATATTGTCAATATCTCCGCCTTCTACAGCGCCCTTGATATTTGACGTAATAAACTGAGAATAATAAGAATCTGCATTACCGATAGCAGCTGCACGTTTCCATGCATAAACGAAGTCTTCAGCCTTCAGATCCTGGCCATCGCTCCATTTTACCCCATCTTTTAATGTAATCGTGTACGTCAGACCATCTTCAGAAACCTCTGCATCGGCAGTTGCTAAATTTGGTACTGCGTTTCCATCCTTATCCAGTGAATACAATCCTTCATATGTCTGGTTAAGAACGTTTGCCGTAATGGAGTCATCTGCTACTGCCGGGTCCAACTGTGCAATATCACCGCCGACACCGACTTTCAGAACTCCATCGCTACTTCCGCCGCCATTGCTTCCGCATCCAGCAAGAACCAACAAACAGCAAGTAGCTAATGTCAATAATTTTTTCATGTTCTTTCTCCTTTCGCCTATTCATATAGGAAACAAGCCACGGACCGGTTTCCGACTTTCACCGTTTTCGGTTTTTCCTTCGCACAACGCTCTGTCGCATTCGGACAGCGAGTACGGAAGACACAGCCGCTCGGCGGATCGATCGGACTTGGAAGTTCTCCTTCCAAAACGATACGTTTCTTTTGGCGGGCTACTTTTGGATCAGGAATAGGCACTGCTGATAAAAGAGCCTGCGTGTAAGGATGAAGCGGAGAGTTATAAACATCATCGGCTTCTCCTATCTCTACCATATTCCCTAAATACATAACGCCGATACGATCGGAGATATGCTTTACCATGCTCAAATCATGAGCGATAAACAAATAGGAAATACCCATTTTCTCCTGAATGTTTTCCAACAGGTTGACTACCTGTGCCTGTATGGAAACATCCAATGCGGAAATAGGCTCATCGCATACGATGAATTTCGGATTCAAAGCAAGCGTTCTGGCAATACCGATACGCTGTCTTTGTCCACCAGAAAACTCATGCGGATAGCGACGAATATGGTCGGGTTTCAATCCAACGATTTCCAGAAGTTCGCGAACACGGTTTTCGCGTTCTTCCTTCGTTGAATAAATATTGTGAATATCCATAGGTTCACGGATAATTTCACCAACAGTCATACGAGGATTTAAACTCGCATACGGATCTTGGAAGATCATCTGTACATTTTTGCGGAATTCTGATAATTCCTTGCCTTTGATCTTCGTGATATCTTCACCGTCAAATTCGACTCTTCCTTCGGTAGGTGTATAAATTTTAACAATAGCACGTCCTGTGGTGCTCTTTCCGCAGCCACTCTCGCCAACCAGACCGAACGTCTCACCTGGCAGTATTTCAAAATTCAAACCATCAACAGCCTTAACGACCTGCTTTTTACTAAATAGACCGCCCGCAACTGGAAAGTGAACTTTTAAATCCGTAACTTTCAGAATTGGATTGCTCATGCTTACTCACCCTTCCCTTCTGCTAGCGGATGCTGCAGCCAGCAGGAACAAACGTGTGTCTCACTGAATGTCTTTCGCTCCGGCATTTTCATCTTACATATCTTCATTGCGGATTCACAGCGATCCGCAAACGGACATCCCTCTGTAATATTCAACAGATCCGGCGGAGATCCCGGAATCGGATGCAATTCTTTGCGATCCGGATCTTCCGGATTGGAAATACAAGAAAGAAGCCCTTTCGTATACGGATGCTTCGGCTGATAGAAGATCTCATCCGTCGTACCGGTTTCCACGATCTTTCCGCCATACATAATGGCGATACGATCGCATATCGAAGCCACGACACCGAGGTCGTGAGTAATCATAATGATACTGGAATCTATCTCATCTTTCAGATTGCCGATCAGATCAAGAACCTGTGCCTGAATCGTAACGTCCAATGCCGTCGTAGGCTCATCCGCGATGATTACCTTCGGATCGCATGCTAAAGCAATCGCGATGATGATTCGCTGACGCATACCTCCCGAAAATTGGAACGGATACTGGCGGATACGGTTTTCCGGTGAAGGAATCCCTACCTTTCGCATCAGTTCGATAGCCTTCGCAACCGCTTCTTTTTTATCCATTTCCGGATGGTGATTCAAAATCGGTTCGATCAGCTGCGTTTCAATGCGCAAAACCGGATTCAGGAACGTCATCGGGTCCTGAAAGATCATCGCCATATCATTTCCACGAATATCATCCATCACTTTCTCATATTCACGGTTATCTTTAAATGCTAATGGAGAAATATTCTTTCCGTTCAGCCAGATCTCACCATCTACGACTTTTCCGTTTGCACTCAGCAACCCCATAGTAGAAAACATCGTCTGACTTTTTCCGGAACCGGATTCTCCTACAATACCCAATACTTCACCTTTATCCAAATGCAATGATACATCACGAACAGCACGAACAATCCCGTTATCTGTCGTAAATTCCGTAGAAAGGTGTTTTATTTCCAACATACTCATCACTCTACACCTCCTACTTCTTCTTAGGATCCAGGGCATCCCCTAATCCATCACCGATAAAATTCAACGACAGCATGGTCAGACAGATTGCCAGCACCGGCCAGATAACTTCCATCGGATATGTGCTGACAAGACCTTTAGCGTCATTTGCCAGCGTTCCCCAAGAAGCCTGCGGAGCCGCAATACCGATCCCCAAGAAGCTCAAAAACGCCTCATAGAAAATCGCACGCGGCACAATCATAGTAACCGTTACGATAATCGGCCCCATACTGTTGATAATCAAATGTTTGAATAAGATACGTGACTTGCTGGCTCCCAATACAAAAGCCGCAAGAGAAAATTCCTGTTCTTTCAATGTCATGACCTGCGACCGCACTTGTCTTGCCATATCCATCCAGAATGTCAGACAGACACCGATCATGATGGAAAAGAAGTTCGCCCCCATCGCAACTACGACCATGATAACATACAGCATATCCGGAATGGAATACATAGCGTCAACGATACGCATCATGACCATATCCACTTTCCCGCCGCAATATCCGCTGATAGCACCGTATACAACACCGACAAACAATGAAATCACAGCTGCCGCAAAACCGACCGCCAGAGAAATACGACCACCATACATGATACGCACAAGCATATCACGGCCGAACTTATCCGTCCCCAAAAGGTGTTCCATGCTCATACCAGCATGCTGCAAGGTCATATCCTGCCCGTCATACGTATAAGGAGATATCATCGGTACAACGATCGACAATACCAACATGATCAGCAAAAATATCAAGCCGATCAAAGCAAGCTTATTCTGTTTAAAGCGTTTCCACGCGTCCTGCAGATACGTGGAACTCTCATATGCAATCTTCTCTGCATTTTTTTCGCTATCATCCAGCTTCTCAAACAGTTCAGGAGATAGCGTGACATCAGATACTTTGTTCTCTTCCATATAGCAACCTCCTATTTCAATTTAATACGCGGATCAATCGCCGCAGATAAGATATCCGCCAAAATATTAAAGGTAATAACCAACGCCCCAAGGAAAATGGTTACTGCCATGATCATACTATAATCACGGTTCTGAATACTGGATACCATCACCTGACCGATACCCGGAATCGAGAAAACGCTCTCTATGACGAAACTTCCTGTCAGCATGAACGCAAACATCGGACCGGCATACGTGATTACCGGCAACATCGCATTCTTAAGCGCATGCTTAATAACGACCATCTTATATGGCGTACCCTTTGATCTTGCCAGAATGATATAATCCTGCTTCATGACCTCCAGCATACTGCTGCGTGTCAGACGCGCAATCGTCGCGATCGGATATAAGGCCAGCGCAGTTGCCGGCATAATGTAATTGGCCGGAGTTTTCAAACCGATAAACGGCAGTACATGCAACCAAACACCCAAAACGATGATCATTAACAACGCCAATAAGAAGGACGGCACGGAAACTCCAATCGTCGCCACAAACATACATAGGTTATTTACCCATTTCCGTTTGGATAAGGCAGCAGCCGTTCCCAGCCCAATACCGCCAACCAGCGCAATTATGAAAGCGACCGTCCCCAGACGAGCGGTAACCGGAAAGGACTTGCCGATCAAATCCGTTGCCTTCTGCCCTTTCGTATTCGCTGTCATACTCTCTCCCAAATCACCTCGAAGAACATTGCTGATATAAATCACATACTGTTCCGGTATTGATTTATCCAGATGATATTTCTCCATGGCAGCCTGTCTTGCTTCTTCTGTTTTCAGCCTTTCCGAAGAAATAGGAGAACCAGGAGTAAATTTCATCAGGAAGAACGTAGCACTCGCTAATAAAAACAAGGTTACGACTCCTACCATAACACGTTTAAAAACGTATTTAAACATTCCCTTCACCTTTCCTTTTTTCTTTCCTGTTCATATAATATGATGCAACATATTGAATTCCTGCTTTTTTAAAGCCGCACCATATAGGAGATGCTCTATAATATGTTTCATCATATCAATGAACTTATATATAGAATACAATTTTTCTCACATTTTTTCAATACATTTTTCATTTATTTCACAACTTATTTTACATTTTTTTACATAATTATTTTTGCTTCTCTTCATAAAGCCTTTTATAAAGGGCTTTATGAATATCTTTTTGCAAAATATGAAAAGCGATATATTTATGAAAATTTTTTCATAAATGAAAAAGATGGGTAAAACCCATCTAATTCGGATTTTTTGTAACATTCAAAACAGTATATCCGCTCTCGCTCAAATCATGTTCCAACGCTTCCGTATTAAACGTATCTATGCGGAAAATGATCTCTGCCATTCCGTTTTCGATGCGGTATACGCCGACATGCGTGATATTGCATTGATGTTTTACAAATACTTTTGATAATTCCCCGATCGCTCCCATTTTATCTTCTACGCGAACCGTAATTCGGCTGCCGCGCTCACGATAACCGAGAATATCCAGAAAAGCGGCGAATACATCGTTCTGTGTCAGGATACCGACGACATCGTTGCTGTCATTGATAACCGGAAGACAACCGATATCATGACGCAGCATCAGCAATGCTGCATCTTCCAAAAGACGATCTTCATGAATGGTAATAACATCTCGGATCATGATCGCATCCACACTCGTCTTAGACAAAAGATAATTCAGTTCATAAATGCTTAGGCTCGTCGCTTTGCTCGGTTCCTTGCGGGCGATCTGCCCTTCCGTCAATAAACCTGCCAGCTTGCCTCCTTTTACGACCGGAAGACGATGAAGACCATGTTCACTCATAAGATCTACCGCTTCGCTGATCTTACTGCTGATGTCAATACAAATCGGATCCTTTGTCATCTTGTTCTTCACATACATAATGTTATCCTCCCAGATATGCCTTCTGCACATCTTCACTAGCCGCAAGTTCCTTTCCTGTACCGCTCATAACAACCTTCCCGGTTTCCAGTACATAAGCCCGATCCGCAACGCTCAATGCCATTCGGGCATTTTGTTCTACCAGTAACACCGTAGTGCCTTGTTTATGGATATCTTCGATGATAGAGAAGATCTCACGAACCAAAATAGGCGCCAATCCCATAGACGGTTCATCCAAAAGAAGCAGCTTCGGTTTCGCCATCAAAGCGCGTCCCATGGCCAGCATCTGCTGTTCTCCACCGGACAGCGTTGCCGCATCTTGGCGGCTCCGTTTTTCCAAGATTGGAAAGCGTTCGTAGACTGCCTGCAGATCCTTGCGGATCCCTTCTTTGTCTTTACGCTGATAAGCACCGAGTTCAAGATTTTCCAACACGGTCATACCGGAAAAGATATGACGACCTTCCGGAACCTGCGATATACCCATCTTCATTATATTCTGTGCAGACACTTTATTCAAGGAATTCCCCATAAAGGAGATTGTTCCCTCACTCGCTTTCACAAGACCACTGATCGCTCTGAGGATAGAAGACTTTCCGGCACCGTTCGCACCGATCAATGTGACGATCTCTCCTTCATGCACTTCCAGATCGATTCCTTTAATCGCATGGATAGCTCCGTATTTTATATTTAGATTTTCAATTTTCAGCATGCCTAGACCTCCTCGCCAAGATAAGCTTCGATAACCCGCTTATTGGTCTGAATCTCCGCAGGCGTGCCGCTCGCTATACATTTTCCATAGTCAAGCACATAGATGCGCTCACATAAATTCATGACCAGAGACATATCATGCTCGATCAACAAAACACTGATATGAAATTCATCTTTGATCCTTCGGATCAACTGGGTCAGCTCCGCCGTCTCCTGCGGATTCATACCGGCCGCAGGCTCATCAAGAAACAGAAGTTTCGGTCTTGTCGCCAATGCTCTGGCAATTTCCAGACGCCGCTGTTCCCCATATGGAAGATTACAGGCAAGTTCATCTTTTTTATCTGCCAAATGCAGGATATCCAATAACTCCAACGCTTCCTTTTCTATGCGTTCTTCTTCCTTGAAAAACATAGGAAAACGAAGGATACTGGCAACAACACCGCATTTTACGTCTTTATTCATCGCAATTTTAACATTATCGATAACAGAGAGATTTTGAAACAAGCGTATATTCTGAAAGGTACGGGCAAGCCCCAACGCCGTTACGACATACGGTTTTTTCCCATTCAAGCGAACTTCTTTTCCGTCCCTTACAAAATCAATCGTTCCTTCACTCGGTTCATATACGCCGGTAAGCATGTTAAACAAGGTTGTTTTCCCAGCACCGTTAGGACCGATCAATCCTACCAGTTCGCCATCATCGATCTCCATACTGATATTGGAATTCGCACACAGCCCGCCAAAATTCTTTGTCAGGTTTTTAATAGAAAGAAGTGCCATGTTATTTTGCCTCCTTTCGCTCTTTTTTCTTAAACAACTTCGTGATATTCAACTCTTTATTACCGAACAGTCCGCTCGGACGATAGATCATGATCACGATGATCGCCACCGCATATAAGATCATGCGCAATTCCGCAAACGATTGCAAAGCAAGCGTAATAAAGCCTAGGATGATCGCGGCTACGATACTTCCGGTCAAAGAGCCCATACCGCCGAAAACGACGATCACCAGAATATCGATAGATTTCTGAAAGCCGAAAGTACCCGGATTAATAACATAGAAATAGGCAGCATATAACGCTCCGCCTACACTTGCCAGTGCAGCGCCGATCACAAATGCCAGCGTCTTATACTTTGTCGTATTGACACCCATGGACTCGGATGCGATTTCATCTTCACGTACCGATGCACAGGCGCGGCCATGGGAAGATCTGGCAAAATTCACGATAACGATCAGAGTGATCAAAATGAATATATAAATAACAGGAAACGTCGTTATTTTAGGAATATTGCTTAATCCCGCAGCGCCGCCGGTAACATCCATATTCAAAATGGCGATTCGTATAACTTCGGAAAATCCCAGAGTAGCGATCGCCAGATAATCTCCGCGCAGCCGCAGTGTAGGGATCGCAATGATCAATGCAATGATGCCGGAAATAACGATACCGATCAAAATTCCCAACAACAACCCCATAAGATTGGGCAGCTTTGCCAAGGTAAGCGCAGCGCAATATGCACCGATCGCCATAAAGCCGGCATGCCCCAAAGAAAACTGGCCGCTGTATCCGATGATCAGATTCAGACTCAGTGCCAATATGATATTGATACAGATCGTGATCAGTGTAACCTGATAGTAACTATCTAATATATCTGCCAGGATCAGTCCTTCGATCAGCGCAAAAACAACTGCCGCAAAAAGTGTCCAGGTCATCGTATTTTTATTAACATAATGTTTCATATGATTTCCCTACACTTTCTCTTTTACATTTTTGCCTAAAATCCCACTCGGTTTAATCAGCAAGATCAAGATCAAAATAATGTATACGACAGCATCTTTGATCAAAGAGCTCCAATATACACCGACCATCGTCTCGGCTACACCGATGAACAAACCGCCGAACATCGCACCGGGAATGACGCCGATACCTCCAAAAACAGCGGCGATAAAAGCCTTTAATCCGGGCGTAACACCCATCAAAGGAGAAATCGTATTATAATATACGCCTACCAAAACACCGGCAGCGCCAGCTAAGGCACTCCCGATTGCAAACGTATAAGAAATCGTTCTGTCTACATTGATCCCCATCAGCCTCGCAGCATCCGCATCTACGGATACGGCGCGCATCGCCTTACCGATCTTCGTTTTCTTGACGATAAACTGAAGAAGCAACATCAACAGCAACGTTGTCCCTAAGATAAGCAGCTGTGCCGATGTTATAGAAAGACCGGCAAATTCAATCTTTGTTTTATCCATCACATCCGGAAATGTACGCACGCCGGCACCCATGAAATACATCATGACATATTCCAGCAGCAATGACACGCCGATTGCGGTGATCAACGATGTGATCCGCGATGCATTGCGAAGCGGCTTATAAGCGATCTTTTCGATCACAACACCAAGTACCGCACACGTGATCATCGCAATGATGATGGCAGGAAATAACCCTACCTTCAACGATGTAATCGCCATATAACCGATATATGCTCCTACCATGTAAATATCTCCATGAGCGAAGTTGATCAGTTTTATTATTCCATATACCATGGTATACCCTAATGCTACAAGTGCAAATATGCTCCCAAGCGATAGACCATTTACCAGCTGTTGCAAAAACAGTGTCATGTTCCTCATCCCTCTCCAATATAAAGCAAATAGGTGAAATGTATATCTACTCTTTCACCTATTTCATCATCATTCATTTCTGCAGTTTCTTATTCCGGATCAACGGTTTCTGCATTTACCTGCTTTCCGCCCTGCAGTTCAACAACCTTAACGGATTTCTTCGCAACGTGATCTGCTCCCATAGAGAACGTACCTGTCACTTTTCCGAAAGATTCCGTATTTTCCAAAGCTTCTTTGATCTTTTCCGGAGTAGCCTCACCAGCACGCTCGATAGCATCTGCTAAGAAGTACATTTCATCATAACCTAACGCATGGAATGCACCAGGAGTAGCTCCGTCATATTTTGCTTTGAAATCTTCAATGAATTTTGATACGACTGGATCGTTACCGACGGTCGTAAAGTGTGTCGTGAAGTAGATATCATTCAGATTTTCTTCACCGACCAATTCATTGAAACGAACATCATCCAAACCATCCGGTCCCAGTATAGCAGCATCGATTCCCATCTCTCTTGCCTGCTTAACGATCAGACCAGCTTGTTCATAATATCCAAGGATAGCGATCGCATCTACACCAGCATCCTTATATTTTGTCAGGTACATGTTGTAATCCGTATCCGTATTTTGGAAAGCCTCATCTCCGGCTACCTTTCCTTTATATGCTTCTGTAAATGCCTTGTTCAGACCTTTTCCGTAATCGCTTGATGCATCATACAGAACCAAAACATTCTTGAATCCTTTCGTATCGGCAAAATTAGCAAGAACCTTACCCTGGAAAGAATCGGAATAGCAAGTCTTAAATCCATATGGAGTTACAGAACCATCTGCCTTCAATGTCGTTGCATCATCTGTTGCAGAAGCAGAGATCGTCGGGATCTTTGTTTCTTCAGCAGTTGCGAACGCCTGTTTCGTATTTCCTGACGTAGCAGGTCCGAGGATCGCTACTACGTTATCTTTTGCGAGTTTCTGTGCTACAGAGCTAACTTCCGGAAGTTCAGATTTGTTATCCAAAATTTCCAATTCGATCTGTTTCCCTAAAATACCGCCGTTGGCATTGATTTCCTCAGCTGCCATCTCCAGACCTTGAATATGCGCAATACCATACTGTGCAACACCACCGGTCTGCTCATAATTGACACCGATTTTAATCGTATCTCCAGAAGCTGCATCTTCTTCTTTATTGCCGCAGCCGGTCAATACTGCCATCGACATACACGCGACGGCCATCACTTTCAAAAATTTTCCCATAACGTTTCCTTCTTTCTATGTTCCTCAAATAATTGATTATAAAAAGTATAAAAGAAAAAATAAAATATTGCAAGTCCTTTTTTGAAAATTCTATCATAATATTTTGTAACAAGTTACAGATATTAAAGAAAACAGTTTCATATGAAAAATATGAAAGACTCCTCTATGATTTTATAGTATACAGAAGCGTTCCTGCATTCCCGATATATGCATAGAGCCGGACGCTGATGACGATAAGTTTGACGGGATTCTCCTGCATATGTGGAGCCTCCCGTATGAGTGATCGCATAAACACTGCGTGTCCCATAAGCGGCAGAGTTAAAAGGAGTTGAATGAAACATCCACTCTCCGTATGGGGATATCGGAAGAATGCTTTCCCATTGTAAAGCTGTGTCTTTTGATCCCTTGTCAGCACCTTGCATGTTTACCAATATTTGATGATAAACAGAAATCGTGCCCTCATATAGCGGAACCCCGATCCTCACCATGTCAAACGAACCTCTGTCTTTTTTTTAATTTCCATTCCACCCCTCCAAACGAATCCCTTAATCTCCGTCTGAATGGAATTCCCATCTTTTTTCTTTCCCCTTCCTTCAGAATAGCAAAAAAGATTATGCAGCATAATCTTTTTCATCATATCCCTAACAACATCATGGAAATATTAGTAAAGGCATCGAGAAAGATACCGCGGGCATTGCCCAGAATACCGTCAAATGCTCCGGTAGCTAAAACAAGCACCAAAGCGATCGATATTATGTATTCATAATTCAAAAACTTAAAGTATGTCTCCTCATCCAAGATACCAAGCAAAATCTTAGATCCATCAAGCGGAGGAATCGGAAGTAAATTAAAAATCCCCATTCCGATATTGATGTTGGCACTAATCGAGAAAAAGCGCATCAGAGAAATAGATACATCCGAAGCATAGATACCATTCACCTTAATTATAAGGAAATACAAAAAGACACTAATAAAAGCGATGATAAAATTAGAAAGAGGTCCAGCAACCGCCGTCCACATCATTCCGCTTTTGCCGTTACGATAATGATATGGATTCACACGAACCGGTTTCGCCCAGCCGAACCCAAATAGCAGCAACGCCAACAGTCCCCATGGATCTATATGATGGAAAGGATTTAAAGAAAGCCTTCCTTGTTCCAGCGGCGTATCATCCCCTAATTTATAAGAAACATATCCATGTGAAAATTCATGGATCGTCATTCCAATAACGATTGCGGGTATCGCATAAAGTAAATATTCTACTGTCAGATTCGCCATAAACATCTCCTTCTATTATTATAGCATAACAGATTTTCATCCGTTCATAAAGTGATTTCCAAAAATTTAAAAGTTTCTTTTCATTAAAAAATCTTCCCGAAGGAAGATCTTTTATTATTTTGTTTTTTCAATAATTTCCTTGAAGCTGTCCGCTTTCAGGCTGGCACCGCCAATCAAGGCACCGTCAATATCCGGGCAAGCCATATACTCCACGATATTTTCCGGTTTTACAGAACCGCCATACTGAATTCGCACATTCTCAGCAGCTTCTTCACCATACATGACTTTTACCTGATCACGTACGATAGCACAGCATTTCTGTGCATCTTCTTTCGTCGCAGATTTTCCTGTTCCGATCGCCCAAATAGGCTCGTAAGCAATTACCATATTACCGACGCATTTCGGACACAGATCAGCCAGGCTTCCGCTCAGCTGATCACGGATCACCTTTTCTGTTTCACCGGCATCATACTGTGCTTCACTTTCACCGATACAAAGGATCGGCGTAATTCCGGCATCAATCAGACGTTTTGCTTTTTTGTTTACCGTTTCATCTGTATCCCCAAACATCTGACGACGTTCAGAGTGACCGATGATGCAATATTTCAATCCGATTTCTTCCAACATAGGAACACTTACTTCTCCGGTAAATGCACCGCTGTCTTCAAAATGGCAGTTTTCTGCCGCAACGATCAAATTTTTCGCTGCTTTGATAGAATCGTTCAATGCCAAAAAGGATGTACCTACACCGTAGGTAGCCCCATCATGGCAAACAGGATCTACTGCTTCAATAAAGGCAACTGCTTCCGCAATCGTCTTATTCATCTTCCAGTTTCCGACAATAATAGGTTTTCTCATATTATTTTTCACTGATTACCGCAATTCCCGGTAATTCCTTTCCTTCCATAAATTCAAGAGATGCTCCACCCCCGGTAGAGATATGAGAGAATTTATCCGCAAATCCCAACTGAATTGCAGCAGCTGCGGAATCTCCGCCACCGATAACGGTCGTTGCTCCTTCCAATTCGGAAATTGCCTTACATACTTCTAATGTTCCCGTCGCAAAAGGCTTCATTTCGAATACGCCCATAGGCCCGTTCCATACGACCGTCTTTGCGCCGGCCAATTCCTTACGGTACAGTTCAACGGATTTCGGTCCGATATCCAATCCCATATAATCTTCCGGGATCTCTCCGTTACCGGCTACCATCGTTTTTGCATCTTCCGCAAACGCATCAGCGCATACATTATCAACCGGCAGGATCAGTTTTCCGTTTGCTTTCGCAAGATACTCTTTCGCAAGTTCAACCTTGTCTTCTTCCACAAGAGATTTTCCGATACTGTATCCCTGTGCTTTTAAGAAAGTATATGCCATTCCTCCGCCGATCAGCACTTTATCCGCGATCTTCAACAAATTATCTACCACGGCGATCTTATCGGAAACCTTAGCTCCGCCAATGATCGCTACAAACGGACGTTCCGGTGTTTTTACTGCTTTTTCCAGCATCGTAACTTCCTTTTCTACCAAGAAGCCCAATGCATTTGGCAATAATGAAGGAATCCCGGCCGTAGAAGCATGTGCTCTATGTACAGAACCGAATGCATCTTCTACAAACAGATCACCGAGAGATGCCCAGTATTTCGCAAGTTCCGGATCATTCTTGCTCTCTCCGGATTCATAACGGGTATTCTGTACAACAACGATCTCTCCGTCTTTCAGTTCCGCAACCGCTTTTTCCAATGCAGCGCCTCTTGTTTCCGGAACGAAGGTTACCTTCGTATCTACCAGTTCCCCTAAACGAACAGCAACGCATTCCAAATTGTTTTTTGCCTTATCTTCCTCTGTTTTTACCTTTCCAAGGTGAGACATCAAAATGATTCTGGCTTTGTTTTCAATCAGATATTTGATGGTAGGCAGCGCCTGAACGATACGGTTGTCGTTCGTAATAACTCCATCTTTTCTAGGTACGTTAAAATCGCAGCGAACGATCACACGTTTTCCGGCAACATCCAAGTCTTTTACAGTTCTTTTTGCCATAATAAAAACCCTCCTTTAGTTCGTACCTATTATAGCACCTCTGCCTTTTTTCGTAAACTTGTTATCCTCATAAAAATATAAGATGTCCTTTCCTCACAGATCTTCACGCAAACTGTCTGTTTATAAAATCGCAAATAAAAAACCTCCCGACAAATTGCTTAAGGAGATTATTTGAAATATATTCCCATAGTATTCTCAGCGATGATGATTTCCATGTCCATGGCGATGGCCATATCCTTCATCCCTAACATAATGATGATAATACTCATTTTCATGATCATGCTCGTAAGCAAGCGGACAATCCGGCATGCCGCATGGATAATACCCATCTTCGTCAAACTGCCTGTGATGATCCATTCGATCATACGCATGTGATGCAGATTGCATACAATTTCTTATCCCATTGTCATCACATTCATAATAGCTGTTTATATATACCGTTCCCGTTATCAGAAACAAACCGATGACCCCCATCATCAACAATGCTTTCTTCATAATATCTTCACCCTTTTCTATTTATGATTATAACAGCTTCTTATCGCTTTTCAACCTTATTCCGTCCTTTATTTAAAAGCTATGAATACATTCTCTATTTTATTTATTACCTAGGAAATAAAAGTTTATTCTTTTCAGCCGCAAAGAAACGATCACTCATAAACCATAATAAAAAGAACCGAAGTTCTTTTTATTGTACCTTTGCATCATATGTATTATCTTTTACAACTACGTCATGAGCGCCGCCTTCTACGATACTCGTAGATGATACGAGGGTCAGTTTCGCTTTTTCCTGCAATTCCGAAATCGTCAGCGCACCGCAATTGCACATCGTATGCTTTACCTTGCTTAATGTAAGCTCTACATTATCCTTTAACATACCGGCATATGGAACATAAGAGTCGACACCTTCCACAAAGGAAAGCTTGGAAGAACCGCCCATATCATAGCGCTGCCAGTTACGTGCTCGCGCACTTCCCTCGCCCCAATACTCTTTCATATACGTTCCATTAATGGTAACTTTTTTAGTAGGAGATTCTTCAAAACGAGAAAAATAACGTCCCAGCATAACAAAGTCCGCTCCCATCGCCAATGCCAAGGTAATATGATAATCATGAACGATACCGCCGTCACTGCAAATAGGAATGTAAATGCCTGTTTCTTTAAAATACGCATCTCGCGCTTTTGCCACTTCAATGGTAGCCGTTGCCTGTCCGCGTCCGATCCCCTTTTGTTCACGGGTAATACAAATGGAACCGCCGCCGATCCCGATCTTCACAAAATCAGCGCCGGCCTCCGCAAGGAAGCGGAACCCTTCCGCATCTACGACATTTCCGGCTCCTACCTTTACCGTATCTCCATAACGGCTGCGAATCCATTCCAAAGTGCGTTTCTGCCATTCGCTGAATCCTTCGCTGGAATCGATACAAAGAACGTCCGCTCCGGCTTCCACCAGTGCCGGCACGCGTTGTTCATAGTCACGGGTATTAATTCCCGCACCGACGATATAACGCTTATGGTCATCTAACAGTTCATTCGGATTCTCCTTGTGAGAATCATAATCCTTTCGGAATACAAACGCCTTCAAATGCTGCTGTTCATCAATGATCGGCAGCTGATTGAGCTTATTATCCCATATGATATCATTCGCTTCTTTTAATGAACAACCGTCTTTACCATAGATCAGCTTATCAAACGGCGTCATAAATTCACTGACTTTCGTATTCGGATCCATACGGGAAACACGATAATCGCGGCTCGTTATGATCCCCAGTAATTTCCCGTCACTCGTACCGTCATCCGTCACCGCCATCGTCGCATGACCGGTCTCTTCTCTTTTCGCAAGTACATCGGCTAATGTCGCATCCGGTTTGATATTAGAATCACTATGTACAAATCCCGCTTTGGTTGCTTTCACACGGCGAACCATGGCCGCTTCGTTTTCAATCGTCTGTGAACCATAGATGAAAGAAACTCCGCCTTCTCTGGCAAGAGCCACTGCCATGCGTTCTCCGGATACGGACTGCATGATAGCGGATACCATTGGAATATTCAAAGAAAGGGAAGAGGCTTCACCTTTTTTAAACTTCACCAAAGGGGCTTTCAAAGATACGTTTGCTGGTGTGCATTCACTGGAAGAATATCCCGGAACGATCAGATATTCACTGAATGTACGAGAGGGTTCATCAAAAAAATATGCCATCGTCTTCATCTCCTTTTCCATTGTTTCAATCATAAACTTTCCGCATTTAAAATTGAATATTTTTACTTATTATAAAGACTTGCCTACGTGAAGTCAAGAAGCTTTGAAAATATTTTCAAAATACATAAAAATAAGCCGCCTCTGTATGTCATATAGAATCATAATACATATTATAATTGTCGAATATCTACAGAGCCGGACGCTGATAATCTCCTCGATAAAAAGACGGATGCCTCGATACGCTTTTCCCATCAAATGTTGCGACATTTCGATTCAATTCATGCTGTGAAGTAGATAATGGATAATATCGAGGACAATCTTTATCATAATCACAGGTTCCGAAGTCACGATAATTGAGAGCTAAAACGCCGGAGCCATGGACGCAGAGACCGACTTCCTGACAAAGACTTCCTTCCACTACCGCAATTCTGTTGTGAACAGAAATCGTGCCCCTTAGAACCGAACCTCTGTCCTGTCATAGCAAAAAACACAGCAACGCTGTGTTCTTACCTTTACCATAAACTGTGATATAGCTGATCGTAGATCTGTGCGCTTTTTTCCCAGCTCACATCCGTGTTCATAGCATTCTTAACGAGCTCTTTCCAGTTTTTCGGACAGTCGTAATATACGTGGATCGCATTCCATAATACCTGAATCATCTCACCGGAATTATAGTTCGCAAAACTGAATCCATTTCCGGAATGCTCATATTCATTGTATGGATCTACCGTATCCCGCAAACCGCCTGTTTCGCGTACAAGCGGCAATGTGCCATAACGCATGCTGATCAGCTGTGAAATACCGCATGGTTCAAATAATGACGGCATCAGAAACAGATCGCTGGCTGCATAAATGCGATGCGCCAAAGATTCGTTGTATCCTCGATAGAATACAATTCTCCCCTTGTTTCCCTCTTCCAACTGCACCATCTTTGTTTCAATCTCCGCTTCACCGCTTCCCAAAACGACAAGTTGGATCGGCATACGACATATTTCAGAAAGCTGCTCCATCAGAAGATAAAAGCCTTTCTGCCATGTCAGACGAGACACTACTCCTACCATCATCACATCGTCTTTGACTTCTAGCCCCATCTCTTTTTGAAGAGCATTCTTACACTGCTTTTTCTTCTTTATCACATTTACCTTATTGAAATTATAAGGGATCTCACGATCTGTTTTAGGATTCCAATCCTCAATATCGATACCATTTACGATACCCCAAAGGTCATACTTCCGCATTTCCAATACCGCTTCCAGATGTTCTCCGTACTGCGGTGTCAGAATTTCCTGTGCATAGCTAGGAGAAACGGTCGTCACCTTATCGGCATAAAGGATCCCCGATTTCATAAAGCTGATGCCGCCGTCATAGCGGACGTTTCCGTTATCAAACACGCGCCACTCCAATCCGAGACAGCTGTTCAGCATCTCCGGTCCGAAATTACCCTGATATGCCAAATTATGAATCGTATACACATGACGTATATTGCGGTAGCGTTCATCAAATCCATGCGTTTCCTTACATAGTGCCGGTATCATTCCGGTATGCCAGTCATGAGAATGAATGATTTGCGGAAAATAATTCAGCTGATTGAGCATTTCTACGATGGCTCTTTGATAGTAAGCAAAACGCTCTCCGTCATCATCGTAGCCATACATGCTCTCTCTTTCAAAATATCCTTGATGCTCTACGAAATAGAACTTTACATCCTTTACCATCGTTGCCCAGATATTTACCTGTGCCTGACGATAATTGATGTCAATGCAAAATTGCTTTTCCAAATGAAAGTCCTGGTGATGCTTTTGTGCTATCTTTAAATATAAAGGAAGCACAACGCGGACTTCATGTCCTTTTTTGGTAAGTTCAAAAGGAAGGGATCCGATCACGTCGGCCAGACCGCCGCTCTTGATAAACGGCAATCCTTCAGCCGCTGCCATTAAAATCTGCATCAGATCTTATCGTTTCTTTTCACATACAAAGGATTTTGTGCATCACCAAGCACATCCTTCTTGCGTGAAATCTTCGCTTTTTTATCAACGACCGCATATTCCACATGTACGTCTTCTCCGATCACTGCTTGCGGAGAAACCACGCTGTTGCGAACGATAGCACCTTTCTTAATGATGCATCCCCGACCGATCACACTGTTTTCTACAGTACCTTCGATACTGCAGCCGTTCGTAATGACGCTGTTGCATACATCGCTGGTAGAATAATACTGCGTTGGCGCAGAATCATTGGTTCGCGTATAAAACGGCCAATCATCGGAGAACAGCTCCATCGCTTTTTCATAATCGATCAGTTCCATATTCGTGCGATAGTAACTCTTGAAATCATTGATGCACGCAAAGAACCCTTTATGAGCAACTCCGCGGATATCCAACTCAGAACATTCATCGTTGATGATATCCTTAAAGCTGTATAAAGAAGATGTATTGGCAGCTTTTTTTACCAGATCGACAAACAGATCCTTGCTCATGACATACGTTTCCATGGAAATGTTTCTCGTTTTATAGTTGCCGCGGTTCTTATCGATAGAAAGAACACCTTTCTGTTTATTCAGATTCAAAACATCACAATTGATGCACGTTTCTTTTGCCGTATCGACCACATGATACAGCATCGTTATATCCGCACCGCTCTCCATATGCTTTTCCAGAAAACTGGAAAAATCATAACGAAAGATCATATGACTCGGCGCTATGATCACATATGGCTGATCGAGTTCCTCAATCGTTCCCATATTATACATATAACCAGCTACATCATGATTATAAAGATCATTTTGTACTCCTGTTTCCACAGGCAGGATATGAAGCTTTCCGCGCTTTGAGTTAATATTGTAATGACGGCCGGTTCCCAGATGTTCAATCAGAGAACGCTGTCTGTTTTTCACAAATACTTCAATGCGATCGATTCCGCTGTTCGTCATATTAGACAAAGGAAAATCAATCAGGCGATATCTCCCTAAAAAGGAGAATGCTCCGGCAGGACGGTAATCTTCCAGTCCGCTGACGCGAACATCCGGTCCTTCAAAATTTACGATTCCAAATGCATTGCACATATCCGTCACCTCACTCTTTTTGAAATCAATTCAATATGCTCGCTTTTCGGATCGCCGACAACAGCGCCCGGATCGATCTTCACACCCTGGGCAACGATCGCACGATTGATAACGGCACCTTCCCCGATCTCAACATCCGGCATGATGACAGAGTCATTTACCTGAGCATTTTTTGCTACCTTGACATTGGTAAACAAAACAGAACCTTCTACCTTTCCGTTGATATAGCAGCCTTGATTTACACAGGAACGCACGATCTGTGCATCTTTCCCCAAATAATGCGGCATGGTCGCTACATCCTCGGTATAGATCTTCCAGCTCTGATCGGCAAGATCCAACTCATTGTTTTTACTTAACAGATCCATATTTGCTTCCCAGAGGGAATCGATCGTACCTACATCCTTCCAATAACCCTGGAACTTATAGGCATACAGACGCTTGCCCTCCGCCAGCATCTTCGGAATGATATCCTTTCCGAAATCATGAGAAGACTCGGGATTATCCATATCCGCTTGCAGCATTTTTCTGAGCAATTTCCAGTTAAAGATGTAAATACCCATGGAAGCCAAGTTGCTCTTCGGATGCTCCGGCTTCTCTTCAAATTCGATGATCCTCTCGGATTCATCCGTATTCATGATTCCGAAACGACTGGCCTCTTCCATCGGAACAGGAAGCACCGCAATGGTTGCGTCGGCATCACACGCTTTGTGATGGGACAGCATCTTTGCATAGTTCATCTTGTAAATATGATCCCCTGATAAAATGAGTACATATTCCGGATTGAACGTATCGACAAAGTCGATGTTCTGAGAAATGGCATCTGCCGTTCCTCGGTAAGCTCCTAAATCCGCATCCTCTTTTTCTCTTGGAGGCAGGACATAGACACCGCTGTCTTTTGCATCCAGACCCCAGCGACCACCCGCCGATACATAAGAATTCAACAAGGTAGATTCATACTGTGTCAGAACGCCGACATTATCGATCCCGGAATTGGCACAGTTGCTTAAAGGAAAATCGATGATACGGTATTTACCGCCGTAATAAACGGCCGGTTTCGCGATCTTTTTGGTTAAGGCATGCAGTCGAGAACCGCGCCCTCCGGCCAGGATCATGGCCACCATATTGTTTTGTCTCATCTGTAAATCCCCCCTTAGGAATTTATTTTTATATACTTAGTATAATAACTTTCCAATGAAAATTCTACCCTTTTCCTTAAGAAAATCAACTTTTATGTATGCGTTTTCAAAAAATGTTAAAACCTTATCAATCAATGCAAACATCTTAAAAAAAGTCAATACCCTTTTTAACGGTTTTTTTGTCTTTCCATCGCAAAGTCATATACCCGGCATCATCATTATATTATCATAAACCGCCTCTTATGACCGTTCTTTCCATTGACAAATAACGCGATCTTTCGATAAAAAAAGGCATGATTCATTATCATGCCCATATATTATAATTCTGTTTCCGTACAGTTACTGTAATCTTCCAACGTCATCTCCAATGAGATCTCCTGCGTTCCCTCATCTACCAGATCCGCCTTTTCCAATTCCTTAAAATCTACCTTAGAAAAGTCGATTTCTATGGTCGCTGTATACTTTGTCTTATTTTCATCGATCGCAGATGTCGTCTTTATCCCTTTCAGCCCCATATAGATATCCATATAATATTCATCCAGCATTTCTTTTGTAGATTCAATATTTTCTTCGGACAGATCTTCTTCATCCAATTCCCATACCTTCAAATCCGCATCGACCTTGATGGTATGAGAGTTCATCGTATCCCCTGTAGCATAAAACTCGTAAACATAAGCATCGCCATCGTATTCTTCTTTACAGATGACCTTCTTCTCTTTTCCTCCGCTGCAGCCTGCCAACATGCATACAGCCATTAAAATAACACATAACCGTTTCATTTCCTATCCCCTTTCCATACATATTATTCTCTTTCAAACAATATGATATGCGTTAACTTAACTATACAGGATACGCACTGAAATTTCTATAGCTTTTATAATTTCTTTTCATTTCTTACTTTTTTATAAATACAAGACTTCGCTCATCGGAGCATTCATCATGATAAACATATCCTCCGCTATGAAATCTTTTTACATCATCCAACGTTTCCATCCGATATTTGATCATATCATGTACCATCATTCCTCTGGCCATCTTGGCTTGCGTTGCTTCCGTTTTCAGCTTACCGTTTTTCCATATGCGAAATACAATGTTTACATACCGATCTGTTTCCCGCAAATACGGATAGAAAGACTTTGTATATTCCTGACTGCATAGATCTAACAAAACCGGTTCCGGATGATTTTTCAACTCTTTGCGTATTTCTTTCATCAATCGATCGCCCCAATACGCATATAAATCCGCATGCTTTCCTATAGATAGTTTTGTCTGCATTTCCAAGCGATATGGATATACGCTGTCCAGAGGTCTCACGATACCGTAAAAGCCGGATAAAATACGTAGATGATCGTTTGCGTAAAAAATATCATCATCCGTAAGATCCCGATGGTCCATGTATTTATATTGAATACCATGGTAAGTAAGAAATGCCGCTGTTCCCATATCATCATAACCGATCTCCCGATAGCGTTCCATGTTAAGAAATGCGAGGGGCTCTTTTACTTGCAGAAGCATCATCAGTTCCTCCAGGCGATATTTTTTCAGTTCTTTCAAAATGCGCTCGCTCTCTTTCGCAAATACGGGTATGCTTAGCGGATGATCGCTTACCAAAGGCTTCAGATTCTTCGCTGGAGATATGAGCATCAGCATAGTTATCACCTCTGTTTCTTTTGTGAAAAAGAAGATCCCCTCATAGATCTATGTTCTCCAGTAACAGCTCCCGTCTTTCTTTCTCTGCATATATCCGTAAATGATAAGATATCGACGCAGCAGCACCGCATCGTCATATATAGATGACAAAAGCCGGGTCACTTCTTTTTCCGTATATAGCTCTTCATAAGCGAATTCTTCGATAATACGTTCTAACAGTACTCGTTTCTTTTTCTCTTTACCTTGAAAACTCTTCAATCGCAGCGGTATCTGACTATAAAAGGATGTTTGCAGGATATGTTTCTTAGCAGAGGCATCCATTTCACAAAGCTTCACTGCCGGCAATCGTATCCAGTAAATCTGATATGGCTGCCCATCCTTCGTCAATTCTTTTTCCAACTGTCCACCGCACGATAAGATCGTTCTTCTACTGGCTTCATTATCCGCATTGCACGATATCATCACTTCTTGTATATGCAAAAGCTTACAATACTGCAATGCTTTGCGTAAGATCAAAGAGGCATATCCTTGCCTTCTTTTAGAAGGGCGCACTCCATAACCGATATGTCCGCCATAGCTTCTGAGAAACTCATTTAATTCATGGCGTATGTCTACCATGCCGATAATTTCTCTTTCTTCCTCATCCATCACAAAATACGTACTGGCCGAAACCCATCCCTCTGTTACCGTTTCCCGGCAGCGATTGCCATGGATCATACCGACCCATTGATCATAGCTTCTTTCACTATCCAGCAAAGCAGAACCATGCAATGTATATTCACCGTATCGGCGATGTTCTTCCATATACTCCTGCGCCAGTTTTTCATGCTGCAGCTGTGGTGTTACAAACTTTATCATACTTCCACTTCCCTTACTTCCATATAACGCATCTCTTTTCATCTTCTGTCATAGACAATAGATCCAATATGAACAAAATGATTTAGAATTCAGCGTTATTTTTTCTTCTGATATATCTTTATAGATTCATCTCCGGTTCTTGCTCCGAATCTTCCATAATCGCTATCTTTAGTCAGATTACCACAAGGGCAACTTTCATTTTGTACTGGATCCAACGACATATAATATCCACATTGAGGGCATTTCGCATATAAATCAGGCCCCATTCTCCATCCGTTTTTCGTCGCCCCTGTTCGCAAATATTGAAATTGTAAAGAATATTGGATTCCTCTTATAACCTCGGTAATCTTTTTCATTTTCGTTTCTCCCTATTGCTTATTTATCTTTTCTTGATACTAAACACACATTTCCTACATAGCTTGAAGGTTTGATAATGATGCAAATCATGTACAGTAAACCCCTTATTCAAAGATAACTTATCTAAAAGTATCTGTTTATATACTTTTTCCAATAATTCATTTTCATCAAAAGCATACCTTACTAAAAAAATATATCTCCAAAATAACATTTCACATACGTTCTTACTTCATTGATTGATAATCCTACACTTGGATCACTATATGAAAAACATTCATTAGAAATCATTGAATACGCTAATCAAAAAAATGTTTCCTCATATTAATCTACCTGCGCTCTCTCTTTTATTTATTTAAACACTACTCTTTTTTCTTTATCTGCTTCAAAAAAACTTTTATTATTTTCAAGAAATTTTATGACCGGCATTGGCGTTCCACCTACAAGCGTATACTGCTTGAATAACAACATTGCTTTTGCCAATACGACGTACTCCTTCTATAAGAATAGTCTTTTTACCATTCGTTTCATTCTTCCGTTCAAATTATACGCACATTATAACCCTACTCAATATTATGCACAATCATATATTGCAAATAAAACACGATTATACATATATTTAAAAACCATTAAAAAGATACAAATTAGTATAACTTATATCCCTCATTCAACGATTTTTATTTTTTTGCAACAGAACAACGGCCTCAATATGTCGTGTATATTTTAAATTAAACAATCATAGGCTACATATCCCTTGATCTTCTCTTTTATTAAAAATTTCATAACTAATGCAATTATAATTTCTTCTTCCGGTTTTAATGTATCGAAATTTTTAGTATAAAAGGAATCACTTCTTCACAGCGATCCCTTCATAATCCTTGAATAATGCTTAAAAAATCTTCTCTTTGATCTACCACTGCATAGATAACTACTTCTTTTTGCCTTTCATTTACCTTATAAAAAACTAAATCTTTATCAAGGATTAAAACCCTGTATCCTTGCCTTTTTAAAGCAAGGTATCTAGGCTGTGTTCCAATATCAGGATAATCAGACAAAATCATTATTCTTTTTTCTATTTCACTCAATTTTCGAAGTGCTGTTTCACGACCAAATTTTTCTGCAATAGAGAGGATGAGTCTTCTGATTTGTGCGTCCGCTACATCTGTTCGAATGATTTGATACTTCAAAATGGTTTCTCTCCTAACAAATCTCTTAATTGTTCAAATGTTTCACTAACTGGAGCAATTTTTCCTTCTTTCACATCATTTTCTGCTTCCGCAAGCATTTCCAGAAGTTCAATTCGTGCTTTCATTCGCTTGTATTCCTCATAATCCAACGAAACGGTATCACCTCTGCCATTCACTGTTACAATAACTACAGTATTTTCTTCCCTGCATTGTTTTGATATTTCATTATAATGGTTTCTTAAATCAGCTGATGGTCTGATGGTTTCTTGTAAAAACCGCATATCGATCCCTCCATAGACATATTATATCTTAATTTGTCTATATGGACAAGGCAATACTTACATTATTCATTTCCGTAAAGTAAATCGTAAATGATATCATAATAAGCATCCATTTTAGAACGTTTCGATCTTTTTATTTTTTATACACGCTATTGTTTCGTTTATAATAAAATGAATGTTTTATTTCATTACCATCAGAACTATACTTTCAACATGATACGTATGCGGAAACATATCAAATAAAAACAGTTCCTTTGCATGATATCCCAATTTTGCAAAATATTTTAAATCACGTATCTGTGTTTTAGGACTACATGAAATATAAACAACCTTTCCAGGCTTCAATCTGCTCACGGCTTCCATGAACTTCACCGTACTGCCGCTTCTAGGAGGATCCATAATAACCGCATCCACATGCTGTTTTCTCTGTGCCATACCGACCATGCACGATCCGGCATCATCACATATAAAACGAATATTTTTTATTCGATTATACCTTGCATTTGCCTGTGCATCCTTCACGGCATCCTTGTTGGATTCCACACCGATAACTTCCTTGACATGAGAAGCCGCATACATACCGATAGTCCCGATCCCGCAGTATGCATCCAGTAAAACTTCATTCCCCTTAAGCTGCAGCAATTCCACCGCCTTCTTATACAAAGCTTCACACTGGTCGTGATTGATCTGATAAAAAGAACGAGAGGATATGCCGAATCGAAGACCGCAAAGCACATCTTCGATATATCCCGGTCCATACAGAACCTTTTCTTCATTTCCCAAAACAACGCTTGTTTTTCGCATATTTATATTTTGGATAATCGTTCTGATTTCCGGATGTTCTTTCAATAGATCACGAAGGAAATTACGCACCCCGGGGAACACCTTCTGTGCCGTAACAAGCACGACCATTATATTTCCCGTAACTACACCCTTACGTATTAATACATGACGTAAAATTCCTTTTCTGCGGTCTTCATCATAAGGTTCTATTCGATATGCCTGCAATAATCTCCGGATAGTCTGTATGATGCGATCACATACTGCATCATGCATCCGACATCGTTCATACGGTATGATACGATGACTGTGTTCCTCATAAAAACCGGTGACGACCGCCCCTTTTTTATCACGTGAAAATCCCGCGATGATCTTATTGCGATATGCATAGGGATCTTTCATTCCTATGACATCATGCACATGCAGCGGCATATGTTCTTCCATACATAAAGAAATAACTGCTTTTTTCTTTATTTTCAGCTGATGTGCATAATCTATGTGAAGGTAATGGCAGCTGCCGCACATCTTACTGATCTTGCATGGCGGCTCTATACGCAACGGAGATGGAACATCGATCTGTACAACGGTACCGACATACCCCTCTTTTATCTTTTTAACGATCTTTACACGAATACTCTCCCCCGGAAGTACGTCTGCGACATATACGCGATCCCTGTTGATCGCCAAAATCCCCGTACCATGGACATCCAGCTGTTCCACACTTCCTTTTACGATCTGATCAACTCTCAGCATATTCTTCCTCTGCCAGAATATCCGCAAGATCTTTTTCAGCCTGTGCAATATCTCGGAATAAAACCGCATGAATTCCTATTTTACATGCCGCTTTGACATTTTCAGGCTCATCATCAAAAAAGATACATTCCCCGGGTAATAATTTATAACGATTCAATAAGCACTCATATATAGCAGGATCCGGCTTTACCACTTTCTCCTGATAAGAAAACACCCCGCCTTTCACATCTTCAAAAAATGGAAAATGACGTATACAATAAGCATACGATTCTTCTCCGATATTCGATAAGATATACAGGCAATATCCGTCATCCCGAAGCCTCTTCAATAATGCATACGTCTCTTCCTTCAATGTCATAAGACCTTTCCAGTTATCAAAAAGCACTTGCAGCTGAATGGCATAGGAAGGCAGCTTCTTCAAAAAGTAGTCTTTTGCCTCTCCTTCGGATAAAATACCTTGATCAACGAAACGCCACTGTTCACTGGCAAATACTTCATCGCACAAAAAAGAGGCCGTCGCTTCATCAAAATATTTTTTAAAATAAGATACCGGATGAAATGTAACCAGTACATTTCCGATATCAAAGATCACATGTTTAATCATTACGATCCTCTCTCCTTCCCTACAGCGCTTTATCGGCTTTGTCGATCACAAATGTTTCAGTATGAAAATTACTGTAATACTTTCCTTTAAAAGCCGTAAACTTTAAAACACAATAATCCGGATCGCCTACGCCCTTTTTATAATACATCCTATCCCCTGTTTCCCATATCATTTTTTTCGTTTCCGGATCTTCCAGCACTTCCATAACACCCATCAGCATCACGCCTCGAAAGAAACGAAGATCGCAAAAATAAATACTGGCTTTAGGCTCACGCCGATACTGTGCTATCTTAGAAGATGACGTATTAGTAGAGAAATAAAACGTATGAATACCTTCTATAACCCGAGGAGCCAACATCGCCCGAATATGAGGAAACCCGTCTTCATCGACAGAACTGATATAAACGGTTTTCTGCTTATGAATCAAATTACCGATCGTTTTCTTTGGATCACGCATCGCCATACATATTCTCCCTTTCACTCTGTGTATTCATTTTATCATATCCTTGCTTTTTGAATCAAAAAAAGACCTAAAGTCTTTAATATTAGTATTTACAAGGAGATTGAGTTTGAAACTACAACATTATTTTAAAAAAATTTATCCAATCGACCAACAGGTCCCATCACCCCATTTACACCCAGAGTTCCGATCTCTTTAACAACGATTGCCGGTAATCTTGCCAACCCCTGTTCAAACTTTTAACAAAAACAGACATCTGTCCTTTGACAAATGTCTGTATTCTTTTTGTAATTTACGAAGGCCTTTTTATTTCGCAGCCTTTATCATAAATTCACATATTTTTCTGGAAAACTCCATAGGATCATCAATCGCAAATCCTTCGATCAACAATGCCTGATTATACAACAATTCCGCATAATCCTTTACAGCATCCGGATCAGAAGCATATACGTTTTGCAATGCGCCGAATATCTCATGATTCGGATTGATTTCCAAAATGCGCGTCGCCTTCATACCATACGGATTACCTTCCGGCATAGCGCTGAGCACCTTTTCCATCTCAAATGACATCCCCTCATCGCTTGTCAAACAAACCGGATCTGTTTTCAAACGAGAAGAAATCTTGACTTCCTGCACCTTATCCCCAAGCGCATCTTTTAAATTCTGTAAAAGTTCTTTATTTTCTTCCGCCGTTTCTTCCAACTGTTTCTTTTCTTCTTCACTTTCCAGATTCAGATCACCTTGATTGATATTTTTAAACTTCTTATCTTTATATTGCATCAAAACCTGAATACAGAATTCATCCACGTTATCCGTCAGATACAGGATCTCATATCCCTTATCCTTTACAAGCTCACACTGCGGCAGTTTATCGATCTTATCAATGGTATCGCCACTGACAAAATAGATGCATTCCTGTCCTTCTTTCATCCGTTCTACATATTCGTCCAAGGTAACGAGCTTTTTCTCGCTGGAAGAATAAAACATGAGCAGATCCTGAAGAGCGTCTTTATTCATTCCGTAGTTGTTATAAATACCGAATTTGATCTGTAAACCGAAATTATTCCAGAATTTTTCATATTCTTCTCGCTCGTTTTTCTGCATCGTCATCAATTCCGATTTGATCTTCTTTTCCAAGCGGTTGGCGATCAGCTTCAGCTGACGATCATGCTGGAGCATCTCGCGAGAGATATTCAGGCTCAGATCCTGAGAATCCACAAGTCCCTTTACAAAACGGAAATATTCCGGAATCAATTCCTCTGCCTTATCCATGATGAAGACGCCGCGGCTATACAGCTGCAATCCTCTTTGATAATCCTGAGAATAATAATTCATCGGTGTTTTCCCGGGGATAAACAACAAGCTCGTAAAGGAAACATTTCCTTCTACACTCATGTGAATGACTTTCTGCGGATCGCTGTAATCATTGAATTTATCCTTATAAAACTCGTGATACTCCTCATCGGTAATATCAGACTTATTTCTTTTCCACAAAGGAATCATAGAATTCAGCGTTTTATTTTCCTTTACGGTTTCATACTTCGGTTCGCTGTTTTCTTCCTCTGTATCGGCTTTCACTTCTCTTTGTTCTTCTACTTCCATCTTGATCGGATAGCGAATGTAATCGGAATACTTACGGATCAGACGTTCAATCTCATATGTCTGCAAATAATCATCAAAATTCTCATCATCCGTATTATCCTTCAAAAACAGCGTGATGCTCGTTCCGTTATGATCGCAGTCGATCTCATCAATAGTATATCCATCCGCCGCATTGGATTTCCAAATATACCCCTGTTCTTCTCCATACTTCTTAGAGATTACCTCAACATTTCGGGCAACCATAAATGCGGAATAAAATCCAACACCGAATTGACCGATGATATCTACATCATCCTGATGTTCCTGCTCTTCCAACTCTTTTTTAAAAGACAATGAACCACTTTTCGCAATCGTTCCCAGATTCTGTTCCAGCTCTTCTTTATTCATTCCCAATCCATTATCATGAATCGTGATCGTACGATTGTCTTTATCAAGTTCCAGCTGAATCACAAAAGCATCACGATCGACATCTTTCAAATTTTCCGTCAATGAACGGTAATACAGCTTATCAATAGCATCACTCGCATTGGAGATAAGCTCTCTTAAAAAGATTTCCTTATGCGTATAAATAGAATTGATCATTAAATCCAGCAAGCGCTTTGACTCTGCTTTAAATTGTTTTTTTCTGCTCATGTTATACCTCCGTTAGCACTCTAATACAACTTCTGCTAACAGTATATGCCATTTGCTTAGCACTGTCAATATATGAGTGCTAGTTTCTGTCATATTTATTTCTCTATCCTATTCTTATATAAACAAAAAAGGAATGACATAAGCATTCCTCTTTTTAATAATCACTGAGCGCATCCGTAAGCTTCGGCACGATCTGTTTCTTGCGTGACATGATGTGCCGCACAAAATTATCCTTTATCTCATCCTTGAAAGCTTCTTTTACCACATCGTGAATCTTACCGATCCCGATCATATAAGAACCACTGCCATCTACCTTCGTGAAGCACATTAATACAAGATCAAAAGTATTCACATTATTGATGATCGTCATATACTCCGTAAACTCTTTTTCAATAGAATACACTTCATGCAAATCGGAAATGTTGATCTGTCCGATCGCAACACTATAGTTATGGATGGAGTATTCTTTGAAATCATGATATAAGATCTCACTGTAAGATTTTCCATGCAACGTCGCTGTGATCGCAAAGATCTCTTTCGCAAATTCATCCATATGGATACCGGATAATTCTGACAGCTCTTTCGCACATGTACGATCGATATCCGTTGCTGTCGGTGATTGAAAGTTCATCGTATCCGAAAGGATACCGCTCAACAGCAAACTGGCGATCTGCTTATCCGGCTGAATGCCGTATTCTTTATACATATTGTACACGATCGTACAGGTACTTCCGACGATCTGATTGCGGAACATGATCGGATGAGCGGTTTCTACATTTCCGATACGGTGATGATCGATGATCTCCACAACTTCCCCGCTGTCGATATCATCAATGCTCTGCGTAAATTCATTATGATCGACAAGCACAAATTTCTTCTTTTCACTCGCCAGCAGATGATAACGGGATACTTGTCCGATCACTTTATTTTCTTCATTAACGACCGGATAGCTGCGAAACCTCGTTTTCGATATGCGATTATACACATCATCCACAAAGCTTTTTGAATCAAAAGTTACCGTATTCGTACTCATCAAAGTACGGATCGGAATCGCCTGATAAATTTCCCTTGATACATGGATAATGCTATGCGTCGTTCGTAAAACAGCAATATCATTTTCCTTTGCATAGCGCAGCAGCTCATCACAATCGGTAATATTCAATAAGATGATGCAAGCCGGGTGCTGTTCTATGCATTTGCGGCATACCTCATGATTATGCGATACGACAATGCTGCCTTTCACATCCTTAATATCCTGCATAGAAGATAAAAACAAGACAGAACCGTTATTTTGAAACGTCTCGGGATGAACGAGAATGCTGGCTCCTATAGTTTCCGAAATATCCTTTAAAGAAGCCGTCTGCATATATTGCGGAAATTCAATATATTCACGCATCAAAAACCGGCTCAGATCCGACATAGACACCATTCCGACCTGATGCTGATCTTCATCGATGACCGTCAACGATTTTGCCCGGCTTCCTTTGATTTTATTCCAAGCGTATTTGATCGTATCCTGCTTATGTACCAGCAGCGGTTGATCAAACTCGATCTCATACAATCTGTTTTTGGCACTCCCCAAATACTCCGGAGCGTTTTGTTTCAGTTTTTTCAGAATAAAGATCGTTTCCTCATTCATGTCTCCTATACGATATGCTCTGGCATCATAGCCCAGCTTGTTTTTCAAAGCCGCATAGGCCAATGCTGCACAAATAGAATCCGTATCCGGATTTTTATGACCGATGATATGTAACATAGGAACCTCCGTTCTTTTACAATGTTATTATATACGAACAATGCGAGTTTGTCATGAATGTATGCAAATGAACGAAATATATCTTTACAAAAAAAGCACGAATCTTCGTGCCTTTTCATCAGCTGTTATACATATCCTCATCCAGCATATCTTCACTTTTTGCGACATAGATACAAGCTGCGGAGTCACCTACGACATTCAGAGAAGTTACCAGCATCTCAATCGGACGATTGATAGCTAAAATCAAAGAATATGCCAGCAATGCCGCATCATTCGTATACCCTAGTCCACTCAAGATCGTAAACAATATAACAGCACCGGCTCCGGGAGCCGCAGGTGTACCGATAGAAGATACAAGCGCCAAGACCGCGATCACTGCGATATTGGCAACCGTAACTTCATAACCGGCACTTGCCGCTACGAAGATCGCCGCTAATACTTGCATGATCGCCGTACCGTTCATATTTACCGTCATACCCAAAGGAAGCGTAAAAGAAGCGATCTCTTCACTGACACCCAATTCTTCTGTCGTCGTCTTGGTATTTAACGGAAGCGTTGCGGCACTGGATGATGTAGAAAAGCCAAACAGCGCAACTTTGGCGATCTTACGAATAAATGCCTTAGGATTCAGCTTAGCCGTTATAAGCAATAGTATCGCATAGCCGAAGATCAAATAAAACAGAAGTAAAACAACCGTCGTACCGACATAAGCAAACGCCGGCTTCAAATGATCGATCCCATAAATGGCAAACGTTCTGGTTAATAATACAAATATCGCAAATGGTCCGAAGGTATTGATGACAAAACTCAGGAATGTTACGACAATATCGTTAACCTCCTTCAGCAATATCTTAAAATATCGGATCTTATCACCGAGAGCATTGATACACAAACCACAGGAAACAGCCAAAAACACAACTCCCAGCACACCGCCGTTATTGGAAAATGCCGCCGCAATATTATTGGGAACCGCCTGTACGAGAACGATCAGCGGATTACTGCCAGCTTTCCCTGCCGCACCGGTTAATCCGGTCGTAATTTCCACATCAAAAGCACCTGCATGATATACTGCAAAACCAACAATGCCCGCCAGAAGCAAAGCGATCAGATAACTCAGGAAGAAAAACCCTATCGTCTTGTAAGAAATCCTCCCCAGTTTCTTTGTATCGGTAATATGGCACATCGCTAATGTAATGGATGTAAATACCATCGGAATGATGATAACTTGCAGTGCATTGACAAACAGTTGCCCGATGATATAAAAGAGCCCGAGCGCATCGTTGGCCCCTTCTGCCGTAATATCCTGAAAGAAAATATTATGGATCATCTTCCATGTATCCGCATTTCCATCAGCTATCATATGTTCACGGATAAAGATGCAGCCCATACCGGCAGCGAGCCCCAAAACAAGAGCGATTGCCATTTTAAAAGCTAAGCTTTTTTTCTTTTTCATTGTATTCCTCCCTAAAAAAAGTACCTTCCCACAACTGAAAGGTACTTTAAAACAACATATCAGGCGCCCTTCATAACCTCACGGGATTATCTTCAAGGTAACTTTTACCATTAAAGTATAATGGCAGACATGATAGATGTCAATGCAAACACCGCTGGTTTATAATCGAGCAATGACAAATTTATAAACAACTTTTAGGAATTTCAGTGATCTATGTGTAAGAGATTGTTGAGGAGGTAACTTTATGAGACCTGAAAGGCGCTCAGAAAGGAAGGCAATATGGAGTACTTGATTATACTCTATCTGATCCTCGTTATTACCGCTGCTTTATTAAGGGGGTAATATAATAGATCTATGAGAGCCCAACCATCTTACTCTTGAGCCTTTCACTCAGAGCCTCCCAATTTAAAAGGGGCAAGCTAGCACTTGCCCCTTTTCAGATGTCTCCACCTGTTCACTCAGATACTTATATTATATCCTCTTCTTTTATATTTTCAACATTCCTATTCGAAACAAACTGCTTAAAATACTATAAAACAGACAATATTTCCTATTCTTGCGTATTATATTTAAACGAAAATAATAGAAATTCACTATGCCACCAGCAAAACAGGCAGGGTTGCGCATAATGTTAACTGCTTTGCTGATGGCATAGTGAAACAAAAATATCAAACATTTTGTAATTTTATCTTTCCATTCTCTTTCCATTCTATATAGGTAAACCTTTATAGACATATAAAAAAACCTGCTTTATATTATATAAAACAGGAGTATTCTTTTATTTTTATGTAATTTCTAAAGGTTTACCTTTATCCACAATACGCGGATTGTTTTTATCATTATAGCCTTTAAGCAGCAAAATAACAATCCTTTTTTCATTCTTGCGATTTTTAAGAAAAAAATAGATGGAATCCCATCTATTTTCAATGTTTTCTTAAATTTCTGGAGCTTTCGGTCCTTCTTCGCCTTGCGGAAGTATCAAATTCAACACGATACCTACAAGAGCCGATAACGCAGTTCCGGACAATGTAACGATATTCCCTAACGGAAGGATCGCTCCGCCTAATCCGATAACAAGCATCGCCGATGCGATGATCAGATTGCGCTGCTTTGCAAAATCAATATGATTATCAACTAATACACGTAATCCATTGCTCGCAATGACACCGTATAGTAAGATGCTCATTCCTCCCAATACGGGATTCGGTATCGTAGAGATAAATGCGGATATCTTTCCTACACAAGACAGCACGATCGCAATGCAGGCAGCTCCCGCCGTAACATATACACTGGCAACTTTCGTCATACCGATCACGCCCGTATTTTCTCCATACGTCGTATTGGCAGGTCCGCCCATAAAAGCAGAAACCGCCGTAGCAACACCATCACCAATCAGCGTTTTATCCAAGCCCGGATCCTTCAAGAAATTCTTACCGCAGATCTTGCCTAATACGGTATGATCACCAATATGCTCGGAAATCGTAACAAAGGCCACCGGCAGAATCGCCCATGTCTCCGGTCCGAAGTATAAATTATAAGTACCGAAATCCCCCAACTTAAACGGGAAAGAAAATTCCGGAAGAGAAAACCAGCTGGCTTCACTTACCGCCGTCAAATCTACTATTCCCAATGCAAGTGATAATACATAACCCACTAAAATCGCAATCAGGAAAGGGATAATCTTAAAGAAACCCTTCGCTTTTGTACTTACCAATGCCGCAACGAGGAATGTACATACAGCAACCAGCATACTTCTCCACTCACCATCCGCGATAAAGCCGGCATTGCTTACTGCGTTAGCTGCCAAACCCAAACCGATAACGGCAATCATCGGTCCGATGACGATCGGCGGAAGCAAACGATCGATCCACCCTTTTCCAATCAGTTTAATGACAAATGCTACAATTACATAAGTGATACCAATTAACATCAACCCTGTCTGTGCCGCGCTGATATCACCGGACATTGCCGCAACTGCTAACTGCACAGCAGAAATATACGCAAAAGAACTCCCTAAATAAACAGGAACTTTCCCCTTTGTGAAAAAAACATAAATCAGCGTTCCTATACCAGATGCAAACAATGCGACGGAAACCGGGAAACCGGTAATGATCGGAACTAATACGGTAGCCCCGAACATGGCGAATACATGCTGAAAGGACAGCAATGCCCATTGTGCCGGCTGCGGTTTATCCTGCACATCCAATAATAATTTCGTTTCTTTTTCCATATACGATTCCTCCTTAATGCACATAAGTTCATAAGAAAAGCAGACCTGAACACAGATCTGCTTATGACAAATAAGGATACTGTTTGCCTTATGGATCTCTCGGGATCCACTTAAAGACCTATGTGTTGTATATATTTTACCACAGTTTTTTTCATTTGCCTAATATTTTTATAACATTTTCCACAAGCCTCTTACTGCTTTTCCGGATCTTTTACCAACATCAGGAAAAATGCGCCGATCAGCATCATCGGAATCAATCCTAAAATACCATATCTCGTTTCATCGGTGATCATGATGATAACGGATACTGCCACCGGTCCCAAGATAGAAGAAAATTTAGAAAAAACGGAAAAGAATCCAAAATATTCATTGGAATCTTCTTTATTCGGGATCAGTTTCGCAAAATAGGAACGGGATACCGATTGAATGCCTCCCTGAAACAGACCGACAAGCAGCGCTACTACCCATATGAAGTTCATATTGACAGGAATCATGACACCCGCCACAACAACGCCTAAATAACCGATGATACCCGCATAGATCATCGTCTTAGAACCGAATCTTTCAACCAATCGGCCATAATAGATCGCTCCCGGGAAAGCGATGATATTGATAGCGATGACGACGATCAAACTCATGATATCGCTTACGCCCATTTCGGTAGCCAGCGATACCGCCATTTTGATAACGGTGTTTACACAATCGATGTAAAAGAAATAAGATAAGCAAAACAAGAATATATTTTTATTTTGCCGAATATTTTTAAACGTATGCCACAATCTTCCGAAAGACTCTCTTACTACGTGTTCTACCGGTTCATGATACTTTTTTTGACGAACATTTTTCAGCATCGGACGAGAATAAAACAGCCACCATAAAACAGCCATTCCCATTGTAAGTCCACAAGCCAAACGATACGTCAGCGTAAAGTCTCCCAGCACGACATTGCCCTCGGCATCTCCCATCAGCGTTACCAATGCAAACGGTATGATAAAGATCAAAAAAGGAAGAACAGAACCGATATAACCCCAGGCATATCCAGCCGCAGACACTTTATCAACACGGTCATCGTCACATACATCAACGATGAAAGCATCATAAAATACAATCGAACCGTTATAGCCGATCATCGCAATGACAAAAAATAGGATCGCCATCTTATAATCGATAAACGGCAAGGCAAGTGCAAAACCACCGAAGATCCCGATGAATAAAAACCATTTAAACATCCGCATCTTCTGTCCTTTATAATCTGCCATCGTCCCCAAAATCGGAGAAAGGAAAGCAAGGATGATCCCATAGACAGCATTGGCCCAACCCACATAAACACTGCTGTCACCAGGTGTGATCTTAGCGATCAGCAGCGGAAAGATAACCGTACACGTAGTCAGTACCTGCGCAGAGTTACCGACATCATACAGAATCCAGCTTGTTTCCTCTTTTGTAAATCCTAGCTTTGTCAATATTCTCGTAAACATAAGATCCCTCATTTCCCATCGCACATGCGATATTTCAGCTGTGCATACAGCTGATTTCCCTCTATATTTAAAACGGCATAGCTGACATTCTTCCCATCATAAGGGATTGCCAACGATCCCGGATTGATGATCATCAAATCCGAAAACGATTTTATAAACGGTCGATGAAGATGACCAAAGCATATGACATCCGCTTTTTTCTTTCTTCCTACATCCCGTAACAGCTCTGTATATTCCTCTATACAAAATTCCATATCAAACCAACGCTCTTTATATCTCCCTTTCAGCCGTTCGACGATCTCTTTTTCATAGCGATCTCCATGAAACATAAAAACCGTCTTATTTCCGAATATCAACAGCCGTTCCCGCGGCTCTTCCGATAAAAGATCATGGTTTCCCTTTACATAATATATCTGTCCCAGATAATGAGGATCAAAACCGACATCTCCCATATGCAAGACAACATCCGCTTTTTCCTCATATATCACATCTTGTGTCGTTTGTATAGCGCCGTGCGTATCACTGATCAGTAGTATTTTCATAACGTTTTCAAACTTTCTGTTGTATCCGCTTCTTTACATGAAGATAACATGAGAGCGATTTATATTTAAATAGTTCATCTTTAGTATAGCATGAAAATATAGGAATACAGAAAAAAACATAGTTTATGGAGAACCACATGAAAAGAAAGAATATCTTGCAATTCCAATGAAACATGCTATAATGTTAACGCAATTCATGCGGATGTGGCGAAATTGGCAGACGCACTAGACTTAGGATCTAGCGGTTTATCCGTGCAGGTTCGATTCCTGTCATCCGCACCATATACTAAGAACTCCCTTAAATGGGAGCTTTTATAATTTATAGAAGTAATTTGGTGTAAAAAGCAAATAAGACAAATATATTCATTATCAATGCACCTGCATGAATCAATCAATAAATCCCCACTTGGGCAATACAGTTATATCTCACCGTCAATATACCATTGTTTGCATTTTCATATTTGTAATTGTTAAAATCATTGTAAAAGGAGGAGCCGGCCATGGATGATAAAAATCCCCTTATCAATCATATAGCGAAACTTCATACAACAGAGATGGGCGTTGATAGGATCAAAAGAAATCTCACATTAGAAACAGAAGATGTCGTCGCATATTGCAAACGCAAGATCTTAGATAGCGATTGCCGGATCTATAAACAAGGGAAAAACTGGTATTGTGAAATCGATCATATAAGAATCACGGTCAATTCCCATAGCTATACGATCATCACAGCACACGTTATGCACACTCGATCATAGGGACGCATGTTATGGACATACAAGCGTTTGGATAGGTTTTTTATACCGCATTGTAAATACTAAAAATCAGTAGATCGCATGCAATATTTAACAACTTTTTCGTAAAAATCTTTATCTAATAAGTATAGTATCTGTTTCGGATAATACATATCTTCCCCCTTCTTTAACGATATTACGTAGATTTATCATATCAATTTCCATTTTATTTTTCTACAGCTACTATATATTTTCTGCTTTCTTAATTTATGGAAACAAAAAAAACAATAGCATATTACCTTTTAAGCGTTGTCAGAGAATGATAAAATAAAATCATAAGCGGTAATACCAATACAAAGGAGATATATTATATGGGAACATTCAATATGGGTGAGGATTTTTTCATCGGTACCAGCAGCAGTGCATGGCAGATCGAAGGGAATGACAAAAAAACAAATAAAAGCTGGGCCGATCTTTTCTATGAAACAAATCCGGAACTTTGGCATGACCGCATCGGACCGGATAAAGCCTGTGATTTTCTGCATCATTATAAAAAAGATATCAAAATGATGGCGGAAGCCGGAATGAATACTTTCCGTTTTACCATACAATGGCCGTTCTTCCTCAAGGATCCTGAAAAAGGGATCATCAATGAACATGCACGCGATTTCTATAACGATGTGATCGATACGATCCTCCATTACCATATGAAACCGTTTGTCTCTTTAGAGCACTGGGATATTCCCGCAGCATTCCTAAAAGACTTTGACGGCTGGTGTGATCGTAAAATGTTGGAATACTACCGTCTGTACGCACGCCGCGTATTCGAATGCTTCGCAGACCGCGTACCGTATTTCTTTGCGTTTACGGAACCGAACATTCCTATCGATAATGGCTATATGGACGGCATATGGTATCCGTTTACACATGATCCGAAAAAATGCTACCAGGCGCATTTTCATAAAATGGTCGCAACCGCCATCGCCAAACAGGAATATCTCCCGTTTCAGAAAAAATATCACGGCAAGCTGGGAGCGATGATCCACTATACGCCGGTCTATTCCCGCAGTGAAGAAATACGCGATGTGATCGCCGCCTATTATGCCGATCTCTTGCAAGTAAGAATATATTTAGACCCTTATCTGAAAGGCTCCGTAAGCAAAGAATTCATGGATGTCCTAAAAGAAAACGATTGCCTGTTCACATACGAAAAAGAAGATCTCAAGCTCATCCACGATTACCGCATCGATATTCTGGGATTGGATTATTACTTTCCGATACGCGTGCAGGCAAGAGAAACCGACTATGAAGGTGTCTTTCATCCTACAAAATACTATGAGCCTTATATCAAACCAGACCGCAGATTCAACGCCGATCGCGGATGGGAGATCTATCCGCAGGCGATCTATGATGCCGGCATGCGCATAAAAAAAGACTATGGAAACTTTGATTGGTTTATCAGCGAAAATGGGATCGGCATTGCGAACGAAGAGCGTTACCGTAATAAAAACGGCAGGATCGATGACGACTATCGTATCGATTTCCTACAGGAGCATCTAACCTATACACAAAAGGCAAAGCAGGATGGATGTAACTGCCATGGCTATCTCGTCTGGTCGTATATCGATAACGTATCCGCAAGAAATGCCTTTAAAAACCGCTATGGTCTGATAGAGCTGGATTTAAAGACCTATGAGCGGATCCCCAAGAAAAGCTATTATTTCTTCCAACAATTAAACAAAACAAACAGAGGATGTTAAAACGTGCAGAGTTTCTTCTGCACGTTATTTCTTATGAAAACAATTTCAAAAATATCTGTTCGACAAATTCTCGATCATTCATTTTATTTTCCAAATACCGATTAAAATTTTCCTTATGAACCCCGTCTTTTACGATCTTTTCATAATTGGGATAATATTCCTCTACCTGTTCTCTCGTGATACGATAAGAGCTGCCACTGAAATCATATTGGATATAAGCAGCATTATCGATCAGTGAAAAGATAGCTACCGAATTATAAAGCAGACTTTTTTCCAAGTAGGCATTTTCATTGATACACCAATCTGTCACATAGTAATGAATATACAATCCCTGACCTTCACTGTCAATTTCGAAAACAAAGCCGTATTCACTGAGCGGCAAAGACTGTATCAATGCCGCATCATTGCTGTTATCCCCCACATAAGCACTTTTATAGCGCAGAAGGTTATCAATACCGGCATATGTTCGATTAAATGGTGTATTCGGAACCGTATCTGCCGTATATATTCGATTGGCATCAATGATGTAATACTCATTAGGAGAATCGTAGTTTATCCGATACACGTGATACATCGGCGTTTTATAAATGATCATATTATAGATCGTTTCCGTATGGTAAGAAAATTTCGGCGCTTGATGATAGAAAACAACTCTCAAACAATCGATCGTCAACCATATGACCATCCATATAGAAAAATATGCAAAACAGCAGATCCCTCTTTTCAGCCATGTACGTTTTTTTGTGATACGAAACACACCGACAGCGGATATCACATTTCCCAATATCGCATAAACAGAACTCCAGCTGCTGCCATCAGGAAATACGGACAGCGCCGAAAAAGACAAAAACAGCCCACCCGCGATCATCCATATCGTAATGCCCTCTGAACGAAACAACTTTCTGTTCGTGTACTCGATCGTCGTAACGATATTTTCTTCCAACTTTTCCTGATAATCTTCTTGCAGCACTTTCTCTCCGCTCATAAGATCATTGATCGAAATTCCAAGTTCATCACAAAGAGGTTTAAACATCGAAAGATCCGGCATATTTCTTCCGTTTTCCCAATTCCCGATCGTTCGATCCGATACGTTCAACCGTTCTGCCAGTTCCTGCTGCGTCATATTTTTCTGTTTTCTGCATTGCGCAATAAATTTCCCTATCTTTTTCTGATCCATATATCTTCTCCTTTACGCTGATAGCATACACCGGAAATCAGTTTTTTAACAGGAAACACCACAAGGGTCATAAAAAATCAAAACCGATACAGCAGCCTCGCCCATCCCATCTCATTAAAAAATAAAAACCGGCCGATAAAAATTGCCGCAATGTACCATTCCATATTTATAAACGTGATCTCATGAAGATTAGAACGGGCGTTGGCTTTCTTCATCCATGCCGTATATATAAGGAACCCGATAACACCGCCCAATGTATTTAAAAGCAAGTCATCAATATCACATCTGCGATTGTTTAATAACTGACTCAGCTCGATCAACAGAGAAAAAGAAAAAGCAGAATATAAGACAGGCAGAAGGCGATTGCGGTTTTTCCAGATCAATGGCGCAAACATCCCAAACGGCACAAACAAAAGAACATTCAACAGGTAAGCACTCCAATCGATTATTCCCCAAAAAGGAAAGATATGTATCTGCTCCGGGCGCATTTCCAATTTGTACAACAAAACATCGTATAAGGTACCTGTTCCGGCAACGTAAAACACTCCGATAATATAAGCCGCAAACAATAGCAAAACACCGATATAAACATAAGAAAGATCCTTATGCCGCTGCTGTTCATATAAAAGAACAGCAAAAAAAAGAAGACTAGAAGACAAGATCTCGTAAAATGCAAAAAGCCATATATCCATATACATCACCTCTGATTACAGAATACATGGCATTTCTTAAGAATTCCCTGCGGAAAACATAAAGTTTTTTTAATGTATGCAATACATCACACCACATCACAAAAGCAGAGCGGCGCTTCTGCCTGTTCCTTATACGCATTCGTGATCACGGCATCAAATTGATCAAAAGACGCAAAATTAACGATACCATGCGTCTGACGCTTCGATGCATCCGCAATCACATAGCGGCGGCTGCTCGCATGCATAGCGTGATTTTTATAAGAGGAGGCTTCCAATGTCGTACACGAACAGCATTTTTGTATATCATCAAAGCCGCTGACACCGATAAAGCATGCATCATAGTGAAACTGCCGCAGAAATTCCAGATACGATGTTCCTGTCAGCGTATAATGCTGCACATCAAAGCGACCGCTGCCAAACAATATGGTAGCCTTATCCTTAGGATGGACGCGGGAAACGAGTAAGAGATTATTCGTAACGATCGTTACCTTTTTATGACGTATGTATTCATACAAATACGCCGGTGTTGTGCCGCTATCCAAAAAGATGCATTCCCCCTCATGAATGAGATCTGCACAATAAGCCGCGATCTGACATTTCTCTTTGCGAAAAACTTCCTTTTTTTGCGCAATAGACGGTTCAAATTCATCGCTTAAAGAAAAATCTTCGCGTATCGCCGCCTTGCCATATGCCCGGCTGACCTTTCCCTGACGCTGCAAAATACTCAGATCACGACGGATCGTAGACGCCGAAACCCGAAAGATCCTGCTCAGCTCCTCCACCTCCGCATCCGCCTGCCGCAAGTGTAAAAGCATCTGTCGGCGCCGTTTCTCTGTCTTCATATGTATCACCTTTATGATCATTATATAACGAAACGCGCAATAATTATATGACAAATAATAAAAATGAGCATTTTATATGTTTTTTTGCACATATCATCAAAAAAAGATGCGCATTCTATTGAAGATGGTAATCGGATATTCCTATAATGAAAACAGGAGGAATGAACATGGGTAAAAAACTATATCATATCTTACCGGTATTTAATTACCGTATATGGGGAGGACAGGAACTCTCCAAACGCTACGGCTATCAAAGCGATCTGCCGAATATCGGAGAATGCTACAACGTCATCGCGATGAAAGGGCATCTGGACTGCGACGTGGAAGAAACAAACGAAAAGCTCTCCGATTTCTTTCATACGCATTATGAACTGTTTCAAAGCGATACCCCGGAAATGCCGGTACGCGCCGCCATGGCAAATACGGTTACGCCGATGTCCGTACAAGTACATCCCGACGATGCCTATGCACTGTCCCATGATAACCGCTTAGGAAAACCGGATGGCGTATATTTCATCGACGGAGAAAGCAGTATGGAACTGGGGCATCATGCCGCTTCCAAGGAACAATTCAAAGATATGGTGGAACGCTGTGACTGGGATCATCTGCTCCGCTACATTCCGGTTAAAAAAGGAGACTTTGTCGATGTTCCTTACGGAACTCTGCATGCTTTCGGAAAAAATATCGTCCTCATTGAATTTTCCCAAAACGCCGATCTTACTTACCGCTTATATGACTACGATCGATTGGAGCCGGACGGCAGTCCTCGTGAACTGCATGTACGGAAAGTATTGGAATGCGTCAATGTACCGGATGATACCATTCAATTAGTAGATCTTCATCCATATACGGCAAACGGATGTACGGTTACGGTATTTCACAGTGAACCGGGAGTATACAGTGCGGGAAAGATTCAAGTCGAGCAGGACGGCATCTATGAACGAGAAGAATTTTATTTCCTGACAGTGATCGAAGGAGACGGCATGATACAAGATATGGAAGTTCATGCAGGAGAAACGATCTTCGTGCCTTGCGCATATGGTCCGCTTTCTTTAAAAGGAGCCATGGAACTTACGTATGTAACGTATGAAAAGCCAAAACGATAAAAAATAAAGCTAACTACCCTGATCTCATCTTTATGTCATCAGGGATTTTTATACAGCTCACAAAAAACGGACATTCCGTCCGTTTCTTTTTTATTTTATATATTCTGACATACGCGAAGAAGATCCAGCCGTTCATTCACGATGAGCACATCGCCGTCATAGCCGACAGCGAGTTTCCCCTTCTTCAAATGATAACGCTCTCCCGGATTGACGGCCGCCATCAAAACGACATCGGAAATGCTGCATCCGCAATATTTCATCATGTTTTTACCGGCATCCAGCATCGTTAACGTACTGCCCGCGATACGTCCGGTTTCCTTTACTACGGCATGTCCCTGTTCGATAAGGACATGTTTACCGGAAAATGCATATTCTCCATCCGGCAATCCCTTGCATGGATTCGCATCGCTGATAAGGATGATGCGTTCCTTCCCGATCATCTTATACGTAGCACGAACAATATCCGGATGCACATGGAATCCATCCGCAATCAGCTCACAATACAGATCGGATAAAATGGCGCCTGTCACAGCGCCCGGAGAACGATGTTCATGCTGAGTCATGGCATTATACAGATGAGTGATACCGGAAGCCCCGTACTGCTGTGCCTCCAGCACTTGCGCACACGTCGCATTCGTATGGCCGATATTAACCGCAATACCGTGATTTTCAAGATATGTGATCATCTCTAATGCATTCGGCAATTCCGGCGCGATGGTCATAGATACGATCTTGGAAGCTGCGTTCAGATATTCCCGCAGTTCATCCATATTCGGATCACGCAGAAATTCTTCCTTCATCACCGCTTTCTTTTCGATGTTCAAATAAGGACCTTCCATATGGATTCCTATAAAATTAGGACAATTGCATGACTCCAGCTTCGTTAAAATCGCTTTCATCTGCTCATGAGATTCCGGAACGACGCTTCCCAGAAAACCGGTAACTCCTTCCTTACGCAGATGCTTCGCCATCTCTTCTATTTCCTCACAGGAACATAAATTGAAATCATAGCCGACAGCACCATGCGTATGCGTATCCAACAATCCCGGCAATACGTAATTCCCTTTTGCATCCACGATCTCATCTGCCTCCACATGAGGAATACCGCTGTAAATACCGATAATTTTATGATCTTCCATCAATAGACTTCCCTTGTCAATCACTCGTTTCCCATCCAATACGAGTATACCGTTTTTAATGTATGTACGCATATGATACCTCCTGCTTCAACTCCATTATACCCTCCTTCCCATGAAAAGCAAGCTGCCCGCTTCTTACGATCCTACTTGCATCATCCGATCGGATATGCTGTTTTTCTTCATGCGAGAATGCTATAATAGTTCCAGCAAATGGAGGAAATTATATGACACATTGGACGGAAAGCGCCGTTTTTTATCATCTTTACCCATTGGGATTCTTCGGTTGTGAACCGTATGCGATCACCGATGTACACCATCGTCTGCCGGCTTTCAGCAGCTGGATACCGCATCTGAAAGACATGCATATCAATGCCATCTATATGGGGCCTGTCTTTTCATCTTATGAACACGGTTATGACACCAGCGATTACTATACGATCGATCCCCGCTTAGGAACGAATGAAGACTTCCGCAAGCTGTGTAAAGAACTGAAAGAGAATGATATACGCATTGTATTAGACGGCGTATTTCATCATGTAGGAAGAGATTTCTGGGCCTTTCGCGACGTATTGGAAAAACAGGAAGCATCACCGTATGCCGACTGGTTCCATATACGTTTTCATCAGCCTGCGCCTTGGGGTGATCCTTTCACATACGATACATGGGAAGGGCATCATAACTTAGTAAAGCTGAACTTAAGAAATGAAGCGGTCACAGACCACCTGCTCAACGCCGTCGCTATGTGGATAGAGGAATTTCACATTGACGGACTGCGTCTGGATGCCGCCGATTGCATCGATCCCGATTTCTTTCGCCGTCTGCGCACCTTCTGCAAGCGGAAACGTCCGGATTTCTGGCTGATGGGCGAGATCATCCACGGGGATTATACCCGCTGGGCGAATCCGGATATGCTGGATTCCGTTACGAACTACGAATGCTACAAGGGATTATATTCTTCGCATAATGAGCATAACTATTTCGAGATCGCCTATTCTCTGAACCGTCAGTTCGGCGAAGGAGGCATATACAAAGATCTGCTTTTATATAACTTTGCGGACAATCATGACGTCAGCCGTCTGGCAAGTACGGTAAAAAACAGCGATGATCTGAAAAACATTTATACCATGTTATATACCATGCCCGGGATCCCATCGATCTATTATGGAAGCGAATATGCGATAGAAGGAACAAAACATCACGGCAGCGATCGTGACTTGCGCCCTTGTCTTATCGATCAAAAGCCTGCCGACACCCCACTGCTTGATCACATACGAAAGCTGGGCGAGCTTTATGAACGCTCAGAGCTCCTGCATCGCGGTTCTTATCAACAAGTGCTCGTCCGCAATGAACAGTTCGTCTTCTGTCGGACATACAACAAAGAATATGCATATGTGGTATGCAATGTAAGCGAACAGGAAGCAAAGCTGGAATTTCCCGTTCCAAAAGACCATATGAAGCTCGTCTTCGGACATGCCGACTATTCTATACAAGATGCAACCATGCATATTGCAATAGCGCCAAAGGACGCCTGTATCTTCATAAGCGAAACCGCCTGCGGCAATATCCCGACACAGCCAAAAGCGATCACACAGCACAAGGATACCGTGATAAAACCCGGTCGCTACCGTCATTTCAAAGGGAAAGAATACGCAGTCTTATATACTGCGACGCATAGCGAAACGCTGGAAGACTATGTCGTATACCGTCAATTATATGGAGAAGAGCGCATATGGGTACGTCCGCTTTCCATGTTTTCAGAAACCGTGGAAAGAGATGGCATACAGCAGCCTCGCTTCACCTACATAGGAAAATAAGACAAGAGAAAAAGAGCGAACCGCTCTTTTTTTATCCGACCATACATTCTCGATCCTAGCAAACTACATGTCGCTTTTTTTCTCTTTTTGAATTTCCTTGTTTAATTCATATTCTGCCGATTTCAAAACATCGTTTTCCGCCCATCTTTGAAACGTTTTGGATGTCCTGCATAAGACCACGATCATAAATCCCAAAGCAAATAGAAAAACAGACAATAAAAACCATATGTTAAAAAGCGATGAAACATCATATCGCTCATAATCCTGCGGCATCATGCGAACGATAAAAAGAAGAAGAAAAGAAAAAACAGCACATCCCAAAATGATATAACCGCAGCTCCTATAAAATCTAACTCCGAGATCCTCTTTTTTATAAGAAATATTATGACGCATCGTATAATCCTCCTTTTTTAACATATTCAACATCAATCAAAATACCATGTTACGACATCTCTGATCACATCCGTCGGCAACGCTTTATCATACGGAAGATACACCGCATTTTTACGGATCGCAAATTCCGGTAACCGCGCTTTAAACGTCTCGATAGCCTCTTCCCCTATATAAAAACTGATATGCTTCTGACAAGCCGCAAAAGAAATGGCACGGTTCTCCTTTTTATATATCGGCATACTCCATGCGATCCCTTCTTTTATATCTTTACCGCTGCTTTGTATAAGGTTCCTTAATTCCGTCAAACGAGCCTGTATCTCCGGATCCTGCAACGCTATGTATTCACTTACCGTTTCCGGAGCTTTTCCGCAATAATGACTTTGATTCACCCTCTTAAATTCCCTTTTGCATTTCGGACACACCCACATATCGCAGCACTTCAACACCTTTCTCTTGTTTTTATTATATCACAAAAAAGACTGCCGACTTTTTGTCAACAGCCTTATTCCCTATAAAAGCTAATACGTTTCCACATGTAAGATATTCTCTTCTTTTTTCAGTTTATGAACGACTTCATGAATATCGGTATCATCGACATCAACAATCGTATATGCATACTCTCCCTTAGATTTATTGATCATATTCGCAATATTCAAACCGGCATCCGATACCATATTAGATATCTTTGCCAACATGCTCGGCACATTGCGATGGAAACAGGCAATACGTGATTTTCCGCTTCGCTCCATTACGACATTCGGAAGATTGACGGCATTCGTCACATTTCCGTTTTCCAAATAATCCCGGATCTGCTGTACTGCCATGATGGCGCAGTTCTCTTCGGATTCTTCGGTAGATGCACCCAGATGCGGAATACAGTATACGTGCGGCACACCGATCAAAGAGGCATTTGGAAAATCCGTGATATATCCTTGCAGCTGTTCTTTAGCCAAAGCATCGCATACCGCCTTTTCATCCACGATACCGCCTCTGGCAAAGTTCAGCAAGTATGCATTCTTCTTCATATGCATGACTGCTTCGACATCGATCATATTCCTCGTCTTATCATTCAACGGCACATGAACGCTGATGAAATCACAGTTTTTATAAACTTCATCAAGACTTTTCGCATGATGGACATCGCGCGATAGATTCCACGCGGCATGAACGGATATATACGGATCATAGCCATACACCTCCATACCGAAATGTAAAGCAAGATTCGCCACCTTGATACCGATCGCACCTAATCCGATGATCCCCAATGTCTTCCCCTGAAGCTCATGACCGGCAAAACGGCTCTTTTCCTTTTCCACCTTAGCGGCTACATCTTCTTCTTTTGATAAAGAAGAAACCCAGTTCATTCCTTCAAAAGACGGACGGCTTGCTAAAAGCAACCCTGCAAATACCAATTCCTTTACGGCGTTCGCATTGGCTCCCGGGGTATTAAAAACAACGATCCCCTGCTCGCTGCAAGCATCGATGGGAATATTATTCGTACCGGCGCCGGCACGGGCAATGGCTTTTAACGTCTTAGGAAAAACGACATCATGCAGCTTTGCACTCCTGACGAGAATCGCATCCTCATCTTTCATATCCTCAAAGATCTCATACTGATCGAGCGGAAACAGATCCAGTCCCTTATGAGATATCTTATTATACAGCTTTATTTTTTTCATCACAGGTTCTCCTTCTCAAACTCTCTCATAAAAGCAACGAGTTTCTCCACACCCTCCAACGGCATCGCATTATACATAGAAGCACGCATACCGCCTACCGAACGGTGACCTTTTAAGTTGATAAACCCATGTGCCTTTGCCTCTGCGATAAATTTCTTGTCCGTCTCCGCACTGGATGTCACAAACGGAACATTCATCAGCGAGCGATCCTGCGCTCTTACCGTCCCTTTAAACATGGCGGAATGATCTAGGAAATCATACAACAAAGCGGCTTTCTTTTCATTTTCCTTTTTCATCTCTTCCAAACTGCCGTACGTATCCGCTATCCATTGCAGCACCTGTTTCAGCATATAGATGGCAAATGTCGGCGGTGTATTAAACATCGAATCATTGCCTGCCGCTACATGATAAGAAAGCATAGAAGGCAATGCGTCATTCTCCTGAATAAGATCCTCACGAATGATCACGACCGTCAATCCGGCAATTCCCATATTCTTTTGTGCACCGGCAAAGATCAATCCGTATTTCTCAACATCGACCGGTTCACTGAGGATACAGCTGGACATATCACTGACCAAAGGAACATCTCTGGTAGATATTACTTCTTTGTATTTCGTACCATAGATGGTATTGTTTTCACATATATAGACATAATCCACATCCTGCGGAAGACTTGTCACCTCGGGGATATAAGAAAACGTCGCATCCTCACTGGAGGCTATGATCTCACATCCTCCGATCTTTTTCAGCTCCTTAATAGCTTTCTTCGTCCATTGTCCCGTATGGATAACGGCTGCCTTTTTATACTTGGTAAGCAGATTCATCGGGATCATCGTAAACTGCAGAGAAGCTCCTCCCTGAAGAAACAACACCTTATAATTATCCGGAATTCCCATCAGCATTCTCAGCTGCTGTTCACATGCTTCTATGATATCCGTGAAATCCTGGGATCGATGACTCATTTCCATAACCGATTGGCCGCTTGTTCCATATTCCAAAAGCTCCTTTTGCACTTTCTGCAAAACCTCCAACGGAAGCTGAGATGGGCCTGCGCTAAAATTGTATACACGAGTCATAAGCGTACTCCTCCTTTATTGCATGTATATATCATATCACTTTTTTCATTTGTTTACAATTCTTTTTCATTTGTTTTTATTTCATAAACATTTCTTATCATATGTGCTATAATAGTAAGCATCGGAGGTGTCACTATGATCGATGCACACATACATTTAGAAGCAGAAAACTATACTCTGGAATATTTAAACGCCTATATCCGACAGGCGCTGGATATGGGGATCGATGAGATCCACGTATTGGAACATACCCACCATTTCAAAGAATGGCTGCCTTTATATGAGGATGCTATAAACGAAGCTCCGGAAACAAAACAATGGCTGTTACAGCACGATATGATCCATATACAAAGATATTATGATTTCATATCCTTCGCTAGAACACAGAGCTTTCCCATAACCGTAAAATTCGGACTGGAAGTATGCTATTTCCCGCAAAAAGAAGCCTTCATCAAAACGATGCTGGAGGACTTTGACTTTGACTTCGCGATCGGCAGCATTCATTATGTATATCTTCGCCCTTACGACCTCAAGGGAATATCCGAAAAGATCCTATGGAACGTATATCCGACCAATGATATATATGAGGAATATTACCATCTTGTCATACAAAGTGCAGCATCGGATCTTTTTACTCAAATTGGTCATCCGGATACCATTAAGATGTTTACCGATTACAAACCGGATATCGATCTGACAGCACTCTATCAAGAATTAGCGGAAACACTCGTTTCCCATCATGTCATCGCCGAAAATAACGTCGGCTGCCATTACCGATACGGACATCCGGATATGGGGATGAGCGATACCCTTCTGAACATCCTGAAAGAACACCATGTCATGCTGACGACTTCTTCCGATGCTCATAAACCCGCTCACGTCGGCATGCATATCAAAGATATACAAGAGAAGACCTTCTTACAAAATAAATAACATGCAGAATATTCTCTGCATGTTATTTATTTATGACGGCAGTTCCCGTTTCAAAAAGATTCATCAGATCCCCGAGCGTCGGCTTATCGGCATCTAGGATCTTTGCAATTTGAGAAGCATGTAAAGGAAAAGCCGCATATACCTCATGTAAAAAACCTTTCGTAAACTCCTCCTGATGTAAGATAACAACTCCTAAAACGAGAAACAGACACCCTTTTTCTACAATCCCGCATATCTCTTTTTGTGTGCATATCCGCTGTCTTTTCATCATATCCTGCATAAACACCAAAAGCCTTTTCACAAGACTCTCACAGGGCTCATAGCAAAACAACGTATAATGGTCATGTTCGCGATCCTCTTTCATATCTTGCAGATCATCCGCAAGCTGTAAGGAAAAACCGTATTCCATACAAAACCTCTGTTCTTCCTCATGCAGCTTTCCATCCAGTAAATAGCCATCCGCCAATACGGAAGAACCGCCCTTCTGAACCGATATATACAAAAGATCTTCTCTCCATGCCCCTTGTTTAAGAGAATCTTCCTGCCCTTTCTGGATACAAAGCAGACTCTCATATACCAAAGGATATTCTTCGCGATGAAAAACGCTCTCGATCTTGCCGATCAAACAGTCGATCTTCTCTTCCTGTTCTTTGGGCTGTTCATATGCGTGTCCTTTCAGCCGTCTGCGCAGACGCTTATTAAACTCTCTTTTTTCTTCATCCGAAACCGTTGGATCATCCAAAAAATTATCGGTATACGGATACAGCATGCTGTAGGAAAACACCGCATCATGATAATAAAACGTCCCCCGCATAAGCAAACCCAACATCAGAATGATCCATACGTTTCTCAACGCCTGAAAGATCGCCGCATCATCCAGCTGATCATCAAAAGCCCTGGCTTCGTCAATAAATTGCTTCGTAATGCGGCAAAATTCTTTTCCATCCTCTTCCGATAATACTTGAAGATTCCAAATGCGGTCCTTCTTCACATATTCCAAAAGAGCGGAAGGATCTTCCTTGTAAAATTCCTTTTGCGCCAGCAGCTGATATATGCGCTCCCCATTTTTCCGCTGGACCTCATAAGGTACCTTTTCCAAACAAAGAACACGCTCATCCACAGCATTCCACACATCGATGCAATGCCGGCAAAGTCGATCCAGCCGCAGCATATCAATCAAACTCCAAAGAGATATCACCCATGGAATTGCGTACGGTGATCTCATGTTCCGTATGCGACGTCCTCGTTGTTTGATCCTTCTCCCCATTGACCTTTACGTTCCCCATCGAACAATGAGCGTCATAAGAATAATTGCGTATATCATCAAAGATGCGGATATCGACATCTCCCATGTCATTGTCAATGTATGTCGTCTTTAAAAAGATGCCTTCTAATTCCACATCTCCCATATCATTCTCGACATGAAGACCTTCCGTTTTCAGATCCGTACCATTGATATCTCCCATATTCGCTTTTAAATACATGGTTTTCGCACGGATATCATGGAGTTCCATATCACCCATCGCATTATGGATCTCCAAATTTTCAAAATCAAATCCCCGCGGTACCGTGATGGTGATATCCTGCGCGCTATCCGAACCGAAATTAAAAAAATAAAACGCCTTATCCTGAATATCCAATACAGCTTCTTTACCGGATATGTCCAGCGTATAGCTGTCTTCCTTAATATTCAAAATACGGATATCATCCTGATCCGCCTCTGCCACATGTATTTCCCCCATCGGCAGCATAACCCTAAGCGAGGTAATATCCTCTAATCGAAGATCCTCTTTCGCGGAGTCATACTGAAAAAAGTGCGGTCTTCCGTCTTCAAACCCGAGTGCAATACGGATATCATACAAAGAACCGCCCATCGCCAAGCCGGCTCCGACACATACAAATCCAATGCATACGGCTACCGCCGCAACCGCCATCCATACCTTTTTAGATCTCATTTCGCTTTCCTTCCTTTGCCTTATAATATAGTTTTGTCGCCATCGCCGTAAACCAGGAAACGACAAAGCGCAATGCTTGTGTCATCCCCATACCGAATAACACGGATATTCCCAACAATATAAAACCAATGCCGATACGTACGAAAGAAGAAGCGGTAAACGGCATGAAAACAGCACTGAAAAACAGTATGACAAATACCGTTACGCCGCATAATGCCAACAAGATCCCGGCGATGATCAAAAGGATGACCGTCAAATAAAATGCCAACATCAGCATGGCAGCAGCAAGCAATAAAGGAAGCGCGATCGGCAATGCCAAAATACCGATAAAGATCTTTCCGACATCATAAAACGATCGTTTATCATCCTTATGTGCCTCTTCTGCCGAGCGTATGGCAGCTTCCGCTTTCAGCTGCGCCGCAAACTTCGCCGGTTTTCCCAGATCCTCGATCGCCTGCTGTTCATGTTCCAAACCCGCTTCATCAAAATACTCTTCACAATACCGCAGAGCATCGATTCTTTCCTGATCATGCACATCATACAGACATCTGCATAATTCATCCATGTATTCCTGTCTTGTCATCCTCATCACCTCTTTCCAGAACCATATCGATCTTACGCTTAAAACTTCTCCATTCTTCCATATATTCCTTATACTTCCGCTTTCCTCGGTCACTGAGCCGATAATAACGCCGATTCCTTCCCATATGCTCCTGATCATATGTCTCCAGATAACCTTCTCTGGTCAATCTTCGCAAAACGGGATATAACGTAGATTCGGATACCTCCATCATATCTTTGACCTCTTGTGTCAGCTTATAGCCGTAGGTATCCTCTTTATGCAGAATGGCGAGAACACACGCATCCAGCAGTGCCGATCCCAGCTGAAAATTCATCATACCACCTTCTTTGTATTATATTATATATCATATAATATTATATTACAACAATATCAAATAAAAAGCATCCTGCCAACCGTATATATACGATCAGTAAGATGCATAATAGCGTATTTTATCTCGTGTTTCATCATGGTATACTACAAAAGAAGGCAGAGATCGGTATCCGGTCCTTTCAAAAGCACGATTTCTGTTGCATATAAGATACTCGTAGCAGAAAATTCATCCCGTGTTCCCGCCATGACTTGCAAGGAAATCAATCGCCGCTGGTCTTCTTCTCCAGATACCGATACTATTCCCTGGCATTTTTATGATACGCTTGCGCAAGCCTGGCATAACACTCCCGCAAATTATATCAATCACTCAGGATGGATTGTCTCACAGCGTCCGGCTCTGTATAAATTGGATAACTATGATGGGTATCATGGTTCAAATAGCATGCAGAGGATCCTACCGATTTTGTATCTCCGCAATATCTTTATAGTAGACATAGCGATCATCCACGACACCTAATGCCGCCTGAGCGATCGCCTTTGCCATATCCGGATCGATATGTTCATATACATGTGCAAAACGATAATAAATATAGTCCTTTATCTGGTTTTCCCTCAACAGATAATCATATCCGGCATTGCCGCGTCCGCGGTCACCATGAAGGATATACAGATCGGCGCAATCCAGTTGAATACGCTGTTCATATTCTTCATACAGCACATCGAACAGTGAGAGATAAGCGTACATGAAATCTTCATAAAAGACGACATCTTCATACTTCCATGTCGGTAAAAGAGCATATGCCAGCTTCATGAAATGATCGGTAAACGCCATGATATCCGTGCCTAACAACGCATCCATATCTTCCAAAGCATCGATCCTTCTCCTCTTTGCCAGCATGCTGATACGCTCACATAAATGAAATTCATGAAGGTATTCTTCCGCATTCTTTTCCGCATCCTCCTGCATGACAAACATCGCAGCAGCCGCTATCTTTTTTCGTAAATCCCGAAAATCGGCAGCTGTTAGATCCATGGACTTTTTTACTTTATCAAGTGTTACCTTTACCAGATCCTGATCATAGCCGTCTTTTTCATAATCCAGCTCCAACGCATCCAGATGATTTCCTTCCCGAATGTTTTTTATGAGCTGCTTCACATCGCTTTCATCTGTCAACAGCTGCGCATAATCCTCATAATGATACTGAACGTTCATCCGCTGCATATTCGCAATACAGTCTTCCAAAGACATCGCATCATAATATGCTTTCTTTACGGCTGCCGGTGATTTCACTGCTTTAGGAGCCGCTTTATGCGCAATCTTCTTTACCTCTTTCGCCGCTACCTTTTTAGGTTCCGGTTTCGCTTCGATCTTCTCAACCTTTTTCGTTCCTACCCTTTTCACAGGTTCTTTTGATGTCAGGCGCTTCGCCTCTTTTTTTACGGTCAGCTTCTTTGTTTCCGCCTTTGCAGACGCTGTTGTCGTTTCCTTTTTAGCCATAGCAGATCCTCCTCCCATCCGATACTGATCTTATAGCTTTTTTATAAGTATATTATAGCACGTATTTGCTTTTTGTCGCTTTTTTTAGAATGCATGCAAATCACTTATGACGATTCCCTTTCATCACACAATGTAAAAGAAAACAAAAAAAGTATATGACAATTTCACATAACATTTTAATTTTTATGACATATTTCTCTGTTATACTGACAATATAAAAGTAGAAAGGCAGATGTATATGGAAAAAGATCCAAGAGATTACTATGAACCCATGGAAGATGATGATGTATGCACACAGCAGCCGAACTTTATCATGATTTCTGAAGAAAGAAAGCCAATAGAGATTCAAGAACCGCCAATAGATGATACGATACGATTTGAGCCGATAGGGAAAGAGGATCCTGCGGCAGATCGAAGCTCACAGAAAAAAAAGAGAAGAAAAAAAGCCGGTTTCTTTACCCGTCATAAAACAGCGGTTACGATAGCGGCATGCATGCTGCTGTCACTGGGAAGCGGCTTTGGCGGTGCTTATCTGGCGCTTGCTCAATTTCAAAACAACAACGAAGTACAGTATCAGAAAATCATTCGAACGAGTTCGGACGGAAGCGACGGCGTCAATCTGTCCATCAAAGAAATCGTAGCGGAAACCGAAAACAGCGTAGTGGAAATTCAAACGGAATCCAAAAAAACGGGAAATTTCATGCGTGAATATGTCTCTACCGGAGCAGGCAGCGGAGTCATCCTTACAGAAGACGGCTATATCGCTACCAATCACCATGTAATTGCCGGAGCGAATAAGATCACCGTAAAAACCAAAGACGGAACATCTTATGATGCACAGCTGATCGGCAGTGATCAGAAAACGGATCTCGCGCTCATCAAGATCGATGCCTCTGATCTTCATACGGTAATACTCGGTTCTTCTGACGAACTTGCCGTCGGCGATACGGCGATTGCGATCGGCAATCCATTAGGCGAATTGGGAGGCTCTGTATCACAAGGCATCATCTCCGCATTAGACCGCGAGATCACCATCGATAATCAGACGATGACGCTCTTACAAACCGATACCGCCATCAATCCCGGGAATTCCGGCGGCGGTCTGTTTAACCAAAAAGGAGAATTGGTCGGCATTGTCAACGCCAAATCCAGCGGCAGCGACGTAGAAGGGCTCGGTTTCGCCATTCCTATCGACAAGGCAAAACCGATCATTGAAGAATTGATGAAAAACGGCTATGTCAGCAATCGCCCGCAGCTGGGTGTATCCTTGCAGACGATCAGTGATCAGGTAACCGCACAACAGCTGGGCGTTCATTGGGCCGGGGTATACATCGCATCGATCATGGAAGGCTCCAGCGCAGACAAAGCAGGTTTAAAAGTAGGAGATCGCATCATCAGCATTGACGATGAAGAAATCGCATCCGCTAATGATGTAAAAGCCATCATCGATAAACACAGCGTCGGTGATACTTTAGAAATTCAAATTTCCCGTGACGATCGCCTCATGGTCATAGAAGTTACCTTATTGGAAGCCGTACAGGAATAAATACTTAAAGATATGCATTGTGCATATCTTTTTTTATTAATATAGAGCCCTTTCTTTGGTAAAATAAAAGAGGTAGGAACTTTTTAAACAGCACGATTTCGCAATATCACTATGTGTTAGCCAGCTATGGAAGCGAAAAAACAACCGGTTTTGACAGCAGTTTTCGTCATCAAACCGATATACGGGTACCTATGTCTACCTTTGTTGTATGGCAAGGACTTCCTACGTGCTACTGGAACTTGCTGCATGATGGATATGCATGGATGAATTATACGAATAAAGATAACTATCCGACATCGCAGCGTCCGGCTCTGTTCGTGTCAAAACATCATAATATGTATTATGATATCGTATATTATACAGAGGAACTATCAATGATACCGCGTCTTTCGTTTCTTTTTCGGGCTTATCAGCACAACCCCCGCCGCCACAAAGCAAACTGGCCAATACTGTGCTGTCAGATAATTCAAGGTCAGCATCATCTGATCAAAATCAAAATTCGGTTTCAAAAGTAATATAATGCCGGTAACGCATAAAATCAAACCGATTCGCTGCCGCATAATATCCCTCCTATGAGCATAGTATAACGGATGGGATCTCCATATATTGTCGAAACAACATCGCAATTAACGAAGGAATATTTTTAAAGAAAAAAGCCGTCCCTTACGGAAGCAGCTCTTCGCTTTACATCTCTTCTACTTTTTCCAGATCGGCATAATCGATCTCCGTCGGTGTTTCACGTCCAAACAGAATGATCAGGACATCTGCTGTCTGACGGTCGTTGTGGAGTTCTTCCACGGTTCCGACAACACCGGAGAACGATCCGCTCAAAATCTTCACACGATCTCCTTCTACAAAATCGATGTTTACCTTTCGCTCACCCATGCCGAGTCTGCGCAATATGGATTCCATTTCGTCTTCTGCCACCGGAAACGGTTTCGCACCGCCGCCGCTGGAACCGATAAATCCGGTAACACCCGGCGTATTCCGGACGATGTACCAAGCTTCATCTGTCATGATCATCTCTACAAAAAGATATCCAGAAAACAGATTCTTTACCTTTTTTACTTCTTTGCCGTTCTTATATTCAATTTCCGTTTCTTCCGCTACGATGATACGGAACAAAAAATCCTGGAGTCCCATGGTTTCCACACGTCTCTGCAGGTTTTCTTTTACCCTGTTTTCATGTCCGGCATAGGTATTGACCACATACCATTCTTTTTTCGCTTCTGCCATAACGTCCTCCTAAAATCCTAACAACTGCAAAAACAGATACGCAACCGCATCGCATGCCACAAAGAACAAACCAAAAGCCACGGTAAAGAAAATGACGCTTCCCGTTTGCTTCATCAAGTCAGCCGGCTTCGGCCAGCGAATCCTCTTTATTTCAGATGCAATACCTGATAATGTAAACCACTTCATAAGCCCATCTCCTTACTTCGTTTCTTTATGAACCGTATGCTTGCCGCATTTCCTGCAAAATTTATTCAGTTCCAAACGCTCTGTATGCGTTTTTTTATTACGATATGTCGTATAATTGCGCGAAAGACATTCCGTACAAGTCAAAATTACTTTTTCATTCATACGTACACCTCCGCTTTCCGTCTATTAACTTTATCATAAAGTACTGTTTTCGTCAATCATCCCTTTCTGCTGCGGATCTTGCATAATGTATTATCCACTTTCTTTATATTTATATGCAGCACCTGTGCGATCTCCGCATATGTATAGCCATACAGACGAAGGCGCAAAATACGGCGTTCTACCTCGGAAAGTCCTTTTTCCACATCGAGAATGCGAGAACGCACATCCGCACAGTGAACTCTCCAATCCGCCTGCATGTCCGCCCTCGGATCCTCCCACATCTCCTCCAGATAATCCATCGGACACTCTCCAATGAGATATTCCGAAGACAGCAGATTCCTTTGAAAATAAACCTGATGCTTGCGAACGATATTGCACATTTCATTTCTTAATAAAAACAGATAATAATGGCGGAAGGAAGCCTCCTTATCATAGCGATACGTCTCGATCGCCTTCAGCATGACGATCCTTCCGATCTGATATTCATCCGCATATCCGCGAATCTGATACATCAGCGATACATGCGAATGAAAAAACAAATACATAACTCTTTCATATTTACGAATCAACAGACGTAAACTCTCATCATCTCTTTGATAAATCATATAGAGGAGCTCATAATCATTGTTCTGCTGATCATACATGGTTACTCCTTTATGTTGTTATAAGGGGTGGCGCTGCTGATAAATCTGATAAAGCAGAATACCGCAGGCTACCGATGCATTCAGTGATGTGATCGTCCCCGCCATCGGCAGACGGACAAGAAAATCACATTGCTTCTTCACAAGCGAAGATATACCGAAACCTTCCGATCCGATCACCAGCACCAAAGGACTCGTATAGTCTGCCTGGCGGTAATCGACCGAATGCTCCATATCCGCACCGGCCACCCAAAAGCCTGACTTCTTTAAGTTTCGCAGGGTCTGCGATAAATTATGGACAATGCCTACTTTTACCGTATCGATCGCACCGGTAGAAACCTTTGCGACCGTAGGAGTCAAGCGCACACTGCGATTTTTTGCCAGCAAGATGCCATCGACACCCACAGCATCTGCCGTACGCAAGATCGCCCCGAGATTATGCGGATCTTCCAAACCGTCTAGCATAACCAAAAGCGGCGTCTTTCCTTGCGGTACACATGCGAGTATCTCTTCGATGCTGTATGTCTTATAATCCTCGATATGTGCGGCAATCCCTTGATGAACCACACCGCGAAACATCGCATCCATCTCTTTGCGCGATATTTCCTTACAAGGAATACCGCACTGAGAAATCAACCGTTCCAGTTCTTTATCATGCAAACCAGAAGACCGCACGATCTCATAGATCTTTTTTTGTTCCCGGATCAACTGTCGTACAACATTCTTTCCATATACATATTGGCTCATCTGCTTTCTCCGATCCGCTGCACCGCTTCCCATAGCTCCTGCAGCCGTTCTTCCTTATTCATAATATACAAATATCCCCATACCGCCTCAAATGCAGTAGAAAGGCGATATGTGACGACATCGCAGTTTTTCGCAGTTGTCGAACTATGCGCATTGCGCCCCCGCAATAAGATTTGCTTTTCTTCTTCATTAAAAAACCCTTCTTCGCTCAACGCCTTCAAAAACGCTGCCTGCGCTTTTGCGCTGACCCAGCGAATGCTCTCTTTTTGCAGGCGATTCGGATTCTGGCACCCCTTTTTTACAAGCATCGTACGCACCTTCAATGTCATATCCGCATCTCCCAAAAAAGCCAGGGTCAACCCGTTGTAAGGAACGATCTCCATCACAGGATACCTTTTTCCATAAGCTGCACGCGCAGTTCATCCGCTGCCGCAAAATCTTTCGCCTTCTTCGCCTCATTCCACTTTGCGTACAACTCTTTATCTTCCTGCGTAAGAGCGAGCGGATATACCGGAATACCGAGCACTTCCATCATCTTTTCCAATGTTTTTACCAGACGCGCTACCGCACGTATGTCCACTTCTCTTTGCCGCAGTGCCGTATTCAACACCTTGGTCGTTTCAAATACAGACGCAAAGGCATTCGGTGTATTCAGATCATCGCACATGGCATCAAGGAAAGAAGAAAACAACGCTTCCTCATATTCTTCGGAAATATCCTGATCTGCCAAAGAACATTTTACATATCCTTGCTTCATGCTCAAGCGAACTTTTTCTAATTCCTTGCGCGCCGTATCAATCGCTTCCTCATTGATATTAAGAGGCCCGCGATAATGTGCGGACAGCATCAACCAACGCAATACATCGCCGCCGATCTTAGCGATCATATCCTTTACCCATATCACATTGCCGAGTGATTTCGACATCTTTTCTCCATCGATATTTACCATCCCGTTATGCACCCAATAATTAGCAATCGGATGTTCATAAGCAGCCCGAGACTGCGCGATCTCATTTTCATGATGCGGAAATTTCAGATCCATCCCCCCACCGTGGATATCAATATGCTCTCCATCGAACTGATCATGGATCATCACGACGCATTCCGTATGCCATCCCGGTCTTCCGATCGACCACGGAGATTCCCAACGGATCCCTTCTTCCGTTTTCTTCCACAATGTGAAATCAAGCGGATTCTCCTTTTTGCTGTTTTCATCGATCCGTGCGCCCACCATCAGATCTTCCACTTGCTGATTCGACAAGTTTCCATAATGCGCAACACTGTTCACTCTAAAATATACATCCCCGTCAATCGCATAGGCATTCCCCTTATCGACGAGCAATTGGATAAAAGAAATGATGGAATCCATCGTTTCCGTAACTTTCGGTGCAGCGCTTGGAAACTTTGCCCCAAGAGCTGATCGATCCGCATTATACGCCCGGATGAATTTCTCCGTGATCTCCTTTTCACTAACGCCCGCTTCCTTTGCCGCTTTGATGATCTTATCATCTACATCGGTATAGTTGCTTACCATCTTTACCTCATAGCCGCAAGCCTCCAATGTCCGCTGCAGCGTATCAAATACGATGATCGGCCGGGCATTTCCGATATGCGGATAATTATATACCGTCGGCCCGCACACATACATATTTACCCGATGCTCATGGATCGGATGAAAATCCTCGATCGTGTTCGTCATACTGTTAAAAAGTTTCATTTTGTCCCTCCACAAAAAAAGAAGCATACTACAAAGACGCCATAAGCGCGGTCCCACTTTGCTTGAACTGCTTCCGCTCAAATCGTTAACGCCGATATACGTATCGTACTAAAATCCCTAAAAGGTGCATTTCCGGCGATCCCCATCAGTCATTTCCACCATCCGACTTTCTCTGTTATGTTTCCTGCCGATTCTTTTCCTTTATCATCAGTTTTTATTAGTATAGCAAGTTTCGCTTTCTTTTTCAACCGCTGTACTGTTCACAGTATATTTTATATTCGACAGCATATTCCTAAAACCGCCGTACATCCCGCAGCATCACGCTCTCATAGCCGAGATCATACAATTTGTTCAATACACCGGCCGCACTGACACCCGTATTGTCATAATCGACACATACCTGATGAGAATCCGTATTCGTACTTACCGATTTTACACCCGGCAATTCATCCAAACCCTTTTTTATACTCTTTACATCATGCATGCTGCGCAATGCCTCCACAAAGTAATAGCTGCTTCGCTGTGCCATCCGATCACCTCCTATACATAGGTTTCCCCCTAAAAGACGCGCTATCCGCACAATACGATAATGGATGAAAAAAACCGTGAAAACTCACGGTATATCTTATAACAGCAGTTTTAAAATATCCGCCGGCTCCCGCAGAAAAATATCCGCTTTCGGCACATGCTCTCCTACCAGTCCCCATCCGGCAAGGGCGAAATCACAGCCGGCAGCTTTCGCACAGGCAGCATCACTGTCGGAATCACCGATATATAAAATATCTTCCATATCCATACCTAACTGTTCCGCTATGCGCTCCATGGAATCGGGCGCCGGTTTCGGACGGCGGACATCCTTTGACGTAACGATGATCCGAAAGCGATCATAAACGGAAGGTGTGAGCTGTTCCCGAACCGCAACCATATGCTCGGGAATACGAGATGTATTAATGCCTAATACGATACCGCGTGCATCCAGTTCCCGCGTCACATCCGCAATACCCGTAAACATCTTCGTCGTATTCATGATCTCATCTTTGTCACCGAATGAAAAACGGATGAACGCTTCATATTCCTCATCGGGGATATCCAGATACTTCTGCGTCTGAACATTCGTAAAATAGTAACAGCAGATAAATTCTTCATAAGTCTTAGATGGACGCTGCGGATAAAACCGGCGGTATCCGTCATACAATAGCCGGATCATGATCTTCGCATCCAGCAGCGTACCGTCACAGTCAAATATAATCGCTCTATACATTTCTTCTTCTCCTAAAGCGCTTTACGGCAAAACGCTTTCAACAGCTTTGTCACTTCTTCTTCATCTTCACCGGTGATCTGAAACAGGATCTCATCCCCTTGACGCGCAGACAGATGCACGACATCCATCACCATTTTCGCATGCAGCATCTTCCCATTGCATGTCATCTGGATATTGCTTTTATGACGATGGGCCAAATGAAAGATTTCCATGGCAGGGCGCATATGCATGCCCATTTTTGATTTTACAATGTGCGTAAATTGCTGCATGATCATTCTCCTTTATCATTATGATAGCATATAAATATGCAATTTTTTGTAATGTTCTCTATGTTACATCATAGATCCATTTTCCGCTTTTTATGCGATAATGAGAAACCAACACTTTGATGATGTCATCAAAGCGCAGGATCACAAACACGAACCAGACCGGCAGCTGCAACACAACTCCCGCAACATAGCCAAGCGGAATGCAAAAAATCCACATATACACGATATCGTTCACAAATACGAATTTCGCATCTCCTCCACCTCTTAGTATGCCCACCATATTCACAAACGACAATGGCATAAACGCCTGCAATACGGCACCCGATACCATGATCTGAAAAAGGTTGTTCATCGTTGTTTCACTGATGTTGTAAAACAGCGGCATAAGCGGCATGAGTGCCCATACGAAAACCATGGAAATCAAACCGGCAGCCCCGGCCGTTTTCTGTAAAGAATTCACAATGAACGGAAGATCGTTTTGTCGGCGGGCTCCGATGGCATTGCCGACGAGCACAGCCGCGGCACTGGAAAGTCCCTTGCCCATCACGCTGACTAATTGAGTCACCACGTTATAAATGCTGTTTGCCGCAACGACAGACGTTCCCATCCGTCCGATAACGACCGTCACCATCGTAAATCCCATACTCCAAAGCAGTTCATTGCCGATGACCGGCATACAGTTGCGAACAAAAGAAGAACGCAGCTTTTGATCGGGATGCAGCAAGCAAGAGAAGCGATACCGTATTTTCTGATCATACCATCCGATATAAACGAGCAATATGGCACATTCCACGATACGGGCGATCGTCGTCGCTACAGCCGCACCGGCTACCCCCATAGCAGGCGCTCCCAGATAACCGAAGATAAAGACCCAGTTAAAAAACACATTGACGATCAATGACACGATACTCGCCCACAACGATATGCGGACGCTCTGTACGCCACGCAAAATATTTCCGGTAATCGTCGTTAAACCGAAGAAAAGATACGATATGCAGACGATGCGCAAATAGGAAATACCTTGTTCGATCACGGCAGGATCGCTCGTAAAGAGGGACATGATAAAGCCCGGGACAAACAACGATAACAGGATCATAAGCAGAGATACCGCAAAAACGACCCAATATGTATAAGACAGGATATGCCGTATGGAAGCGGAATCCTTCTTTCCCCAAAACTGCGCTACCAGTACATTGGCCCCTCCGGACGTGCCATACATTGCCAGTGTAAAAATAAAAAACAGCTGGTTTGCCAAAGAAGAGGCTGACAATTCGATTTCACCGAGGGAACCGAGCATGATCGTATCTGCCATCTGCACGGCAACCGTAATCAAATTCTGCAATGCGATCGGCACCGCGATCGCCAGCATACTATGATATAACACTTTTTTATTCACACATTCCCTCCTTATCTTCACGTGAAAAATTTACTATGCATATGTTAAAATAGAAAAAAGCAGTTACCTGTGACACCCGTCATGCCAGCACGATTTCAACGCAGCATCGTATCGTGTTTGAGCTGGCTAATGAAGAACGCTATGACAGGATATTTGGTTTTTCTCCATTTGATGTGAAACGGGGCATTTATTCAGCTTCTCCTGTGCTATACAATGGAAAGGCCAATGCCGTTGCCTGGTTGCATCCTCCGGGACATCTTTCGTATCGGCTTTCTCCCATTACCGGTTCTTTATGGATCGACTATCAGCGTCCGGCTCTGCCTGCATACGCTAAAGATAATAAAGCATTATCTTTCTATATAACTAGCAGAGGGAGTAATTTTATATAAGAAAGCCTGATCCATCAGTTTCCGGAACAGGCCTTCTTATATTCGTTATGTTTTACTCGGCTACAGAAACATGTTATTCATCGTGTGTATTAAAATATTTCATTTCTGGAAGCGGATCTTGTTCTTTCCATGGCTTTAATACCACACCATAATCTACCGCAAGACGATACGCGAGAACTTCCACAACAGGTGCATATTCCAAACATTTGAAATGGCCGCCCTTTGGCGTAAAGCTAAAATCGCTGTCATCAATTGGATTACAACCGATAATGAAAGCTGTTCCTACTTCATTTTTTACATAATCACAGACACCTTTCGCATATTTGTTATCCTTTCCTCCGTCATTGAGAGCCAGGATACAATGTCGATTCGTAAATCCCATAGTAGGTCCATGCAATCCATCATCCATCTCATAACCGACAGCCATATAGCGTTTGGCGATCTCAAGGATCTTTAATGCTCCCTCGACAGCAACACCCCAAAGCGTATCATTACCATAGATAACAAAGGCATCGTTATTCATCAATTTCCATTTATTATCATCAAACCATTTCATACTTGCAGCCGTGATTTCTTTATGACTGGATGGTACCTGTTTCGCTTCTTGCAAATATTCTTCATACTGTGCTTCGCTAAGGTGACCTTTAGCAAGACCTATTTCCAGCCCCAGAATCATCTGTGTAAAGACAGCGGAACAATAACCGATCGTACGCATTCCGTATTCTTCATGATCCGTTTCCATACGCAAATGAACACAACTTTCCTTCGCCAGCGGTGTATCATCCGCTTCTGTAATAGCAACAGTAGGATATCCCATAGCCCGGATCTTCTTCTGTGCGATCTGTGTCAATGTAGATGTTCCTGACTGGGACGTAAACACATACAATGCCTTTGGATTATATACATGCTTACTTAAGAATTCATTAGGTAAAATCACCGTTGTAGAGATATTACTGAATTCCTCTACAACACTGCGGCTAGTCAGAGAACAAGTGTTGCTTGTTCCAGAACCGATAAGAATGATTTCATTGATATCATCCAGCTTGTCACGGATGAAATCCAATGTTGGCTTTACCAGTTCTTTTCTGCTTTCCGTAATGATTTCCAGTACCTTTGGTATACGATTGATGCAATCTAACAATGTAACCATGTTTTGTTCCTCCTTGTTTTTTCTTCTTATAAAATACCAACTACATGTAGCAGGATACCGATGATCATCAATGAGAAAATCAAAACGGTAGGCTTCACATTCTTATTTAACAGCTTAAAGCATCCCAATACAAGTAACAGCGGCAACAGATTCGGAAAGATCGTATCCAACATTGACTGAATGGACTGTTCGGCACCATTCATGTTAAATACCCATGCGATCTTCAAATTTACCATCGTTGATGTCATCGCCCCTACGGTCATCAAACCAACGATGCTCGCTGCTTTGGTAATGAATCCCAGAATACCGTTTTCGGCTGCGGATTCCATAAATTTAGAACCCAAACCAAATCCTACATAAGGTCCTACAAAACGTACGAACGCTGCCGGAATGTTATAGATCAACAAGAACAGAATCGGTCCTAAAATATTTCCCTGCTGCGCAAGGCCGATACCGATACCGATGGAAATAACACGCCATGTGCTCTGGAAGATAGAATCGCCGATTCCAGCAAATGGTCCCATCAAGCTTGTTTTTACCGCATTGATAGATGCCGTATCAAAATCAGGATCTTCCGCCGCCTGTTTTTCCATAGAAGCCGCCAACCCGGTAATAAATCCGGAAACCGTCGGTGTTGTATTAAACAATTCCCAATGACGTTTATAGCCTTCTATTCTTTTTTCCGGAGTAGAATTATAACGATTGATCACCGGGATCATCGTATACAGGAATGCCAATGCCTGCATCTTTTCCCAGCAGTACGGAGCACTCATCGTATGAGAACGACGGGCGATCTGAGCGACCATCTTACCGTCTTCCGCATTGATATCAAATCTTTCCCTAATCATTGAACAATTCCTCCTCATCTTTTTGAACACTTACGTTATTCGTAACTCTCTTCGCAAAACTTCCCTCAAAGTAGAAGATGATAACTAAGATGATCCCGCAGATCGCAATGGCCATCAACGGCATATTACAATATGCAGCCATGATAAATCCAAGGAAGAAATACACGCAAAGTTTCTTCGTCCACATCATCTTCAGCAGCAATGCGAATCCGACAGCTGCCAGCATACCAGACGCAACACCCATACCATCGATCAAAACGGTTGGAAGTGTTTCGATAAATGCATTCATCGCATCAGAACCGATAAGAACCGCGGCTCCGCAGATCAATCCTTTAAAGATAAACATTGTCAGGGAAACAAGCGGCACCAATCTTTCCAATGCCTTATAGTTTCCTTTTTCTATCAATCTGTCAACTACCGGGCTCCATAAAGAACGTAAGGAAATAAGCGGAACTAACAGCATCTGGCATACCATAGAAGCCGGAATTGCCAGTGCGAAAGCTACCTCTACACCTTTTCCCAAAATAATCGCATAAGCAGCACCTACTGCTGTACCTGAACAAGCATCCGGCGGAACCGTACCACCGATCGCCATAACTCCCATAAATACAAGTTCCAGTTCAGCGCCTACCATAACACCGGTAGCCACATCCCCTAAAACGATACCGATTGCCGTTCCCACTACCAATGGACGTGTCGTCATCGGGTAGGAAAACCATGTTTCCACAAACTCTAAGACAATTACGGTCAACCCTACTAATAAAGCTTCTGTCATATTGTTTTCTCCTTTTCGCTTATTTCAAAATTTTACGTATGTCCGTGCGCGGTTCACTCGGCACCATGCGCACTTCCACTTCATCTACCAATGCTGTCATCTCTTTAATATCGGCTATGTCCTCATCATTCAAGAATATCGCTGCGGCAACCATTTTTCCTCCTTCCCTTTTCTTGACACCTCCTATATTTACGCGATGGATCTGATCCGTCGCCTTAATGAGCTTCAGTGTATCCGCGATCGTCCGTGTGATCACGAATATCTTGATGTCTTTGGACTTTGGGTTATTCAACAAAGCAGCCCCTTCTTCCAGCGTCTTAATCGCCAGTTTACATCCTGCCGGTTTTGCCATCTTCAAAGCCAGCTTACTCATCTCATTTGTCGCTGCCTCATCATTCGCAATCAAAATAGCATCCGGTCCTACTGCATTTACCCAGGTAGTCGCCACCTGTCCATGCAGCAAACGCTCATCGATTCGCAAAAGCTCTACCATAATGCATCATCCTCCAATCCTTTCTCGATTTCTTTTTTCACGCTGTCCGCATCGTACAGAAGAGTATTCTCTATAGAAGATGTGATCGCCTTCCGCAACACATCCCGGATACCCAGATCCGCACTTGAGAAAGAAATCTCCAAAACCATTCCCAATGTCATGCCGACAATCAGATAAACATTCTTATTCGTACATAGCTGCATCAGATGGCTATGAACGCTGCCGCCGTTGATATCGCACAAGATAATATACTCATCTTCCGGATGTTGTATAATCTCATCACGCACGATCTCATAAATATCCGACGGGTTTCCATAGGTATCCAACCCATAGGCGGAAATATTTTCGCAGTTTACCATAATCATCTTCACTGCGGAATACATCCCCTCAGCCAGACTGCCATGAGATGCTAAAATCACCTTTCTCAAATAATACTCCTCCATTCTTCATCGATTGCAATCGCTTTCACTTTTATATAAGCAAAAAACGTGCCAACTCCTTTTCGTCAACACGTTTTTATTACATAAACCCTTTATTCATCGAAAAATTTTTACATCTCTTTTTTAATCTTCATCAAATACACTCAGCTGATCTTCATTAAATCTCGCCCTATTTTCAACACTGCTCACTTTCCCTTCAACACTATTCCCGTTATAAAAATACTCGTATAAGTACCCGATCTCACTGATCGGAATTTTTACATTATAGCACTCTTCCACATCCTTAAAGCTATCTTTAACGATTTGAATGAAATCCTGATGATCACGGATAAATTCCTCTTCATGTTCAAAATTGATGATGTACTTATCAATAATCAAACGCTCGATCAGACAGCTGATATGAACATACAGTCCACAGATCGTACCGCTGGACAAGCGGATATCCAGTTTCTTCTGCATATAGCCAATGATCTCCTCCACGCTATCCACAATGCGCCGGGAATCCAAAATCGTCAGATACGACAACAGATTATCCAATGAAAAATACTTGATCATGTTTTTATTAAACAGCTGTATTTCCTTTTCGCTCATGAGACTTTCAAACAGCGCATTGATCCTCTCCATGCTGTGCTGTTCGATCAGTTCTTCGATAGATATAAACGGAATGCCCTCAATCTTGGGACTTCTCGTTCCTACGATAAACAAAACATGATACTTTTCAAATACCGGGGAATTCATGCCCATTGTCGTCAGACTGTGATAGTCATATGGAATGATATCTACATCTACCTCGTTTGGAAAGCTCTGTTCGATCAGATCGGAAATCTTTTCCGCAGTACCGATGCCGGTCTCGCAAACAGAAAGGATAACATTGCGCTTTTCCCGGTTTTCCACGATCACGTAGTTATGCTTGTTGCGCTCACTGGCTTCTTCTAAAATATTGCGTATCGTAGCGCCTTCCATGATCATGGAACCGATATCCAACGCCAGTTTCGTCGTAACATTATTGATGATTCCGATATCCATATGTTTGAAATGACCCATATATTCATGAATATCCTCCAAAGACCCCATATCTACCATGACGACGATTTCCTTACAGCCTTCCATCCGTTTCAAATACTCGCTCAGTTTATGAGCGATAACCTCGATATCACTTTCAATCGGCATGTCGATCGCATCAAATATCTTCTGACGCAGCAGCTGATTGGCAACTTCCGCAATGCTGCTGGCAATGGAATAGCCATGAGCGATGATGATACCCGGTATTTGCGCCGGCTGCAGATCCCTGCGTATATAACGAAAAAACATAAAGAGATCGATCATCAATAAGATATCCGCTTTTATATTCAAACTGTCATTTAACAGCTGACACAGATCATTGATGATATTGTAATCGATCGGATATTGATCTTTTATCTCTTCTATCATCAGGGTAACTTCTTTTTTATATTTCCGATACAGACCACTGCATACCGGAATATTATTGGAATAATCCTGTATGAATTTCACAAGCGTCGTTATCTCATTATTAGATAGCTTTTCCATATTGTATTTATGAAAGATGATCTCAAAGATGTTCATCAGTAAAGCATTGGTCAATTGCACCTTCGGAGATGCTACCGCACCTTCATCAAAAAAGAGAAAATCGATATACTGTTCCATCTTCTGAAAGATGCGTTCATAATATTCCGTCTGGGTGATCTCCTTTTTCTGATACGACATGAATTCACGAATGATCTGCTGCTGGAACGTAAATAGTTTGCTTTCACTGTATACTCTGGCCATAATGGCTCCTGCTTCCAGCATCGTCTTATCATCAAATTCATGAAATTTTCGATTCATGCTTTCATTTTGAAGCATGCTCTGCGGTAGATCATAGATATGCAGATCCACTGTTTCATCTGCGGAATTCCTTAAAAAAGCATTGGCGACACTGGAACGGATACAGTTTTTCAGTTCCCCGATATTTCCGTTGTACGTATGAGATTCCACGATCTGATAGGCCAATGATGAAATACGAATCATGCGACGGATCTTTTCCTGTTCATAAGAAATAATACGATAGATCAGTTCCTTTTTCTCTTGAACCGGACGCTCCTGCAAAGACGGTATCTTTACAACGATCGGGATCCTTCTAAGAAGCGTTTTCAGCAATACCGTATCCGGATTCTCCGTCGTCGCAAAGATCATCCGCACTTTCGCATGATACCACGTATCATTATCCCCTACCATATGATAAATGCCCTTATCCATAAACAGAAATATCTTTTCCTGACATTCCGGCTTCAAGCCATGCACTTCATCCATGAAGAGCACGCCACCATCCGCCAAAGCGATCAATCCTTCTTTATCTTTGTCAGCTCCCGTATAAGCACCTTTTTTATAACCGAATAAATTCGTGATAAGAAATTCCGGATTATTCGCATACTCCGCACAGTTGACCGTAATAAAACGGCTTTCCTTGGACAAGATCCCTTTCTCCACACCATAATCATACATCAGCTGCGCGATGAAGCTCTTTCCCGTTCCTGTCGGCCCCTGCAATAAAAGCGGCAGACCGTTTCCCGGATAGGAAATGGCAGCCTTGCATTGTTCCACACAATACATCAAAGACTCCCTGACACCGACAAGAGCATCAAAAGCAGTATCCTGCACACGGTTACGTTCGCTTTCCTCTCTCGCTTCTTTAATCGAATCATACGTGTTCATCGTCAGTTCCGTATGAAATGCTTCGCAAAACTTTTCTCTATGCAGATAGACCACGGGACGCGTATTGATCTTAACGAGTATCCCTTCTTCATGATACTCATTTAAATACTGTGAAACGACACTGCGGCTGGCGTTTACCACATTCGCGATATATCCGGCCGTGAACACTTCATTATGCTCAAAATCCACCGGCTTTTCTTTCCCCAGATAATAGTCCAATATCTTATCCTTCGTGCTTCTTTCTGCCATAACCTTCACCTCACTGTTATTATACAATACTTATGATGATATACGATTGCTAACATTTACCAATATTCCACTTTTCCATTTCCCTTTTACATAAGAGCGAGCATAACAGAAATCAAGGCAGACATAGGTATTTCCGTTCCAACGCCAACAAGACTTTCCGGCTGTATGTACGTAAATTATACATCAATAGTATACGTATAAAGACCAAAGCCGTTATACCGTTCATCGCAAATCCGAATGCTGCCAGCAAAAAATCAAAGCGAAAATACTGATATCCTGCGAAGATAATCTCTTCCTACGCTTTAAAAAGCTGTAAAATCGATTACGAAGAAACTGCCGTCCACAAAAAGAGCAGGAAAGAACTGAGAAAGCGGACGCAATGCCGATACGAAGCGCTTTAACGCCCGCTTCGGTCCCAGCTCCCATATTTTGTGCCACAATCGTAGACGGCAGCATCGCTTTCATCAGACTTCCCTGTGTGATCTCTGTTGTCTTCATCAAAAGCACCACCACATAAAAAGCTGAACAAGACAGTTAATCGTTAACCATCTTATCCAGCATGTGCCATACCCTCCGATGTCTTCGTCTTCTATCCTTTATAGTCTTCATTATATATACAAGAATGAAAATTGCAAGAAAAAAGAGTCCGAAGACTCTTCTTTACACATAAATCATTAAGCCAATTCGCTGAAGTATTTGATCGTTCTAACCATCTGGCTTGTGTATGAATTTTCATTGTCATACCAAGAAACGACCTGAACCTGCGTATTGCCGTCTTCCATGTCGATCGCCATCGTCTGTGTAGCATCGAACAGGGAACCGTAACGCATACCGATAACATCGCTGGATACGATCTCATCCGTATTATAACCGAAGCTTTCGTTAGAAGCGGCTTTCATAGCGGCGTTGATCTCATCAACCGTAACTTTTCCTTTTACAACAGCAACCAAAATCGTCGTTGATCCTGTAGGAGTCGGTACACGCTGAGCAGAACCGATCAGTTTCCCCTGCAGTTCCGGAATTACCAAACCGATTGCTTTAGCAGCACCAGTAGAGTTAGGAACGATATTTACGGCAGCTGCACGTGAACGGCGCAGATCACCTTTTCTCTGAGGTCCGTCCAATGTCATCTGATCACCGGTATAAGCATGAACCGTCGTCATGATACCGCTCTGGATCGGAGCCAGTTTATGCAAAGCATCCGCCATAGGTGCCAAGCAGTTCGTCGTACAAGAAGCTGCGGAGATAACCGTATCTTCCGGCTTCAAGTTTGTGTGGTTTACATTATAAACGATCGTAGGGAGATCATTTCCTGCAGGTGCAGAGATAACGACTTTACGAGCGCCTGCTTTGATATGTGCAGAAGCTTTTTCTTTTGATGTATAGAAACCAGTACATTCCAATACAACATCCACACCTAATTTACCCCAAGGCAGATTTGCTGCATCTGCTTCTTTATAGATTTCAATTTCCTTACCATCTACTGTAATAGAAGATTCACCGGCTGTAACCTTATCAGCCAATGCATAGGTTCCCTGAGCGGAATCATATTTTAACAAATGTGCAAGCATCTTAGGGCTTGTCAAGTCGTTGATCGCAACAACTTCATATCCTTCTGCACCAAACATCTGTCTGAATGCAAGACGTCCAATACGTCCAAAACCATTAATAGCAACTTTTACAGTCATGTTTTAAAAGTCCTCCTTTTTGCCATATTTATTATAGTGTCTTTCAAAAGAAATGTCAATTGTGAAAAGTTTCACTTCAAGACGGATAAGGATCCTCCTTCCCGAAATTTTTATCACCTGAAAAAATCAAAAAATTTTTAGGAAATTCAACGATCGATGTGTAAGAGATTATCGAGGAGGTAACTTTATGAGACCTGAAAGGCACTCAGAAAGGAAGGCAATATGGAGTACTTGATTATACTCTATCTGATCCTTGTGATTACCGCCGCTTTATTAAGGCGGTAATATAACCGATCTATGAGAGCCCAACCGTCTTACTCTTGAGTCTTTCACTCAGAGCCTCCCATTTTAAAAGGGACAAGCTACCACTTGCCCCTTTTCAGATGTCTCCACCTGTTCACTCAGATACTTATATTATATCCTCTTCTTCTATATTTTCAACATTCTTATTCGAAATAAACTGCATGAACTTCAACCGCATATTGTATTAAACAGAACAGATGGAGCATAATCTATATGGACAGGAGTGATACCATGGTAATCGTACCGACCATCATTGAAAGAAATGCCAGTGCAGAAAGAGTATACGACTTATACTCCTGCCTGCTGAAAGAAAGGATCATCATACTGACAGGAGAAATCGATGATACGATGTCATCCTCCATCTGCGCACAGCTGTTATACCTATCATCAACCGGAAGCGAACCGATCCTCATGTATATCAATTCACCGGGCGGTTCCGTCAGCGCTGGCCTGGCGATCTATGATACGATGAATTATATCAAGTGCGATGTTCAGACGATCGCGATGGGTATGTGTGCCAGCATGGCTGCCGTTCTTCTATGTGCAGGTGCTAAAGGCAAGCGATGCGCTCTCACTTCCAGCGAAGTCATGATCCATCAGCCATTAGGCGGCATGCAGGGGCAGGCAAAAGATATGGAGATCGCCGCGGCGCACATGCAGAAGATGAAGCATAAATTGTACCGGATCTTATGCAAACAGACCGGCAAGGATATGGAAACCATAACCATAGACTGTGACCGCGACTATTACATGGATGCAGAAGAAGCTAAGGAATACGGACTGATCGACTCCATCATTTGATCTTCTCATCTATAGAAAAAGGTGTAGCTACTTATGTGCTACACCTTTTCAATTTCAGATTATGGCGCTATAGAATATGCTCCGTCCAAAAGCAGACACTGTCCTGAGTAATAGCAGGAATCCGGTCCGGCTAAGAAAGCGATCACCGGTGCGATATCCGTCTCTGCATCTCCCAAGCGGCGCATCGGCTGCTGCTGAAGAATCGCTTCATATTTTTCCGGGAATTTCTTTGCCCATTCCTTGGCTGCCGGTGATTCTGCGCCAGGTAATACGCAGTTTACCGTAATGCCATGCTGACCCCACTCTTTTGCGGCGATCTTCGTAAGTCCGCGGATCGCTTCTTTGTTAGAGCCGTATGCAAGATTACCGGCATATCCGAACATACCCGTAGCACTTGCGAAATTAATGACGCGTCCTTCATGCTGTTCCTTCATATACGGGAAGCATTCCTGCATGAAATTCAAAGAACCGATCGTACCGGTACTCCATGCCAGGTACATCAGATCATACGTCACTTCCTCTACCGGTGCGGATTTGGCAACTGCTTGTGCGTTGTTGACAACAACATCCACCGTTCCATACGTTTCCACGGTTTTCTGTACAACTTCTTTTACACGATCACGATCTGCGGAATCACATGTCATCGCAAACGCTTCTCCGCCTGCTTCTTTGATCTCTGCAACCGTAGCTTCGATCGGTTCCGGTCTTCTTCCCGTACATACGACCTTAACACCGCGTTTTGCCAGACAAAGAGCAATCCCTTTACCGATTCCCTGTCCAGCTCCAGTAACAATCGCTACTTTTTCATTTAACTGTTTCAATATAGTTCCTGCCTTTCCAGATGAGAATCAAACTCACCAATCACATGTTATTATTATAGCATTCCTGATGAAAAACGCAAACCGCTTACATTTTCTGTCACAGATATCTCGTGCTGTATTTGCTTCTGACAAAAAAAGATGCCTTAACGACATCTTATATAAAGCTAATAATATTCATTATTCATGATCGGTTTTTTCATCAGAGCGAATGCTTCCGTCACCGTTTCCGCCTTTGTATTAAACAGCTTATTGAACAATTCATAATTATTGATCCTCGCCATGAGGAAACGCTGACGCTTGCCGATCGCTAAAGGAAACAGCATTTCGATGCGCTCTGCTTGTGACACCTGAACGCTCACTTCATCTTCATTGCCGCATACATATGCCGCAAGCTTCATAAAAGATGCAGAATCCAGATAGATGATCTCATGGATCTCCGCCTGTTCATCCATCCGGTGATACGCCGCATAACCGCTGAGATTCCCCTTTGCATCACGGCATACACATATATTGCCGTTTTGCAGCATCGATCTTTCGACAAACCGCCGATAATAGGCTATATCACGCTGTATGCAGCCATCAAAATGCTTTGTATATTCCTCATAGACATCCAGCAGTTCCTGAATATCATATTGATGGGATACACCGGAAGCAGCGATATCCAAATGCCGACGGGATATCGTATAAAATTTATGATAACATACCGTTTCAAAACCATACGGTTCAAATATCTTAGGATTCAAGGCCCTTGTTAATGTGATCAGATGATTATGGCTCACTTCATCAAGCGCGACATTCATAAGCTCATGCATATGTCCGCGTCTGCGGTAATCCGGAAGTGTCGCAACTCCCTCCAAATAAGAAACAAGCAGCTTCCGATTTAAAAACGACATCACATGCTCCTTCATCGCCAGACTGGATATGATCCTCCCGTCCTGCTCGCATACGATGCAGTGCGTCTTGAAAAATTCATTTTGAAAATAGAAATCGATATATTCCTGCTGCTGTTCCGGATGAGACTGATACCACAAGGCTCTGATTCCCTCCAGATCTTCTTTCTGGATATCCTTGATCATAGCAATTCCTCTACTTTTCTTCCGTTTCCGTATATTCTACGTCAATGACATCATCCGATGCCTTTTTCGAAGAAGTATACGGTCGGTCATTCTGTTGTCTTTGATAATCCTGATAATACTGCTGCTGTTCATCCATCATCTTGCGGCGGCGATGGACAGCATAGATCGAATATATGAGATACAAAGGTATCAGAACGATCAGCAGGTATGGAAGGATATAAATCACGACAAAAAACAGAAGAACCATGATGAAAATGGACAAGATACTTTCCATAGACTACCTCTCTTTCACTATGCTCTGTGGAATATATCATACCATGTTTTCATACAGAAAGAAAGTAGACTTATGAATGAGCAACCGTCTTTTTCTTCGAATGACGCCCTTTATAAAAAAGCTGATAATACAATACCAACCAAAGGGCGATAAAGACGACGAGATAGATAAAACCATAGGAACGGCTATGCTCTGTTTCAACGTCATCATGAGGAACAGCCATAGCGGCAGACGTCTGCGTTAACTTTTCCAAACGCTTCTGATATTTATATTCCGGATTATGGATAATGCTGTATCCTTCCGCATTGCGAATGATCTCTTCCTGAATAAACTTGCCATCCGCAAAGAGATACACCGGGACCGGTTCATCGATCTTCGATGTGGAATCGATCTCGAATGTGATTTCCTTTGCGTCTTCCAACATCGTACATGTGCGCGTCCACCCCTTTTCACTGATGATATTCAAATTAAATAAGGAAACGATCATATCTTCCCCTTGTGAATTGATAACGATCTTCCCCGGCTCACAAGAAGTCAGGGTAGCCGTATACACCGTTTCATGCAGAAAAGGAAAAAGCGCAGCATAGAGTATGGCTAACAGTTTCATAACATCACCATTTCTATTGTGCGCCTTTTGCTTTTGTTTATTCACTTCGATATTGATTTGCCAGCTCTTTGATCTTCGACAGACGATGTTTCATCCCCGATTTAGATATCGCTTCCTGATATTTCTGATAATACGCATCGCACAGCTCATTCAAACTCGCTTCCGGATGATCTCTTCGCAAAAAAGCTACGCTTTGCAATTTCTGCGGCAAAGCATCCAATCCCTGATAATTATCGATCCAGTCGATATCCTCCAGCTGTTTCTTCGCTGCGGAGATACTCTTCATTTCATTTGCCAGTTCGCAATTATCCAGACGAGTCAAAGAATTCATGAAATCTCTTTGAATGCGCATATCCTCAAAAGCGAACAAAGCATCGCTCGCACCGACACAGCGCAAAAAATCCGAGATCTTGTCACTGGCCTTCAAGTAGACTACTTCCTTGTTTCGACGGCGGATACACTTGGCCGGAAGATCAAACCGCTGCATCAGATGACATATGAACTGCGCATGTTCCTTCTGATCCGCTGCGATCTCCAGATGATAATTGCTTTTCTGCGGTGAATTGATAGAGCCTCCCGCCAGAAACGCCCCTGCCAAATACGCTCTGGCACAGCATTCTTTACGTACCATCTTGCCGCTGGGATGCGTTTGCAGCCCTTTATCGGTAAAGATCTCCAGTTCGTGCAAAATATCGGAAACGCGTCCGCTGACGCGTATTACATAAATATTGTTTTTTTTCAGTTTCATCTTACGAAGCACCGAAAGCTGCGCATCGACATGAAACATCTCTCTTAATAGCTTCCATATGCGTTTCGCCGTATTGGCATTTTCCGTCTGTATTTTCAGATGCATCCCTTCCGAAGTGAAATTCCATGTGGAACACATCTGCACAAGCGCTGCCGCTTCTGCTTTGCGGCAGCAGTCATGCAGCTCATTCGCGCATATCTCCGCCTTTATATCTGTAGTAAATGACATCGTATTACATCCTCAATATCTCATCGACAACATCACGAATCTTATTGGAATCATGACGTATAAGTCCATCCTCAAACTTCAGTATATCCCTTTTCATCAGCTCGTAAGAATGCTCTTTTAAAACTGCTCTTACCTCTTTACTGCCTTCCCGCATATAATGATCCAGCACATCGGTATGAATGGTATTATCATGCGTAACTACGATATCCACCGCATGAGGAAACGTATGCTCACAAATCGCATGTACATGCTCTTCCAAAGTGTAATTATCCGTTTCTCCCGGTTGGGTCATCGCATTGCAAAAGTAGACCTTTTTCGCATGACAGCGGCGCAGTTCTTCCCGAATTTCCTCAATGATCAGATTCGGCATGATACTCGTATACAAACTGCCGATGCCATAGATGATATAATCTGCGTCATGAATGGCTTTGATCGCCTGCCGCGATGCATTGATCGGACGATCATAAAATACATGACGAATATGATTATCTATGGTCGGTATATTGCTTTCTCCGCGAACGATCGTCCCATCTTCCATAACCGCATATAGCGTGATGATATCCGTTGTAGAAGGAATGATATCTCCCTTGACCTTCAATACTTTTGAAAAGGTCTGGATCGCATCCATAAAACTGCCGCAGCTTTGTGACAGCGCAGTCAAAATCAAATTGCCCAGATTATGTCCCGCCACATCTCCCTCATCGCCTTCAAAGCGATAGTTCATCAAAGATGACAACAAGGTTTCCGACTCTGCCATCGCACACATGACATTGCGGATATCGCCCATAGCCGGAATCTGATACTGCTGGCGAAGACGCCCGGTACTGCCACCATCATCCGCAACGGTAACGATGGCGGACAGCTTGATATCCGCAAGGTGCTTGATCCCTCGCAATATCACCGCTAGTCCATGACCTCCGCCGATTACGACAACATGTTTCATAAACATTATCTCACTTTCTTATCGCGATGTGATTTAAAACAATAATACTGGCTTTTATAATAATCATACAGCCAATTGGTAACCGAAACGCTGCGGTGATGTCCTCCCGTACATCCCACGCATACCGTTACATGGCTCTTCCCTTCTATCTTATATTGACGGAACACAAAATCCAAAAACTGCTGGAGGTTTTTCAGCAATTCCTTCGTTTCATCAAACTTCATTACATATTCATAAACTTCAGCATCATCACCGGTCTTTTCCTTTAATTCGCTCACATAATAAGGATTCGGCAGATAGCGCACATCAAAGATGAAATCCGCATCTAACGGAACTCCGTGCTTAAATCCGAAGGAAACAAAGGAAATCGAAAAAACCGGTTTATTCACTAAAGAAAACTTTTCCAATAAGATCGTCTTCAATTCCTGCTGCGAAAGCTTCGTCGTATCGATATGAAGAACCGCCCTCTCATTCAGACTGTCAAACATATCACGTTCTACTTCGATCGCCTCTTCCAACGTATTGGCTTTGCCATCGATCATCATCGGATGATGCCTTCTTGTAAATTTATAGCGAAGCAACAGCTTCTCATTAGATGCATCCAGAAAGATGACGCGCACATTGCAGCCGATATTCTCAAAATAATTAAGGAACTTCGGATAATCCAGGGCAGTTGTCGCAAGCGCCAAACGAGAATAACGGGAATCGGTCTGAGAATTGATGAGCTTCCCTAACGATGACAGCAGCTGAACGGGAAATTGATCGATACAGTGATAGCCCATATCTTCCAAAATCGCCATTGCCGTCGTCTTTCCTGCGCCGGACATACCGGTTATCAATAATACATTTTGTTCGCTCACATATACCACCTCTTGCATTATTTTACCACAGCTGTCCGCATCATACTATCATTAACTTGTTTACCGAATGGGAAATTTATACATCTGCTGTTTCAGGTCATGCAATATTTCCGTTATTTCCTCTTTTTTCATCTGCTTGACAAGCACATAAGGCTCATTCTCATTTTTAAATAAAAAAGATATATAAAAAGCGATATCCTCTTGATACGTTTTCATTTTAATGACGAGATTTTTCTCTCGCAGATCCGAAGCATAGCTCTCTTCGCCATTTGTAAGAAAGTCTTCGATATCTTCCGTTATCTCCTTCAGCTCTTCTGTCAAAAGACATGGGACGATCCCCTCTTTCCGTACGACCTCATCTTCCCAAAACACCTTTACATTCAACCAGTTATTATCATCCTTCATTCCTTTTTCATCATATGGAAACTCATAGGAATCAATATTCACTTCTATCCGCTTTTCACCTTGTACAATCTCCATAAAACGACCTCCTTTTTTCTTTTATTATAATATATTACCACATCCGATGCAGCATCCCATAAATTGATGTAAGCATATTTACAAACCTTATAAAAGTACTATAATTTTACTATCGCAACAGAGGAAAGGGGTGTGAAGAAATGAAAAGATATTTGCGGCGCTATCGAGGGCCGAAAAATTTCTATGTGCAGGCTTCCAAGATTGCCGTTCCTCTCGCTATGCAGCAGTTGCTCGGCAGCTGTATGGGGATCGTAGATTCTCTCATGGTATCCTGGATCGGCGAAGTAACCACTGTAGGGACTGCGGCACAGATCGATGTCCTATGTAGTGACGTCGCCTATGGAGCCATCGGCGGTACCGGTATCTTTGCGGCACAGTTTTACGGAGCACAAGATGACCGCAATCTAAAAAGGACTTTCGGTCTCAGTCTTGTACTTGCATTTATCAATGGATTGTTCTGGATGCTGTTGGCGCTTTTCTTCGGTTCTTCCATCCTGCATTTCTATATGCCGGATGCCCGGATTGTCGACAGCGGTCTCATCTATTTGCAGATCGCCATGCTTTCTTATCTGCCAAGCTCTCTGACGTTTGCTTTCAGCTATGTTTACCGCAGCATCCATAAAACACTTATCCCGTTGATCATTTCCGTTTTCGCTATGCTTGCCAACTGTATCATGAATTACCTGTTTATCTTCGGCATCGGTCCTTTTCCTGAATTAGGTATTCAAGGTGCGGCATTAGGTACGCTCATCGCACAATCCCTTGCTCTTTTGATCCATATCTTCTATGCCTATTCTACCCATCAGCCGTTTATAGGAACATGGACCGAAATGTTTTCCTTTGATCCTATGTTCCTGAAACAGATCCTGCACCGGATATCTCCATTGATCATAAACGAACTGATGTTCGGTTTTGGCACGACCTTATTCATCAAGGCCTTCGGCTCTCTCGGTTCTCATTCTATGGAAGCCTACTATGTCGGACAGAAGATATCAGATGTTTTCTTTTTCGTCGTTATGGGCATCAGCAATGCAACAGCTGCTATCATCGGCAATACCTTAGGGAGCGGCGATGTGCAGAAAGCCAAAGAACAAGGTGATTACTTTGTCGGCATGGCATGTATGCTCGCCGTTCTCTCCATCATTATCATTCATCTGTTTGCCTATCCGATGGTTGCTGTATTTGCTTTGCAGGATGATGCCGTTATAGCGCTGGCAGTTACCATTGTGCAAGTTTTCTCTATTAAGATCAGCCTGCGTTTGTTTATCGTTATCATATTTTCTACATTGCGTGCAGGCGGTGACAGTAAAATGCTCTCATTTCTGGACAGCGGTATCATGTGGCTTGTCGGTCTGCCCTTGGCATTCTTCCTCGTCCACGTCATGCAGATGACGAATATCGCACTTGTATTTTTGATCATCCAAATAGAACAGATCGTCCGCATCTTCATCGGTATGCGCCGCTACCGCTCCGGAAGCTGGACTGTAAATCTAACGAATACCGTAGATGCATAAAATCTAATCCTGTTTTATATATTTCATAAATTACTTGTATAAATGTCTTTTACACTATATACTTTGCTTACTAATTGCTAACCGATATAAGATCGGAAAAGGGATGAGCTGCAGCTCATCCCTTTTAAATTAGGAGGTCTAATTGCCATAAAGAGGCTCCTTTCAAAAACTCACGACTTCCTTATACTAGGTCATCAAACAAAAAACAATATCTCTTCGATCATCTAAAATTTTAAAAGAGTTATTCCTGCGATTGAAATGACCCTTTTATTATTAAATTCCCTTTATCTCATGAAAGGCGTGCTGTGCCGCAATCGCTCCGTCGCTTGTTGCCGTTACGACCTGCCGCAGTCTCTTCGCAATGACGTCTCCGGCCCCATACAGGCCTTTCACACGTGTTTCACAGTTTTCATCTACCAGCATATATCCGTACTCATCAAGCACGTCCAATCCCTTTAAAAACGACGTTGCCGGATCTAAACCGATATACGGAAAAATACCATGCGCAGCGATCTCCTGCGTTTCCTTTGTATGCACATTCTGAATGACTAGACCCGTTACCCGCATACCGTCATCCTTTACCTCGATCGGTATGCTATTACGGATAACATGTATCTTTTCCTCATTCTCTATGCTTTTCTGAATGATCTCATCGGCACGGAACACATCACGGCGAATAATGATATGCACATTATCCGCAAACTGTGTCAGATATTTCGCTTCTTCCAGCGCCGAATTTCCGCCGCCGATCACACATACTTCCTGATGTTTGAAAAACGCACCGTCACATACCGCACAATACGATACGCCACGACCGATATTTTCCGCCTCTCCGGGAATATTCATCTGCCGTTCATTCGTTCCCGTCGCAACGATAACCGCCTTTGCTTCATAGCTGCTTCCGTCATCGCAAACGACTGTTTTCCATTCTCCGTCTTCGATCTTTACGACGCTTCCATATAAAAACTCCGCTCCGAAGTTGGTAGAATGCTGAAACATATCATAGGCAAGCTTAGCGCCATCCGTTTCGATAATACCCGGCCAGTTACTGATCTCCGATGTTTTTACCAGCTTTCCTCCCGGTGCTCCCATTTCCAGCATGGCTGTTTTCAACCCTGCACGAGAGCCATAGATCGCGGCGGACATGCCTGCCGGCCCTGCTCCGATAATCAATAAATCGTATTGTCGCTCCATTCCGCATCCTCCTTTACAATATCGATCACATCCTGAAGCTGATGAATGCATCGGCAAGGCTTCGCTTCTTTCAATGCTTCCTCCCGATCCGGATCAAAACATGCCGCTATAGAAAATCCGGCCATATTCTTACACGCTTCGATATCGCTGACACTGTCACCTATGTAAATCATATCATCATGCCCGTGATACAACAATTCACATGCTTTTAAAAGACCCTGCGGATCCGGTTTCGGCTGATCCACATCATCACAATCGACAATCACATCAAAATAAGGATCCAAACCGCAGGAAACCAAACCATGCTGGATCGTCTCTTTTTTCTTATTGGAAACAATACCCAAAGGATATCCATGCTCCTTCAAGTACTCCAACGTCTCTTTCGCTCCCGCAAATGGCTTTACATATGCATCATGATACTCATGATTATGCCGGCGATATTCTTCAATCAGTTCCTCTGTCAAAGAAGGATCAAAATAACGCTCCATCGTCTGCTTTAAGGTAGGCCCTAAAAACGAATTCAATTCTTGTTCACTTAAAGTATATTCCGGTTTATGATTTTTAAACACGTAGCGAAAGCTTTCAAAAATAAGTTCCTTCGTATCCAAAAGCGTCCCGTCCAAATCAAACAGCACAACCGGCTTTTCTTTATGAAACAGCCAGTAATTGGAAAACAGACGATCCCACACACCGAGGATACCAAGCACACCGATAACGATACCGATGATCGAAATCAACTGAGCGACACGAAGACCACCAAGCATCAAAGAATCCGTACGCATGCCTTCCACAATCAGGCGGACAAGACCATACCACGCTATATAGGCATGTGCCATATCTCCACGTTTCCTTCTTCCATATTTGCGATATACGAATACGATCAGCACAAACCCGATTAAATTACCGATACCTTCAAATAAAAAAGTAGGCTGCCGGTACTGACCTCCGATAAACATCTGTTCCTTGATAAAAGAAGGAAAGCCATCATAAAAACTCTCTGAAACGATCTCTCCGTAAGCTTCCTGATTTACAAAATTCCCCCATCTTCCGATCGCCTGCGCGATAAGAAGATTCGGCATGATCGCATCGCATATGCGAATACCGTTGACACCTTTTCCCTTAAAATACCAAAGGCCGAAAAGAAAAGCCGCAATCACACCGCCGTGAATAGCAATTCCGCCATTCCATATATATAGCGCAGAGATCGGATTCGCCGCATATTGATTGTTCCATTCAAACACCACATACCATATACGGGCACCGATGATGGAAATCGGCAGCATATAAAAGAAGAAATCTTCGAATATATCCGTTTTATAACCCCATTTTTTCAATGTTCTGATCGACAGATAATAACAGACGAACGCCGCACTCAGCACAAATACCGCATACCAGGTGACGCTCAGTCCTAAAAAATCAAACGATATCACTGTTTTTGCATCCGGAAATAATGTCATAACCCCTCCTGCGCATTCTTTTCAATATAATCCAAAACCCGCTGTTCAAATTCCTTCGCATTATCCATGCCCATCTCACTCAGCATGAAATTCGTTACCGCAGATTCGATGATCACTGCCATAGAACGTCCTTCACGTACCGGAAGGATGATCTTCGGCACATCCAAGCCTAAAATCGCATCGTACTTCTTTTCCTCGATCCCTACGCGGTCATAATCGGCATCCGGTTTCCAAGGTTCCAACAGCACTTCAAAATCCACTTCCGCCTTCGATAATACAGAACTTACGCCAAACATGCGGGATACATTGATCACCCCGATACCGCGTATTTCCAACATTCCCTGCAAAAGCTCCGGCGCTTTGCCGACGATCTTATTATGAATGCGGTAGCAATCTACTCGGTCATCGGCAACTAAAAGATGTCCGCGCTTGATGAGTTCCAAAGCGATCTCGCTTTTTCCCATACCGCTTTCCCCGCGGATCAGCACGCCTTTGCCGTATATCGACAACAAGCCGCCGTGAATATATTTGCTGGGCGCAAGCTTTTCATCCAAGAATGTCGTAATATCCGTAATGAGCCGATAGGTAGGGAACCCACTGCTGAAAATCGGAAAATTCTTCTTTTCGGCTACCAGCTTCAAGATCGGCGGACAATCATGTCCCTTAGAAATGATGATCGCAGGCGTTGCCTCATCGGTAAGGAAATCAAAAGATTTCTCCTGCCGCTCTTTGGTCATCGTCTGAATATAGGCAATTTCTTTATCTCCCAGTATGACGAGTCGTTTGACTTGCGAGAAATCAAAGAAACCGGCAAGTTCCAGACCGGGACGATTGGTATCCGCAATCACGATCTCTCTGTCTAAAGATGCATCATCGCCGCATATCTGACGAAAATGAAAAGATTCAATGATATCTCTTACCTTCGTTTTTCTTTCGTCTTCCATAATTAACCTCTTTTCAGGATCTTAGCCAAATATCTTCCCGTATGGCTCTCTTCAACTTCTGCAATTTCTTCCGGTGTCCCGCATGCGATGATCTGTCCGCCTTCATCGCCGCCTTCCGGTCCGATATCAATAATATGATCCGCACATTTGATCACATCCAAATTATGTTCGATAACAAGCACGGTATCGCCGTTATTTACGATACGCTGCAATACCTCCAGCAATTTGCGCACATCATGCGTATGCAGTCCGGTCGTCGGCTCATCCAAAATAAACAGCGTTTTCCCCGTCGCCTTGCGCTGCAGTTCGCTTGCCAGCTTCACACGCTGTGCTTCACCGCCGGAAAGCGTCGTCGCACTTTGCCCGAGTTTGATATATCCCAACCCGACATCTTTCAAAGTCTGCAACTTATGTTTGATCTTATGCATATTCGCAAAGAAATCGATCGCTTCCTCCACGCTCATCTCCAGCACATCATAAATATTTTTCCCTTTATATGTAACTTGCAATGTCTCTTCATTATAGCGCTTGCCGCCGCACTCTTCACAAGGGACGAATACATCCGGCAAAAAATGCATGGAAATACGTAAAATACCGTCTCCCTGACATGCCTCACAGCGTCCCCCCTTCACATTAAAAGAGAACCTTCCCTTTTCATATCCGCGCATCTTCGCTTCCGGCGTCTGCGTAAACAGATCACGGATATCATCAAATACACCGGTATACGTCGCCGGATTACTGCGAGGCGTACGACCGATCGGATCCTGGGATATTTCAATGATCTTATCGATATTGCGGATCCCCTTGATCTTTTTATGTTTCCCCGGCTTTAAACGAACCCTGCCGAGCTCATGAGCGATCTCTTTATAGATGATCTCATTCACAAGCGAAGACTTCCCGCTTCCGCTTACACCGGTCACGACGTTAAAAGCGCCTAACGGCATCTTTACATTAACATGTTTCAGATTATTCTCATATGCATCTACGACTTCCAAATATTTTCCGTTTCCCTTCTTGCGCTCAGAAGGGATCTCGATCTTTCGCTTACCGCTCAAATACTGACCGGTAATGGAATTTTCATTCTCCATGACTTCTTTCGGTGTCCCGTAAGCAACGACCTCTCCGCCATGGATACCCGCACCCGGCCCGATATCGATAATATAATCCGAAGCGAGCATCGTATCCTCATCGTGCTCTACGACGATCAAGGAATTGCCGAGATCGCGCATATTTTTCAGCGTCGCGATCAAACGGTCATTATCCCGCTGATGAAGTCCGATACTCGGTTCATCCAATACATACAATACGCCGCTTAAACGGGAACCGATCTGCGTTGCCAAACGAATGCGCTGTGCTTCTCCGCCGCTTAATGTTCCCGCAAGGCGATCCAATGTCAGATATCCCAATCCCACGTTATGCAGGAAGGACAGGCGCTCTTTGATCTCCTTTAATATGAGTGCCGCAATATCCGCCTGCTGCTTTGTAAGCGTCAGCTGCGCCATAAAGTCTACCGCCTGACAAACAGACATCTTCGTCCATTCATAAATGTTCAATCCGCCGATCCGCACACATAAAGCCTGTTCATTCAAACGCTTGCCACCGCAAGTCGGACAAGGCGCTTCTGCCAAAAACGTCGCATACCACTCTCTGGACATCTGGGATGTCGTTTCCATATAACGGCGTTCAATAAGCGAACAGACACCCTCGATATATTCGGTACGCTTAAAGGAATTTCCGGATTTGCTCGTGATTTCATATTCGATCAGATCATGAGAGCCATACATCATCAGATCCATTTCTTTCTTCGTCATCTTGCACAAAGGCTTATCTATATCAATATGGTAATAGTCCAAAAGTACTTTAAACCGCTGCCACTCGATATTTTCCTTTCCCATGATATTTTTATAGTATATGATACCGCCCTGCCGAATGGACAGTTTTTTATCCGGCATCAGATAATCCAAATCGACTTTTTGCGTAAAGCCCAATCCCTTGCATTCCTCACATGCGCCAAACGGTGCATTAAAAGAAAACAGACGCGGTTCCAGCTTCGGTATGGAAAATCCGCAGTACTTGCATGAATAATTGCTGGAAAAAAGGATCTCTTCCTTATCATAAGCCGCGATCGCCATGCCGTCACTCAGCTTTAGGGCCGTTTCCAGAGAATCATGGATACGAGAACGATCCTCCCCTTTCACGATACGGTCGACAACGACATCAATATCGTGTTTTTTATTTTTTTCTAACAGATCCACCTCTTCGAGAAGCTTCGTTTCTTTATCGATACGAACACGGATAAAACCTTCTTTCCGCAGACGATCCAAAAGATCTTTGTGCGTTCCTTTTTTTCCCTTTACAACAGGGGAAAGGATCTGCAGGCGCGTTTTATCTTCCAATTCCATAATGCGATCGACCATCTGCTTTACCGTCTGGGATGTGATCGGTTCATGGTGCGTCGGACAATACGGAACACCGATGCGGGCATACAGAAGACGAAGATAATCATAGATCTCCGTCACGGTCCCTACCGTAGAACGCGGGTTGTTGCTCGTTGTTTTCTGATCGATGGAAATAGACGGAGAAAGTCCCTCTATAGAATCGACATCCGGCTTTTCACTATTGCCTAAAAACTGCCGGGCATAGGCGCTCAAAGACTCCACATACCGACGCTGTCCTTCCGCATAGATCGTATCAAACGCCAGCGACGTCTTACCCGAACCGGATACCCCTGTCATTATCACGAATTTATTTCTAGGCACCTGAACATCGATATTTTTCAAATTATTCTCACGTGCCCCTTTGATTTCTATGTAATCATGTTTCATATGCATCACCTCGATATACTTACTTATTATACCCCAGTACACATAAAATTTCGATGATTTCTCACGAAATTTTACAACCTTTTCCATATTCCCGTCTCCCATAATATGACACCTTCCGACATCTCTATACCATGCTTCCTATGGAAAAGGATCGGTGTTACCGATCCTGTATACATCTATTTAAGAATTGCGCAGCTCCAGCAGTATATCGCGTAATTCCGCTGCCCTCTCAAAGTCGAGCACCTTCGCTGCCTCTCGCATTTCCTTCTCAATATTCGCCAACAGCTTATCCTTATCTTTCTTGGATACCTTGGATTGCTTACGGATATACTTAGCCGCCATCTCCTGCGTTTCTTTGCTGTGCACCGCTTCATGGATCGGTTTCACGATCGTCTTCGGCACGATACCGTGCTTTTCATTATAAGCGATCTGAATGCTTCGGCGGCGGTTCGTCTCATCTAACGCATACTGCATGGAACCGGTGATCGTATCACCGTACATGATGACATGGCCGTCTGCGTTTCGCGCCGCACGCCCGATGATCTGTACCAAAGAGCGCTGACTGCGCAAAAAGCCTTCTTTATCGGCATCCAATATGGCAATCAATGACACTTCCGGAATATCCAAACCTTCCCGCAATAAGTTGATACCGATCAATACATCGTATTTCCCCTTACGCAGATCGCGTATGATCTCCGTACGCTCGATCGTCTTTACCTCATGATGCAGCCATGCGACTTTAAAATCCATCTGTTTCAAATACGCTGTCAGATCTTCCGCCATCCGTACGGTGAGCGTCGTTACGAGCGTACGCTCATTCCGCGCAATACGCGTCCGTATCTCATCCGTCAGATCGTCGATCTGTCCATGGGTAGGACGTACTTCCACCACAGGATCCAACAAACCGGTCGGACGGATGATCTGTTCCACAATCTCTTTGTTTGTCTTTTCCAGCTCGTAATCTCCCGGTGTCGCCGATACGAAGATCGCCTGATGAACCATGCTTTCAAACTCCTCAAAGCGCATCGGACGGTTATCCAAAGCACTCGGAAGGCGGAACCCGTAATCGACAAGCACTTCCTTACGCGCCCTGTCACCGTTATACATACCGCGGATCTGCGGCAGAGATACGTGGGATTCATCTACGATCAACAAGAAATCATCCGGAAAATAATCAAAAAGTGTATACGGCCGTTCACCCGGTCTCCGTCCGTCGATATGGCGGGAATAGTTCTCTATACCCGGACATACGCCGAATTCGCGCAGCGCTTCCAGATCATAACGGGTACGCTGTTCTAAACGCTGTTTTTCCAACAGCTTCCCTTCTTTTTCAAGAACATCCAACCGCGCCTCCAGCTCTTCACTGATCGTTGCACAAGCCCGCAGCATGACGTCTTTGCTGGAAGCATAACCGCTTGCCGGATATACGACATATACCGTATAGGCATTCAATGTCTTTCCACTCAGAGGATCTACTTCTGCAATACGTTCGATCTCATCATCAAACAGTTCAATGCGAAGAAGGAAGGAATCCGTATGCCCCGGGGCAACTTCGATAACATCCCCGCGCACACGAAAACACCCTCTGCCCAGATCGAGGTCGTTTCTCGTATATTGCCGGGATACCAGTTTTCCTAACAACTCCTTGCGGTCTACTTTTTCTCCAACGCGAAGAGTAAAAAACATCTCCTTATATTGCTCAGGATTACTGGCTCCGTAAATACAGGCGACGGATGCGATGATAATCGTATCCCTTCGTTCTAATATAGAGTTGACAGCCGCCATGCGAAGCATATCCAGCTCCATATTCGTCGTTGCATTTTTATCGATATACGTATCGCTTTTCGGAAGGTAAGCTTCCGGTTGATAATAGTCAAAATTCGATACGAAATATTCAACGCGGTTATGCGGGAAGAATTCTTTGAATTCGGAATACAGCTGACCAGCCAACGTTTTATTATGTACGAAAACAAGCGTAGGCTTGTTTACCTGAGCGATCACATTGGAAACGGTAAACGTCTTACCGGTTCCTGTCGCACCGAGAAGGACCTGTTGTTTTTTCCCATCCTGTATCCCCTGAACGAGTTCGCGGATAGCCTTGATCTGGTCACCCTGCGGCTTATACTCCGATACTAATTCAAAATGATCCATAAAATCCACCTCTTCTCGCTATATCATCCTTTTCATCACTGCCGCTATAAAAACAGATTCAAACGGTTTATTGGGCACGTATGACTTCCATAGCCTTGATCATCTGCAGATCAAGCGTATCCTGTTCACGATGCCATTTCACAGAACAGGAAGAAAGCAGAGCGCTGACGATGTCCGCATCGATCACACCGGTCACTTCCATACCGTTATCGCTTTGATATTTGCGCAGTGCCTGTGCGGATGCCAAAGAAAAATACATATCCGTACGATCGACGTCATACCCTAAAAATTTCAAATACGTCTGTACGGATTTTGCTGCCAGAGAGACGGTATCTTCCTGATAGCGTTCCTCTTCCTCAAGACCGGGTGCCCCCATCGTAATAGCCGGATCGAGTTCTACTTCATAATCCGGCTGAATACCGATGCCGTTGATGCGAACTTCATTCGGCGACGTCCACTCTGCCATCGTATATTTGATGGAACTTCCGTCCGCAAAAGGAAGCGTCGTCTGCACTGTGCCTTTCCCATAAGAATTTACACCGACGACAACAGCCTGCAGCTGTTCTTTTAATGCCATGGTCAGCACTTCCGAAGCGCTTGCACTATTATGATTGACCAAAATCACGATCTTATCAAAGGAATACCCCTCTGCACTGCCTAAAGACGTATATTCGTTATAGACGCCATTGCGATGCAGCTCCTTAAAGATCACGGTTCCTTCCGGAAGAAAATAAGAAGCGATCTCTCTTGCGGCTTTCAAATATCCGCCGCTGTTATCCCTGAGATCGATGATCAGACGCTTGATGCCTTTCTGTTTAAATTCCTTTACATACTTACCTACCTCTTCGCCGCTCGTTTCCGCAAAGGACGTGATCTCCAAAATACCGACTTCCTCTTTTATCTCTCCGTAAACGGAGCTTTTCACTTCTCCGCGAATGATATCCAGAGGGATCACTTTCCCCTCTCTGAGGATCTCCAAGGATACGCTCGTCCCGGCGTCTCCTTTGATCTTATCCGCAACTTCATCTATGGTCATACCATCGCAGAGTTCTTTATTAATGCTGTAGATCTGATCTCCCTGCATCATCCCCGCCGCTTCTGCCGGCGAATCCTTAAATACTCTTTCAATAATAAACGTACTGTCGTTGATCGCATAGTACTGAACACCGATACCGACGAAATTGCCTTCCAGAGAACTCATAAAGCTGGCTGCCTGGTCCGCATCCATATACGCCGTATGAATATCGCCGCCGCTGTTTACCATACCGTCGATCGCAGATGTCATAAGCACATTATCCAAATCATCGATATCCTTTCCGAAATACCACTTTTTCGTCATGATATCATAGATGCTCTCCAGCTTTTCCATGTTGCTATCGGGCATTGTCTTCGCAAAAGGAGGAACGATACAGGAAGCAAAATACCCCATGAGAAAACAAACGACCAGACTAGCCGCTGTCATGATCTTTCTTCTTCGCACCCGTTTTTCCGCAGCTATTTCATCCGGCCATTTATGCCGAACAAGCTTATATTTTATAATTTTCTTTTCTTCCATGTTTCACACCTCAAAAGAGTATATTCTTTTATCCTTATTTGCATTCATTCGTGATTTGCATACTATATTAATATTATCATAATTTCATATGTAATTGAATGGGCGTATGCGGAAAAAACGGATTTCTCGAAAAAGGATGTAAAAGCTTACCTATCGTATAAGCAAAACAGTGAAACAGGCAGTGTTTATGTGCACCTCTGTTTTTTGAACACAGCTCATCTCACTATAAAAAATCTTTTCAGCGTATTTTTAAATATCCATATATATTTTGTTAAAAATACCCTTCACATCGTTTTATCCGATATGAAGGGTTTCTTTTTCTTTATGACCGCTTATAAATCATCATCTTTTCATCGTACCCATTTCAGATACTTATTCACCGCATGAGAACTTCCCAGTATGCCAACCAATGCACCGAACAAAACAAGCACTACGCATACCTCTACACCAAAAGGTATCGGTGTCAGCAATCGGAAAGCCGATGTGAATATTTGACCGCCCATGGTATTGTAAAGATACTCATAACCGAAATAAGCAAGCAGACACGGCAGCAATGCACCGAATATACCGATGAACATTCCTTCGATCATAAACGGCATCTTAATATAATGATTGGTCGCACCGACATTGCGCATGATCGCGATTTCCTGATTACGGGCATAAATAGAGATCTTGATCGTATTAGAGATCAAAAAGACCGCTAAAAACGTCAATAACGCCACAAATGCCAAACCGCCGATACGTACCGTATTTAATATATCTACCATCTGCGAAACACTGTCCCCTCCATATGTCGCATTGCTGACACCCGGCAGATTTTTAATCTGCTGCGTAACCGTTTCGATATTATCGCCGCTGTCGACCGTTACGAAAAACGCATTACCAAGCGGGCTGTCCCCGCGATACAGCGCAAAGGCTTCTCCTTTTTCCTCAATATACAGTTCCAGTTCCTGATCTTTGGAAGAAAACTCCGCTTTTTCCACATGCTCCAACGCAAGCAGCTGACTATGCATGGAATCAAACTGCTCCTGCTGCATTTGATCTTGATTCAACACGACATGGATCCGAAAATCAGATTCGATATTTCCCGTAAATTTGGATATGTTTCCTGCCAAAAGAAGAAAGGCCGCAAAAAGAATCAAGGTAACGGTAACCGCCGATGAAGAAGAAATCGTCATTGCCACATGACGAAACAAACTGAGAAATGCTGATTTGATATGACGTCCCAGCACGGTGAAAAAACTAATCATGAGCAATATACCCGCCTTTCTGTATATCCGCTACTACATATCCTTCTTCTAATGCGATCGTCCTCTTCTTATATCGATTCACCAACTGCGCATCATGCGTTACCATCACGATCGTCGTCCTCTGCTCCCGATTGATCTTCTCCAATAACCCCATGATCTCCATGCTCTTCTCCGGATCTAAGTTCCCCGTAGGCTCATCCGCAATCAATACTTTCGGCCGATTCGCAATCGCTCTTCCGATCGTCGCTCTCTGCTGCTGCCCTCCACTCAATTCATGCGGAAAACTCCTCGCCTTCTCACTCAATGATACCAGCTCCAATACTTCCCTCACTCTTCTTCGTATCGTCACCTTATCCAATCCGATCACTTCCAACGCAAACGCTATATTCTCAAATATCGTTAAACTCGGCAATAACCGAAAGTCCTGAAACACCACACCGATATTCCTTCGATAGATCGGTACCTTCTTATGTTTCAGTCTTCCTACATCTATTCCCGCTACATGCACTTCTCCCGTATTCGGTATCTCTTCTCCGTCCAACAGCTTGATCAATGTGGATTTCCCACTCCCTGTCGGCCCGATGATATACACGAATTCTCCTTCTCCTATATATAGATTCACGTCTCTCAACGCGTGTACTCCGTTCTTATATGACTTCGATACGTTCTCCATCCGGATCATCTCATCACTCCTGCCTTCTTCCGCCTCATTATATCATGTAACACTTCTTTTTTCTACTCCATTATCCCCCCTTTCCTTACCTTTCTTTTCCTTATTGAAGAGGTAACTTTATCCTTTGTTTTTCACATAGGATCTGAATACCTATACAGATCTTCGATCATCAAACAAAGCCGGACGCTGATAATAAGATCCTCTGCCGTCATCTGTCCAGTTTGCAGGCCAATGATTGACTGCACCGTTGAAGAGATAGTACAGAGGGCGTTGACGTGCTGCGGTATGATTTCCGGTCGATGAGCTCCAACCATGTTCATAGTCTCTTAAGCCAAGCCCGCGATAATAAAAGGAAGCGTTTGCGTTAGAGTAAGCTGCTGTTGCTCCTCCTGCCAATTTGTTTTGATAAGCAGAAATCGTGCTCATGAAACGACAAATAATGTTTACTCCTTTCACTCTTATCATAATGCATTCACATATAAAAAGCAGCAGAGATATGTATTTCCGCTGCTTTTAGATGATACTTTTCCAATAGATCTCTACGATATCGATCACGAAAAGACTTGTTCCGGACGCTCACGGCAAGGTGTTCCTCTTACCGAACATATAGAACTCATATTCCAACCGGTACCGAAAGCAAAATCTGCTCCCGTCGCATAAAACAGAGAAATAGCTCCCTGCAATCCGATCGTTCCTAAATTAAACACTTCAATATGAGTATGCGGACCGGATGAGTTACCGCTGTTTCCTCGCGCTCCGACCGGCTGGCCCTGATCNAAATATAACCGGCTACCGGCATCATCCAATGGGAGTTGCCCGTAACACCATCTACACCCAGATTGATATTTGCCATATTATCCTTCAATGTATCGATATCTACCTGCACCGCACGCTTTTGTTCCAAAAGCTCGGCCTCTTTCTGATGATAAGCCGCCAACAGATCTTCCTGATTCTTTTTCGCTACCTCAGCGGATTGCCGCGCGATCTCATTTTCACGACGGCGGTCTTCCTGTTCCGTACGCAGACGCTCTTGTTCGCTCTTATCGCGTTCCAGCTTACTGCGATCTTCTTCCAAAGCTTCGATCTGTTCCTGATCGCTGATTGTGATTCGCTCCATTCCTTCTATGATACGGATCAAATCGATCAAATCGCTCGCTCCCATGATAAAATCCACATACATATTCGTTCCTACAGAAGCCTGTTCAGAACGCATACGGTTACGGATCAATTCATCACGGGCATCGATATCCTTCTGTGTTTCGGCTACCTGTTCTTCCAGCTTGGTAACTTCCGCCTGAATCTTTTCGATCAGCTGATCGTTCTCTGCGATCTTATCGGTATATTCATCGATCAGCTGCTGCTGCGTATTGATCGTTGCCGTTAAAGAATCCATATCCGATTTAATGGAATTCAAGTCGCTGTTGATGTTATTGATCTGCGACTGCATGGCATCCGTCTTCTGACGATAATATTCCTTGAATTCCTTGCACACTTGGATATCGGCACTGGATGTCAGCGCCCCTGAACAGAAGTTCCGGTAATAATCCTCGTTTTCCGCAAAGTTCACGGCACGTACGGACTGCGGCACCATCGCACATGCGATAAGCGCCGCGCATATTCCTATCTTTTTTAATTTTCTCATCGCTTCCACCTCAAATATTTTGATACTGCCAGAAAGCTTCCGATAATACCGACGATCACGCCGCTAACCAGCAATATTCCACAAATATAATAAATAAACGGCGACATCGGCTGCATGACAAACATGTTGGAAAAGAAATACCCATCCAATGCATCATACAATGTACCATAACCGATCAGCGTCGATTTCCCGCTCCCTGTCGGCCCGATGATATACACGAATTCTCCTTCTCCTATATATAGATTCACGTCTCTCAACGCGTGTACTCCGTTCTTATATGACTTCGATACGTTCTCCATCCGGATCATCTCATCACTCCTGCCTTCTTCCGCCTCATTATATCATGTAACACTTCTTTTTTCTACTCCATTATCCCCCCTTTCCTTACCTTTCTTTTCCTTATCGAAAAGGTTTTCTTTTAAAAAAATATCCTCTTTCGGATATTTTTTATATTTCCTCTTCATATGTAAAGCCTTCTCCCTGTACTTCTCGGGCATCGGTAACAATCATAAAAGCAGATGGGTCAATATGCGAAACGATACGATTCAATTCCGCAAATTGCTTTTTCACAATGACGATCATCAACACCGGACGGCGATTTCCGGTATAACCGCCAACCGCTTCTAAAAGAGTAGCGCCACGATTCATGGATTTTGTGATCTGATCCATGATCTCCGGATATTTTTCCGATATGATCATGACATTTTTCGCATCATGACCGCCAAACGTAATCGCTTTATTGATCATGTAGCTGGAAACCCATACCGAGATGATACCGATCAGCGCTGCCTCAACGCCATATACAAGAGCGCCGAGAACCACCGTCAATCCATCCGTGATCAATACGAGCGTAGGAAGTGCTATCCCCGTATATTTATTGATAATGAGCGGTGGGATATCCATGCCGCCGGTACTCGCTCCGGTGCGAAACACAAGACCGACGCCGAGACCGACCATGATACCGCCGTATAAGGATGAAAGGATTGGATCCTCCGTTATATAAACAGCCTCGGCAAACTGTGAGATGATTGTCAAAAAGGTCGGATATAAAACAGAGCTTAAAAATGTCTTCAGCGCAAACCGCTTGCCTAACACGAGACTGCCGGCAAAAAACAACAATAAGGTCAGCACATTGATAAGCGTATTCGGATCAATATGAAGCAGCGGTTCCAATGCGACCGCAATACCGGCCACACCACCGGAAAGGATATGATTCGGTAATATGAACAAGCCGACACCGGCAGCGAGCACCAAATTTCCCACTACCACATACATATATTCCATAAAGATCTCTCTTTTGTTTAATATCATAGGATCACCTCTAAAACGATACTCATTATATCATAAGATACCCTGTTTCGTTACCCCTATGATAAATCCTCTCTTTATTGATCAAAAACTCCTTTACGGAATGATATGATAATACATCCGAACGATGTAGGTGATGAAAAACAATACTGCGATCACATATATACAGCGATCGTACTTCTTCATATTCACATGATCATAAAAAGCCGCATACAACAATATACATGGCGCAAGAAAAAAAAGCGGATGATACGCAAAAGCCGCTACAAAATCAAAACGCAAGGCAGAAAGGCAAGCTCTTGTCATACCGCAGGCAGGACAAGGAATATGAAAAAGAGAACGGATCGGGCAACGGATATCGATCAGTGTGAAGCAGATGACCAAAAGCAATACCTTACATAGGTATTTCATAAAAAAAGTGACTTTCATCACTTTTAAATCGACATCATCAGTTTCTCGAAATTCTTTTCGCGGCATTTTTTACTGATGGTAAACCAGTCTACGATCGTCAATATACCGCATAAGCCACACGTAAGCAGCTTCAGAATTCCCATTCCTGTTTCTCCCATCATGAAACGATCAACGCCTAAAGAGCCCAAGAAAACCGATATCAGCAGCATCGTTGTCGGATCCTTATACTCAAGACTCGTAACCGTCAGATAGCGGTCATCATCCAAAGCACTCATCTTTTCTTTAATAAGAACGATCTTATCTCCTGGGAAATACTTGTTGTTTGCGGCAATAAATAAATCTACTTTTTGTGCATCCATTGTTCTACCTCCTAATTTCTCATATAGTAGGCTTTTGTATATTAGGAGATTTGGAAGCATTTTACATACAAAAAATCAGGCATTCCAGCCTGATTTCGGATATTTTCTCTTGTGTATAAAAGTCTACTTTTTTATACAAACAGATACTGCAATCAGTATAGTAAAAAACACGGAAATTTTCAACCTTTATTTTACCATTTTTTTCAAATACGCATAAATAAACCCATCCAATTCGCCATCCATGACCGCCTGCGTATTACCGGTTTCATAATCGGTTCGATGATCTTTTACCATGGAATACGGATGGAATACATAAGAACGGATCTGTGATCCCCATTCGATCAACTTCTGTTCACCCTTGATCTCGGCAAGCTTCGCTTCCTGTTCTTCGATCATCTTCTGATAGATCCTGCTCTTCAAAATACGCAGACATTCTTCACGGTTTTCATGCTGCGAACGGCCGTTCTGGCATGTTGCCACCAATCCTGTCGGTTTATGCACCATACGAACAGCGGAATCCGTCTTATTGATATGCTGTCCTCCGGCACCGCTGGCACGTTTGGTTTCCACGAGGAGTTCATCGGGCTTGATCTCGATCTCGATCTCATTGTTAAACTGCGGCATGACATCCAAAGACGCAAATGACGTATGTCTCCTCGCCCCGGAATCAAACGGAGAAATACGCACCAGACGATGCACGCCTTTCTCACATTTCAAATAGCCGTATGCCATATCGCCTTCTACCAAAAACGTGACCGACTTGATACCTGCTTCCTCACCAGCCAAATAGTCGAGTGCCGTAACTTTGTATCCCTTAGCCGCAGCCCAACGGGAATACATGCGATATAGCATTTCCGCCCAGTCATGCGCTTCGGTACCGCCGGCTCCCGGATGGACTTCTACGATCGCATGGGAATGATCATACTCATGAGAAAGCAATACCTTGATCTCAAAATCTTCAAAGTTCTTTTCCATGTCTTGATATTCCTCTTCAAAGATCATGAAAATATCTTCATCATATTCCTCTTTCAACAAGCCATACGTCTCTTCCAGAGAATCTAATGCCGTTTGAATACCCTCATAGGCATCGACGATTTCCTTTTCCGCATTCAGCTTCGATATTACGGTTTGCGCAGCTGTGGGATCATTCCAGAAATCCTCTGCCAATGTCCGGCTTGTCAGCTCTTCGATCTTATGTCTTCTTGCAGCTAAGTCAAAGTGACTCACCCAACTGCCGAAGCTTTGTTGAGTGAGACTCCATTCCTTGTTTTATTTCATATAATTCCATTATGCTTTTCCTTCTTTCTTCTGTATTTGCAGCTTCAAAGCAAAGAATACGACTTCTCTTGCAATGCGCTCCATCATCTCTTCAAACATCTCATATCCCTCGGATACATATGCCTGCAATGGATTGTTCTGCGCATAAGAACGCAAATGAATACCTTCTCGCAGCTTGGACATCATGTCGATATGCTCGATCCAGTTACGATCCATCGTACGCAAAACGATCATTTTTTCAACCGGCAGGAACTGCTCGCGGAACTCCTCGATCTTATCATCGTAGATCTTAAAATACACATCGCCGCAATACGTCTGCATCTCCTCTTTGGATTTCCCTTTGAGATCCTCTTCTTTAACGATGTTCTCCTCTTCCAGTCCCAGCATATTCAACCCATTGATGATCGATTCATAATTTACATTTGCCTCATGGCGGGATTCACCCACATTGGTATTGACGATCGATGCGATCACACGGTCAAACATATCATGAACGATCGCGTGCACGTCATCATTTTCCAAGACATAATCCCTTTGTTCGTACATGATCTCACGCTGTTTGCGCAATACGTCATCATAATCCAACAGCTGCTTGCGCATATCGAAGTTATATCCTTCTACACGCCGCTGTGCCTGACCGATGGATTTGGTTATTATTTTTAACTCGATCGCTTCTTCTCCGAGTTTCGCAAACTCTTTTTCGATAAACTTGCTCTGTCCAAAACGAACCATCAAAGAATCCTTCATAGATACGTAAAAACGGGAATAGCCAGGATCGCCCTGACGGCCGCTTCGTCCGCGCAGCTGATTATCGATACGGCGGGATTCATGCCGTTCGCTTCCTAAAACGGCCAAACCGCCTAAAGCACGGGATTCTTCCGTCAGCTTGATATCGGTACCACGGCCGGCCATGTTCGTTGCGATCGTTACGGATTTCGGACGACCCGCCTTCGCGATGATATCCGCCTCTCGCGCATGGTTCTTCGCATTCAATACCTCATGCGGAATTTTCATCTTATGCAGCATCTTAGATACGAGTTCACTCGTTTCTACAGAGATCGTACCGACCAGCACCGGCTGTCCGCGGTCATACAGCTCCTTTACCTCATTCACCAATGCATTGAACTTCAACGCCTCTGTCGCATAGATCCTATCCGGATGATCGATGCGGGCAACCGGACGATTTGTCGGGATCTCGATGACACGCATATTATAAATAGATAAGAATTCCTCCTCTTCCGTTTTTGCCGTACCGGTCATACCGGCCAGTTTCCCATACAAACGGAAGAAATTCTGATAGGTGATCGTCGCCAATGTGCTCGTCTCTTCTTTGATCGGCACGCCTTCTTTGGCTTCAATAGCCTGGTGCAGACCATCAGAATATGCACGGCCTTTCATCAAACGACCGGTAAACTGATCGACGATCACGATCTCCTGCTCATCATCAACGACATATTCCACGTCCTTCATCATGACGTAATTCGCTTTCAATGCCTGCTGTATGTGATGCACTAACTGCGTATGTTCAATATCGTAAAGATTTTTAATCTTGAATTTACGTTCGGCAGTCGCAACGCCTTTTTCCGTTAACTGCACCTGTCTCGTCTTTTCATCGATCTCATAATCATCCGCATGTAACTTTTTCGCAAATACATCCGCCTGAATGTACAGATTGGCTGTTTGCTTTTTACCTCCGGATATGATCAACGGTGTACGGGATTCATCGATTAAGATAGAATCGACCTCATCGACAACTGCCATATGCAAGCCTCTAAGCACTCTTTGACTCACTTCCGTCACCATATTGTCGCGCAGATAATCAAACCCCAATTCGGAATTGGTCGTATAGGTAATATCGCAAGCATATGCGGCACGCTTGCTGGCCGGTGTCAGCTCACGGGAATTTACCCCTACGCTCAATCCTAAAAACGCATAGATCTGCCCCATCCAGGAAGCATCACGTCCGGCTAGATAATCATTGACCGTTACCACATGCACGCCTTTTTGTGCCAAAGCATTCAAATATACGCACATCACGGATGTCAGCGTCTTACCTTCACCGGTTTTCATCTCCGCAATATCCCCGTCATGCATGACAGCAGCACCCATGATCTGCACTTTATACGGGTATTCTCCGATAACGCGGCGGGAAGCCTCACGGGCTACCGCAAACGCTTCTATTTTCAAGTCGTCCAAAGTTTCCCCATTCGTATAGCGCTCTTTGAATTCCTCTGTCTTATGTCGCAGCTGATCATCACTCAGCGCCTGCATCTCATCTGCCAATGCCAGTACCTGATCGGCCGTTTTCTCAAGTTTGGATAAAATCTTCTTTTCTCCGTTTAATAATCGCTCCAAGAAATTTGCCATGGTCATTCCTCCATCATCTGCAATATGTATATTGTATCATAAGGCATGCATTAAAAAAATAAAAAAGCGAGCTACGCTCACTTTTTATTTCTCTAGTTTAACGATATTATGAGCCTGTAAGCCACGGTCAGTCTCTACAACTTCGAATTCAACTTCAGCGTCGTTTTCGATTGTCTTGAAGCCTTCCATCACTAATTGAGAGTAGTGAAAGAATACATCCTTACCATCTTCAAGAGTGATGAACCCGTATCCTTTCTCCTGGTTAAACATTTTAACTTTTCCTTGCATGTTCTTAAAATCCTATACCTTTCTATGCTAGTAAACTCTACGCATAGGTACATTATAGACGTTTTATCCCATAAAAGCAAATAAAACATCATAAATTTCGATTTCCCGAAACACTCTCTCAATATATCCGGCGATCCGCTCAAACTTAAGACAGCTTCTCTACATCTCTGGCTTGAAGGCCTTTATCAATCTCCACTACATTAAATTGTACTTCCTGACCTTCTTCCAGCGTTTTATAGCCTTCCTGATTGATATGGGAGTAATGAACGAAAATATCTTTTCCGTCTTCACCGCATATGAATCCATACCCTTTCTCTGTGTTAAACCATTTTACTTTGCCTTTCATTTTACGACACCTTCCTTTAAATAATGAATACGAGTAAAGTATAAAAAACAATGCTTCCAATAGCAATCAATTTTTATCGCAAAATTCGACAAACAGCGGATGTGCGCACAGAACCAATGCTTCTATTTTAGAAGTATGCGCCCGCAACAGATGATATGCATGTTTTATGGTAGAACCTGTCGTAAGGACATCATCGATCAGCAAAAGCGATTTTCCATTCGCATGAAAAGCTTCCTCAAGCGATATGTACTGTGAGATTTTCAGACGCTCTTTCGGACATTGCATCGATTGTTTGCGGTTGCCTTTCTTGATAAAGGGATCCGCTATGGGAACCTTACATAAACGAAGCATCTCTTTCAGATGGTGAAAACCTCGCTCTTGGATCTTTTCAACAGACGACGGCATGATGATGATCTGCCAATGTCGATATTTGTCGTTTATTTCTTTTATGTGTGTATGAAAAAATACATCGCGCAAAGCAATATCGCGGTTTTCTTTATAGCGATACAGCATGTTTTCCAAAAAATCATTGTATTTGTACAAGATGCGTACGGGAAGCCCATCTATCCGTGTTCGTATATCCAGCAGTTCCAGCTGCCGCTGACAGTTCCCGCATAAGAGCGCATCCTGACGCAGCCAGTCGGTAAAGCAAAGCTCTTCTTCTATATCCTGAAAGCACAACAGACAATACTCCTGCTTCATACCGTCTCCTCTGCATTCATCTTCTGAATCGCCGCAATGCAGTTTCGGATATCTTCTGTCTTTCTTTTACATAAAAACAACCCGTCTCCGCTCGGTATCTCGATACTGCGCCCCACCCTTCCAATCATCTGGATCAAGCTGGCTTCCTGAAACACCTTGTGATCGGCATGGAACACCACAACATTCACACCGCGTATGGTAATCCCTCGTTCCAATACGGTCGTACATAGAAGGACATCATAACGATGCTGATGAAAAGCATCGATAACGGTATCTTTATCCGCAGTTTGCGAAGTTATACAGGCACATGGAAAGAAAACTGATAACCATCTTTGATAGCATCGTGCAGCTGCAATCGTCGGCATAAAGAGCAATACCTGCTTTTGATCTCGGACATTCTGTTTTAAAAATCGATATAGGCGAAGGTGCTGATACCAAGAAAAACCGCATACGACCTCGGGTACGATCAAAGGGTATCCATGCGGTCTTTGAAACAGCTTCACGATCGGTAATTTTCCCTTGGCAGCTTGTTCTCGCATATCCGCATCCGGCGTTGCCGTCAGATACACCTTCTGTCCGATGCACGCATCTTCCGCGATATGCCGCAACATATCATTGCCGCGGTAAGGAAATGCGTCCACTTCATCCATGATCAGTAAATCAAACGTATGATAGTAACGATACAGCTGATGCATCGTGCATATGATCAGATCTCCGTCGGTAACATCGGTAGATCCTTCACATACGGCAATCACACAAAGCATGGGAAATGCTTCCTGCATTCGTTCTCGTATTTCCAACACCACCTGTCTTCGGGAAATCGCAAACCCTACTTTCCTACCGTTGTTGAGATACTGTTTGATACATTCCATGACCAGTTCTGTTTTCCCCGCGCCGCAGGCCGCATATACGAGCACATCCCGATGATTAAAAAGATGATATAAAATTTCTTTCTGACAGCGCAGCTGCTGTTGGGTGAGCGGATATGTAAGATGATAGTCACAATGACATCGTCGATGCGTATAAGCTTTTTGCGATGGATATTCACCGACATCCAGCCGTCCGAAATTGACACAGCGGCGGCAATACCACGTACCGCCATCTTGATAAAAATAACGCTCCTCTGTATTCCCACACCGCAGACATCGTTTTTCCATGAAGAGATCTCCTTTCTTTTCATAACCTTATACGCTAAAAAAGAAAGAATTCCTAAAAATTAAAGCGCATCAAGCAACGATTATCCGCTAGCTAATGATATGTATCCAGAAAACTAGACACATATCATCATCTAGGGTTTTCTCATATAAAAAAGCAGGACTCCACTAGAATCACTGCTTACTAATAATTTATTGTGCATTTAATACCATATTAATTTGACTGACTGCTGCATTTACACTTTCCATATCCGGAACCATCATATAAGAGTAAAAACCGTTAGCCGGTGAATAAAGCGTAGCACCGCTACCATTCAATGCTTGCTGCTCAATACTCCAACCACTCATCTCACTCAACTGCATATTAATTAACGAAGATATTTCCCCTGCACTCATATTCGTTTGGAAACTTCCGCCAACCGCATTCATGATACTTGTATAATTTGTAATGATCGCAGGCGATATAGCTTTATTGATCATCGCAGTCAATACCCGCATTTGATTTTTCCCACGGTCTCTATCTCCACCGGCTAAATTATAACGCTCTCTAGCAAAACGCAGTGCCTTAGCACCATCCATATAAACGTTGCCTGCTTCAAAAAAATACGTTTCATCACTTGCTTTAAAAGCAACCGGGTTTTCTACAGTTATACCACCTAATGCATCTACGATATCAATTAAAGAGGTAAAGTTCACCCTTGCGTAATAATTAATATCAATGCCTAAAAACTGCTCCACTGAACTAACCGTGCAATCTACCCCAAAAATACCGGTATGCGTCAGCTTATCTTCTGCTCCCGCTTGACATGTTTGCGGGATATAAAAATCACGCGGAATACTTGTCAATACGATTTGGTGTGTATTGGGATTAATGGTCGCAATCATATTCACATCGGATCTTGACTTCGTTGTAACCGAACCATATGTATCTATACCCGAAATATATACATTAAACGATGTATTGGTAACATCCACATTTTTACTGATATCTTCAACTGTTTTTGTAATATCAAACGTATAAATGACCTTTGTTTCACTATCAAATTTCGGATGGCTATTTTCCATTAATCCTCGATATGCTTCATTTAAAATTATAGCATCTATACTTCCTTCATATAAGGCGGATGCCTGCGCTTCATAACTGTCAAAACTCTGATAACTGTGATTATTACCGATCTGTTTTGAAATATCTTTTTTGGTTTCCTCAACATTTAGTTTATCGGTCGTTTCATTCGCACCGAAGCGAGCATTTGTCAGATCAGACAACTCATTAAAATTGCTATCCTTCATTACAATGATCGACATACTATCGGTTTCTGTATTGCTTCCGGTGATCTCTCCGATCGTGTTACTTGCCTTATACAAGTATAAGTTACCCACAATAAGCAGAGCGCAAAAGAATACGATCAATATCTTACCCAAAATGTGATTCATTTTATTTACACGCTTACCGTACTGCAGCCACCATAATGCGTAAGCCAGCGGAAGCATCGCTACTACCGCAATCAGGATATATTTGGTCGGAATAATTTTAATAATAAAAAGCTGAACCACGAGTATAAGCATCAAAAGGAACAGAAAGCCTACAAAATAAGTACGTGGATCCTTATACCATTGCTTTTTTCTATTTATATTTTTTTGTTTATTTACCTTTTGCATATGCAAAACACCTCACATATAAATTCTTTGCTATTATACACTTTTTTTTACACAATTTCTACATATCACACAAAATGACATAATCTATAATACATACATGAAAAGTTACAATATAATGGGCAAACTATTACTGAAATAAAGAATCATAATCATAGGTACTATAAATATAGTACACATTCTTTAAGTACTCCTCGTAGTTATCTTTGGTCAATCGATGTTCATTTTTTTTCATACTCTGTAATATATAAGAATTAATATCCTCACTATAGTGTATAGAATCCTTATAATTATTTAAATCAGCGGTAATCAATAAGTCAGCACTAAAAGAAAATAAATGAACGTTTTCATATTCTAGCAAGCTTTCAATAACCATTTTTTCTGCTTGCAAAACCATATCGAGTTTTCCATCTCTATCCATACTATCCCAATATACAACGCTATACGGCGTTATAAAATAATAGAATTGAATTTCAGGATTTTCCTTCACTGCTTTCACCAAGTTAACATCAATATTTTCTTTAAAATCAATGATCTGCTTACTTGTCGGAATCATGATTTTCTCTGCTTTCATACCCGTTCGCTCATAGCTCGCTAATACTGCCTCTTTTCCGAATTCATGACGATCATTCCAATTAAAAGCCTCATCAAATTCCGTAACCGATCCGTTCCCTTTTGAATAAGTACATAGAACTTCCGTTGTGTAATTAAACAAAACAGATTTATTCCAAAAATAAGAAACATCATCAAAAAAATTATCATTTGTCAAATATTTCGGATAAAAGGAATCATCATAGCGCATGTCATTTACTTTATCGAAATAATGATTAACATCAATGCTACGGACGATCATTTTAATACTTTTATTATAACCTATCGCTCTTTGCATATTATCATTGATTTCCTTATACGAAGCACCTGAAAATGGGGTTAATACCGATTTTACATGAAATAATTCATCAAGCTGCGTCGTTTTAAAATTCTCTATCATTGAGGTTCCTATGATGATCGCATCATAATCAAAATTTCTTAAAACACCATCATTTTGATAACGCTGATTACTGATTCTATAATGAAAATCAGGAAGTGGTTTGTGATAATGAAAATACGGATCGATAACGATTGTCAATATTGCAATCAATGATAATATCGTCATAGTTCCAAAAACAACTATCAGATTATATCTTGTATTTTTCATATCAGCTACCCCTAAAAATTAAAGTACAAAAATGTACTTATCTGCGACAAAGACATGATCGAATAAGAAAGTAGTACTATTACAATCACTGCATTTTTAAAACCGGGTTTAAACTCATTGATCCGCTCATTTGTATTTTTACAGAAAAGCACCATAAATAATACCGCCAGCTGCATAATGATCGGATAAGCCGTTTGCAATATTGAATAAAATTCTGAACTGTACGATATGAGTTTCTCTATGCCTACACATCTTGCCGCCGCAAGCATATCGGCAGATATCGGTGTAAACTGCAACATCGCAATCTGTTTTATCATTGCAAAGGCATCACCTAATGAATCCGCCCTAAAAAAGATCCATGCGATATTGATAAATACGAACGTCAAGATCCAAGACAGTGCAGGATGCAATCCCTTCATTCGTTCCTTATTCATACGCTCTATTACCATAACGCTGCCGTGTAAAATACCCCATACAATAAACGTATAATTGGCTCCATGCCATATACCGCTGATTAAAAAGACAAGCCACAAATTCAGATAGGTTTTAGCCTTTCCTTTGCGATTTCCGCCTAACGGTATATAAACATAATTGCGCAAAAATCTGGTCAAGGTCATATGCCAACGCTTCCAAAATTCCGTAACACTGAAAGACTTATACGGTGAGTTGAAATTCATCGGTAAATCAAAATGGAGCATTTTGGCAATACCTGTTGCCATATCGCAATAACCGCTGAAATCAAAATAAATTTGTATCGTATAGGCTACCACTACAAAGATCGCATTTAAGGACCCTAAGGAAGATATATTATCAAATCCATAATTAACGAAATTGCCAAAAGTATCGGCAATCAATACCTTTTTGGCTAAACCATAGGCAAAAGCAGTAATACCAAGCGCAAAGTCATCAGCACTCCATCTTTTTTTATTATCATCATTAAACTGAGGGATCATTTCGTCATGAGTAACGATCGGTCCTGCGATCAGTTGTGGAAAGAATACGACAAATAACACATAGTCAATCATTGAATAATGAAGGGCAGGATTCCTATAGCTGTCAATAATGTAGCTAAGCTGTTGAAAGGTAAAGAAACTAATACCCAAAGGTAAAAGCAGATTCAATAACGGCATATTGGTCGACAGCATGCATTGACGTTTTCAATAAAGAAATCCATATATTTAAAATAAAACAAAATACTGATATTCATTATAATTCCAAGCCATAAACAAAGCTTTCTATGTTTTGTTGTATGCAGAAAGGAAGCAAGTGAATAGTTTAATAGAATACTGAATATGATAATAAATAAGTATTCAATATTAAAATAGCCATAAAACCATAAGGACATACCGATTAAAAATAATTTGGATAAGCGATATTTTGCAAAGTGAGTCAAAAAATAATATCCCAATAAAGTAATTGGCAAATATACAAAAATAAATATATAAGAGTTAAATAACATCAATTTCTCCTCTCATCTAGTTCTGACACAATCATTAGTTAATTCACTGTTATATACATTTAAAACAACACATTTAGCTGTTTCTAATAGTTAGGCTTTTATACACATGAAAAAATATTCGAAATCAGTCATTGCAGCCTGATTTTTGTATGCAAAATGCTTCCATGCTTAATAGCCTATATTTACTTCATCCAAACATTGACATCGATGTTACCACTAATCCCTGGTATCTTTCCACTTGATATATATTGCCATGTATTGAGCTATAGACTTTCCAGTACTCTGCTATGCTCAAAAGCATGGATAAATACAATCATACCTTAAATATAAAATGACTGATTTGCTTTATATCGGCTTTATGTAAAATAAATAAATCTCTATATTGAAGTTGATACCGTTGCTTAAAATCAAATAAAATATATAATCCACAAATACTATATGAAATTAAAGAGGCGACAGCGGCTCCTATAATAGAATAATATGATATAAATATAAAATTTAATATAATATTTGTTATTACACTAACTAATAATGAAAAAAATACAATTTGAGAGTGTGAATCCGAAATATATATAGGACTGATAATTTTATATATTCCTAATGCAGGAACTCCTAAAAGTATCAACAGACTTACCTGATAGGCTGGCACAAATTCTCCTCCATATAAAATAAATATAATAAATTTACCAAATATTAATATAATCAACATAAGTAAAATTGTTATACTGTTTGATACCCGCAAGGAAAAACATATAGATTCTACAGCATTACCCTTTGCACTACGTGAGAAACTGATATTTTTAAACATGTCCGGAAATAGCCATAAATATCCTGCTAATGTCGTTCCTATCGAGTAAAGTGCAATTTGGTCATAAGAGACATTCATTTCTTTTAACATTAAAGTATCAAAATTATAGTTTATCACATTTAATAATCCGATCAACATTGGATAGAAGCCTAAAAGAAGCATTTTTTTGATAAAACGAAAATCTAAAAAGAAAGGGTTTGGTTTTATTTTCATTAAGAACATACAACCAATAATGATAAACAGATAGCATAAAACATAAGTAGCCAATACTGCAGTTAGGTTTCGAGGAAACAAGAAAAATACGATTATAATAAGTATAAGGTTAAATACTGTATTTAATGTATATAACAAAGCATGTCCTTTAAAATTTTCGATCAGATAGATATTACCTAATTGGCCTGCAAATATATTAAAAGAAGTAATCATCAAAACGATTGGAAATAAATCTTCTGGAAAGAAAAACATCGCAATAACGCTGATAATTAAATAAAGCAGAAATAAAGCAGAACAAAAATTAAAGTATTTTTGTTTCAATAGGAATAGATCATAGCCTTTTTTTCGTAGAATCAAATAGGAATTATGAACTCCTAATCCTAAAAATAACATGAGCATATTTTCTATATTTAAGATATATGTTTGCTGCCCTCTCAAATTTAATCCTAACGCTCTTACTGTTAAGGACGAAGTTAAAAGACCTAACATCATCATTGTAAATTTTTTTATCATTGATAAAGAGTAATCATTATTTAATAGTTTACGAAATAGATGCATTCTATCCACTCCTTTATTTCACTAAAACGGACTGAAAAAATTATCATCCATAATAACTCAACATATTTTGAACGAGTTCATTAGCATAATTTTTTTGCTGTAACAAATCTCTTAACAATTCATCTTCTTGCATCAAAATCCTAAAATCTCGTATGTACTCTTGGTATAATACATGGTTCATAATAGATGAATCCCCGTTGATCTTACCATTATGATCTTTACGCCATAATCCAAGATGTAATCCATGAAATGGCCGAAAAATAATATTTTCAGGATTTTGCTGACTTAATACATCAGCTGCATGAATCTGCTTTATCGGCGGAAGTGCAAATCCTGCTTTATCAACCATATCATATAATAAACACTCATTATTAAAACTGTACAGATTCCATTTTTTTGATTTTTTTTCTGCCAACAGATTTAAATCTTGTATATAATCTATCGATAGTTTCTCTATTTGTGATAAATAAGGAGTTGTTTGAAAAAAATGAAGACCTGATAATTTTTTAACAGTAGAAACTCCGTTAAAAAATTTCATCGTTTCTTTTACGCCATATTTTATTGCAGAACGAGAAAAACTATTGATATTTTTTTCCAAATATTTATTTCTTGCAAAATTGCTGTAACAAGTCTGCATCGTTTCACAATGAAGTATATGCTGCTCAAATATCGGCATGGCTTCTTTAAGAATAAAGATATCAATATCTCCTATATAAATGGCTTTATAGTGATAAAACGCTTCATCAACATATAACCAACGAATGCTTTTAGAAATCTGTTCAAAAGACAAAGCCTTTGGCATTAAGGAAAGAAAGCTAAGTGTACTTGTAATAATCGAAAAATTGCCTAAATGTTCTAGTTTTTTTAAATTATCCCAGATTTCCTTTGAAAGATCACCATCTGTATAAATTCGTATATCATAATTTGGATAAGCTTTTAATATCGAATATATATATAATGGGATAAAAGAATGGTACTTGTTTCCAAAAACATAAGTAGCAAAACATAAATCTTTATTCATAGACAATCCTCCTTGCCGGAATACCGACATACACCCCATTGGGATACGTACTTTCTAATAAAACGGCATTCGCTGCTAAAACTGTTTTTGAAGCTACGGTAAGATTGCCGATAACCTTACTGCCGGGATAAAAAATACAATTATCTTGAATCGTTGGATAGGTATCGGATTTTATATCATCTGTAAATTTTTTTGATCCAAAAGTCACTTGGTGATAAATAATGCAATTTTTTCCAATCTTAACACCTTTCCCAATAACGATACCATTAGGATGCCCCATGCGAAAACCAATATCTATTTCAGCTTCCCTTGATATATAAGTATTATAATTTTTAATTAACTTATTTTCGCAGATAAAGCAGATAATTTTCGCAAGCAAATTGTGTTTAGTGTTAGTAACGTACATCATACGAAACAAAAACATCGCATTAGAAGGTCCTTTTTTCAAAATACATTTCAAAAAGCTCAAGATAGGATGTTCAGCATCAGGGATGATTTCTTCTTTTAAATAGTCCTTAAAACGATACATACTTACCTCCAAAAAATATTTATATAAGGCATTAAGCTATTAGAAATGTGCATTTGGTATAAACGAAAAGTAAACCAAACAATAATACCGGCAATTACCCCCATATAAAATATCTTCTTCCATAAAATTGCATTTTTGTCCTTATGAGAATTAAATTTCTTATACTTCCCGGATGCGATAATTGAAGGAACATAACTCCACATAAATAAACGAGCAAGCAGAAAGAAATAATCAAAACGATATGCTCCACAAAAAATAACAACAGGAGTAATTATAAAGTTAAAACAAACTCCGTAAAAATTAAGATGTTCTTTATCTTTCGCTTTCATTTCTTTAAAAAAGAGAAATAACACAAGGATCAGCAATATAAGCGGAAGAGTTCCCCATAAAGATATTCCTTGGGCCACACGTCGCAAATAAGAATCATATTTTGTGCCAATAACAATCAAACGAATCAATGGTATAAAAAGCAAAACAAGTACAAAACAGATCAATAGAAACAGCTTATAGTACTGTTCATTACGGAATCGTTTTTCAACAATATTTTTCATTCCCCAAACATAAAGTTCAAATCCTAATATCAAAATCCCAGTATAATGAAACAAAAATGCAACTATCGATAACCCAATTGCATGATACCACTTATCCTCTTGCATCTGGCACATGGCTAAAAGAGAAAAAGCAAGACATAAACTCCAACGGATTGCTGAAAAACTATATAAATATAATGTTATAAAAGGTAAACATATGAATAAGAAACTCTGTTTTGTATAATTCTTACTGATATAGACTAATAAACTATACGAGATAATAGAATATATTACAATAAAAAATATGTGATAATTATTTGTAAATAAGCGAACCGCATGAACCAATAAATCATATAAGGGCTCTCGCTTATTTAAAGTAAGAATATCCAAAAGATTAAAATGGAAATCAACAGGATTCTGAAAATTCCCAACATAATAATTCCATGCATCAGTTCCACCAACCGACTTGCTTACCAACCGAGTAGATGCTATAAAAACAAGTAGTATAAAGGCACTACCATATGCATACCAACTTTTTTTGGGATATATCTTTTTTTCATTTTCCTGCTGAGCTTGTCGTTCCGCAAAATTAACTAATAAAAGAACCACAATTCCTATCAGTAAATATAAAAAATAGCTTGTCCAATCCCAATAAGCATGATATTCTGTCATAAATTTTCCTTATACCACTCGATGGCTTCACTCAAACCTCTCTCAAAACTATATTCTGGATCATATCCCAGCAGATTTTTTGCTTTGTCGATACATGCGTTAGAATGTTTGATATCACCAGCACGATCCGGTCCGAATTTCGGTTCTATATCCTTTCCTAATGCTTTGCATAGATCATAATAAATATCGATCAGATATTCTCTACCGCCATAAGCAATATTAAACGCCTCGCCTGCAGCTTCTGACGGTGCTTTACAGGCTTTTAAATTCGCTTCGATTACATTTTCGATATAAGTAAAATCACGAGACTGCTTACCATCGCCATTGATTGTCGGCTGCTCATCATTCATCAACTGAATTAAAAACTTTGGTATGACTGCCGCATAAGCCCCGTTAGGATCTTGTCTTCTGCCAAAAACATTGAAATAACGCATACCATAGGTATCCAAATTATACAACTTTTTATACAATTTTCCGTATTCCTCATCGACATGCTTTGTCAATGCATAAGGTGACAACACATTCCCTTCCTGCCCTTCTACCTTAGGCAATACCGGATGATCGCCATAAACAGAGGAGCTTGATGCATATACAAACTTCTTAACATGATTCTGTCTTGCGGCCTCCATCATATTTAAGGTTCCGCCAATATTCACCTTTTCATAATATAAAGGCATTTCAATGCTTCTTGGAACAGAACCCCAAGCTGCCTGATGAAGTACATAGTCAACATCATCGCAGGCTTTCAGACAAGTATCCAAATCACAAATATCACCTTTTATAAACTCATAATTAGAATGATGAATAAAGAGATCGACATTTTCCTGCCTGCCAATTGACAGATTATCAAGACATCTGACCTTATATCCCATATTCAATAATGCTTCACATAAGTTAGACCCGATAAAGCCAGCTCCACCCGTTACTAAAAATACACTATCCGGTGCAAATGTTAAATCTTTATAGCTCATATTATAACCTCCAGTATGTATATCCGGCTTCTGTATAAACCTTTCTATCAAAGATTCCTTTTATATCTAACAGCACTCTGTTGTTATCCTTAAACATGCTGCTGATTTGTTCGATAGTCATCGTTTTAAATTCCGTATGACAAGTCGCAATAATAAGTGCGTCCAAATCATTTAAAGTATTTATATCAGCCAACGTCACATGATACAGCTGTTTGGCTTCCTGCGCATCCGCAATCGGATCTGCGATGATCGGTTCAATACCATACTCCTTTAATTCGTTCACAATATCAATAATTTTCGTATTTCTTGTATCCGGACAATCCTCTTTAAAAGTAAAACCTAAAATACCCACTTTTGCATTTTTAATGCTCTTATCGACATGAATTAGCTTTTTCACTAGATTTTCAGCAACATATTTTCCCATATCATCATTGATTCGTCTGCCAGACAAAATAATTTGTGAATGATATCCCATCTGTTCCGCTTTATAAGTTAAATAATAAGGGTCAACACCGATGCAATGCCCCCCGACAAGTCCTGGAGTAAATTTCAAAAAATTCCATTTTGTACCGGCTGCCTCAAGTACCGCTTTTGTATCAATCCCCATCTTATTGAAAATAATTGACAGCTCATTCATAAAAGCGATGTTGATATCACGCTGACTGTTCTCAATCACCTTGGCAGCTTCTGCAACCTTAATAGATTCAGCACGATGCACGCCTGCCTCTACAACTAATTCATAAACCTTCGCAATGATATCTAGGCTTTCCTCATCCATACCGGACACAATTTTTGTGATCGTTTCTAAGCGATGGATCTTATCCCCCGGATTGATACGCTCAGGGGAATAACCAACCTTAAAGTCAACACCGCACTTTAATCCTGATTCCTTTTCTAATATCGGAATACAAACATCTTCAGTAACACCCGGATAAACCGTACTTTCATAAACAACGATCGATCCCTTCGTTAGATATTTCCCAAGAATGCGGCTTGCTCCCTCAACCGGTGTCAAATCCGGCGTATGATCAGCATTAACTGGCGTCGGAACTGCCACAATATGAAACTTCGCCTTTTTCAATTCACTTGCATCCGCAGTAAAATGCACGCTGCAATTCTCGATCGCATCATTTCCTACTTCATTGGTAGGATCGATACCTGACTGGTATAATGCAATTTTATTTGCGTTGTTATCGAAACCGATAACATTTACTTTTTTTGAAAACGCAACTGCGATCGGCATGCCGACATAACCCAATCCTATCAATGAAATACTTTCCTCTTTATTTACTAAATCGTCAAATTTTAACATTTCTTTACCTCCATCATTTTATCAAGTTTTGTTACGTATATTTTTTTCATCCGTGCGTCTGAAAAATGCTTAGCGCGTTCATAAGCCTTTTTTGCTAAATCCTGCTGTAACTCGGAGTCAAGCAAAACTTTCACAACCGCATCAGCATAGATTTGAACAGTTTCTAATTCCGACACGCTTTCACCAAATTCCAACGACAGGCGCGGACACAAAAGACCATATATTTCGTCATTATCACATAAGATCTCTTTTACTCCAGTCTTACATTCACTTGCGACAATGGCTGTCTCACACGCCATTGCTTCAACTAAGGAATTAGGAAAACCTTCAATCGATGACGAGAATGCATATACAGCTGCATAATGTATGTAAATAAAAGGATTTTTTTGAAAAGGGATAACTTTAATATCCTTTGAATAATCACTTTGTGTGATCATTTTAAAAATCTCTTTTTCTTTTGCTCCCCCTTCGCCAATTAATAATAGCTTTGCTCTAGGACAGCTTTCTTTTATAATATCAAACGCTCTGATGAGTGAATCATGTCCTTTTCCTTTAATAAAACGCCCCATGTTAACAATAACCTGATGATCGAAATAAAAGTCTCTCATCTCTTTATTCATAGGTAAATGCGATTGTTTTACAATTTCATTTATATCAAAACAGTTCTGCAATACTTCAAGTTTTTGTATGTCACCAATATTAATTTTTATATCATTAAACATCTCCTGGGAATTGCAAAGCAAATAATCTGAATGCTTCAATAAAAATCGATATAAACGGCTGTGTTGCTTATAATCATAATAATTTCTACAGGATATCACCTTTACCGCATTGATATTGCTGATGCCAAGACTTAAATTACCAGTTCTTGTAAAACTTATAACCATATCAAAGTCTTTTTCTATGCAAAGTTTCTGTATTCTCGATCTTCGTAGGAATACATTTTTCATCTTGTGAAGCAAACCTTTTTTAGCAGGACATGCAAGACAAATCACATCACAACCGACAGGATATTTTTGATTTTTTTCATCAAAAAGAATAATTGTTAAATCATACACATCTGATAGCATATAGGATAAACGGCTAACCATTCTTTCGCTGCCACCGCCACGTAAATCCGGTATTAAAAGGGCAAGTTTTTTCATTTATGAATACCTCTGTGAATTTCATCAATCAATATGGAAATAACATTTTTACTTTTGTACTTTTCAGCACTCTCTTGGCATGATTTACGTAATTTTATCATCTCATCTGAATTATCAAATGCATACAGCAATGTCTGCTTAAGTGCTTCCGTATCATTAAACGGATATGTGAGAGCATTAACCCCTTCAATTAAAACATCGTTAAATGAATTCCATCTGGAAGCAATTACCGGTACTCCCGCAATAAAAGAATCTAAAATCGATCCTGGAAATCCTTCCGTTGCATATTTGGTCGGAAATACGTGTAAATAATAGGAACGTATGATTGCCGCTGCTTCATGCGCATCAAATATTCCTTTATAACTAATATAAGGGATATCGTTTATTTTTTGATAGAACTCACTTTCGCACTCTATATCAATGGGTCCATATATATCCAATATATAACGACACTCCTTTTTATTTATTTCTCGTATGACTTCTATTAATTCAAAAATTCCTTTTTGCAGTGTAACTCGAGATGCAAAGCAAATAGGATACGGAGCTTTTGAAAAAAATTCCTTTAATTCCGGCAATTCCATTTCTTTAAAATTAGGGAATATTTTGACTTTTGTAATACCCAATTCTTTTAATGATTGTTTTAATACATTCGTTTGTACAAATAATGCATCTAAACGTTTCATTGCTTTGCATAAATACGAATGTTTATTTAAGACTACCGGAAGCCATCCGCCAATCACAACATAATACATTCGCTTTTTATGTTTAAAATTTAATATATTGGAAAGAGGTATAAGAACTTTTACCGCATTCTCATCAGGAAACAAGATCATAATATCGGACTGCCGAAATAGATGAATATAATTCATTGCAGTTCGTATTGGCTTTCGTTTCCAATTATGATATGACAATGTGGTAAGCTGTATATCTGTACCATATTTTTTCAATGCTTCCGTAACCATAGTGGTACGTATTGTCTGACCGTTTGCGGGAGTTTTCTCATCTCCATAATATCCACATAATCCTGCTTTTATCATTGTTTTCCCTCATTTTCTAATTCTCTTTATGCAAAATATTCCTGCTATTTCGCCAATACCGCAGCCAATATGATGAAGCGGATACAGCAAAAAAGTAACTAAAATATTTCTTAAGCGGTTATGCGCATATCGCAGAGAATAATAAACATCAAGTCCCAAGTAACAAATTGCTTCTATCAAAAAAATAAAATGTAGAAAAAAAACTCCAGTTATTTGCAAAATTATAAACAATAAAATTGATATGACAAAGAATAGTGGTATAAAATGCGATAATGAAAATGTGTAAGGTGCTATAATAAAGGACAAAGTATTCCATATACCATCAGAGATCTCATGTTTTATTATAGAGAACCATGTATTGCGGCATTGATATTTAATCACAAGATCGGGTTTCAGCAAGATTTTGTATCCCTTTTTCTTTAATCGTATATTTAGTTCATAATCTTCATTGCGCTGTAGACGTTCATTATACATACCTATATTTATTAATACATCTTTTCTATAGGCACCAAATGGAACGGTATTTACATATTCCTCCGTATTCGATGTTCTGAATTTAGAACTTCCTACACCGAATACTGTTGATAATACTGTCTCATAAGATTCCCCTATTAACCCTTTCCCGATTACTTCACATCTGCCACCGACATTGCCAAGCATAGCATCTTTTTTTAATGCTGAAATTAAAATTTCAAAATAATTACTTGGATAAATACTATGGGCATCTAAACGAATGATATAAATTCCCCTTGACTGGGGAATTGCCAGGTTCATTGCATGTTGTGCAGTTTTTCTGGAATTATGTATGATTCTGATCATGCGTGGAGATACTTTCAAATACTCCTCAAGTAACGGCAAGGTTTGATCAACGGATCCTCCATCAACAAAAATTATCTCAAATCGTTCCTTAGGATAAGTTTGTTGATGTATCGAATCAAGCAACTGCTTTATCGTAGCTTCCTCATTCAGTATCGGAATAATAATACTGGTTTCCATAGTTGGTTTCTCTTCCATAAAAAGCCTCATTTCCTCAAGGTTCTAATACAAATCTTCATATCATTCCAAAGGCTTACCTCTTCCATATACGCAAGATTGATTGCCATTTTCTCAGGCAGTACCTTTTTGATATATGCTTCATCTACACCCATATCTTGTGAATATTTCGCTATGAGATCATCCTCATCCTTAAAGCAAATGCTTGCATAAGACGTCACTCCCGCTGGCAGAAGCAACGTTGCTTTCATCTCCGCACTGTACTCTTTGACATACTTCTCTACTTCAGGTCTTGTCCCCACAAAGCTCATCTCACCCTTCAACACATTGATCAGTTGCGGTATCTCATCAAGACGGCACTTTCTTATCCTTGCCCCTACCTTAGTGATTCTTGCATCATTCGCCGTTGTTACCAATGCTCCGATTTTATCAGCGTCGCTTACCATTGTCCGAAACTTATAGATGCGAAACTGCTCCCCGTATTGTGTGATCCGCTCCTGACGATAAAATACACTTCCCGTGCTGTCTGCTTTGATCCACAACGCAATGATCAAAAACAAAGGTGACAAAATAAGCAATAGGCACAGCGACAACACTATGTCAAAAAAACGCTTTAACATTAAACTAAATTGTTTCTTTTTCAATATCTCATAATATTTTCTGACTTCTTCATTACGCATCCATTCCGGCAGTTCATTCCATACCCTTATTCGCATCGCATTTCCTCTAAACATCCTTGATATGCCAGTATCACTCTCTTTACATCCTCATCGCTTAATGTGCTGTACAACGGCAAAGTAATTTCATTTTCATATTGTTTATACGCATTTGGATAATCTTTTATATCAAAGCCAAGCTTCTTATATGCTGTCAACATGGGTAATGGCTTATAGTGCACATTGCACGCTACTCCCCGTGCTGCCATTTTTTCAATCAATTCATTTCTTTGTACTTCATTCATCCCATTTACTCTTGTCAAATATAAATGTCCGCTTGAACGATACGTTTTTGACATATGCAGCAAGCCTTGCAACGGATAATCTTTAAATGCCTCGTCATACATTGCAATGATCTCAAAACGCCGCTTCAGCATTTCGTCATAGCGTTCAAGCTGTGCAAGTCCAATGCTTGCCTGTATATCCGTCATATTGCATTTATAAGCAGGATATACAATATCATATTCCCAAGCTCCTGCTTTATTTTTATGCAATGCATCCTTTGTCTGTCCATGCAGAGATAAAAGCTGATACTGCTTATAGAGCGCCTCATCATCCATACCTTCTCTTGAAAGCCATGTTACAGCGCCCCCTTCCGCCGTTGTCAAATTTTTAACCGCATGAAAGGAAAAACATGTAAAATCAGCCAGCTGTCCGGCACATTTTCCTTTTTGAACAGCCCCGAAACCATGGGCGCAATCCGCGATAACAATGACGCGGCCAAACAGTGCCTGCATATCGTTCTGCGGATGAAAAAAGGCTTTTTTCCCATCTAAAATTTCATAGATCCGATCATAATCGCAAAGAACACCGGCAATATCAACGGGAATGATCGCCTTCGTTTTATCCGTGATCGCTTTTTCCACTTCTTCATAAGCAAGCTCAAAAGAGTCTTTAGCGACATCGACCATGACAGGCACCGCTCCGACATGACAGATGACACTGCAAGATGCCGTATATGTGTATGCCGGTACGATCACCTCATCACCGGGACCGATCCCTAACACACGCAGCGTCATTTCCATAGCTGCCGTAGCGGAATTCAAAGCTACCACTTTATTCGTATGACAGTATTCCGCCAACTCTTTTTCAAATAATTTTGTCTTAGGGCCGGTCGTTATCCAGCCTGATCTCAATACTTCAATCACTTCGGCAATTTCTTCATCCGTTATATCCGGCGGAGAAAACGGTATATTCATCCTATCCATGCTTTTCCACTCCTTTACCATGAATAAACTCCAGCAGCATCTGCCGCCATTGTTCTGCCGGCATTTCTTTATATAAAGCATCACTCAACGCAGCCAGATATTCATTGATCGAATCTTTTCGGATATCAATAGCCTGATTCACAAAGATCAGATCATTTTTTGTCTTACTGGTTATTTCTCCACGTAAGTGCAGTTCCTCAAACATCTTTTCACCGGGACGCAGACCGATCTCCACGATATCGATATCTTCATATGGTTTATAACCGGAAAGACGGATCATCTTTTCTGCCAGATCGAGAATCTTTACCGGTTCTCCCATATCCAAAACGAAGATCTCTCCTTTATCCGCATAATAACCGGCCTGTAATACGAGCTGCGCAGCTTCCGGTATCGTCATGAAATAACGAATGATATTCTTATCCGTAATCGTGACCGGTCCGCCTTCTTCGATCTGCTTCTTGAAAATAGGAATGACCGATCCGTTAGAACCCAATACATTACCGAAGCGTACCGCCGCCATCTTCGTAACGCCGTTATTGCCGTTCACCTGTAAGATCATCTCCGTCATACGTTTGGTAGCACCCATGACATTGGTCGGATTGACCGCCTTATCCGTACTGATCATGATAAAACGGGATACCTCATTCTTAATACACGCATTTATGACGTTATTCGTACCGAATACATTATTCTTGATCGCTTCCTGCGGTCTGGTTTCCATGAGCGGTACATGCTTATGTGCAGCCGCATGATAAACAACATCCGGCTTTTGTTCCTTAAAGATCTGATGGATCGCCGAAAAATCACGGATAGACGCGATAAAAGATAATACATCGATACTGCCATCCATCTTTCCATGCACTTTATTGCGGTTAAACTCCTGTTCCAGCATATACAGCGCATTCTCATTGATATCGATCATGATCAGCTGTTTCGGCTTAAAGCGAATGATCTGCCGGCATAGTTCCGATCCGATAGACCCACCGGCTCCCGTAACCGCAATGATCTTATTTGTAATATAGGACCTCACTTCATCCTGATCTAATTTGATCTCTCCTCTGCCTAAGAGATCCTCAATGGAAATATCCTCGATCGGATAATTTCGAGGAATGCCGTTTTCAAAGAAGTCATTTCCTTCCTTCATGATTTTGGTTTCCAGCTTCAACGACTGACATAGATCCGCGATCCTGCGCAGTTCCGCCTTCGTTGCACTGGGAATGGCGATAAAAGCCACTTGTATCTTATGCTGCTGAGCGATCTGCGGCAGATCATACGTATCTCCGAGCACCTCATAGCCGGAGACCATCTTATGAACGCGCTTATCATCGACAAATCCGATCATCTTGATCTGCTTATACTGTTTATTTTGCTGCAGCTCTTTCGATAGAATATAACCGCCGTCTCCCGCTCCGATAATGATCGCATTTTTTATATTCGCAGAATCCTGGATCTCTTTTCTCCGCAATAAACGATATCCGAGACGGACATTTAGCATTAACAGAACCGTTAAAATCCCGGCTGTAAAAATAACACTGGAAAATCGCATGGAATGATGAAATATAATATTAAAAGCCAATAAAGTAAGTGTGGATACACCGACGGATGCACTTATTCGAATAACTTCCACAGGCCCGATATACTTCCATAAACTCTTATGTATCTTAAATGCAAAAAAGCTGACTAAATAAACGACAAAGATCGTCAGAATATAAAGCAGCAGACTTCCTAAATTTACATTTGTCAAATTCGGTATCAAAAAATCGTTTCTTACCCAATATGCCAACAAGAAGGACATAAAAACCATGCCCATATCGATCATACAGAGCAACACTTCTCTGAATCTTAAATATAATGGATTACTAAATACGTAATTTAACATACAGACACCTCTCTAACCCCTTGTTCCATCGTTTCTGACCATCAGAAACCTCTATTGCTCTTGTAACACATCCTGTCCATATTGCATCCATTTAAAAATTCTACCCAAGTATACTGATTGAAAATTTAAAAGTCCACCGTATTTTAAGCATAATCCAGAAATATCCATGGAATAGATTTCCTAACCGCTATATGTTTACAAACGTACAATTTTATAGATAGATGAAAATAGGTAACGAATATTTATATTGATATATGTGAATTTACAAATATTGACTTGCTTTGCGAATGCTATTATACTTAAAATGGAAGCTTTTATATGGGCTTATCGTATTGCAATGTACACCTTTATAGACAATAAAAAAAGTTGTCTTATATGCATACAAAACGTAATTTTCACAAATATACATATCGTTTCAAAAAGCGTAAATATATACATACTTTTTTGAATAGTTTTTCTTCGGAACTATGTGGAAAACACAGCGATAGTTATTAACCGCCAAAACACATAGCGGATCCCTTTCCCGCAACAAAAAAAAGCGACTCTATCGCTTTTTTACTATACCTATTTAAAACAAACGAAGCTTCTGTTTGTACTGATCGATATCCTGCTTATATCGTCTGCTTACCAAGAGGATTTCCTCATTATCCAAGGTAATGATCCTCTGACAATCCTTATATATCTCAATATCTCTCATGTGATATGTATTCACGATCTGTGTTTTATTGCACTGTACGAATCCCTGTCGCCTCAATCCCGTCTTATAATTCTGAAAGCGGTCAAGCGCAAAATAGATCTTGGTTTTATCATAGATCAGACAGCGGCCGTCCAGAGATTCTATGTAATAGATATCCATGATATTCACATAGCAGTACCGGCCATCAGTCGTACGTACTTTGATCTGCTGCAGATGATAGTTGAAAAAACTTTTTAATTTCATGATAGAATCCCTTTCCTTTTCATTATATGTAATGAATATCCCCCTGATTGTATTATCTTTCGAATATCGTACTTCCATGCCGTATCCCCGCTCCTTCAACATTACTTAAACAAAAATTGATCCCTCCATCAATATATCGTCCGGATATCTTCGATTTCCTCATTTGTTAATTCGATTCACAACGCAGCTTCCAGAAACAAGAAATCCTATGTTAAAAATTGCACAAAACCATCTTCAACGATATAATATTCACTATAAAGGAGGCGTGGCATGCAGGAAATAAAAAACAACAGCATCATTCTGGCCCCTTCCGTTCTTCATACAGCCATACGAAAAGAGCTGCTGCAAAAAAAACAAGGATGGATCGGTATTACACTGCAAACCATAGAAAACTACTTCCTATCGTTAACATCACATCCCGACAGCTTTGATGATATCATATTTCAGTATTATCAGAAACTGAAAACATTACAGCCGTCCCTGCACATCTATCGAAATATATGCCTGCAAGATCATTTTCTGCATGCATGCATGCAGTTTATCGACGACATGAAAACATATGCCGTGCTGCCGGGTGCGCTGCCACAAGACAATGCGGAAGAAAAAGAACTTACCGCTATCATAAATGCGCTTTATGAAATACCGACACGAATGCAGTACATCATGGAAGCGGCTCATATGCTGCCACGCAGCGATAAACAGATCTACATCTACCCTGCCATATATACGCACCAGCAAGCCATGCTATGCGAAAAGCTGAAAGAACAAGGAGCCGTGCTATGGAAACAAAACGATCACGAGCCGATTGTTTCCTTTTATCATGCCATAAACATGCGGGAAGAAGTAGAAGGTATGGCACAGTATATCATTCACCAAAACATCGATGCACAGGATATATCCATCCTCTGCTGCCATCACCGCTATCATGATCTCATACGACAGATCTTTACGCATTATCATATACCGTTTACACTCACATCCCATACGATAAAAAACCTTCCCGCCTTACGTTTCCATACGATCTTAACACATTATCTGCAGCCAGATGAAGAACATTTTTCAGCATTGCTGGAAACCGGTATTTTCGATACAGATATTCCAATTTATGAATATAAAGAATACCGCCGTCTCTTTCAAAAAACATATGATGAGGATGTCACAGAAATCCCATCAGTAACCACAACACTTTTATCTTCTTATGAAATGGAAAAGCTGCAGCAGCTCTGTCAAAAGGCAAAACAAGCACAGGATCGCATACGAAAGATCATCCGCCCATTATCCGCTATGTCATGGAAAGACGCTTTGATAGAGATAAGCGCGATGACAGCACAACAGCTGCCCGCTATTCATCATCGCAGCTTTCTTCAGCTGCAAGCATATATCCGTCATGCAGTACCTTATATAAAAGAAAAAGAAGATCTTTCTATCTTATGCAGCTGCATACAAAAACTGCCGTCCGCAAAACCGCAAGCGGCACTATCCGGCGCCGTCGTATATGATCAAAGCATCCTTCCCGTCGAACATACCTATTCTTTTATCCTCGGTGCATGTCAATCCGACTATCCGGCATTTCCGTTAAAAAACGGTATCTTCGATGAAGCATATTATGCGAAAACACCCCTTCCTTCCATGCAGGAGCGCTACGATCACTTCTTGTGCGAAAAGCAAAAACAGCTGAGCAACAGCAAGCATCTGATCATCAGTTATCCTCTCGGTGACTATGAAGGAAAAGGCAAAGAGGCTGCTTTGGAAATAGAAACATTTACCGCAAAGCCTTCATCCCCGTGGCTCGTACGTTATCAATACCTTTCTCATGAAGCATATAAACAGCTGCCCCCGAAACAGGCACATGCTTTATATGCAGGCAAAGGGCTGCTGCATGGTTCCATTTCCTCATTGGAACGCTATCGCCGATGCCCCTTCTCTTACTATCTTCGCTACGGTCTGCATGTAAAAGAACCATTTTCATTCTCTTTCGATGCATCGAGAATAGGTACGCTTTCCCATCATATATTGGAAGTCCTTACCAAAACATATGGAAAGGAATATGCCAATGCTTCCAAGCAAATTATCGAACAACTGCTGGAACAGGAATTAAATCCGCTGGCGGATCTTTTTAAAAACCATGCAGATTGGATCGATTTACTGAAGCAGCGTCTATTAACGAGCATCCAACAAAATCTCAAAATACTGAGCGATATGGAGGCCCATAGCGGAATGTCCGTTTTCCAAAGCGAATATGAGTTCAGCAGTGATTATCCGTTGGACAACGCCATACTGCGTTTGCATGGTTTCATCGACCGCATTGACTGCAAAAACGAATATATTCGCATTTTGGATTATAAAAGCAGCCCGAAATCTTTACAGGAAGCACAGGTATTTGCCGCCCTTCAGCTACAGCTGATCACTTACGGCATCATCAGCAGCCAAACATTCCGTAAAACGCTGCTCGGTACCTATTATGTCTCCTTAAAAAACGAAAACATCCCATGCATCGCAGGTAAGATGAAACGAAGACCGGCCACATATATCCCTCTGCAAAAAGAAGATCATGAAGCCGCCTTCTATACAGCTCACCGCATGCAAGGATGGCATATGGACGAACATGCGGATATCATGGACGATAACGGTACGCATATCATCGGCTTATCAATGAACCGCAACAATGAGATAAAAGCACGCAAGCAATATGATATCCATGTGCTTGCCGAGCATTTTCAAACGATGTATCAGACCATCGGCTCTATGATCCTAAACGGCGATATCAGCATCGCTCCAGATGACAGCGCTTGTCAATACTGCAAGTACCACGACATATGCCGCTTTAAAGGCTTCCCTGCAAAAAAAGAGGCATTGGTAGAACCCGATGACTCTATATATAAACCGTAAAGGAGGTGACAGGAATGCCCCAATGGAACACACAGCAGCAAAAAGCAATCACGACCAAGCATAAGAATATCCTCGTTTCCGCTTCTGCGGGAAGCGGAAAGACGACTGTTTTGATTGCTCGCTTGATCGATCTCGTCATCCGTGATCGCATTCCCGTTTCCTCTATTCTGGCCATGACGTTTACGGAAGCGGCAGCCAGCGAAATGAAAAAACGACTGGCAAAAGAACTGCATGCGCTTCTGCAACACGCGGAATGCGAAGAGGAAAAAAACTACATTCGCAGACAACTCAGCGAACTGCAAAATGCACATATTTCTACGATTCATTCCTTTTGTCTCTCCATCGTTCAAAAATATTATTACATCATCGGATTAGACGGAGAACGCATCCGCCATATCATGGATAACGCGGCAATGACGTTCTATCAACAGCAAGCGATGGAAACAGTTATGAAAAAACAATATGCATTTCATGATGATGCTTTTTTACAGCTATGCATACAGTTTTCGGCACGCCCCGAAAATGATGAACAGCTCACTTCTTTTATTCGTTCTCTGGCAGAAACAGCTGCCGCCAAGGCAGAACCAGAAGCATGGCTGACACAATGCAAAAACCGTTATCGTACATATTCTCAGCTTAACGACTTGGAAGAAGACATCCTATATGTTTTCTACGATTATTTAAAAACACAGATCCTGCTGTATGAAGAAAAACTGCAAAAGATCCATCAGCGGCTTTTACACCTCTACCCACAAGAAACAAAAAAACAGGAGCAGATGTTTCATAAGCTAACAGCGATATCTCCATGTAACGATGCCTTGCGCACACGCGACTATCCGCTTTTCCGCCAGAATTTCATCGCCGTCTGTCATGCGATCGTTCCTACTCCTCCGGATAAGGACGATGCCTTTTATACAAAAACAAGAAAGTACATTCAGCAATTGGAAGATGATCTGCTCGCTCTTTTATTTGACGAGCATACTTTCCTCTCCGATATCCGAAAACTACAGCCATCCATCTGGAAACTGATCGAGCTTTGTCAAGATTACCGCCAAACATACAGCAGTATCAAGAAACAGCAGAAAGTCATCGACTTCAACGATATGGAGCATTATGCTCTTGCGATACTGAAAGCGGAAAACGGAAGCATCGCCCGTAAATATCAAGAGCTGTTTGCGGAGATCATGGTAGATGAATTCCAGGACAGCAATGATGTGCAAGATACCCTCGTTCGCCTGATCAGCCGCAAAAACAACGTCTTCCGCGTCGGTGATATCAAGCAGTCTATCTACGGGTTTCGTCATGCCCGTCCCCGATTGATGCAAGGGTTGATCGATCATCGCACGGAACACGACGAAGTGATCTATTTAAGTAATAATTACCGATCCAAAAAAACGATCGTAGACTTCAGCAATACCTTATTTGATCATCTGATGAACCTAAAAGGATTTGAAGGCAGTTACCGCAAGGAAGATCATGTAGAAACCGGCACAGAAGACCAACTGCAAAAAAATGTGCCTGTCGTCTTTCATTCGATCGATCATAATACCATCAATGAGTATGATCACACCATCTATTCAAAACATGATTTCAAAGCTGCCTTTATCGCCGATACCATCCTCGAAATAAAAGAAAAAGAACATCGTTCATGGAAAGACTTCGCTGTTCTCGTACGCAGCAATGCCCGCAAAAACGATATGAAAGCCGCTTTTGATGAACGAAACATCCCTTGCTTTGTCGATATCAAATACGGTTTTTATCAATCGAATGCCGTGCAGACTGTATTATCGTTTTTAAAATTCAGTCTTTCTCCACATGATGATATATCTTGTTTAGCCGTTCTTCTTTCTCCGCTTGCCATGATGGATACGATACAGATTACCGATGCCCGCCTGCGCATGGAAAAAGAAGAAAGCTTTTATCATTATTATAAGGAACATCCATTCCCCGGATTCGTCCAACTTGATGAATTGCGTACCCAAGTGAAAGAAGCAACGCTAAGCGAAGCGTTATATGCAATTTACGAGCACAATGGTTTTTATGCCTCCTACACGACTATGCAGGAAAAGACAAACCTCGATCTGCTTCTGGAAAAAGCACTGCGTTTTGAAGAAGAACAGACAGGCTCTATTTCTTCCTTTCTTCATATGATTGAAAATATAAAGGATGCTCAGAGTGCGGAAGCAATTCCCATCGGCAGTGATGAGAACGTCGTAAGAGTAATGAGCATTCATCAATCCAAAGGGCTGCAATTTCCGGTCGTCTTCCTATGGTCCAGTACGGAACAGACAGCGATCGAATGCAAAGATCTCTGCATCAGTGACAGCGATCTCGGCATCGCCATGAAACAAGTTGACCTTCCTAACCGCTATATACGTACCACACCGTTTCGCATTGCCGTTGAACATAAGAAAAACAAAGAAGAACTAGAGGAAGAAATGCGCATCTTATATGTCGCTCTCACCAGAGCGCAGCAACAGATGCATATTGTCGACTGCATTAAAAGTATGGAAGATTACGAAGAAAGCTGTACAACCGCTTCCGTATATGAACGAAACGGATACACTTCATGGATCCTCCAATCCTTTTATGAACAGCATTCACCGCTGTTGGAAATCAAACGCTATCTCAGACGCTGGCCTTTTCGTACAGCGAAGAAAGAAATATCATCCCCACAGCCGATATCGGTTTATCAAAAGCCGATCCATACGATCTCTTTCTCTACTGCCAGCAATACCAAAGAACCTAGGGAATTGCCGAAACTGGATCTTTGGGAACATACGGAAATGCAGCATGGGACATGGATCCATGAATTGATCGCACAAGTTCCGTTCCCATACAATGAGGCGGATATCATACGATACGCACAACAAAAACAATATCCTGTCACTAAACAAGATATAGAGAGTCTGCGTATGCTTGCTCATGATGCGCTTTACGAAACGATCATGCAATTAGAGCATTATCACGAGCTTCCTTATATGGTACAGGACAAAGAAGAGATTCTCCATGGGTTTATCGACTTTATCGCCATTTCAAAGGATATGGTCTATATTCTCGACTTCAAGACCGATCGGATGGAACAGCCCGATCAGTTTATCAATATGTATCAGCAGCAATTGAAAACATATACACATGCGATACAGTTGCTGTATCCGGATCATACGATCCGTTCCTATATCTATTCTCTTCATTTACATCAAATGATACCGATTCATTAAAAATGCTGTGTAAGCAGCATTTTTTTACCATATAACAAGAGCAATATCCTATATTAGCATTCCATAACGACCATGATCTGTTAGAATATAAAAGAAGGTAGATATATCCATTTACAGTATCCGCACGATTTCTCTTAAACATAAAATAATCCCTATTGTCGGAGCCAGTTTCTCGGGAACATCAGATCCGCTGTTTCAATGGGCATTGCTTCCCGAAAATCCCTTCGAAGGCGCTTTCCTTTCTTCTCCGGGAATTCGCAAGGATGAGATCATCCTCAAGACAGTTGGTGCTATCTACCAACTTGGGAATATTGATTGCGGTATGGCCAGTATATTCGATACCAGATATCAGCGTCCGGCTCTGTACAAATTGGATAACTATGATGGGTTCATGGTTCAAACAACATACAGAGGATTGGTGTTCGGTCACAAAGGTGAGGAAAGGGATTCGGTCAAAATGGTGAGGAGAAGGTAAAAGAAAAATGAGGCTAAGGATTCCTTTGTAAGGTGGGATTCGTTTACCATGGAGAGGATATACATTTCCAATATTTACTAATAATTTTTTATATATTATTTGATATCCTTTTTATAAAGGTAGGCTTTTCATTCTCTTTTTCCCTTCTCGGATCAGCTATAGCACGATTTCTGCCATACGCGGTATTGTGACCGCAGTCGTTTTAAAGGAATGTCCGGATGGGTGGAATTGCCCGGATGGTTCTCGCGACCTGGCATTTTGGTTTCAGCATACGACCAAATATCAACATGAACCGTTTTGGTTGGCTACGGCATATATCCCCACAAGGGCATTAGGCTCTCAATCTTACGGTTCTCTTTTACGTTGGGATACATATATGGGATCTTTACCCCAATCCAGCTATGAATCCTATCAGCGTCCGGCTTTGTATACATTCGACAATCATGATAAGCATTATGGTTCTATATAGAGTACAAAGGGATGTTTTTACCTTTTATGAATACATTTTTATATAGTATCTGTTATCCTTATAAGGTAGATGACACTATTACTTGCAGTCTCTTTATAACCGCACGATTTCTGTTTATCATAAAATCAAGGCTATACAGGATACGAGTTTAAAAGGTTCTAAGGATATCAGTTTTGTATGGGATCAGCCAAATACAAATATTAAAATATTCTTTGTGACGTCCTCTCTCTTTACCAGAGATACAAGAAAGCAAGCTACCGCAATATATTCCGGCGGTCATCTGGATTCTGTCTGGGCAAATCCGACAACATCTAATGTGTATCCTTATCAGCGTCCGGCTCTGCATGAATTAGATAGCTATAATACGTATTACAGTTCTACATACCATACAGAGATAACATAAAAATATGTCCCTGCTGATCATACAAGGACATATCATAACTTTATCAATATTCCACTATTATACTAATGATTACTTTTTAATAAAACCTCAATGATATTCGCAGTTCCGTCAATGCCAAATGTACTTGTATTCAGACAAGCATCGTAATTATCCGCCGCACCCCATCTGCGATCGGTATAATAGTTATAGTAATTCGCTCTGCGTTTATCGATCTTATTCACGTAAGCTTCCATATTTCTTTCTTTGATCGCATAATCCGTTTCCGCACGATGGATGCGATCTGTCATATCGGCATGTATAAATATATTAATAACATCATCACGATCCGCAAGTATGTAATCCGCACAACGTCCGACAAGGATACATGACCCTTTTTCCGCAAGCTGTTCCATGATCTCCGTCTGAATCAAAAACATGCGATCACTAAGGGACATTTCACTGATACCGGTGATCGGACTTCCTAACGAAAACCCTATTGTATTCAACAGCTGAAATCCTTTTCCGATCTTTCCCTGGTCTTCTTCAAATAATTCCGGATCAATACCGCTTTCCTTTGCGGCTAATTCGATCAATTCTTTATCGTAAAAAGGAATATGAAGATGATCCGCCAATTTCTTTCCGACTTCTCTTCCGCCGCTGCCGAACTGGCGGCTGATTGTAACGATCCGTTTCTCTGACATGAAGAACACCTCCCGCTTTCATCTTTATTATACGGGAATTCCATTTCAATAACAATAAAGTCAAATAAAAAGAAATGATAAACTCATTTCTTTTTATTTCCTAATAATTATTCAAAGAAGCTTCGCTACTATCTCCATGCTGCATTTCCGCTTTTACCTCAAAATGAATCAACACCGTCAGAAAAGCACGCAGAAGGATAATAGCACCCAAAATATAAATTTCCGACATCTCTCGAATTAAAACCGTCTTTAATATCTCCGCTCCCATCTTAAATTCCAACCCTAAAGCCAAGGCATTGGCAAGTTCTATCTTAATGGAAAAGCGACGCTGCGTACATATGCTGATCACATAATGTACAAAAGCTTTAATAGATCCTACAAAGATTACGATAATACCGATGATCTCCAATATGGATACAGCCTCCGGCAGCCATGTAACAATAAAGTGTTCCAGCATATCAAAATCCTCTCTTAGTTAAATAACTCCTTCAATACATTCCCTACAGAACGGCTCTCTTCCATTGCTTTGATCGTTTCACCCAAAATCTTTCCCACAGACAGCACGGTCATTTCCGGGAAATTCTCTTTCTTCTGATCTTGTGAAATCGTATTCGTACAAACGAAGCCTTTGACCTTGCTTTCTCTCAAACGCTCGATAGCAGGGCCGGATAAAACGCCATGGATACAAGAAGCATATACTTCCGTAGCTCCTTTATCATACAGCATCTGAATACCTGTCATCAAGGTACCGGCCGTATCTACGATATCATCTACCATAATAGCAACTTTCCCTTCAACATCACCGATCAGATGCATCGCTTCCGCAACATTCGGCTTCGGACGACGTTTATCTATGATCGCAAGAGGCGCATGAAGCGCTTCTGCTAATTTTCTGGCACGCGTCGTTCCTCCATGATCCGGAGATACGACGACCACATCTTTCAGATCCTTATGCTTGAAATAGTCACCAAGCAATCCGATCGCAGAAATATCATCCGCCGGAATATTGAAAAATCCCTGAATCTGTGTAGCATGCAGCTCCATAGTAATCACACGATGAGCCCCTGCTTTTTCCAACAGATCCGCTACCAGTTTAGAAGTGATCGGCTGTCTTGGTTTTGCCTTGCGATCCTGACGGGCATACCCGAAATAAGGCATTACCACGGTAATATGTGCCGCACTGGCACGTTTGCAGGCATCAATCGCAATCAAGACTTCCATCAGATTGCTGGAAACCGGGTTACATGTAGACTGTACGATATATACATGTTTATTACGAACAGATTCACCAAGCTCTACCATGATTTCTCCATCGGCAAAATGTTTAACCTCACATAATCCCAATGGAATTCCCAGTGTTGCCGCGATCTCGTTTGCCAGATCAACACTGGATGTCAAAGCGAATACAACTGTGTTCTTATTCATGTTTACGTCCTCTTTCCTATTTGTTCTTGTATTTTGTACCGAAACCCGGTTTTATGCTCTGTCGAGATCGGGCAATCCCCATATCGCCATCCTGCACACTGTCCGTAATCGTAGATCCGGCCGCCAGCAATGCGTTTTCACCGATCGTGACCGGCGCGATCAGGTTACAGTTACTGCCGATAAATGCACCGTCTTTTACCGTCGTACGGAATTTATGCTTGCCATCATAATTCACTGTTACGACACCACAGCCGACATTGATCCTTTCTCCGAAATCACTGTCTCCAATATATGTCAGATGTGCACATTTACTGCCATTTCCAAAATGACTGTTTTTAAACTCCACAAAGTTCCCGATACGGCAGTTCTCACATATTTCCGTTTGATTGCGAAGATGACTCATCGGTCCAACCGTACTTCCTTTACCAACCTTGCTTTCTACGATCTTTGAACTGTCGATCGTCACATCATCAGCAATCTCTGCATTACGTAAAAAAGAATTCGGCAAAATAGTCACATTATTCCCGATCCTTGTATGTTCCTGCAAAAATACATTCGGATAGATTACCGTATCCTGTCCGATCTCCACATCGGCATCAATATATGTATGCTCCGGATCTATGATCGTTACTCCGTTGTACATATGACGCTCATTGATGCGACGCTTCATCCATTTCTGTGCTTTGGCAAGATCGACACGGTCATTGACACCCATGGTTTCTTCAGGATCGTCAACGATCATCGCATGTCCTTTTAATCCTTTTTTATTAAAGATTTCTACCAGATCCGTGATATAGTATTCGCTTTGTGCATTATCATTGCGAATCTCTTTTAATCCTTCAAACAGCTCTTTTGTCTTAAAGCAGAAGATACCGGTATTGATCTCTTTGATCTCCAGTTCTTCCGGCGTACAATCTTTTGCTTCTACGATTTTCTCCACATTGCCAGCGGCATCACGAACGATCCGCCCATAACGCTCTCCATCCGGCAAAACAGATGTCAGTACCGTCAAAGAATACTCCTTATTCTCTTCAAACGCTTTCTGGATGGTTTCCGGCTGAATGAGCGGACCATCTCCACACAAAATGATCGTATCGCCGTCCGATCCTTCCAGCTGACTTGCCTGCATAACCGCATGACCTGTACCAAGCTGCGGTGACTGCAATGCATACATCACATCATCCTTTAAGTATTCCTTTACGTCTTCAGCACCATGTCCGACAACGACGACGATCTTTTCAACATCACATTTTTTTAATGCAGAAACGATATGCCCGATCATCGGTTTATTACAGACAGGATGCATTACCTTATTCAAAGCCGATTTCATTCTCGTGCCTTTTCCGGCAGCTAACACAATTGCTGATTTCATCTGTAAATATACCTCCACTTTATATTCTATCAAAATTCTTGTGTAAATAAAGAATTTATTTGTTTTTTTTAGTTTTTACAAAGCTTTTTTAAACCGCTTCCATAAATTCCCATAACACAACCCTTTTTTATCACTATACAGTCTTTCAAACTTCCTCGCATGATATAATGATACGTGTAGTTTCTTCCTCACTTATATAGAGCACGATTTCCGGCAGTCACCGTATTTTACCGAAACCCGGGATTGATAATCTTAGTGCAGGAAGCCGAGACTATAGTTTCATTTTCAAGGGGAATGGATTACATATCAGCTCTACTCCCCACCCTTACCTGAACAGGACATTTGTGTATGCGGGAAGTTCCAGAATCATAACTTCCGAGAGCTATAAGCGTGACGCAACCATCGTTCAGCATCCGGCTCTGTTAATGCAAGAAGATCATGATAAGCATTATGATCGTATACAAGATATAGAGGTTTTCATTTTTAGTATTTACTAATAACGATTTGAATATTATCTGGTATCCTTTTTATAAAGGTAGGTAAAAAATGATAATGAAGTTAGGGTGTTCGTTTCTATGGTGCACGATTTCTTATGGTTACAATATCCTTTCTCTTCCCACTACATGCATTTGGGGCGAACATAGCTGTGAAGGTATTTGGAATCAAGGAATGGCATGGCCTGTTCCTAAGAACAGCGAGTGGATGTGGATGTCGACGTCACAAGATGCAATACACGTATATGCCCAATGGTATAACGGTGCTCCGGCATATTCGCAATTCACCGCAAAAGAAATCAGTGATGGGGTTTCTACATGGTGGCAGCGTCCGGCTCTGTTGATATTAAAAAATCATAGCAGGTACTATGATTTCATATGCAATACAGAGGTTTATCATTTTTTATAAATCCGCGTCGCCAAAACAAACGGATATCGTTTCTCCCATTCCTTAATCGTTCTTTGCAGCAGACATTCATCACGGGTAAGCGCAAATACCGTACTGCCGCTCCCTGACATCAAAACGCCATCAAAACCTGCCAACTGCAAGCTTTGTTTGATCTTTGCGATCTCTGGAACGATCTGAAAAGCACTGTACTCCAATGAATTGCCTAATGCCGCACACATGTCATAAAAACGACCCTTTCTGCAAGCATCGCGCATCTGAAAACAAGAAGGATGTTCGCACTTATCAATATCCAGCATTTTAAATGCCGTTCCCGTCGGTACACCGGCAGAAGGTTTTACCAAAAGAATATGAGCATCACAATTCATATCAAACGGTGTTATATATTCTCCGATCCCCTCTACTACCGCACATGTATCCATAACGCAAAAAGGAACATCCGCTCCGATCTCCTTAGAACGGTGTGCCAGTTCTGTCAAAGGAATATGCAGTCCAAGAAGATCATTAATCCCCCTCATAACCGCTGCGGCATCACTGCTGCCACCGGCAAGCCCTGCCTGCATAGGGATCCTTTTTTTTAACTCCACAACAAAATGTTCTTTTATATGATAAGTATCACGCATCAACGTGACCGCTTTTGTGATCGTATTCGTATCATCCAGCAATAATGTCTTATCATCACAGCACAGCCAGTCGGCATCTGCCAGACGAATGACGATATCATCGTGAAGCAGCAAAGGAACCATAACCATTTCCAAATCATGATACCCGTCTTCCCTTCTGCCCTTGACATTCAAACACAAATTGATCTTCGCATGCGCCTTTACCTCAATGGAGCTTTTCACAGTATGTTCTCCTTTTCATATGTCGTCTGTATCTCATATACATGCAGAAATTCATCCAAGGAAAGAGACTCTGCCCGAAGTCCTGCATCAATATTCCCCTTCTCTAATATGATACGCGCTTTCTCCTTATCCTTTAAATACTCCCCATAATTATTTAAAAGCGTCTTTCTGCGCTGACGGAAGCATGCCTTTACCATCTCAAAAAAAGCCTGTTCATCTACTTTGCTATTTACTTCTTTTATATGAAACTGAAGAACAGTACTGTCGACCTTCGGTTTAGGAAGAAATACATTTTTCGGCACTTTGGCAACCGTTCTGACATCGCATAAATACTGTGTGATCACGGTTAATGCATTATAATCTTTCGTATTTTTCTGTGCTGAAAAACGATCCGCCACTTCCTTCTGCATCATAACGGTAATGGAATCGACAGCGGCCTTAGAGGAAAACAGCTTAAATAAAATAGGCGTTGTTATATAATAAGGAAGATTCGCCGCTACCACGACATCATAGCCTTCCTTCTTATAGCGCTCCACAAGCTCCTGTATATCAATTTGCAGAAAATCCTTCTGAATGATCTCCACATGATCATATGCCTGTAAGGTATCTTTCAACACTTCCGGAAGACGCTCATCTATTTCAAAAGCGATGACCTTTTTGGCATATTCACAAAGATACTGCGTCAAAGCGCCGATTCCCGGTCCGATCTCGATCGCTAATGTATGATCGGAGACAACCGCATTTCTCGCAATTTTATCAACGATGCCGGGTTCTATGAGAAAATTTTGACCAAAGCCTTTCTTGGCATACAAATCATAGCGTTCCAATATCTCTTTCGTATAAGATGGTGTTGCAATCGGTCTCATATGATTTCCCTCATCAGTTTTTCTATATCCTCTTTCTGCATCTGTAACATATTCAGACGTTTAAACAGCGTCTTCGCATTCGGTCTTCCGATATGCAATCTAGAACTGACGGCTTCCCGCAAAGAACCGCTGTTGCTTCTTCCGGTAAAACCAAGTTCGATAAACTCTTCATAAGATAATGTTTCTTCCGTTTCCCGATAGGTCATCAAATGTGCCAAAGATTCCAGTATATCTTCTTTAGACGCATGTTCAATGCCTACTTTTTTTGTTGTTTTCGCCTTGTTCTTCTCAATAAAGGCATTCTTACATCCCTTTACATGCTGATTGATGATCGTTCGTATACGCTCACCCGGTGCATCCGGATCCGTAAAAATGATGACCCCGCGCTTCTTTTGTGTTTCCTGAATATATGCAAGTGTTTCCGTACTGATATTGCTTCCGAAAGTTTCGATCGTATCACAATCGATATAGCTCTTCAGCACATTGCTGTCATTTTTTCCTTCTACGACGATCACTTCACTGATTTTCATGCAGTTCCTCCTGACAAATCGTCATCATTATATCATACCCGCTGCTGTTTTCCTATGTTTGTAAATACTCCCTTTACAGCTTTTCCGTAAAAAAACGGTATTCGTCATACCGTTTCTCAACCTATTATCTCATCATCTCTAACAGCCATGATTTTGGCTTCACTTCCGGAACACAAAGCAAATCTCGTTTTAGTTCGCCGCTTATAAAAGCGCCTTCTCCATCACCTACTATAATTTCCAATTCATTATTTTGAAACTTCGCTTTCATCGTATCATCAAATTCAAACTCTTCCAAACTATGAACGAGCATCATCACATCGCTTTCATCGCTTACTCCGCGCATCAGATTTTCATATGTGATAAGCACTTCTTCTTTTACCTCATAAAGATCGTTTCTCTCACTATCCATATATAATGTATAAGGGATCGCTTCACTTGTCGAACATACTTTTGAACACAAAAAGCAAAACCATATGATTGCCACAATTGCATACTTTTTCATTTGTTCACCTCAGCTACAGTATGTTCTATCCTTTCCGTTTTAAACATCGATCATTCATTTTATCTGCGGAATCACATTAATTTTATTATTTCTCTAAGTCCTATAGCATTTTCAGCGAAGTATGATAGAATACTGTGGGAATAATTTCCCTAAAGTGAGGTTATCTATGAATTATGATGTTTTGATTATCGGCGCCGGTCCCGGCGGCATCTTCTCTGCTTATGAAGCGGTAAAATTGAATCCGGGGGTAAAAATCGGTGTTTTCGAAGCAGGAAATCCTTTGGAAAAACGCAAATGCCCGATTGACGGAAAGAATATAAAATCTTGTGTCAATTGTCCGACATGCGGTATTATGAACGGGTTTGGCGGTGCCGGCGCTTTCTCCGACGGAAAATATAACATTACAAATCAATTCGGCGGTACGTTATATGAATATGTAGGCAAACAAGAAGCGATCGAATTGATGCAGTATGTCGATACGATCAATGTAAAATACGGAGGACAAGATACCAAGCTGTATTCTACGGAAAATACGCATCTCAAAAAGCTGTGCCTGCAAAATGATCTGCATCTGCTAGATGCTTCCGTTCGTCACTTAGGTACGGATATCAATTATATCGTCCTGCAAAATTTATACAATGAATTAAAAGACAAGGTGGATTTTCACTTTTTGACACGCATAGAACGCGTAGAGAAAACAGAAGACGGTTTTCGGATCCATTCTCAAAAAGAGAGTTTCAACGGAAGGACATGCATCATATCTACCGGCAGAAGCGGTTCCAAGTGGATGGGTGACATATGCCGATCACTGCATATCCAAACACGCAGTAATCGTGTCGATATCGGTGTGCGTGTAGAATTGCCGGCAGAGGTATTTTCTCATCTAACCGATGAACTGTATGAAAGCAAGATCGTCTATCGCACAGAAAAGTTTCAGGATCTCGTCCGGACCTTTTGTATGAATCCAAGAGGAGTCGTCGTCAGCGAAAATACAAACGGCATCGTAACGGTAAACGGACACAGCTATGAAGATCCGAGCCGCTATAGTGAGAATACCAATTTCGCACTGCTGGTATCCAATCATTTCTCAGAACCATTCAACGACTCCAACGCGTATGGTGAATCTATCGCACGCCTTTCCAATATGCTGGGAGGCGGTGTTATCGTACAGCGTTTCGGTGATCTCATCCGCGGACAGCGCAGTACACAATCCAGGATCGAAGACAGTTTCGTAGAACCGACGTTAAGCGCTACACCGGGGGATTTAAGCCTGGTCATCCCTAAACGCCAGCTCGACGGGATCATTGAGATGATTTATGCTCTGGATAAGGTCGCCCCCGGAACTGCAAACGATTCTACTTTGTTGTATGGTGTGGAAGTAAAATTCTATAATCTGGATGTCGAAGTAGATGAACATCTGGAAACTTCCCAAAAAGGATTGTTTGTCATCGGCGATTGCAGCGGTGTTACCCACTCTCTGTCGCATGCCAGTGCCAGCGGCGTACATGTCGCAAGATATTTATTCGGCAAAGAAACAAAACAGACTATGAAGATCACACAATAAGGAGCGGTATATAAAACAACGGTAAGTTAAAAACTATACCGTTGTTTTTAAACCTTAAATAAATTTTCAAAGTTCCTCTTTTTAAAGGATACTCTTCTATCGTTTCTATAAAATGACTTTTAGAGTCCTCTGATTTTTTCTTTCGATCAATTGCAAATACAGCATATATCCATACGCATGGATCCTTTTCGGTATATCATAGATATAAGTAAAAACAGCATTCGCCATATAAAAGCGGACATGCTAAAATAGAACAGAAAGGATGCTGCATATGAATAAATTATACGGTCATTTCAAAACGATTACCAAACATAAACTTTTAGTTACCCGCTTATGTATGCGCTGTGGGTTGTACAAACAAGGGATCCTGCATGACTTATCAAAGTATTCTTGGGTCGAGTTTCATGCCGGTGTGAAATATTTCCAAGGAAATAGAAGCCCTATCGACAAAGAAAAAGAAGTGCTCGGTTATTCGCTTGGATGGCTGCATCACAAAGGAAGAAACCGTCATCACTGGGAATACTGGCTGGATAATTCCAAAGATGGTATAAAGCCTATCCGCATGCCGATATGCTTTATTATAGAGATGTTCTGTGATCGTGTCGCCGCATCGAAAATTTATTACAAAGAAGCTTACAGTGATGATATTCCGTTGCAATATTTTATGAATGGCTATGATTATGTCATCATGGAACAAGCATCCAAAGATCTCATACAGCATCTGTTAACATATCTCTCCCAAAACGGACTTGACGAAACGATCCGCTATATAAAAGATCGTGTGTTAAAAGAAGGATATGCGATCCTATCCTAACAAGAAAATACCCTGTTCTTCTCTATCATTCTTATAGCAGAGCCGCAAATAAAGGAGCCAGCAGGGCGGTTAAAATGCCGGATACAACGATCGCCAAACTGCTCATTGCCCCTTCCGTTTCTCCCATTTCGATCGCTTTTGCCGTTCCGATAGCATGAGAAGAAGTGCCGATCGCCACACCTTTCGCAACCGCATTTTTTATATGTGCGATCTTACAAATGCGCTCCGCGATCAAGCCACCGATAATTCCTGTCAATATGATCAAAGCGCTTGCCAAAGCGGCAATACCACCCAGCTCAGCCGCAACATCCATCCCGATAGCCGTCGTCACGGATTTCGGTAAAAGCGTCGCATACTGCTGCCGGGACAGCTTTAAAAGAACTGCCAGCAGCCATATACTTCCTAAGCTGGTAAGCACACCGGAAAAGATTCCTATGATGATCGCTGCAGCATGCCTTTTTAAAAGCTCCCACTTTTCATACAACGGGATCGCCAAACTGATGGTCGCAGGCAAAAGAAGATAACTCACAGGCGATGCGCTCGCTTTATATTCCGTATAAGAAATATCGAATATACTTAAAAAAGACACCACAAAGATACACCCGAAAAGCAATGGATTACACCATGCTTTTTTTAATCGGCGATGAAGCCAGCTGCCAAGGGAAAAAGCAGAAATCGTTAACAAAACGCCCCATACCGCAGAAGAGGCAACCAATTCCTTAATCATGAGGAGTCCTCCTTTGGCGATCCATGATATATTGCGTTACATATCCGGATATTGCCATTACCAACGCCGTTACAACAAACAATGCAAGAAAAACAGGAAGCAGCATATCGAAAAGCTCATCTTGCACTTCCATCACTCCCGCTGCCGCAGGAATAAAAAGAAAAGGAAAAATACCGACCAAGAAAAGAGCGGTATCACGCACTTGTTCCGGCTTTAAAAGATTGCTCCTCAATGCACATAAAAGAAGCACCATTCCATAAATGCTGGAAGGAATGGGAAACGGCAAAAAATAGTGAAGCAATTCCCCAAGCAAGCAAAATAAAAGTATACGGCAAAACTGAATGATATATCTCATATGATTTCCTCTCAACCTAAAAGGCTGCATAATGTTTTTTCATTTTAGCACAGTCTTGTATATTTGTCACTTCGTTACGATTTAATCATGAATGCCATTGCCGAAAAAAATATTTATAATTTTTAGGAATCTTTTTCATCTATGTGTATACATATATGGAGGTGTCGCATGATACAGGAACGTCATTGGAGAAAGGAGGTCAAGTGGCTGCACTGGTTCTGCTGTTCTTAATACTTCTCGTATTAGGACGGTATCGTCTTATGTAAGACTTTTTTCATTTACATAGTCTGTCTGTACCGGTACTTCTTGATCCGACCTTCCATGTGAAAAGGACGAGGCGCTAATCCTCGTCCTTTTCTTTCTTCTTGATCACCTATATTATATATAGCATTTCTTCTTTTTTCAATATCTCAAATCGAATCCTATGGAATATATTTACTCTTCTTCTAAACAGCCTAAAATCTCCAATATACGATTCAAATCATCAATATTCGTATAAGAAATAGAAATACGCTTTTCATCTACCGTTACCTTTGTCTGCAGCTTATCCTGCAAACGCTGTTCTACCGGGCGAAAAGCAGGATCTTTCTCCTTTTTCGGTGATGTTTCCTCCTTAGGCTGATTCATCTTTTTTACCAATGCTTCTACTGCCCGTACACTCAGATGATCGCGGATCGCCTGAACGGCTGCCAGTTCCATCTGCTCTTCATCCTTTAATGCCAATAAAGCCCTGACATGTCCCATAGAAAGCTGTTTTTCTACTACATATTTCTGTACTCTCTTAGGGAGTTTTAAAAGACGCAGCATATTCGCGACGTGCTCACGGGATTTCCCGATCCGTTTCGCTAGTTCATCTTGTGTATATTCCAATTTATGAATAAGTTTCTCATAAGCAGCCGCTTCTTCGATCGCATTCAGATCTTCCCTCTGAATGTTTTCTAACAAAGCGATCTCCATCATCTGCTGATCATCAAAATCCATCAAAATAGCGGGAATCATTGACAACCCGGCCAATTTGCTCGCTTTTAATCGCCGTTCTCCGGCAATCAGTTCATAACCTTGTACCGCTTTTTTAACAAGTATCGGCGTAAACACACCATGCAAGCGTATACTGTCTGCCAGTTCCTGCAATCGGTTATCATCAAAATCCCTGCGCGGCTGATACGGATTCGGTTTAATATCATTAACGGCGATCTCCAGACGACCTTTGCTTCCGGCCTCACTGCTGCCTTGCTGGATATCATCCAGCACACCGTCGATATCTTCACCGAATATTGCCGACAGACCTTTTCCTAATCTTGACCCATCATCCTTTAACGGCATATTCCTACCTCCTTATTTTCGGTTGCTTTTCACAACCTCATTTGCCAAACCGGCATATGCTTTCGCTCCCTCACAGCGAACATCATACTCGAATATGGACATCCCTCTGCTCGGAGCTTCCGATAATTTGATGTTTCTAGGTATATAACTGCGATATACACGATCTTTAAAATGCTTGCGCACTTCCTGCTGCACTTCCACACTTAATTTTGTTCTAGCATCAAACATCGTCAACACAACGCCTTCGATCATCAGCTTCTCATTGAATAACTGCTGTACAAGCCGGATCGTAAGCAATAACTGCGTCACACCTTCCAATGCGTAATATTCACACTGTACCGGAATGATGACAGAATCAGCAGCCGTCAGCGCATTTGTATTCAAAAGGCCTAAAGAAGGCGGACAGTCGATGATGATAAAATCATACTCATCTCGTATTTTATCCAGCTTCTTTTTTAACAGTTCTTCTTTTCCCACTTCAAACTTTACCATCTGCAAATCGGCCCCGGCAAGTGAAATATTCGCCGGTATGATATCGATCGGCGGAGACGACAGCGTCTTGCGGACCGCATCCGCTTCATAATCCTCCATAATCAGATTATACACCGAAAGCTTATTACCGCTGACATTGGCACCGACTCCTTGCGTCGCATTTCCCTGCGGATCAAAGTCCACCAATAAAACCTTATTCCCTAAATAACCTAGCCCCGATGCCAGATTGATGGCTGTCGTCGTCTTACCGACGCCGCCCTTCTGATTGGAGACAGCTATAATTTTTCCCATGCTTCTGCATCGCCTTTCTATTTCGCAAAGCGAATGGAAATGACAAAATCATCTTCGCTTTCCGTTTCTTTCATCTCAATCGGAATACCGCTTTTTTCCACCATGCGGATCGCTTGATGAATGGTATTGATCGCAATCCTCGTATTACGGGTAACTCCTTTTACAAATGCCTTCTTCGGCAATTCTTTCTTTTCTTCCTTAATCAATTTCTCCGTCTGTGAAACGGACAGTCCCCTCTTAATGATCTTTTCCAATACATCCTGCTGCTTATCATGCTCTACACCCAAAAGAGCACGCGCATGACGCTCTGAAATCAGTTTGGCATTCACCGCATTTTGAATATTATCATCCAAATTCAACAAGCGGATCTTATTTGCAATCGCCGACTGTGACTTTCCGATTTTCATAGCCAGCTGCGACTGATTGAGATGGGAACTTTTCATAATTTCCACATATGCTTTCGCTTCCTCAATGGCACTTAAATTTTCACGCTGGATGTTTTCTACCAATGCAAGCTCTGCCATCTGCATCTCATCTGCATCCATAACATAAGCCGGCACTTCTGTCATGCCGTTTAAACACATCGCTCGATAGCGCCGTTCTCCTGCCACGATTTCATATCCGTCTTCTATAACGCGCACGGTAATCGGCTGAATAAGCCCGTTTTCGCGTATGGACTGTGCAAGATCCATCAATGCCTCATCATCAAACTCCAATCGTGGCTGATATGGATTCGGACGAATCTGCTCTACGGCAATATTTTGAATTTCTTTCATACGATCCCCTCCTGCAACGGATTTTTCTTCATCTGGGCAAAATTGCGGGGATAGCGTCCCGGCGTATCAGCTACCTTACGAAATACAAAATCCATGCGTTTTACATCATATATCATTTCTTCATGCGTTTGTTCCAGAACACAGCCCAGCGTTTTTACCGCATAAGAAGCCGCATCCAATTCTTCCGACCCCTTTGATCCCTTCATTGCCAAAAAGATGCCGTCTCTTTTTACAAACGGAATGCACAATTCGCAAAGCATGGTCAGATTTGCCACTGCACGCGCGGTCACGATATCAAAAGATCCCCTGTAAGACTTCACGGCGTCCTCTGCTCTGGCTTTGCATATATCTGCCTGAATGCCTAAGGAATCACACAATGCTTTCAAAAACGTGACACGCTTTCCGATCGGTTCCAAAATCGTCACCTGCAGCTCGGGATAGACGATCTTCAATGGAATGCTGGGAAATCCCGCTCCCGACCCAACATCACATAAACGACCTTCCATACGCACATGAAACGACGGTACAACAGAATCCAGAAAATGCTTCTGATAAATTTCATCCGGATCGGTGATCGCCGTAAGGTTCATACGCTGATTCCAATCTCGCAGCATTTCCATATATGTTTCAAACTGCTGAAGCTGGACAGCATTCAGCACCACCCCATTTTCCTTCAATATTCTCACAAAATCCTCTTTATGGAATGGTTTCGTCATACAGTCCCTCCAGTCTTTCCTATTATACCAAACTTCCCCCGCTAACAAAATAGCCAGTTGCGGAAGTTTTCTTTTATTTCATTATAAATGATACATTTACCGATGACATGTATTTTTTCACTATAGGAATAAAACTTGTCAAATATAGATTTCTCTGTTTTTTTATAATACCATTATAATGAAGAAGGTGATGGAAATATAAGAATTGTGGGTTTTGCAGCACGATTTCTTATCATCAAAAAATATTTGTAGAGTCAAATAAGCAGTGTAATGACTTTGGGCAATGTGATGGCAGTTTAAATCCCATGTTTTCTTTTTCGTCCATATCCCATTTCACTAGACAATATTACTGGGGATCTTCGGCTCGTTACACTGTTGTTTATGAGCATAAGGGATGGTTTACCGGTGCTCCTACGAATATGGTTACTAACTCTAATTCTATCATTTTTCAGCGTCCGGCTCTGTTAAATGTATCTGATCATTATAATAGAGATTATAATGGAGTATGCAATACAGAGGTTTTTCATTTCCAGTATTTACTAGCATTTATTTGAACATTATCTGGTATCCTTTTCTTATGGGTAGGCTTTCTATCCTCTTCTTCCCTTCTTGGATCAGCTATAGCACGATTTCTAATTCTCACCGTATCTTAACAGTCTTGTCAAAGGATTGCCTGGGGCAAACTTCATGTACAGGTTCCGAAGATTTTACCTTCACTACGACAAAGCACTATTTCCTATCTACTAATCATTCAGGTAATATTTTCGCATATATTGTATTAAAATATGCAAAAGTACAACCTAAATGGGCTCTTTTTCAAGCGGTCTGGGAAGACTATCAGCGTCCGGCTCTGTAGATATTGGATAACTGTGGTAAGCATCATAGTTCAAATAACATACAGAGGATTGGTGTTCGGTCACAAAGGTGAGGAGAAGGGAAACATGAGGATAGAATTTTATGCATAAGAGAAACTTTATTTAAACTCGGACTGGAATTCGTTTAAAGCGGTGAGGATTGGAGTTCGCTTAATATGGTGATTCGGTCACTTTGGGAGCACGATTTCTGTAAAAAACAACAGAGTTGCTACGATGGTCAGCCTTGAGCCATTATTTCCCTTATTTTACAAAGGAGGCAATACCTCTGCACCCTATCCAAATGCTTATTGGCTATCTTCTTTTCAAACAGCCCTAATACCTCTTATCGTAATGTATGATGGCTCTATGGATGGGAAATCATGGTGGGATAACCGTGCATCCGAGGGAATTTTTCCACAGCGTCCGGCTCTGATGAAATCAGAAGATTATAGTAAGTATTATGATCCTATATAAAATCAGAGGAAGCTTTTATAATTTGTACATTATTTGGTATTCTTTTGTTAAGGGTAGCTTTATAGTTTGGGTTCTTTTTTATCACGCACGATTTCTTACGCTCATAAGATCTGGGTATTTTCTTCTGATACTCACACAATAGAGCCTTCAAAAGATGTCGCTTTTTCTTATAAAAATCCGAGCGATCCTTCTTTAGCATCAACAAATAAATTCCGTTTAAGCACTCCTAATAGTTTTTATGATGGCAATCCGTTAGTTTCTCATGCAATCGGATTGCATGGAGAATCTTGGCTTAACGTCACTCACGTCGCCGCATCGCAGCGTCCGGCTCTGATGGTATTCTTTGGTCATAGTAAGTATTATGACTTTATATAACATACAGAGGATATGGGTTTCCCTTATTTACTGATTTTTTTATTCATTATCTGGTATCCTTTTTATAAAGGTAGGTTAAAAATGATAATAAGATTAGGGGTCCCATTAAATGGTGAGGAATGGCAGGATTTTATACATAAGAGAAGCCTTGTCTAAACTGATTGGATTAGGGTTCCATTATAAGGTGTGTTCGATCCTTTGGGGGCACGATTTCTGTTCATCATCAAATCAAAGTTATTGCAGGTGGTGTATGCTCAATAACAGATGGTTCCTGTCAAAATGGTGCTAGCAGAGACACTTCTTTTCATTACTCTTTACAGAATCTTCCAAATAATAAACCTCAATTTACACCAGGATCTACTGCTTCAAACACCCGAACGGTATATGGACACTCTTTTACCGGTTATAGTGTTCTTGATCATCAATCTTATTTCGTATATCACTGGCAGCGTCCGGCTCTGTTAAATGTATCTGATCATTATAATAGAGATTATAATGGAGTATGCAATACAGAGGTTTTTCATTTCCAGTATTTACTAGCAAATGTTCATACGATATCTGTTATCCTTTATATGAGGGTAAGTTTTTTATGCATTTCTTCTTTTCTTGGATCAGCTATAGCACGATTTCTCTTAGACATAAAATAATCCCTATTGTCGGCTCCGAATTCTCAGGAACATCAGATCCAGTATTTCAATGGGCATTGCTTCCTGAAAATTCCTTCGAAGGTGCTTTCCTTTCTTCTCCGGGAATTCGCGAAGATATAATCATCCTCAAGACAGTTGGGGCTATTTACCAACTTGGAAATATTGATTGTGGTATGGCTGCGGTACACGATACCAGATATCAGCGTCCGGCTCTGATGAAATTAAGAAACTATGATAAGAATTATAGCTCTATATAACATACAGAGGATTGATAAAAAGAAATGAGAAATGAGGTTCGTTTACAAAGGTGAGGCTAGGAGTTCGCTTAAAATTGAGAGGAGCGGGGTTCCATCATAATGAGGGCACGATTTCTTATGCTCATAAGATCTGGGTATTTTCTTCTGATACTCACACAATAGAACCTTCAAAAGATGCCGCTTTCTCTTACACAAATCCGAGTGATCCGTCTTTAGCATCAACAAACAAATTCCGTTTAAGCTCTCCTAATAGTTCTTATGATGGCAATCCGTTAGTTTCTCATGCAATCGGATTGCATGGAGAATCTTGGCTTAATGTCACTCACGTTGCCGCATCACAGCGTCCGGCTCTGATGATAATTGATAATTATGATAAGAATCATAATTCTATACAACATACAGAGGATATATATAAAGATAGGTCTTCTGATCTATGCTTTAAATTTGACACGGATATGATCGAAAAAAATAATATTCACCGGCTTTTTACAATCTGTTTATTTTCAAAAAAATCTGTCAAAAGGAATATAAACGCTCCTTCTAACAGACTTTTTTAATCCTCATCTCTTATACTTTGGGATGCAGACGCAAAACAAGAATTTCCGGTGTGTTTCCAAGACGCAGTGGGAGCGATGTTCTGCCGATACCGCTGGAAACAATGATTTGACATGTCTTGCTTAACATATATCTCCCCTTGACATAACGCTTACCTTTATCGGGTAAAACCATATCTTTCAATACCGGGATCCCGACTTGCCCGCCATGTGTATGCCCGGATAAAAACAGATGAATATGCGAATGATCCAATTCATCAACAGCATCGGGCTCATGGATCACTGCAATACGAAAACGATCATCTCCAAATTCCATATCCGCAAAAGAAGGATAACCGAGCAAAGCATCCTCTAAACCTATAACCGCCACATCCTCCACACATACCTGACGGTTTTCTAACATCGTAAATCCACACGATTTCATAAGCTGACGATATGCAGTACCATCGTGATTCCCCATAACGCAAAACTTATGAGAACAACGAATCTCCCGCATCACAGACGCTATTTCCTCCATATTCAACCGCTCTTTATCACGCTTATAATGATCGATAAAATCACCGCCCAAAATGACGATATCCGGATGTACGTGATTGATCTTTGCGCACAGCGCCGGCAGATGATGAGAATGATACCATTTTCCTATGTGTACATCACTGAAAAATACAACGGTTTTTTCCTTTTTTATATGCTTATGACAAACTGCATATTCCCGAACACAAAGCTGATTTGATTCACGATAACTGGCTATATAAAATACCGATATGCCAAATAAAAACACTGCCAGCAACATGCCCATGCATCATCATCCTTTCCATAAAAGTATATCACATACATGGACTTGCTATGCATCATAAAACTCCCGGCATTTCTGCCGGGAGTATCGTTCTATTCAATTTTCCGCGATCCTATGCTTGATATTATGCTTGGAATCTCTTTCCTTCATGACTCCCATACTTATCTGCTCATCGCACTTAAGATTACTTATACGACCACAACATCCTTTTATCTTCGTAGTTCCTCCAAGACAGTCATCTTTATCTGCCGTTTTTTCAAGAATGCCGCGTGCTATGTTTCACAAGTCTTTCACTTCTTCTACATAATTCTTCATCTCATTGAAAGATTCCTGCCGCTCATGGACAGTGACGGGAATCGCTTCCCATCCTTCCTGCTTCACTCTGCTGTACCAAATCTCCGCAGGCATAAACTCCGGTTCTTTCTGTTATCCGTATTGTCCAAATGATATGTCAGATCATATTGCTCTCAGATATCATTCTTACGATGCGAATGCTGTTCCCTATCTGTCACCGATATGATCTAACGAGCTAACTGTCCCATCTTCTCACCGCTCTCTTTTCTTTACACTTTTATTATAACGAATACAAGTGCGCTGTAAACAGCCATGGAAAAGTCGGTATAAAATACGGAAAAATCGTAACTTATCCTCATGATCATAAGCTCTTTGCATTAAAAAATCCCTTCACACCGGCATATTTACTTCGCGAAATCGGAAGGATCGTCTGATCTTTTAAAACGACCGCATCTTTTTCCAAACTCTTCAAAAAGCTTCCGTTTACTAAAAAACTGGCATGGATGTGCAAAAATCCATATTCCCGAAACCGCAATGCCGCGTCGCTCATATTGCCGCGTTCTTTAAATTCTCCCCGTACGGTATGATATATCAAATATTTATCTTGTTTTTCTATGTAATGAATGTCATGGATCTTCATCATTACCTTTACATCGTGGTACGAAAAGAAGAAGTCCTCCTGCTTTTTTGCGATCGGCAAAACAATAGATGCAAGTCTTTCCATATCCGGTTCTTTGCGTAACATAAAGAAGAGAGCATCAAAGGGCTGATCCGGTTTCTGCTGCTCACAGCTGAAAATGACCGTATACGGCTTATCGCGGATCAAGACTTCATGGATGCGCTCTGTCTGAAACTTCTCATGCAATATCACAAGATCAAACCGGCACGTCTGCTGTTCCTTAAAGAACTCCATAATAGAAGTAAAATGCCGAAAACTCCATGCATATTCATAAAGTATACTGCCGATAGCAAATACGTACTCCTTAGCCATCTGCTTTGTTTCCACAACAGCGATATGCAGCATAGAACCACCCTCTTCTTCATTATACTCCCGGAACATAAAAAAAGCACGAATGTGCTTTTAAATATATACTATATCTGCTCTCGCCATATGTTAGCGCCTAATGCGGTAAGTTTTTTATCCAAATTGTCATAACCGCGGTCGATATGGTAAATCTCATGAATCGTCGTAATGCCTTCCGCAATCAAGCCGGCAATGACCAGACAAGCACCGCAACGCAGATCCGTTGCGGTAACTTCGCTTCCATACAACGGCGTCGGTCCGTTGATCATCGAACTCGGAATCATGACGTTGATGTTGGCCCCCATCTTGGAAAGTTCCTGACAGTGCTTAAAGCGTTCCGTATAAATCGTTTCCGTAATGATGGACTGTCCGTCTGCCTGCGTCAGCAATGCGGTAAGCGGTTGCTGAATATCCGTCGCAAATCCCGGATACGGCAATGTTTTAATATCTACCGGTTTCAGTTTTTCCAAACTTCCGCGAATCGTTACTTTATCAATATCCACATCCAGATCCACACCGATCTCCTGCAATTTCGATAACAGAGATTCCAAATGCTGAGGAATAATATTTTCCACAACGACTTCCTCTGCCGCTGCCGCTGCCAATACGATATACGTTGCCGCCTCAATGCGATCCGGAATGATCTCATGGAAACAACCGCATAACGATTCCACACCGTCAATGGTGATCACGTTCGTACCGACACCGCGGATCTGTGCACCCATCTTGTTTAAAAGTGTCGCAACATCGATGATCTCGGGTTCTTTTGCGGCATTTTCGATCGTGGTCCTTCCTTTTGCATATACGGCCGCCATCATGATATTGATAGTAGCGCCTACACTGGATATATCCAAAAAGATCTTAGAACCTATCAGTTCATCCGCATGGATATAATAGGTACCATACTTATATTCTACCGTTGCTCCCAAAGCTTCGAAACCTTTTAAATGAAGATCGATCGGTCGGGGACCTAAAAAACACCCACCCGGCATTTTCATCTCCACATGACCGTATTTTCCTAACAGCGCTCCCATAAAATAATAAGAAGCCCGCAGTTTGGATACGGCATCTTGCACCATCGGCCGGTTGACCATATTCGTCGGATCGATCATCAGAGTTTCATTATCATCCTTTTTAACAACTGTCACTCCCAGATCACGCAATAAAACAGATAAGGATTGTACATCGGAGATATTAGGGACACCGCAGATCGTTACCGGTCCCTGCGCAAGTATTGCCGCTGGTATGAGTGCGACCGTTGCATTTTTAGAACCACTGATACGAACGGTTCCATGCAGCTTATATCCGCCCTCAATTTTTATAACATCTTCCATCATATATTCTCCTTCCAACATTCCATTGTATCCAGAAGAGCAGGTTTTGTGATTATAAGTTCACTGCTATCAGCAGATATATTATAAAACATTTAGTAAGGCATTTCTACCAAAACAACGAAATTTTAGAAAAGCGCACCGTTCATGAAAAAATCTCATAATCGTGCATCAGTTCCGCTATGGTAAGCCGTTCTTTTTCCTGCTGCCCCATATCTTTGATGATGCTGCCGTCTTTCATGACCAGCAGACGATTTCCATAACGCAATGCCTGTGAAAGATTATGGGTAATCATCATGGCAGGAATATGATAGGCGGAGATGATACGCTCCGTTTCCTGCATGATGCGTTCTGCCGTTTTCGGATCTAGCGCTGCCGTATGCTCATCCAAAAGCAACAGCTTCGGCGGAATCAGCGTTGCCATGATCAGCGTAAGGGCTTGTCGCTGCCCTCCGGAAAGCAATCCCACCTCATTGTCAAGCCGATCTTCCAGACCCAGCCCCAAAGCCGCCAGACGTTCTTTAAAATATGCGATATCCTGTTTATGAACCGCCTTTTGAAAGTAAGAACGCCTCCCTCTTCCATAAGCTAAAGAAAGATTTTCCAACACTGTCAAATGCGGCGCAGTTCCCTTCAAAGGATCCTGAAATATCCGTCCGATCATCGCACAACGACGATGCTCCGCCATATTTGTGATATCTTCATCTTCCAAAAATAAAGTTCCATGCTGCGCCTTTATGGTACCGCTGATCACATTCATCAACGTCGTCTTACCGGCGCCATTGCCACCGACGATGCAAAGGAAATCATCCTTTTTCAAATGCAGATCCACATCATGTAAAGCCACTCTTTCGTTATCTGTCTGGGGATGAAAGACAACATGGGCATTCTCCATTCTAAGCATGATAACGCCTCCTTAACATATGCGGAAACGATATGGCAGCGATGACCAGCACGGCTGATAGTAACTTCATATCGTTAGCCTCCAATCCCAGCTGCAAAGCAAATGTCAAAATGAAACGATACAGCAAAGCGCCGCATACAACACTTAAAAAACGGACCGGCAGACGGCGTGATGTAAGAAATACCTCTCCTACGATAACGGATGCCAACCCGATCACCATCATCCCGGTGCCGGAATTGATATCGCTGAATCCCTGATATTGGACAAACAGCGCACCGCTGAAGGCAACGATCGCATTCGCCAAAGAAAGCCCCAGTATGATCATCGCATCCGAATTGATACTGCTGGCTTTTACCATGGCCTCATTATCTCCGGTCGCCCGCAGAGCCAATCCCAGCTGCGTCGTAAAAAACAAAACCAAAATACCGATCACGACAAGCAGAAAAACAAGGATCAGAATCAATTCGCTATAGGAAGAAGGAAACAGTTCCTTTATCTGCAGAAACAGCGTATTCTCCAAAAAGAGGTTTGGCTTAGACCCCATAATACGCAAATTGATCGAATACAGTCCCGTCATAGTCAAAATACCTGCCAATATCGGCTGGATCTTTCCCTTTGTTTGAAGGATCCCGGTTATCAAGCCTGCCAATGCACCGCAAAGAACGGCCATCCCTAATCCAAATGCATGCATCTGCATACCGGAACATACGGCAGAAACAGCACAGCCTGTCGTAAAACTGCCGTCGATCGTCAAATCCGGGACGTTCAAAATGCGAAAAGAAAGAAATACGCCAAGTGACATCACTGCCATCAACAATCCCAATTCACATGCCCCTAACAGCGCCGTCATCATTTTTCTCCAACCATGTGCAGCCGCTCATTATCGGTGATGCTCTTCGGTAATGTAATATCCAATTCGATAAGCCGATCCTTATTCATATAAATATTCAAATCATCTTTGAAAACCTTGACCGGAATGCCACGAATCTCTTTTCCTTTCAGCACCTGATCGACCATACGTGCCGTTTCTCTTCCTAATTCCTCATAATCGATACCGACGGTCGCAAACGCCCCATCCTGTACCATGGAATCTGCGCCGGCATACACCGGAATCTTTTTTTCTTTCGCTATCTTCACGAGGATTGGCATACTGCTGGCGATCGTATTATCATTCGGTACAAATATCGCTTCTACATCCGCTGACAGGCTTTGCATCGCACTTTGCAGATCAGAAACAGCAGTGATAGAACGCTTCACTAGCTTTAATCCCTTTTCTTCGCAAAGCTTTTCCAGCTGCTGCACATAAACGGCAGAATTTGCTTCCGAACTGCTGTACAACACACCGATCGTTTTCATATCCGGCTGGATCTGCAATGCCAAATCAAGGATCTGATCCACCTGAACCTCATCGCTTGTACCGGTAATATTCCGTTCGGGAGCATTCGGATCTTTTAAAAGACCGGCACCGATCGGATCACTGACAGCGGAAAATACGACCGGCAGCTGATCCTCATATTTCGCCGCTACTTGCGCAGACGATGTCGCGATCGCGACAATACAATCTTTATCATCGCTGACGAACTTCTGCACAATCGTATTCAACGTGCTCTCATCTCCACCGGCACTCTGTAATTCAAAACAGTCCTCATCATATCCCAACACGTTCATCTCATCCAAAAAACTATCTCGTATCGTATTCAGGGAAGTATGTTCCACGATCTGCACAACACCGATCGTCTGTTTTCCTTCTTCTTTTTTCGTACATCCTGTCAATAACAGAAAACCAATACCTATCATCACTATTATTTTTTTCATATTGTATCGCTCCTTTCTATAACCTTATCTTTACCTGCCAATCCCAATCACTCATGTCCAAAGCGATCACCTCCTATAACAAAAAAACAGCATCGTCCTGCTTCAGGACAGATGCTGTTATCTGCGGTACCACCTGATTTGGTATTATAAAATACCCTCTCTTTCAAAATGCTAACACATTTCTAGCCCGATAACGTGGGCAGACGTCGCAGCTACTAGATATTTTATCGTTCACGTTGCCTTCCAGAGTCCATTTGTCAGATCCGCATCCCTACCGGGTTTCCAGCCTCCCCAGCTCTCTATCAGTGCGTAATCCGTTTTATCTCTCTGTCATCAGTTTGTTTTTTAAACTTTACAACGTCATTATATTCCTGTCAATAGCAACGGTGCATTTTTTCATCGCCGGTCCACAATATTTCCTGTATGCATAAAACAAAAATTTTTCAAAGAAACTGTTCAATCCATTAGTAAATATATATTTATTTTGTTATAATTAAGAACGGTAAAAGGAGATAGAACATGAAGAACATAGCTTTTGACAATGATAAATATTTAAAAATGCAATCGGAACACATATTGGAGCGTATCTCTCATTTTGGAAGCCGATTGTATTTAGAGTTCGGAGGAAAACTGTTCGATGACTATCATGCTTCCCGTGTACTTCCCGGATTTCAGCCGGACAGCAAACTGAAAATGCTTCTGGAACTGAAAGATCAGGCAGAAATGGTAATCGTCATCAGTGCCCAAGATATTGAAAAAAGCAAGATGCGCAGCGATCTGGGCATTACTTATGATGTAGATGTTCTGCGCTTGATCGATGCTTTCCGCGATTGCGGTTTATATGTCGGAAGCGTTGTTATTTCTCAATATGAAAATCAGACAGCCGCGGACGCTTTCAAAAAACTCTTGGAAAATTTGGGTATCCACGTATATTTACATTATGTCATCAAAGGATATCCAAACAATGTACCGTTAATCGTATCCGATGAAGGCTATGGTAAAAATGAATATATCGAAACTTCCCGTCCACTGGTAGTCGTAACAGCACCCGGTCCTGGTTCCGGAAAAATGGCAACTTGTCTGTCACAGCTATATCATGATCATAAGCGCGGCATCAAAGCCGGATATGCGAAATTTGAAACGTTTCCGATCTGGAATCTCCCTTTAAAGCATCCGGTCAATCTCGCATATGAAGCAGCCACAGCTGATTTGAACGATATCAATATGATTGATCCCTTCCATCTGGAAGCGTATGGCGAAACAACGGTTAACTATAATCGCGATGTAGAGATCTTCCCTGTTCTGAACGCGATCTTTGAGCGCCTTTTAGGAAAAAGTCCATATAAGTCACCTACCGATATGGGGGTAAACATGGCCGGAAACTGTATTATAAACGACGAAGCGGCGATCTGTGCTTCTCAAGACGAAATCATCCGTCGGTTTTATCAGGCTAAAGTCGATGAGAAAAAAGGAACGGCAGATGCATCCGTTATTGAAAAACTAGAGGTGATCATGGCACAAGCCAATGTATCGGCGGAATGCAGAGTCTGCGTAAAGGCTGCCATTTCCAAAGCGGAGGAGACCAATGCTCCGGCATTGGCGATTGAATTACCGGACGGTACCATTGTCACAGGTAAAACATCTTCTTTATTAGGCGCCAGCTCTGCCGCATTGTTAAACGCTTTGAAAACATTAGGACATATCCATGATGATATTCCGTTGATTTCACCGAATATCATTGAACCGATCCAAAGACTGAAAGTAAACAGCTTGGGAAATCACAACCCTCGCTTACATACCGATGAAGTTTTAATCGCTCTGGCAATTGCCGCAACGACGAATCCGGTTTCTCATCTGGCATTGCAGCAGTTGGAAAAATTAAAAGACTGTGAAGCGCACAGTTCTGTCATCTTATCACAGGTAGACGCCAATACATTCCGTAAACTGAAGATCAATCTGACATGCGAGCCGCAGTATCAGACAAAAAAGCTTTACCATAAATAAAAAAAGATGCATGACAATAAGCGGTATCTTGTAAAGAAGAAATGTAGCACTTTACAACATACAGTTTATCGTGCATCTTTTTGATTAACAAAGATAGGTAGAAATAGGGGTCTTTTCTATAGATGCACGATTTCTGTATCCCATTCTATTGCTGTTAAGTTAAGTAATTGCAGTACGATCTCACCGGGGAACATAGATGCTCATTTCTTCTATTCCTTAACAGGTTTATCATTTTCTAGAAATACGGTCGCTGCTCTTTCTTCTCCCAGTTCTGGAAAGTTATGCTTTAACTTAATGAATGACGGAAGTTCATGGGATTGTGAACAGGCTCGATGGACGCAAGATCCGCAGCGTCCGGCTCTGTACATATTCGATAATTATAATAAGTATTATGATTCGATATAAGATACAGAGGAAAGGTAAAAGAAAAATGAGGGCACGATTTCTGCCGGGCATTTTATTGTCCCTATTATAGGCGACTGCAACAAAGGAACAACGGGAAGCTTTGATAGGACTTTCTATTATCCTGTAACAGGATTGTCGTTCACTCGTAATGGTGTTGTCTCTCTTTCCTCTCCTAGTATGGGCGAACATTGTTACTCTATTGGCAATCTCGGTACTACTTGGAACTGTCAGGACTCTTATTATTCGGAAGATCCTCAGCGTCCGGCTCTGTATATATTCCATAGTAGGTATAATAAATAATTATAGTAAGCATTATAATTTCATATAGCATACAGAGGATCTTTCTTTTTTACCTGCATATTCTCATAAATTCTGTTATCGTTATTTCAGAGGTAGGTTAAAATGAAATAATGGATGGAATTTTATGCATAGGAGGATCTTGTCTAAAACCATTGGACTGGGATTCCATTATAAGGTGCGCACGATTTCTGTAAAAAGTTTGGTAGTTCCTAAAAATGGGGCTGTTCTATCAATAGGTTTTGGCTCCTATAAAGGAAATGATTTCGAATTTGAAATAGTTTCTTCTTCCCCTGCAGACAATATACACAATCAGATCTTTGCAGTGCATCCCGATGGCACCAGTGGTTTCCCTGGCGCTATCTCTCCTCGCTATCAGCGTCCGGCTCTGATGATTTAGGATAACTATGATAGGTATTATAGTTCAAATAACATACAGAGGAAAAAGTAGAAAAAAAGATAGAATTTTATGCATAAGGGGAACTTTGTTTAAAACTTGGACTGGGATTCGTTTAAAGCGGTGAGGATTGGAGTTCGTTTCTAAGGTAGGTTCGGTCACTTTGGGGGCACGATTTCTGTTCATCACGGCATTGTCATACTGCCATCTTCTCAGGACAAGGGTTCCAGAGATCGTGCTTTTGCTTGGAACCGTACATTCCCAGACTACACTTGGGAGCGTTTCTGGACGGCATCTCCCATTAATAGATCTTTACCGAACGTGACCTACATGGTCAGCTATCAAGGTGTTGCAGATATGGGAGGTACAAGTCACTATATCGTTGGGGAAACAGCCTTTCTTCAGCGTCCGGCTCTGTAAATGTTAGGAAACTATGGTATATATCATAGTTGTATATAAGATACAGAGGGAAAAGAATATTACGTATTTGGTATGCAGTAGTTTGCAATGTTTTTATATAGGATTATTTTATATACAAGATTTAATCAAACGATATATTCGATCTTCCTATATAATAGTTTTCATATATTGTTAAGGATACTATCTATGTTTTCTGTTATGATATAGAAAAAAGGTAGGATATAGCGTCATCAATACCCAAGTACTTGGATCAGCTATAGCACGATTTCTATATATAGCAACATTATTCCAACCCCATCCTTATGTGAAGATGGTCCGCTCTCTTGTACAGGAAGTGAAGTATCGGCTACAGAGTGGAAGATCACACACAATGTGCCTTTTGAAGAAATATGGATGTCTACACCTATTGCATCAACAAATGTGGGCAATCAAAGCGGAGCATGGAATATGGGGAGTTCCGGTTATGTTCTTTCTTATCCTGCTAACACTGGAAACCTAGCATGGGTAACACGACTTCAGCGTCCGGCTCTGTACATATTAGATAACTGAGGTAAGCATCATAGTTCTATATAAAATACAGAGGACCTTTTATATCTGTATAATTCCATTAGAGAACATATAAAGAGATATCATATATAAAGAATGAGTGAGAAGCAGTATTGCATGGGCAGGGATTTTTTAGATGACTTCCCGCCAATCCTCAATATACTATGTACAGATAAACATTATTTTGTATAAACAAATACATAACCGCCCGAAAAAGAATATTAAAAATCTCCCTAAACTTCAAAACAGGTCGGAGAGTGTCTGTTAATTCCTTTTAGACATGGCAAGCAGCCCACCAAAACACCGCTTTTTATACGGTGGGCGTTCGCCTTAAATCCTTATGAAATAAAACAGAACCAACGAACTGTGATGATTGCCCACTTGTTCATTGGCTCCGCATCTATGTGTCTGGCTCTATGATGACTGCCGTATATAAATTTTTTCCTTCAATCAGTGTTTTCTTCTTAAACTTTGGTCAGTAAAGAGGATAATATTTCAAAACTGTATCTTTTCTTATTCTGTCACGTGTTTTCCCGTTGCAAGCAGAACATAACAGCCAAAAAGTATCTTTGTTCATTTTCAGATTTTATTGAATGGACACACCGAGCTGATATGCTTCATTCAATTTTTCGTTTTTTGAAATATCACCAATATTCATAACTCCACCGCAAAGAACCTTTCCTATGTTTTTCCATCCAAGGTGCCGTTCAAGGCGGTCATACCAATATTCACTTTCTTCAAAACCATACCCTTCTGCTGCCATAATCAAAGCCATATCCTTTTTAGGATTTCGATAATTAGGATCACATTCCGCAACAGCAAACAGCCTGTCGAATGCAGTTTTTAATTGCCCGCTAATCGTCCAATAATATAAAGGTGATGCAAGAATTACAATATCCGCTTCACGATAAACCGGATAAATTATTTCCATATCATCCTTCTGCACACAAGGGCTATTATAATCTTTACCGCCGCCGAAACATCCTTTGCAGCCATTGATATTCATTTCTCCAAGGAAGAATTCTGTAACTTGATTTCCTGCTTTTTCCGCCCCTCTCTTAAATGCAGCTGTTAATGCAGCTGTATTTCCTTTTTTACGCGGACTTCCATTCAGTATTATTATTTTTTTGCTCATATACCCAATCTCTTTTCTTATATGCTTTCTGCAAGAGCGGCAGCCTTTTTGCAACCGTCCGTTTTTTCAATATCACCAACATTTAACACTCCAGGTACAAGTACCTCGCCTACCATATTCCATTTCAGTAAAGCCGCTGAACGCTCGATTGGGATACGGACACCATCAAAAACAGACATATCATCTTCTTCACAACAAGCGATCAAGGCACAATCTTTTCCCACTATGTCTTTACCACCTACTACAAAAGAAAATAATTTATCAATCACACATTTAATTTGCGCAGGAATGGAATACCAATAGACAGGCATTGAGAAAACAATCATATCTGCTTGAAAAATATCCGTTGCAATTTTATTAAAATCATCATCAAAACTGCAAGCCTTTCCCAAATGGTAGCAAGTTTCACAAGCATGGCATCCCCCAACATTGCTTTGCGCCGCATCGAACCTTATAACGGAATGTCCATTTTTAAGTGCCGCTTCAACAAATGCTTCCGTCATACTTAAACTATTCCCTTTTTTGCGCGGACTTCCAGTGATTACTACAATTTTTTTACTCATTTCGCAATCTCCAATCTATTTTATAATTTGAGGAGCACGTTGACTTCCATGTTACTCCATATTATAATCATAACTAGAATTATCCTTTAATCAAGTACGCACATTATTGTTATATACTTACTAAAAGGAGAGTGCAAAATGAACGAACATTGCATTTCAACAGAATGCTTAGCAACAACAGGTTTCAGTTATACGTTATCGTTGATAAATGGAAAATACAAAATGACAATTCTATATACACTAATGGAATTTGGCGTTGTCCGATTTAATGAAATGAAAAAATATATCGGTGGAATTTCTTTTAAAACATTGAGTTTGTCTTTAAAGGAATTGGAAGCAGACCAACTTGTGCATAGAGAAGAATATCCCCAAATCCCCCCAAAAGTCGAGTATAGTTTGACAGAACGCGGAAAGTCACTCATTCCTATTTTGGACGGTATGTGTGAGTGGGGCGATAAGAACAGAATAATAAAATAACTTTTAAAACGGCGGTAGTTCATCTCTACCGCCGTTAGTCTGTCTAAGATTGGGATATGTAATCTTGTGGTACTGCTTCAGATAGTCCGCTCCTCTATATAACCGCTCAAATGAAATTTCATATCGATAAATACTGCCGATAATCAAAGCATCGTTTCTAACGCATACTCCAATTCCGCAAGAATATCATCAGCATCTTCCAATCCTACAGAAATACGAAGCTGTCCCATAGAAATACCCGCTTTTCTCATTTCCTGTTCACTTAATGAGCGATGAGATGTTTTCGCAGGATAGGAAATCGTCGTGGATACGCCTGCCAGACTCGGTACCAGCTTTATCGTTTTACATGCTTTGATAAATGTGCTGGCTCCGGCCTCTCCCCCTTTTATATCCACACTCAACATTCCCGAGCATCTTCCCTCTGTAAACTGCCGCTGACCTAACGCATAATACGGAGAATCCAAAAGACCCGGATAATATACACGTTCTACGCAAGGATGACTTTCCAGAAACTTTGCTACCTTTACGGCATTTTCGCTATGGCGCTTCATACGCAGATCCAATGTGCGAAGACTTCTTGCCAAAAGCCAAGCATCAAACGGACTCATCATTCCGCCATATAATGTAAAATATCGATGAATATGCCCCATCGTCTTAGCATCGGAGATTACAGCACCGCCTGTAAAATCGCTATGCCCGCCCAAATACTTTGTCGCACTGTATACAACGATATCAGCGCCTAGTGCAAGAGGCCTTACAACCGCTGCTGTCGCAAACGTATTATCAATGATCAGCTTGCATTGATGCTGATGAGCAATATCTGCTAATCTCTTAATATCAGCTACTTCCATCAATGGATTCGATATCGTTTCCGTATAAATGATTTTCGTATTTTCTTTAACATAGGAAGCGATATCTTCCGTATCAAAATTCACAAAATCCACTTCAATCTGAAAACGAGGCAATTCATTTTTTAAAAAATCATATACACCGCCATACAGCACCGATGACGCAACGATATGATCGCCGGCTTGTACTTGTGATAAAAAAGTCGTTGTAATAGCTGCCATTCCGGAAGAAAACACCAACGCATCATCAGCGCCTTCTGCTTTCGCAAGAATTTCCTGTACCGCATCCGATCCGGGATTACACATGCGGGAGTATACGTATCCTTCCGCTCGCTGTTCATATACTGCATCCAGCATCTCCACATCATCAAAAGAAAAAACCGAGTTCATATAAATCGGCAATACTTTCGGCTGTGAAACCTGCTTCGCCATTTTTTTTGCATATTCCACTTCTCCCGTATGGATCAATGTCGTAGCTAACTGTTTCTGTTTCATACAAATCCTACGTCCTTTCCGCCTTGCCTATATTCATTTTATCATGTCAAGTAAAACAGCTGAAGTATGACCTCAGCTGTTTTTTCAATTATTCTTCATCCAGAACTTCATCCAAAATATCACACGCTCCGGCACAGAATCCCGGACAATTTCTAGTCAAACCTTCTGTCATGATCTTTGCCATCTCATCCGGATTCGCAAAGGAATACCCGCCTAACAGTTCTTTACAAACAACCGTTCCGTACTTCTCTTTGAATTTCTTTTCAAATTCCTGTGTTTTCGCAATCAGTTTCGGGTTATTCGCAACAGCACCTTCCGGTGTATGATACCCATATTTGGCACCGATCGCCATAACGCCTCCGCTTACGGCACCGCAGATTTCTCCATGGAAGCATCCGCCTCCCAATCCGCCGCTCACCTGCAGCATCATATCTTTATCCAGACCTAATTTATCAGCCGCATGCCACATTACACACTGAGAACAATGAAATCCTTTACCCAAAATCTCCCCTGCTTTTTCAACTGTCATCTTTTCTGCCATTTCTTTGTACCTCCTTTGACTAATTGAAATTATATTTCGTAACGATCGGTGTCCGGTTTCCTTTCTGATCGTTGAAATATTCATATAAGCTGATACCTAAATAAGAGCCGCTGATATTTATGATATTGTCATAGCCGTTTCCTTTCAAACAGCATAAGGCATAGTAGCTTCTCTGTGATGAACGGCAATGTACATACACCGGCACATCCTTCGGTATTTCATTCATACGCTCCCTCAGCTGGGACAGCGGAATGTTATGCGCGTTAATGATATGTCCAGCCGCAAATTCTGCTTCTTCTCGTACATCCACGATATATGCATCTTGTTCTACCAAATTTCTTACCTGATCAACATGTACCTGCTGATACACACCGTATAAAATATTCAATCCTACCAATGCCGCAAAATTCACGATATCTTTCGCTGTTCCGAATACCGGTGAATAGCAAAGCTCCAGCTCTTTTAGATCTTCCAGCGTTGCATGCATCGTTATCATCGCCGCAATCACATCTACACGTTTATCGACCGCACCTTTGCCGATTGCCTGTGCTCCTAAGATCTTACCGGTCGGCACTTCAAAAATCAGCTTAAATGCCATATAGTGACTTTCCGGCATCAATCCTACTTTATCATTCGGGAACAACAGCACACTGTCATAGCAATATCCGGCTTTCTTTGCCATCTTCTCATTCAATCCCGTAGATGCCGCATTCTGTTCAAATACGCGAATACAGGAAGACCCGATATATCCGGTATTATTATGAGGAATACCATACATGTGATCTGCCGCCGCTCTTGCCTGACGCTGTGCCGGACCGGCCAATGCCAAACGTCCTGCACAATGAGTAAGCGCGTTATAGATCTCCACGGCATCACCGACCGCATAAATATTCGGATCACTAGTCTGATAATTGTGGTTAACCTTGATTCCTCTGCTCTCTCCGATATCCAGACCGGCATCCACTGCCAATTTTATTTCCGGCGCTACACCGACCGCCATAACGACAACATCAGCAGGGATCTGTATTTCTTTATTCTCTTTTGTCGCCTTCACAAAACCGTCTTCCACAGCCGTAACACTGCAAGATACGTATAATTCAATGCCGTGATCATCCAATTCCTTGTGTAAGATCTGCACCATATCATAATCAAATGGTGCCATGATCTGATCCGTTCCTTCAATAAGCGATACTTGTTTTCCTGCCATCTGTAAGTTTTCCGCAGTTTCCACGCCGATAAATCCACCGCCGACAACGGCTACATGTTTTACAGCATCAGAGTCTATTGCGGCTTTTAATTTGCGGATATCCGTCACATTGCGTATAACATAAACATTGTCACGATCAATACCCGCAATGCTTTTCGGTAAAATCGGGTTTGCGCCGGGCGCAAGCACCAGCTTATCGTAAGATTCTTCATATTCTTCATCTGTTACCAAATTTCTGACAACGACCTTCTTTTCTTCCCGGTTGATCGCAATGACTTCACTGTTTACTCTCGCATCAATATCATGCTGCTTTTGAAACTTTGTCGGATTCATCAGTACCAAAGATTCACTGTCCGCTACCGTTCCGCTTAAATGATACGGCAGACAACAGTTTGAAAAAGAAACATGTTCCCCCTTTTCAAACATCACGATATTCGCTTTGGCATCCAAGCGCCGAACGCGTGCCGCAGCGCTGGCACCCCCGGCCACACCTCCAACAACAACAAGTTTCATAGGATCGATCCTTCCTTTCTGATTTTTTTATAAACATTTACTTTATTAATTTAATTATAAATCAAACAATTCTTTATCTCAATAAATGATTACATTTTCAAAATTTTTATCTTTATTTATAGTATTCTTTTTTTATAAGTAAATTTAAAAATACAAATATTTACTTGCCGATATGATGAATCCCGACCGTCGAGGATATCGGATATTACATTATATATCCCGAAAACAAGGTAAATTACTCGAATATTATAATGGCATATCCCGTGCAGAGGACATTTATTCCCAGTGTTTAGAATTAAATCTTTACACATCATCTGGTATGCTTTCTATAAAGGTAGGTTAAAAAAGGAAAAAGAGGTTAGGAGTTCCATCATAATGAGGGCACGATTTCTTACAGCCATCATATTCTCACAAAAGCAGGAGTCGCCGGTAATGCCTCCCTTGATGCCTCTTTTCGCTTCGGACAAGCAACAGAGGGCGAACGTCTTTTTGCCAGTACCTATTCTACTGTTTATCATAATAATACATTCGCAAATAGATCCGTTATGTGGTACGCCGGCAATGGCTCTGTATGGTCCGATATTGTCACAACTGCTTCCAATCACTCTCAGCGTCCGGCTCTGATGAAATGAGATAACTATGATAGGTATCATAGTTCAAATAACATGCAGAGGAACGGGATTCGTTCAAATGGTGAGGAAATGGTAGAATTTTATACATAAGAGGAACTGTGTTTAAAACTCGGACTGGGATTCGTTTAAAGCGGTAAGGATTGGAGTTCGCTTAATATGGTGGATAGAAATGAAAAGAGGACAGAGGTTCGTTTGACATGGTGAGGGCAGAGGTTCGGTCGCTTTGGAGACACGATTTCTGTCTGTCAGACAATCGCTGTTAAAGACAAGCAATCGTATATGCGTGTCCCAGCATACCCCTCTTCTTCTCTATATGTTCCATTATCCACTTCTTCTTTTCAATACAATTCCTCACGGGGTCTATGGCTGCAAAACGGAAGCGCCAACTCTCCGGTATACGGTGCTCCCGTAAAGCCAAGACAACAGCGTCCGGCTCTGCATATAACCATATAAAAAAAACAAATACATTTTTATGTATCTGCTTTTACATTACCTTTTCGGTGATCCTCTTTTTTCTGCGCTTCCTTTAATTCTTCTCTCATCTGACTTTTATACACCTTTAAAAATGTTTCTTTATCACCGGTCATATTCAATTTCTTATGAAGGATAATTTCTTCAATCTCTTCACGCGTAGCTTTTGTCCCCTCTTTTAAGACAATATGTTTTCCTTGGACGATACGCGTTTTTACATCAATTTTTTTCCTTGCATTCGCTATATTCGGTTTAATCAATTTTGTCGGATAACGCTTATCGAAAATGTTAGCCAATCCAGTTGGCGCATTTGCCTGCAATGCTATTGTACATGGCTCTTTCAATGATGCGATCGCATATCCATAAGCCAGAAGCAATATTTGAGAAGCCGATGTACAATGGCGAATATCTCTGACCCTCAGCATGCGGTAAGATCCTTCGCATTCCAATATGACTACAAATTGTCCCATTTTATCCATATAATCAAAACCAGCCCATATCTTCATATTCACATGCCGACGAACGCGGCCATCTGCTGTCTGCAGTTCGGCTGCCTTAGCTTCACGATCAAACTTATTATTCAGTTTTTCATATTCTCTTGGAAACCGATCTCGCATCTTTTCATGAAAATACTTTAAATTTCTGTTTCTTCCATAATTTTCATATAGATCAACAGCGCCTTTATGATAACCCATATAACCGAATGTAGTACACATATTGGATAATATCATATCCATATCTTTTAAAAGAAGTTCTTTTTTAGCAGAACGAAGCAATTTATAATAAAGCAGAATAGCACTCTCGAATTGCTTCCACTGTACCAAATGATGCACATAAGCTAAATGCTCCTGCAAATGTTCATAGTCCAATATCGCAGTACGCGCATATTCGCTATGAAGTTCACGACCAAAGGAGGAGGATACCGCCTTTCCTTCTTCATCATACCATTTCTTTATTTGCCATGTATACGTTTTCCCTTGATATGTAACCTGCATAATTGTTTCCCTAAATGATTATACTACGAATCTGCGTATTATGTAAAAATAAAAAAAGAAATACTAAATGATTACATGAATGCAAATATCTTTATATGATGATAAAATAAAAAAGCAGGACATCTTGTTTATATATTCGGCACGATTTCTGTACATCATAGAATTCCTGTAGTTATGGGAGCTAATAACACCGGAAGTGCAGACGTTTCCTTTCAATGGAAATCTATTTTTCAGCCTGATCCAGGTCTCACGGACTGTCATAATACATTTTATGAAGCCTCCCCTGTCGTCGTTGGAAAACAATGGGTTCCTAAATCCGCATATGCAATTCGATATCTAGGTACTGCTTCGGTTATGGGAAACACTTCACAAACAGAACCTTATCAGCGTCCGGCTTTGTATCATATCCATATATTGTAGTAGGTATTACAATGTCGTATGGCTTGCAAAGGAAAGGTAGAGCATGACTCCTCGTTTGTTTTTGCACGATTTCACAATATCACTATATCTTAGCCAGCTATGGAAATGACACAACAACCGGTTTTGACAACAGTTTGCGTTATCAAACCGATATGCCGGTATCCATGTCTACCTTTGTTCTATGGGAAGGGCATCCTACGTGCTTCTGGAACTTAATGCGCGATGGGCATGGCTGGATGAACTATACGTATACCAAATATATAACATCCCAGCGTCCGGCTCTGATGATCTAAGATAACTATGATAGGTATCATAGTTCAAACAACATACAGAGGATTGGGGTTCGGTCACAAAGGTGAGGAAAGGGATTCGGTTAATATGGTGAGGATGAGGGGTTCGTTTGACATTGTGAGGATTGGGGTTCGCTTAATATAGTGGTTCGGTCACTTTCGGGGCACGATTTCTGTGTATCATCAAATATCGGTAAACATGCAAGGTGCTGACAAGGGATCAAAAGACACAGCTTTACAATGGGAAAGCATTCTTCCGATATCCCCATACGGAGATTGGATGTTTCATTCAACTCCTCTTAACTCTGCTGCTTATGGAACACGCAGTGTTTATGCGATCACTCATACGGGAGGCTCCACATATGCAGGGCAATCTCGTGAAAACAATCGCCTACAGCGTCCGGCTCTGTACATATTCGGTAGCTATGGTAAGTATCGTAGCTCTACATAACACACAGAGGATCGAAAAAAGACATCATAACAGATGTCTTTTAACATGCATAGATTCATATTCCCGTAACAGCTTATCAAACTCATCATAGGTATTCATCTGAGATAATGCCTGTTTCAGATGATGACTATTTTTTAATCCTTTTACATACCATGCAGCATGTCCCCGCATTTCTTTTATGCCTACATGCTCTCCTTTCAGTGAACAAAGTCGCTGCGCATGCTTTCTGGCAAACAGAAATTTTTCCTCAATACTTGCTTCCGATACGATATTTCCTGTTTCTAAAAACTCCATGCACTCTTTGATCAACCAAGGATCACCTAAAACACCGCGTCCGATCATAACAGCATCACAGCCTGTCTGCTGCATCATCGCCGCGGCATCCTGCGCACTGCGAATATCGCCATTTCCTATAACTGGTATGGAAACTGCTTCTTTTACCATACGTATATATTCCCAGTTGGCTTTCCCCTCATACATTTGCTTTCTCGTTCTGCCATGTACCGCCAGCGCGCAAACACCAACCTGTTCCAATCGCTTTGCCAACTCTACACAATTGATATGAGCATCATCCCAACCGATACGCATTTTTACGGTAACCGGTTTTTTTACTTTCTGCACAACCGCTTCTGTCATGCGTACAGCATGATCAATATCTTTCATCAATGCACTCCCGGCTTCGCTTTTTACGATCTTATGTACCGGACAGCCCATATTGATATCGATGATGTCACAATCCGTCTGGGTATCCAAAAGCCCAGCAGCAAATACCATGCTCTCGATATCATGCCCGAATATCTGCATCGTCAACGGATGCTCGCTATCTTCTACGCCTGTCATACCGAGAGTTTTTACATTCTGATAATACAAAGCTTTATCGGATACCATTTCCGTATAGATCAAACCGGCACCGAATTCCTTACAGATCGTACGAAATGCCGCGTTGGATATGCCTGCCATCGGTGCGATTACGATAGGATTGGGAATGATAACATCCCCTATATTCCAGCTAGTGCTTCGCATGGACATCTAAAAAATCCTCCAACTCACGCAGCTGCTGTTCATTAAAGTGATAGCGTTCATTACAGAAATTACATGTGATCTCACAACCATGATCCTGCTCGATCATCGCCATTCTTTCTTCTTTCGGAAGAGTTGTCAGCACGCGCTTCATCGTAGCTTCACAGCAGTGACAGCGAAATTCAATAGGCTGTTCACTCAAAATGCGAACATCATCATAAAAGTTCATCAATATATCCTGCAGAGAGTCGTGTTCTTTGATCAATGCGGATATCGGCTGTATTCTTTTTAATAATTCTTCTGTTTTTACGATATCCTCTTCTTCCGCACCCGGCATCATCTGGATGATAAAACCTCCGGCAGAAAGGATATGATGATCCGTATCAACAAGCACTCCTAAAGATACTGCAGAAGGCGTCTGTTCACTTTCGGTAAAATAACGGGCAAAATCTTCCGCGATCTCACCGGACTGCAACTGCACAACACCGCGCCAGTTATCACGTTTCGTCATATGTTTTACAACTTCCAAAGTTCCATCACAGCCAACGGCAATACCTACTGCCAGCTTGCCTGTATCGTTATATTGATAATGTACATGCGGATCGCTGACAAACCCACGTACATGTCCATCCGGATAAGCATCTACCAGAATCGTGCCGATCGGACCGCCTCCGTTGATCTTAATCGTCAGCTGTTCTTTTTCATCTTTCAGCATACTGCCCATCATAGATGCAACTGTAAGCGTTCTTCCCAAAGCCGCACTTGCTGTCGGCCATAAATCGAAACGCTGTCTTGCTTCCTCTATCAGATGCGTAGAAGAACACATATAAATACGCACATGTCCATCACAAGCCATTGCCTTTATCAATGTATCTTTCATAAAACCACTCCTTTTAAATACAACAGTTATAGTATACCATATCCTCATTTTTTTCATAAAATAAAATAATATTATATTCCATTATTATAATATAATGTTCCTCTGTATTCATATGTCAGCATAATGCATACTATACTGTTTAAACGATACAGAGCCGGACGCTGAGCATATCTCACGGACGGAACGGATGGACACCATATCAAACCATCATTTTTGAATCCAAAAGCATTTCCGTGATCCAGTTGATGAATATCCGGTGAGCCCAAATATACTTTATTTTCATCGGCAGAAGAAAAAGGAGAAAATTGAAAATATGGATCTTTGCTTTCGTATAATATAATACATATTTCATGATGCACAGAAATCGTGCCCTCATTATAATGGAACCCCAGCCCAATAGCTTTAAACAAGGTTCCCCTTATGTATAAAATTTCATCCTCATTTTTCTTTTTCCCTGCCTTACGTTAACATCGTAACACACTTCCTATAAAGAAAAAAGCAATACCGCTTATGCGATACTGCTTTACAAACTATTCTTCAGAAGGCTTCTCTACAGGAGCTCCTTCACTAGGAAGAATATCGATCTTTTTCATAGACGGCGTTTCTTCCTCTTTTGTCTCCAGTGGATGAATCGTACCATGATCAACCAGATTTCGGATCTGCTCAAACGTGATGGTTTCTTCTTCAATCAATGTTTTCGCAATCAGATCCAAAAGATCTCTGTTTTCTTTGATGATCTTTGTACAATCTTCATGACACGCATTTACGATACGGCGGATCTCCTTATCGATTTCAAATGCGATCTCACTGGAATAGTCATTTCCTTTTCCGTAATCTCTTCCTAAGAATACATTCCCGGAATTATCATCATACTGTACCGGCCCCAAAGAAGACATACCGAAGCTCTTTACCATTGCCTTGGCGATTTTCGTAACTCTTTGAATATCGTTAGATGCTCCGGCAGAGATCTCATCAAAAACGACTTCCTCGGCAACGCGTCCGCCAAGCAGACCCGTGATCTGCGCCAAGAAATCTTTCTTTGTCGGCATCATCTTTTCCTCTTCCGGTGTCATCAAGTTATAACCGCCAGCCTCTCCTCGCGGAATGATCGTTATTTTCTGAACGGTATCTGCGCTATCCAGCTTTAACCCGATAACGGCATGTCCCGCTTCATGATAGGCCACGAGTTCTTTTTCCTTTTCCGAATATTTCTTAGATTTTTTTGCCGGCCCCATCATAACTCTGTCGATCGCTTCATCCAAATGATCCATCGTGATTTTTTTCTTCTTTTCACGAACGGCAAGAATAGCGCCTTCATTCAACACATTAGCCAGATCGGCGCCGGAAAATCCCGGTGTACGCTTCGCTAAACTCTCTAAGCTGACATCTGCTGCCAGCTTTTTCTTTCTGGCATGCACTTGCAGAATCTCTTCACGTCCTTTTTTATCCGGAAGATTTACCATGACCTGACGATCAAAACGTCCGCTTCGCAATAATGCCGGGTCAAGCACATCCGGGCGATTGGTTGCCGCGATGATAACGATACCTTTATTTTCACCCATACCGTCCATTTCCACAAGCAGCTGGTTCAATGTTTGTTCACGTTCATCATTTCCGCCGCCCATACCGGCTCCACGCTGTCTTCCTACCGCATCGATCTCATCGATAAAGATGATACACGGAGCAGCCTGATTCGCTTTTTTAAACAGATCACGCACACGGCTGGCACCGGTACCGACAAACATCTCCACAAAATCAGAACCGGAAATAGAGAAAAACGGTACATCGGCTTCTCCTGCTACCGCTTTCGCCAAAAGCGTCTTACCGGTACCCGGAGGGCCGACCATCAAGATCCCCTTCGGGATCTTCGCGTCCATTTCCGTAAACTTCTGCGGATCCCTTAGATAATCAATGATTTCCTTAACTTCTTCTTTTTCTTCATCACACCCGGCTACGTCTTTAAAACGTACCTTGATATTCCCTTCTATGCGAGCTCTTGACTTTGAAAACTCAAAAGCCTTATTGCTGCCGCCGGTATTCATCTTGGAAAGCATGTAGATAATACCTATAATCAAGATCAAAAACGGCAGATTTTTCAATATGATCGTCATCACCGTTTCACGGTTGGCATCCAGAACAACCGATTTATTGCTGTCCTGTGCAAACCATTCCGTCAGCTTTGCGATATTTTCCGGAGTGTTAGGAACACTCACAGCGAAAGGAATCTGCGTATTCCCTTCCAAGTACTTACCAGTGACATCAACGACGGTATTTCCGACAGACATCTCTGTACGCTCAAATTTCATATTTTCAGCATTGGCAAAGAACTCATTGTATGTAAAGTTCTTCGTAGAGCTTCCCTGGCCAAAATTCACCAGTATAACGATCACAAGAGCGACGACCAGGTAAGGCACAAAATTTTTTAAAAATCCAGTATTCTTACGATTCATGCCCGATCCTCCAATTTATCTATTCATATATTTCTTTTTTCAAAACACCTATATACGGCAGATTGCGATACTTCTGATTATAGTCTAAACCAAATCCAACAACAAATTCATTAGGAATCGTAAATCCCACATAATCCGCTTTGATATCAACGACACGCCGATCCGGCTTATCCAGCAAAGATACGACTTTCACTTCCTTCGCTCCTTTATTTTTCAAAAGGCGCGTTACTTCTTTTAAAGTCCTTCCCGTATCGACGATATCTTCCACCAACAATATGGATACCCCTTTAACAGAACAGTGCAAATCCAAGTTAATCTTGATGTCTCCGATAGATTCGGTACCTTCATAGCTGGATACATCCATGAAATCGATCTGTATATCTAATTCGATATGTTTTGCAAGCTCGGATAAAAAAGGCACGCTTCCCTTCAGCAAGGCTACTAACAGAGGCACTTCTTTTCTTTCCTTATATTCTTCGGTTATCTGTCTGCCAAGTTCTTTGGCTTTATCTGTTATCTGCTCCGCAGATACCAAAACATGATCAATATTCTTATGCATATAAAATCCTCCTGTATAGGCATATAGATTATTTTAACACAAACAATGTGGGATTGTTAGAGTAATGTTCAATATCACAGCCGATTTTTGCTACAAAAACGATATTTCCCTGCGCATTTTCTACAACAGGCCATATTTTTCGTTCATTTGCCGGTATTTTTCGGTCGATAAACCAGCGATGAACACTTTTTGTGCCGAACCGCAAGCGGATGCGATCTTCCTTTCTTGCGTTTCTTACTGTTATCGGAAAATCGCTTTCCTTCAATGTCACCGATTCGATCTTTTGTCCGCTTGCGCCGATTTCAAAATACGGCGTCTTTTGATATTCCACGCTATGAAAAACATATGCATAACCGGCTTCTTCTTTTTCCATGCTGAGCACACCATAACTATATTGAAATATATGGTCACCGATCGGGCGGCGAAAATTTCCGCCGGAAAGAGAGACGATGATCTGTTTTCGCTCTTTTCTTGATACATGGCGATGAATCGCCTCATAAATCATATGATCCAAAACACCAAGTTGATGATCTTCTTCCAGCTGCATGAAGGAATCTATCCGATGATCCCAGTTTTTATAGAAATTTTCTATTTGCTTCAAAAAATCCTGACGCTTTTGATTTCGCAATGCAATCTCTTTCAGCACATCTTCTTTCTCACATCTTGTCATATTCCCGATAACATCCATGCGAATGCGGTTTCTCATATACTTACGCTGAAAATTACTTTCGTCTTCGCCGAATCTTATCTGGTTTTGACGGCAATATTGGTTCAGTTCCTCTTTGGTATACCCCAACAAAGGACGCTTTACATGACACCCCATAACATCGCATTCTTCTTTGATACCATAATATTCCGGGATCGAGCATCTTTTCTCCTGCATAAAAAATGTCTCTAAGACATCATCCATCTGATGTGCGATCAAGACACCTTGCGCATGATACTTCTCGATCAATTCATGATAAAAGGCATATCGCTTTTTTCTGGCAAAGTCCTGAAAATTATGCTTGCAAACTTCTTCTTGATATTTGATGCAACAAGGGATATCACGCTGGCGGCAATATTCTTCTACGATGTTCATATCCCGCTTTGCCGTATCCCGCATCTGATAATTCATATGAGCGGCGATCGTTTTTATTCCTGCGCGATAACACATATCCAAAAGCGCCATAGAATCGCTGCCACCGGATACACCGACGATCCATCTTCCTTTTTTCATGATATCTTCTAATTCTACCATATGCGTATTATACAAAACCAAGATATGAATTACAACTTTTTCAACATGGGATTTTATGTTATGATTATGTACAAAGAAGAAACCGATCCATGTACGACCAGAAGATCGGTGTAACAGAAAGGAAGGTATGTGCCTCTTTGCATATACCGGGGTGACTATATGGAAATAGCATTGATCGTTGCGGAAATTGTTCTGATTTTTTGTATCTATCAAACCAGAAAAGCATATAAAAGCGGTATTACCATGCTGTTAAGCAATGATTCCGAATTTCTGGAACAGCTTCCGGAAGACTTAAAAGGGACCTTTATTCAGGAATCCCGCGCGGTCACTCTGAAAATGTACGGTATGCTCATGCTGGTTCCCCCGTTTATCTATATGCTTTATAAATGCAATTTCAATACTATATGGATCATCATTTTCCCGCTTCTGTTGGTTGGAGGAATTTTGTTTTATAATCTGAACAAGATCACACAGATGCAGCACGAATATAATTCAAAACTGTCATAATAAATGACAGTTTTTATATGATCTCTATCATTATCTGTTATCCTTTCTATAAAGGTAGGCTTTTCATTCTCTTGTTCCCTTCTTGGATCAGCTATAGCACGATTTCTCTTAGGCATAAAATAATCCCTATTGTCGGCGCCAATTTCTCAGGAACATCAGATCCAGTATTTCAATGGGCATTGCTTCCTGAAAATTCCTTCGAAGGTGCTTTCCTTTCTTCTCCGGGAATTCGCGAAGATAGACTCATCCTCAAGACAGTTGGGGCTATTTACCAACTTGGGAATATTGATTGTGGTATGGCTGTGATACACGATACCAGATATCAGCGTCCGGCTCTGCACATATTGGATAGCTATGATAGGCATCATAGTTCAAATAACATACAGAGGATTGGTGTTCGGTCACAAAGGTGAGGAGAAGGGAAACATGAGGATAGAATTTTATGCATAAGGGGAACCTTGTTTAAAATGATTAGATTGGAGTTCGCTTAATATGGTGGATAGAAATGAAAAGAGGTTAGGAGTTCCATTGTAAGGCGCATGATTTCTGTTCATAACAACCTTGTAGTGCAGCATGATACATGCAGTCTACCGGAATCTCAATACCGAACACCCGCACTGGTAAACATATCATGGCCCCGCGTTATGCCACAAAAGCACTGAGAAATAGCATGGGATTCTACACCAATCGGACCGCGGCAAGCGGCAGACACATATTCCAAAGAACGTATTTACCTTACGAATTTTACAATTCACACAATAGGTGCAGATTGGGCATACTTTCAGTGTCCGGTTGTGTATACATTTGATAACTGTAATACGTATTATGGTTCTATATAAGATACAGAGGTTTTTATTTCCAATATTTACTAGAATTTATTTCAATATTATCTGGTATTCTTTTCTTATGGGTAGGCTTTCTATCTTCTTTTTCCCTTCTTGGATCAGCTATAGCACGATTTCTGTTCATCATCAAATTAAAGTTATTGCAGGTGGTTCATGCTCAATAATTGACGGTTCATGTCAAAACGATGCCAGCAGAGACACCTCTTTTCACTACTCTTTACAAAATCTCCCAGATCGTAAACCTCAGTTTACTCCCGGTTCCACTGCCTCTACCACTCGCTTTATATATGGACATTCTTTTAGCGGCTATAGTGTTATCGACCATGCCTCTTCTTTCATATATCACTGGCAGCGTCCGGCTCTGCACATATTGGATAGCTATGATAGGCATCATAGTTCAAATAACATACAGAGGATCGTCATTAAGCAGCTTTTTTCTGATTACCGGCACTGCTTACATTAGCATACAATATCGTAGAATCATCTCTGCGTTCTTTTTGTTTCAGCAATTCCAAAAATACGCTGACACTTTCTTTTGCCGTGCCTTTTTTTCTCATAGATAACCATTGCATGATTTCTTTTTCAGTCACGCCATCGCTCACCATTAAAAACTCATCATTTTCCTTAATATCCATCTGGTAGCAATCAGGCTCTATCTGCGAAATGATACCGATCGGCAAAGAAGTTCCGTTGATCATATGAAGCTCATTTTCTCTTATTAGATAAGTAGGACAAGCTGCCGACTTCAAAATATAGGCTTTCCCCTGCCCCTGATCAAAGCTCAAGACATCCAACGTAGCATAGGATTCACTTTGTATCAGTTTATTGATACACTTAATAGCTTCTATCTGCGCCATACCGCATACGATCATACGCTGAAAGATATTCGTAATAAGCCGAGATGCATCACCGGCTTTTCTTCCGATCCCCATACCATCCGAGATCATGCAAACGACACTTTGCCGAAATCGAAAAACAGAATATGCATCGCCGCTTTCTTCAAATGGATTTTTAAGACTTGTGCCATAACAATCGATCACAAACGGTACACATGTTTCTAAAACGATATGATAGAAGCCATGTGTAAAACGGATATGCTGTAAATTACATATTTTCAGATTCGTATGAAGAAGTATTTCCAAAAGCGGCAGCAACGTATTTTTTACTTCTGCCTTCTTGATATTTTTAATATCCAGTTCCAAATGTAAAATGCCTTCTTTAATCTCTTCCATCATGAAATAAGAGACCTCATATTGGTAACCTTCCAATGCATGCAATATACGTTCTTTTACCGGTTCCCGTTCACTGATCCTCTTTACTTCATCGGCACAGTATTTCAATGCCTGTGCCATATTTGCCAGCATCTCCGCTTCTATTGTGTTATTCTTCTGATAATAAGCGGAGAGAGAATCAAAGATACTGGAAAAATTATTGATCTGTCTTCTTAACAGTTGATTCGCACTTCCAAGCGTTTGCTCCATCACGTCCTTTTTTACTTTTAAAAAAGGAATATACTCCTCTTTATACAGGAGCAGAGACCCTCCTGCCAAAAACGCATAGATCGCATTGTAAAAGCTCGGATTCATCAAGAGCGCACCTGCTAACACCATGATCGCAACCATTTTTTCCTTGCGAAAGATACACAGGCTCATCCAAATTACCGGAAAATACCAATCCACGATGTCAAAAGGAAGAAATAAGTAGCTGATCAAAATGAATGTCAGCAACACCTTGCTATCACAAATCAAAGATAATAAGATAAAAAAACCTGTCATAACAGGAAAGAAGAACATATCCTGTGTAGCAGTATTCAAAAGCATCATCGCTGAAAATATGATACAAGCATAAATCATAGGATCTATATGATATCGCTGATGGATCCAGCTTTCTTCTTTATGCAGTTCAAAAGCGAGAATCATAGTAACGAGGACGGCAAAAAAGGCTTTCGTATCCGAACCAAAAAACAAAACAGCAAAGGGAACGGATAATAAACTGGTCACCCATGGTAAATACCGATATGTATTTTTATCCCACATACGTAAGATGGAGATGATCAGAAAAAATAAAGTAAAACCCACTGCGTATACATAGGCCCACTGCCTCTCTCTTAATACCGCACAGAGTGCGATCAAAACACAGGCAAACAAACAGTCTCTCTGTCTTTTCATATAAGTATAGGAAAGATACGGTAAAATCATACAGAAAGAAAAAGGCTCCGTCATCATGCCTAACATTATGGAACACACAGCATTCTGCAGATCCTCCTTTCCTACTATGGATACTGCTCTTTTTTTTGTTGTCATTGTTGTCGTTTCCACTTATAACACCTCTTGCCCCTATTCTATAAGGCACAATGTCCAACTTCTGTCATTATTTGTCAGTGTCCATAACAATTTATACAAACTATGCATATCATGTGAATATGCGGCATATGCTATGATATTAGTCCAAGCAACGCTTCACGCGTTCTTTTATATCCTTAAATAGCTCGCTGTCTTTATCCAAGTGTGCTTTTACATCTATAATCCTCGCTGTATTGATCCATTTTGCATCATTTATAAATAATACGGACGGCTTCCTCATTCCTGCTATTTTCCCTAACTGCATCAAATGCTGTTTACCATTCGGATTCTGCCTGCTGTATGCCTGCAAATAAGCATTATAATTTCCGCTCATGGGAATTACGAAAGCTTTCCCATGATACATTGCCGCAATCAATCCGAAATGCTGGTAACCGATCTCCTGTAAATACGCATCGCCGAAATCAATAAAACAAATATCACCGATCGAAATATGAACGCCTAAAGATTCACATGAAAGCAGGTTTCTTCGATCTTTTAAATTCTGTGCGCTGATCAGCCTTGGAATCGCTGCCTCCGCCGGCATATGCAGATATTCTTCCTCATGCTCTTTCAGATAGTTCTCACAGAGCATATGCCATTTCCCTTGTTGAATCCCGTTTTCTTTATGTGCCATCTGCAAGTACTGCTGTAAAAGTTTGACTTCCATACGTCACCTCCTCTATTACCTTTTACGCAATAAAGAGAAAAATACCTAAATTTTCTGCAAAATAAAAAAGTTCCTCTGTATTTTACATAAGACGACAATGCTTACTGCCGTCATTTCATAATAACAGAGCCGGACGCTGATACATAGTAATGCTAGGGTGGGCTTCAAAATGTGCGCCGAGATTGATGCAGTTATAACCGGACTGGCCGTAGTAAATAGGAATGGTAGATGCAAAGGAATGGTTTCCGGCAGATGAACTCCAATTTAATTCCCAATCTACTCTTAGGATCGAAGGATAATAGAAAGCGGGATTCAAATTGCCGGTGCATTCGTACAGAGCAGTACAGCCAGTTGAATGGGTAACCGATATCCTCTGATGATAAGAAATCGTGCTGTCTTAGAAACGAACTCACCTTACAACAGAACCCCGCTCCTCATTTTTCTTTCTACCTTTCCCTCTGTATCTTATGTAGAATTATAATCCCTATTATAATTGTCGAATATGTACAGAGCCGGACGCTGAAAAGCAATTCCTAAGTCTTGTCGGTATTCACTTGTCCAAGATTCATCAATAGCACCGTTGTATCCTACAAAAGCAGCTCTACGCTGAAAATCGGAAAGAACGGTTATACTACTTAACCAAAAGGATTCCCCATCTCCATATCCCATTGGTATCCAGTTCAAAGAAGACACCGAACTTCCTTTTAATGACCAAGCAGGTTTTACAATGGTGAAATCGGCAACAGAAATCGTGCTGTCATAGAAGCGAAACCTTGATCTCTTTACCTTTTTCATCTTATCATACCACATAAAAAAATTCTGTATCCGTTATACAGAATTTATTAATCATTGATATCTTCCGGAACCATCTTTTCCGTAGCATTTTTTAAGTCCGCTTTAATATCTTTATGAAAAACCAATCGAACGGCAGAAATAACCGGATGATACTGCGGAGAAATCATGCCGGTAACTTCAATAAAGATATCCACGCATACGGCAATAAAACATAAAACGAACAATCCGATCGCTTTATTAATAATATAAATATATGCGGTAATACCGAAAGCGGCGGTGACCGCATATAAAATAAGAACGGTATTACGATGGCCGAAACGGCGCATCAATACGTGATGCAAATGATTTTTATCCGCATCACTAAAGCTTTTGCCGCTCAGTTTACGACGCAGAATAGCGCTTATCGTATCTACGATAGGAATCGCCAGCAATAAGATGGGAAGTCCTAGTGTAATAAAGGTAGAACTCTTAAATCCCATCAGAGAAATGGCAGATATGATAAATCCTAAAAACAAAGCGCCACAGTCACCCATAAATATGGATGCCGGATGTGAATTATACACTAAAAATCCAAGTGTTGCACCTGCCAGCAGCAAACTCAGCATCTGAATATCAAATCTTCCTTCGATTACCGACAACGTCGCAATGACGATCAGAATGATCACGCTGATTCCTCCGGCAAGACCATCTAACCCATCAATCAAATTGACGGCATTGGTAATACCGATGATCCAGAAAAAGGTAACAAGATAAGAAATGATACCCATAGAAAAAGTAATGCCGAAAGGCAAGCGTATAACATCTAAGGTAATACCGCCCATTCCCATCAAAACGACCGCCGCCATGCATTGAAAAGCAAGTTTATAACGCGGACGCAGGTTTACCATATCATCGATCAACCCACCGATAAACATGATCGTTCCGCCAACAAGCACTCCGTTGATCGATGCATCCACACTGGCATACATGGCCATAGATATGATGAAAGCAACATAAATAGCCACACCGCCTATTCGTGCGATCTTATGCGTATGTACCGTCCTCTCATTCATCTCCGCATAAATATCGAGATGATATGCCACTTTTTTTAAAATCGGCGTAATGATAACGGATAATGTAAATGGAACGATAAGATAATAGAACCAAGTCATATCCACCATATTGATGATACCTCACTTACTACTTATTTTACGAAATGCAGATTCTCCAACATAATTCCCGTTCCTTCTACTACACAGCGAAGGGCATTCTCGGCTACATATACGGGGATATGCAGCTCATTGCGCAGCAATTCATCCAACCCGTGCAAAAGAGCGCCGCCGCCCGTCAGCACGATTCCGCGCGTTACGATATCGCTTGCCAATTCCGGAGGCGTCTGTTCCAAAACCGTGCGGCATGCCAATACGATCTTCTGTAGACTATCGGACATACTGCCCTCAATCTCCTCACTTGTCAAAGAAACGGTATGTGGAAGACCGGTAACCAGATCTCGTCCGCTCACTTCCATCGTTTCCAAGTGACTGCCGCGCCATGCGGTACCGATGGACTTTTTAATTTCCTCTGCTGTGCGATCACCGATCAAAAGCTTCTTTTCTTCTTTTACATATTTGGTAATATCACGATCCAGCGTGTCACCGGCAACCTTCAGCGATGTAGACGCTACGATCTCTCCAAGAGACAATACGGCAACATCCGTCGTTCCGCCGCCGATATCCAATACCATGCATCCGCTCGGCTTACTGATATCAAGACCGGCACCGACAGCCGCTACCTTCGGTTCTTCTTCAATATATACTTTCTTCGCTCCGGCACGATATGCCGCATCGCGAATCGCGTTTCGCTCAACGCTCGTAATATTGCTTGGACAGCAGATCAAAATGGTAGGACGCTTGAACATGCCCTTGATCGCAAGCTTCTTAAAAAAGAAATTCAGCATGATCTCCGTCACTTCAAAATCAGCGATCACCCCGTCTTTTAAAGGACGTATTGCCAACACCTTTCCCGGTGTCCTTCCCAGCATTTCTTTTGCTTTCTGTCCGGCTTCCAGACAGCGTTTCGTCTCTGCATCTATCGCTACGACAGAAGGCTCATCGATCACGACGCCTTCGCCTTTTACGTACATTAGTAAATTGGCGGTACCTAAGTCAATACCTACTTCTTTTGAAAACATCATATTACGTATACCTCCATTTCTAAAATCTAATATATTATATCATGAATTTTACAATATATTAAATAAAATAGTACCTTTCCAGGTACTATTTTATTTCGGAAGCGGTCTTATCATACAAGGATTCCGGATTCAGCAGCGATCTTCCTTTTTTCGCTACAACATGCAGATGATGGTTCAGATCTTTGTTGTAAACATTGACACCTGCTTTTCCTAAAATATCACCTTGTTTTACCTGTGCACCGTTTTCCAGAGCGACACCGTCCAAACTCTGATACGTGATCGCAATATCACCGCTGGTAATCGTCAGGCTGTGTCCGAATAACGGATCTTCCTTTACATCGCTGACCGTTCCGGAAAAGATGGCGCATACATCAAACGCTTCATCATTATAGGAATAATCGATTCCTTCATTTCCGCGGTACTTTCCTTCAAATAAAGTCACATCATCGGAATCCTCACTGTTAGGATCATAATGCTTCAATGCGATCACCGCTTCCACGGTATACGGCCGAATCGCTTTTTCTTCCGTCGGTGCTTCTGTTTCCGTATCCGGAAGCGCAATAACCGGCAAGGGGTTTTCATTAAATACCGGTGTATCCTCTTCTTTATTCATCGACTGAAAGGAATATGTCAGCACGCCTACGCTCAGTACGAGTAAAAATCCAAGAGAGAATATCATAACTTTCTTTGCGTTGTTCTTTTTCTTTGTATAGCTGTACAAGTTCATCACCTCTAGTGATGATTATTCCCTGCATTCTTTTCTTTATTCATCCAGAGAAACGATTTCTATCCCCGTATAGTAATGCTTTAAAATTTCCTTATAGTCATATCCTTCCAACGCCATCCCCTGAGCGCCATATTGTGACATGCCGATTCCATGACCGAATCCCTTTGTTGTTATCACGATCGTATCTTTGTTTCTTTGCATCTCAAAACAGCTGGAACGAAGCTTTAACGCTTCTCGTATCTTTCTTCCGCTGAATGTGATCTGATCGATCGTGATTTCCTTTACATAACCGCTGTCATAATATACGGGTTGCCCTATTTCCGTCACCGGATTCTGAAATCCCAAAGCTTGGGAAAACGACAATATGTCAAACTCCGCACGCTGCGTATTTCCTTCATTCACTTGATCATCCCATGGCGACTCCACACTTTTCAAATACGGAGTCTCCCCTTTCCAATATTCCTGGGAATTTGCCGTTTTCCCGGGAGAACTGGAAAAGAAAGGCGCAGTGATGATCTCTCCCTGATATTTCATAACTTCTCCGCAAGTCGAGGATACCGCTTCATGCACCTTCTGTTTTCGTTCATCGTAGCTTTCCGCCCACACTTGTTTCAGCTGACTCTCATCCTGATACACCTGCGAGCTCGTCGTATCATCTACTTCAAACCCTCGGTTTGCGGCAAATGTCCGGGCTGCCACAGCTTGGGATTTCAGCGCTTCGATCTCAAATGCTGCCGGCATCTCACTGCCTACCACACCTTCCAAATATTCTTCCAGATCAAGCGTAACTTCGCTGCCATCGCTTCTATGTAGCTTTACCGTATACATCTTTGCCTCTGTTTTCGTCTCTTCTTTTACCGGTTTTACCGGTTCTGTTTTATCTTCGTTCTTTTTCGGATGTGACCACAGATAAAAAGAAGTCGCAATCATCAAAATAACGGCAGAAAAACGCAAGAATGTCTTCAAAAAAATCACCCTCACATCATTGTATGAAGGTGATGATAATTTATGCTTTTTCCAATTCCGATCGTATCTTTTTCCGATAGGCGCTCGGAGAGATGCCATAAAATTTACGAAATACTTTATTAAAATAAAACTGATCTTCGATCCCTACCTGATAGGCCGCTTCTTTGATCATGATATCGGGATCACATAAAAGTTCCCGTGCCTTTTTCATCTTTCGTTCATTGATAAAGTAGATCAGTGTTTTCCCGGTTTCCATCTTAAATATCCGGCTTAAATAGCTCTCGTTGATATTGAAATGAGAAGCGATCATATGCAGGGATACTTTCTTTGTATAATGTTCTTCCACATACGCTATGATCTCCATAATATCCTTGCGGTAACGGTTCTGACTTGCATCCAGCATCCATTCATGCAGCTGCTGAAATGCCTTCTCGGCAATTTCCTTCAGCCGCTCCATCGTTTCACATTCTTGCAGCTGTGTGTGGATGAGATCAAAATGAAATGCTTTCCGCATGCCTTTGATGATCGCATTGCCTTCTATATTATTAAAGATGAAAACAAAATAATTCCGCACATCATCCGGATGAATACGATGATCTTTCATGTAAACAAGCGTTTCTTCTATCAAAGCGGACAGATGTGAAAAGATACGCTGTTCCACCTGTTCGATCATCTGTAAATGAAAGCGAACATTCTGATAATCCAAATGGTAAAACGCTTCTCTTTCATCCGCTTGCATCAAAATACCCTCGCCGACATAAAAACGCATGTCATGAATGTCTAAAAGATGACAGAAGCAAGAATGAAACTGTGACAAAGAAGGTAAGACAGCAGACAACGTGATCGATACATGCATCCCCATAACATGATGTACATGATATAGGATTTTCTGACATAAAGCATGAATGTGCTGTTCTTCTTCCTGATGAAATAATATAACACCGGAATGATTGGAAATAAAAATACTGTGATGAGAAGTTTCCACAAGTATATCCCGGATCATCTTTTTTAACGTATGATGAATATTGCCGTGATTCAAATCATAAAGCCGATACAGCAGATGAATATTATCGATACGGAAATATGCCAGCCGCATTCCCGTACGGTACCTATCGAAAGCAGGAAGCTCTAAAACGCTTTGAAATTCCGAAGGTTCAACGACATGGCGGTTTTTTATCAAGATCAGACATTGCTGAAGCCGTTCAAATGCATTTTCTTCGACCGTACTGCTCGTTTGTGCATTTTTCAACGCCTGAATCATCGAAGCAGACAGCGTTTCTTTTGTTAAAAACCGCCGCTGCAGAAAATCAAAGGCTCCTGCTTTCAACGCTGTTTTGACAGAATCAAAATCATCGAAATCCGATACGATGATGATCGGTATTTGATGATTTCTCTTTTTTATCTCTTCGATCAAAGACAAACTCTTTCCACCCTTACCATCATATTCCATAATGATCATATCAAACCGGTCCTTACGCAGCTGTTCACACACGTCCTGCATATCCATAACGACATGGAGCATCTGCCAATCATAAGAAGACTGATCCGGCATACAGGCAGCCGTCGTTTTGCGGATCGCATCATCACCGATGAATAAAACCTTATACATACGCTTTCTCCCTATATCACGTTAAAATGACAGCGCCAGTAAAAACTGAGCGACGGTATACCCCAATCCCATAGATGACAGTATCAGCAAAATCTGTGCTTTTAAAGGCTCATGCACTTGAAACACCTTATCCAAACGTATACCGCTCAATGCATAAAACGATACGATAAAAGAAAGCAGATGAAGGGCGGTTTTCATAATAAAATAATCAGTCATAGTTCCTCCGTTTATGCCATCTATATTATATATATATTCCATTAAATGTCAAAATATTTCATATATAAGTAAAAATAAGACCTATTCGGTCTTATCTCTTTCTCTTATATACATGCTAGGCGAAGCTGTCACAACCAGAAACAGCAATGCCGTCTGCACCCAGAATATCGTGTAATCAAAGATACCGTGTAAAAGTACCGTCAGGATAAAACCGATGATCAAAGAAAACAAACGGATATTGATTCGCTGTGAATACAACTGCCATATCTCTTTACAGCGATCATACATATATACTCCTGCAAATAAAATAGGTATTACACCGAAACTCAACAAAGGATCCAGCATGACATTATGCGCATGCTGAGTGTAAGGACCGCCCAATTCCGCATACGTATGGAAATAGGTCAAAGGTCCCTTTCCAAACAACGGGCTTTCCACAATACCCCGCCAAGCCGCTTTCCATATATCGACACGAATGACAAAATATTCCACTAACGTATCAAACCGCGGAAATAAATCAGGGTTTATCACGAGGATAAGCGCCCCTATACCGTAGATCGCCATCGTCGTCCGAAAGTACAGCGTTTTGTGATTAAGAAAAAACATCAGCGGGATCGTGATCGCAAACGGTGCCCATGCCGTACGGCATCCGGATAAATACAACGCCATGAGATTGCATGCGATCGTGATCAGATAATAGACGATCCTGCGGAAGGATTGTACCTTCATCATCTTATATATACAGATGAGAATGAGGAACTCGATCATCATAGCGTAATAATTGGCGTTAAAGAATGTGGAATTGATACGAAAATTCGGATCATCAACGACCGCAAACTTCAAAAAACGAAATCCTAAAGCATGGGATATCCCATAAAATTCGGTAAATGCGAACAGTGCGCAAAACCAAGAAAGAAGACAACAGGCATCCATGATAAATTCAAACAAACGCTTTGTGACCGTCATTCGAAAGTATAAGATAAAGATAAAGATGACAAGGATCCCAACAGAGCATAAAGCGCCGAGATCATTGCCGCTTATCAGCGACAACAGCGTGATCATAAAGATAAAACAATACAAGTACCCCGCTTTCGGTACGGACGTAAGAACCGCCTTGATCTTTCCTGTAAAACACAAATATGTGATCGCAAGCAAAATAGTTGCCAGCGTGATATAAAACGGTAAAAAAATAGAGATACAGATGCCCATGACAATGTATTCATCAATCGTATAACCATCTAATTTACGATGAAGAAAACGCTTTATACGTTCCATCTGTTACCTCCTTATCAGCGGATTTATTATACCATTATTATAAGCGCTTAAGCAATGTCATTAATATTACAATAATGAAAGATACCCTTATATCCTCATAATATATATAGCCGTATTTTATTCATAATATGCATACATACGAAAAAATGACTCTCTTTATGCAAAGGGAGTCATTCGTATATCAGTCCAGATTATTCAGCTGATCCTGCAAACTTTTTATTTCATTCTGTAAATTGATGATCTCCTGATTTCTCTGTGAAGTCGCCGCTTGTTTATTGACGACTTCCGCATCGATCTCATTTTGTTTGCCGGATATTTCCGCTTCTAAAGCAGTAAGGTTATTACCGGCCGTATTCAATGCCGCTTCTGCTGTCGCATATTTTTCCTGAGCAGCGGCGATGCTATCCGCATCCCCCGATGCATTGGCATTGTCCAGTTCCGCTTTCGCGGTATTAAACATTGCTTCCGCACTGCCGTATTCGCGCTTAGCCGCCATTAACCGTTCATTATATCCGTTCACGATCTTTGCTTTTGCTTCTCCGGCGGTATCGATATAATCTTTATCCGCAGTATTTTCTGCTTCCAAAGCCGCAATCCGATCTTGATACACCTTGATCTGTCCTTCCAGCTCTGTTCTCTTCGCACTGTTATCCTTCTTGTCATCCTCTTCATCATCTTTATCCGATGCTGTCACCGTAGCTTTTACCGTTACTTCGGTTCCTTTTCGCGTAGAGAACGTAACTTTATACGTTCCTTTTTCACTCTTCAGATCAGACTTATCCACCGTAGTGATCTGCACCTTTGTTCCTTCTTCGGTACTTCTCGCTTCCGCTTCTGCCAAAGATATCAAACGAGCATCGGTAATCTTTTCAACTTCGCTCTCTTTGATAGAAAAATGATTAGCCCCGATCTCTTCTTTATTCTCTTCGCTGACAACTACTTCATCCAAATTCAATGATGTGCTGTCATCTTTTCCTCCGAAAACACCTAATGCATTCAATCCGAATATCGCTAATCCGATCACACAAAGACTGATAACACCGATGATCGCATAGGTAATCGCCTTATTCGTAGAATCTGTTTCTTTTTTAGGTTTCTGTTTATTATCTTCCGGCAAGTATTCTTCGATATCTTCTTCTGTTATTTTTTCATTATTGATCTCAAACTCCGGCGCTAACCGTTCGTCATTATCACTTTCATAGCCCTCTTCTAAACGGACATCCATCGCTGTCGGTTCATACTCTCCGTAATTGCGCTGGATCTTATTATCCATGATAACCAATGTTTTGTCCCCATCACCGTCTGCAGACGGACGATCGGCATGAAATACTTGTGTCATCTCCGCATCCGCATTCATAAACGGACGGGAAGATGCACCCATTGGCGGCATTTCTGTTGTCTCATGTACAGACGCTTCACGTTCTTCTCTAACGTCACCGCGCGGAGTTTCTTCCCATTGACGCTGCCTTTTTTCCTCTTCCATCGCTTTCTGTTTTTTTATCGATTCTATTTTATTTCGCAATGCGTTATCACTGTCATATTCATTTATCATATTGGACAATGAGGATTCATTGTCTTTAGAATCAAATTCAAATTTATTCATATCGGTAACCTCCTGTTGCCATATTTATTTTACCATACGCATATTAAAAAGCAAAGACATCCCTATGCGATCCCTTTACAAATATACCCATTTTATTTATTTAACACTATATTTTATTTCTTATGATAAAATTACAAAGTAAAGGAGAAAGTGGATGAATGCTTGATTCTGCTATGCGCACGATTTCCGTATTTCATAACATCGTTTATAAACCGCTGGCACATTGCAGCGGAGGGTTATGTAATAATGTCAACGATTTATATTTCCAATATAGCGAAACCAATTATGTATATGATACTGTATGGGGCTCATCTTCTTATTCATCAGGTTCCTTTGCATGGGATATTAAAGGTAGACCGGGACATGATTATCCTAACCTAAACTCAAAAGAAGGCTTTCATCAGCGTCCGGCTCTGTATATAATCCATAGTAGGTATAATAAATAATTATAGTAAGCATTATAATTTCACATAGCATACAGAGGATCTTTCTTTTTTACCTGCATATTTTTATAAATTCTGTTATCGTTATTTTATAGGTAGGTTAAAATGAAATAGTGGATAAATTTTTATGCATAGGAAGACTGTGTTTAAAACTCGGACTGGGGTTCCATTATAAGGTGAGTTCGTTTCTAAGACAGCACGATTTCTGTCTATCACCGAATATTTGTGATTTCGGGTGTTAGCTGGAACGGAAGTCAAGATTTATATTTTCGCTGGAAACCATTTACCTCAATTCAGTTTGAATGCTACTGGAACTCTAGTTATCGCCCGAATGAAGATCCTCGAAAATGGGCCAGTGCAATTTCTCCATTAGGAGTGCCTGATGCCTTAAGCACCGGCTCTTCATCTGCACGCAATTATTCCTATCAGCGTCCGGCTCTGTATAAATTAGAAAGCTATAATAGGTATTATGATTCTATATAAGACATAGAGGAAAGGTAGAAAGAAGATAATGAGGGCAGGGATTCGGTTAATATGGTGAGGAGCGGGGTTCCGTTGTAAGGTGGGATTCGTTTACCATGGAGAGGATATGCATTTCCAATATTTACTAATAATTTTTTGTATATTATTTGGTATCCTTTCTATAAAGGTAGGCTTTTCATTCTCTTGTTCCCTTCTTGGATCAGCTATAGCACGATTTCTGCCTATGGTAAAGTACTTCCTGTTTATACGACAAGCTGTTCAGTTGGCACGAACGCAGGTCCTCAGTTTTGCAATGGAAACTTACTGCCTGTTCTATCTTGGTCGGTTTCTAACGGATTCTTATATGATGAATCTTGGACATCAACTCCTATAGTGAGGCCTTATGGTTCTCCTTCAGGTGGCGCATGGACAATCGGCAATTCCGGCTATTATATCTTTTATCCCGGAAGCAGCTTGAACAATACGTATGTACATCGTATACAGCGTCCGGCTCTGTTGATGTAAGATAACTATGATAAGCATCATAGTTCTGTATACCATACAGAGGAAATTAAAAAGCAGCCGTACGTACGTCTCTCAGAAACATACGTTACATGCTGCTGTTTTTATTATTCTCCATATACATGAATGCGATTGATCGCTTTTGCCAGCGCAATTTCCGCTCGCCGGATATTCGTATTTGTATCCTTTTTAGCCAAACGCTCTTCCGCACGTTTTTTTGCGCGATGAGCACGTTCGATATCGATCTCTTTCTTACCTTCAATAGAGTCCGTCAAAATATTGATATGATCGTCTGTCATATGCAGAAGTCCGCCTGCAATCGCATAATCATGATATTCATGATTTTCCTGAAGCTGCAATCGGCATGTTGCCAGCATGGCGACGATCGGCATATGATGCGGCAATAAGGTCAATTCCCCATCGACGGTTTTTACATGAAGAGCTTCAATTTCTCCTTCTTTATATAACCCTACCGGAGTGATAAGCTTAATTTTCATGATCGCTTCCCAAAGCTTTCGCTTTTTCAACAACTTCTTCGATCGTACCTACCGACATGAAAGCAAGTTCCGGCAAATCATCATAGCGTCCATCCAGGATCTCTTTGAAACTGCGGATCGTGTCCTCACGGGAAACATATTTTCCCGGAATACCGGTAAATACTTCCGCAACATGGAACGGCTGTGACAAGAAATTACGAACGCGGCGGGCGCGATTAACGATCACTTTGTCTTCCTCACTTAATTCATCCATTCCCAAAATAGCGATGATATCCTGCAGTTCTTTATAGCGTTGCAAGATCTCCTGCACTCTGCGGGCTACCTCATAATGATCTTCTCCGACAACTAACGGATCCAATATACGAGAACTGGATTCCAAAGGATCGACGGCAGGATAAATGCCTAATGCGGCAATACCGCGGTCAAGCACCGTTTTCGCATCCAAGTGCGTAAACGCAGTTGCCGGGGCCGGGTCTGTCAAATCATCCGCCGGTACATAAACAGCCTGAACAGATGTGATAGAACCGTCCTTCGTAGATGTGATGCGTTCCTGCAGCTGCCCCATTTCGGTAGCCAACGTAGGCTGATAACCTACGGCGGAAGGCATTCTTCCCAGCAGGGCGCTGACCTCTGATCCTGCCTGTGTAAAACGGAATATATTATCAATGAATAAAAGCACATCCTGATGATCATGATCACGGAAATATTCTGCCATCGTAAGACCGCTTAATCCTACGCGCATTCTTGCGCCCGGTGATTCGTTCATCTGCCCATACACAAGGACAGTCTTATCCAACACGCCGCTGTCCTTCATCTCATGATACATATCATTCCCTTCACGGGTTCTTTCGCCGACGCCCGTTACGACAGACATGCCGCCGTGCTCTTTCGCAATATTATGAATGAGTTCCTGAATCAATACGGTCTTGCCGACACCGGCACCGCCGAATAAACCGATCTTTCCTCCTTTGGCATACGGACACAGCAAATCAATAACCTTGATTCCCGTTTCCAGCATATCCGCAGTCGTCTGTTGTTCATCAAAGGAAGGGGCAGGACGATGAATCGGCATGCGCTGTGCTTCTACTGCTCCCAAACCGTCGATCTCTCTTCCTAATACATTGAACATACGTCCGAGTACTTCTTTACCAACCGGCACACTGATCGGTGCTTGAGTATCGATTGCCTCCATACCGCGCACCAATCCATCGGTAGAACCCATGGCAATACAGCGTACACGGTCATCTCCGATATGCTGCGCTGCCTCTACGATCAGCGGCTGTTCTCCTTCCAATGGTATTTCAATAGCGGTCAACAGTTTCGGAAGTTCACTTCCTTCAAATAGAACATCGACAACCGGACCGATGACCTGAACGATTTTACCTGTATGTTTTTCCAAAATAAGACTCCTTTCCCGGTTATTCCAGTGCATTGACACCGCCGACAATCTCCGTTATTTCCTGGGTAATAGCGGCTTGTCTCGCCTGATTAAACTGCAACTCCAGCGTCTGTTTCAGTTCATCGGCATTATCGGTAGCACTTTCCATAGCCATGCGTCTGCTTGCCTGTTCACTTGTTTTCGTTTCCAAATAACAGCTATATAACAGAGAACGAATATAAAGAGGAACCAGATCATCCAGAATCTTATCCCCTTTCGGTTCAAACAGCGTTTCTTTGTGTTCCTTCTTGGTTCTTTCTTCTTTCGGTATCGGCAGAAGCGTCATCAATACCGGTTCAAAAGAAACGGAATTCATAAACTTTGTATATAAAATGCGTATTTCGGATATTTCTTTTTTCCGATACAGCTCCAATGCATGATCGGCAATCTGCACAAGATCTGCATAACAGTCATCATCTTCCAAATCGCCGAGCATATCCACTACCGTATATCCCTTATTATGGATCCAGCTGCATCCGCGTGATCCGATCATGACGATCGGATCTTCCTTTGCGATCTCACTTTGCAGCATACGGTATACATTCGCATTATAACCGCCGCATAAGCCCATATCGCTCGTAAAAGCAATCGTATATGGCTTATCAGCATCATTTTTCATCAAATACGGATGCATGCTTCCTTCAACAGAAGAAAGGATATCCGCAGAAATCTCCTTCAGATACGATGCATATTCCCGATTCTCTTCCATATACGCCTTCTGTTTTTTCAATTTAGATGTAGCTACCAGCTGCATAGCTTTGGTGATCTTCATCGTAGAATCCACAGAACGTATACGCGCCTTGATCGCTAACTTGCCAGCCGCCATAATTATCCTTCCATCCGGCTGTCAAATTCTAAAGCAAATTCATCAAGAGCCGCACAAATACTCGTTTCTAACGCATCATCCAGCTTTCCTTTTTCCTTTATATCACATACGATATCCGCATGACGGCGCTTCATAAAAGAAAGCATCTCTTTTTCATATTCCGCGACGTTATCCGGATCTATCTTTTTCAGATATTTGTGATTTGCCGCAAAAAGAGAAAGCACCTGTTCTTCTACCGGCATCGGATCATACTGATTTTGAACGAGTAATTGCGTTAAGCGCTCTCCATGATCCAGCACGTCTTTCGTTGCGGTATCCAAATCGCTTCCGAATTTCGCAAACGCCTGCATCTCCTTAAACTGCGCCAATTCCAGCTTTAAAGAGCCGGAAACCTGCTTCATCGCTTTGATCTGCGCCGCAGAACCTACACGGGATACCGACAAACCGCTGTCTACAGCAGGACGTATACCGGCATTAAACAGCTCTGTCTGCAAGAAGATCTGTCCATCCGTGATCGAAATAACATTCGTCGGTATGTAAGCGGAAATATCACCGGCCTGCGTTTCAATGATCGGCAATGCCGTCAAGGATCCGCCGCCCAATTCATCGTTTAATTTCGCAGCACGCTCCAATAAACGAGAATGCAAATAAAAGACATCACCCGGATATGCTTCACGTCCCGGCGGACGCTTCAACAACAAAGACATCGTACGGTATGCAACGGCATGCTTACTTAAATCATCATAGACGATCAATACGTCTTTTCCCTGTTCCATCCATTCTTCACCGATGGCACAGCCGGCATACGGCGCCAAGTACTGCAAAGGCGCAGCTTCCGATGCCGTAGAAGAAACGATCGTCGTATATTCCAAAGCTCCGTGGCTTCTTAATTTTTCCACGATCTGCGCAACCGTGCTCGCTTTCTGTCCGATCGCCACATAAATACAGTAAATGCCCGTATCCTTCTGATTGATGATCGTATCGATCGCGATCGCCGTCTTTCCCGTCTGACGATCCCCGATGATCAGCTCACGCTGTCCCCGTCCGATCGGGATCATAGAATCAATGATCTTCAAACCGGTTTGTACCGGCTGATGTACGCTCTTACGCGTCATAACACCCGGCGCCACACGTTCTACCGGACGATATACATCACTGCGGATCGGCTCTTTTCCATCGATCGCCTGTCCCAGCGCATTGACAACACGTCCCAGCATGCAATCCCCGACAGGCACTTCCACGATCCTTCCGGTGCGCTTGACTTCATCGCCTTCCCGAATATTCGTATCGTCACCCATCAATACCGCTCCGACATGCTCCTCTTCCAAGTTCAGTACCATTCCATAGACATCCCCCGGAAACAGCAGCAATTCTCCTGCCATAGCGTTCTGCAATCCATATATAAGCGCAATTCCATCACCGATGGTAATGACACTGCCTGTTTCATCAATTTCCAGCACTTCGTCATAGCGCTTGATCTGCTCTTTGATCAGCTTACTGATCTCTTCCGGTCTCAAGCTCATTCACCTTCACCTCGCTTACTGGTAAATTCAGAACGCACAACCGTTTCCTTCAGATTTGCCAAACGGGCAGAAGCCGAGTTGTCCATTACCTGATCACCTATTTTCACACGGATCCCTGCCATCATTTCTTTATTTACTGTGATGACGAGCTCTGTTTTTTTCTTTATCTTATGTTCCAATACCTGTTTCAACTGAGCGATATCTTCTTCCTGCAAAGGCACCGCTGTGCTCACATATGCCACTTCGATCTGATACTCTTCATGATATAAGCCGTAAAACGCCTGACATATTTCCCGAATATGCGAAAAACGGCTTTTATCAACGAGCAGCTTCATAAAGTTCAATACCGTTGTATCGACTGTCTTCTCATAAACCGACGTAAGCATTTTTTTCTTCTGTTCCTTATCCATCTTCGGATGGGTAAGAAGATGCGCAAACTGCGGTTCTTTTTGCAAGCTGTCTTCCACGCTCTTCAGCTGTTCCCGAAAAGCATCCAGTTTATGTTCTTCTTTTCCTATAGAAAACAACGCATCTGCATAATTCTGTGCGATCATGCCGGCCATGAATCATCACCCGCATGTTCCATAAAATCCTTGATGTACTGCTTTTGCTTCGCTTCATCCAATTCCGCTTTGACGATCTTCTTCGCCGCTTCGAAAGCGACGTCGGTGATCGCATCTTTCATCTCTTTTTGCGCCTGCTGCTTTTCCCGTTCAATGTCCGCAAAAGCTTTTTCTTTGATGCTTTCTGCCTGAACCGCAGCTTTCTGTAAAATATCTTTCTTTTCGGCAGCCGCCGTATCTTTCGCTGCTTCTACGATCTTATGAGCTTCCGCCTTGGCATTTGCCATCTGCATATCGTATTGCGCTTTCAGCTGCACTGCTTCCGTGCGCTCTTTGGCGGCCGCATCCAATTCTTCCTGTATGACCGCATGACGGCGATTAAGGTAATCCGTTACCTTATCCCAAAAGAACCGCTTTGCGATAAAAACGATGATCAGCGTAGAAATACAAGTCATCAGTATATCCATTACATCCAGACGCAGATAGCTGTTGATATCAAAATTCAAACCGCCCATACACTTGCCTCCTTCTTAAGCTTCACGTATTCCTATCCTTTCATGAAGATCAGAAGGAGCGCAATGATCAATGCGTAAATACCGGTCGTCTCCGCCAAGGCAATACCTAATACCATGATGGAACGGATCTTTCCGGCAGCATCCGGATTACGTCCGATGGCTTCTGCACCTTTACTTGCGGCAATACCCTGTCCGATACCAGGACCTAAGCCGGCGATCATCGCAATACCAGCACCGAGCAGTGCCATACCTTGTACAAAATATTCATTGAATTCCATAAGTGTTTCCTCCTAAATTTATGTGATTTATACTAATCTTCCTCATCCACAACCTGCTGTGAGAGAAAGAAACTAGCCAATGTAAAAAATATATATGTCTGAATAAGACCGGAAAAAATATCAAAGTAACAATGCAGCAGCGGTGCTGCGATATACCCGAAAATTCCTGCCCAAGACAATGATTTCATGACTGTATATACCAGCAGCATGATGATGGAACCGGCCAATATATTACCGAACAGACGCATGGATAAAGAAATCGGCAAAGCAAATTCACCGATCACATTCAGCGGTGTCAACAATACCATCGGTTCAGTCAATTCTTTCAAACGCGCGCGGATACCCGCTTTGCGCATACCGTTATACTGGATCAAAAGAAACATCATCACTGCCAATGTAATATTGACGCTCAGATTGGATGTGGGAGGCTGCAATCCGATAAGTCCCAAAAGGTTGCTTACCGCCATCATGATGATCAGCGTTCCGAAAAACGGAAGGTAATGACTGGTTTTATCTTTCAGATTATCACCGACGATGTTGCGGCATAGACCGACGATCATCTCCACTACAAGCATGATCCCTTTCGGAGCCTGCGATGCATCCGCTCGTTCAAAGCGTTTTCCCATTATGATGAGCATCATACACAGAACCGCCCCGAGGACTAACCAGTTTAAAACAGCAGCCTGGATCTCGATATCATATCCGAACAATGTAAGAACGATGCCATCCAGATGTTCCATCTAATCATCCTCCTTTCTATGAATAAACGAATAATATGCAATGGCTGCCTTATGACACAGATATCCTGTCAATACAGCCAATAAGGGGATCTCCACATACGCGCATGCCCCAAACACGATCGCATACAGCAAGTACCGTCTGAGATAAGAGGAATAGCTTCCCCCTTTGACATTAACGCTGTCCCCATGGATCTTCTCACTGAAACGAATGATCATCTGAAACCCCATGATGCCACATAGCGTTCCGATAATGATACCAACGGTGATCTCCTTAGCCTGATCCAAAAACAAAGCGCTGCCCAGCAATATGCATACCAACATAAATACATATGAGTACTTCCGTATTTCCCGATATATGCTTTGTTCATCCATTCTCATCACCAAGATCCTTAATAAGCAAATACAAGCTGCCGCCGATCGCATAGACAAGCAAGGCCAGCAAAATCCATGGACTTGTCCCGAAGATGCCGTCCAGCCAGTTGCCGATAAAGATCGCCAATACCGATGATACCGCCATAGAAGAGATCAAACGAAGCGCTTTTTGGTAACTGCTCATATTATTTCGTTCCGAAAATTCTATCTCCAGCATCCCCTAATCCGGGTACAATATAACCTTTTTCATTTAGTTTTTCATCTAAAGCAGCCAGATAGATATCCACATCCGGATGATGCTTTTCCACTTCTTTTGCGCCTTCCGGTGCCCCTACCAGACAAACGAGGCGGATATTTTTAGCACCCTGACGCTTTACCATGTCAATCGCGGCACAGGCACTTCCTCCCGTAGCCAGCATCGGATCCACGATTATAACAACCGCATCCTTGATCTCTTTCGGATACTTTTCAAAATATACATGCGGTTCCAGCGTTTCTTCATCTCTGTATAAACCGACATGCGCCACTTTCACCGTAGGAATCAGATCGCAAATGCCGTTTACCATACCCAGACCGGCACGCAGGATCGGTACCAAAATGATATCCTTTTCCAATTCATATGTATCACAAGCACTGACCGGCGTTTCAATACGAACCGGCTTTACCGGAAGATCTCTGGTAATCTCATATGCCATCAAACCAGCAATCTCATCCAGATTCTGACGAAAATCCTTTGTTCCCGTTGTCGTTTTACGCATCTGTGTCAGCTTATGCGTAATCAGCGGATGTTCTAATACATGCAGCATAATATGTCTCCTTTTATTTCCATTTACATACTGTTTATATTATAACAAACCGCATTTTAAAATACAAAGAAATCTAAAAGAAACACAACAGAATCACAACCATGCAGACGGCAATGAAGAAAAGAAGACGCATATCTTGAAATTATCATGTGCCGCTACCTTTTTTCTATACGCTATCCACCAAAAAAGCATCCTCATCAAGAGGATGCACAACCATTACGAAATAACCGCTGATAGTTTTCAAGCATCTGCGCTTCTGCCTGCGCTACTGTCGTTTCTTTTAATTCACAAAGCTTAGCAAACGTATGAACGATATACTTCGGCTCATTTTGTTTTCCCCGATGCGGATGCGGTGTAAGATACGGACAATCCGTTTCCACAAACAGACGATCCAAAGGAACGCTTTTTATCACTTCGGGAAGTCCTCGGGCATTTTTAAAGGTCAGCGGACCTCCGACGGAAATATACATCCCCATATCCAAAATCTCACGCACCGTTTCTTCACTTCCGTTAAAACAATGCATGATCCCGGATACATGAAGATGCTTTTTTAAAACATCCAGCGTGTCTCTCGTTGCTTCTCGCATATGTATGGAAACAGGCTTGCCGATCGCATTCGCCATTTCTATCTGCCGGATAAATCCCCGCTTCTGCGTATCTTTATCCACCTCTTTCCAATGATAGTCTAAGCCGATCTCCCCTACCGCAACCACTTGCGGCAAAGCCAGCATAGCTTCCAACCGCTGCCAGTCGCTTTCCTCCACATCGTATAAATCACACGGATGAAACCCTATGGCAACATCGAACATATCATCTGTATCCGCTAATCGCAAGGCTCTTTCACCCTCTGCCGCATTCGTACATACGATCAGTATCCTGCCAACGCCCGCTGCCTTGGCTTGTTCTATGACTTCCTCTTTTCTTGCGTACAGCGCATCACAAGTAATATGCGCATGTGTATCTATGATCATCGATATCCCTACTTTCCTAAACAGAAGTTCGCAAACAGCGTATCTAAAAGATCGTCTCTATGAACCTCTCCTAATATTTCCTTTAACGATGTATATGCTTCCTGTAGATCGATAGCGATCAGATCAACTTCCATTCCCGCACGTAACGAAGACACCGCCTGCAGCATCGCTTGTTTCGCCCGCATCATCCATGCGATCTGACGTTCATTATGCAAGGAAGGCTCCTGCAATACGAGCAGATGCTTTTCATACAACGCACGAAGCTTATGTAAAAGCGGGTCGATCGCATGATTGGCAGCGCTAATACAAATGTGATCTTCCTGCAAGATCCCCAGATCCGCCTTATTGCAGACGATAATACAAGTTTTTCCCTGCACCTTTTCCAACAAGCGCTTGTCTTCTTCCTCCAGCGGCTTGGAGCCATCCAATACGAGTATCACGAGCTGCGCTTCTTCCATCGCCTGTAAAGAACGGGTGATTCCGATCTTTTCTACCGCATCTTCTGTTTCACGGATGCCCGCAGTATCGATCAAGTTCAGCGTAATGCCATCCAAATGCACATATCCTTCTACAATATCTCTCGTCGTTCCCGCAATATCGGTTACGATCGCCTTTTCTTCTTCCAGCAAAGCGTTCAAAAGACTGCTTTTACCGACATTCGGCTTGCCGATGATTGCCGTGCGGATACCACCTTTCACGATCTGTCCGCTTTCAGCCTTTCTCAAAATCTCATCGATGCGATGAACCCATGCCTCTGCCTTCGGCAGCAATATCTCTTTCGTTACATGTTCCACATCATCATATTCGGGATAATCGATATTTACCTCAATCACGGCAATCATATCCAAAAGCTCTTCTAGAAAAGGATCCAGAAGCCTTTGAACACTGCCTCGGATGCCGCTGAGCGCAAACTGTGCATGCGCATTATTTTCCGCCGCAATCATATCGTTTACCGCCTCTGCCTGTGTAAGATCGATCCTTCCGTTTAAAAAAGCCCGCTGTGTAAATTCACCGCGCTTTGCTAAACGAGCCCCGGCAGAAAGACATAATCGAAGTACTTTTTTTGTAATAAATCTTCCACCGTGGCAGTTGATCTCTGCCACATTCTCACATGTATACGTCTTCGGTGAAAGAAAAACAGATACCAGCACTTCATCAACGGCTTCCTCGTTTACCGGATCTATGATGTATCCATAATGTACCGTATGCGATGCCGCATGCAAAAGATCACCGGAAAACAGCGTATCTGCAATTTCTATTGCCCTGTCTCCGCTTAACCGTACGATAGAAACCGCACCGTCTACATCACCGGTCGCAATTGCCGCGATCGTATCATTCAGCATAGTATCCCTTCTCTCCTGTCCTATTATATTTTTTATTTTCTTGTAACGCAATAATAAACCGGATTTCTTATGTTATAATCTTCAAAAAGGAGGAGCGTTATGATCGTTCACGATGAAGTCATACGGCAATTTATCGAAGATAAGGCAATTAATGAAAGCGTCTATGCCGATTATCCGGCAGCACCGCAAACAACAAAGGCGGATCCTAAGCGAAAAGATATCGTAATGGAACTGCACAGCCGCATCCTGCCGGTTTTAAAAGAGAACCGCTTTTATAATCACACACTGTGCAGAGAACTGGAAAAAAGCTATGATGAGATACTGAATCGCATGCATGTCCATCTCATGGTAAACGCGCCTTCCGGCTTTGATATCTACCATACGGTATCCGATTTTCAAGATCATATCTTCATCGATCTGATACAGATCGCCGATCATACACCGATCGTTACCGAGATGACCTATATTTTGATGCATCATATAAGCCGGTTATGTATGAGATCATGTATAAAAAAGCGAGGACTCCCTGTTCCCGAATCTTATTTAGATCATCTGGATCGGGAAGCCTTCATCGAAGGATTTTCTCTTCTGACGGCTTGGAATGAGGACATCCAAACATATCCATTTCATAAACCTTCTTACGATTCCCGCAAGGAGCATGCGTTTGGTTATCTATCTGTATTTATACAAGAAGAGGATCCCCTGCGGCAAAAAGATATTTTAAACTACTTGAAACAAGCTTCTTTCTGGGATGCATGTACTGCCATAGGCGGTATGTTTTACTTATTTGATATATATCGGGAAGAGGGCATCCAAAGGTTGATATCCATCTATGAAAAAGGATACAAAGGCTTTATAACCTCTATATTCTCATCATAGAATATTGTTAAATTATATTTTATATTCTTAACAGACTGGTTATACTTTAATAGGTAGGGATTGCGGTTATTTCATAAAATGCACGATTTCTTATCATCATTATATTGCATATACTTTTGCACAATCTTATGATCGAAATCTGCAATGGAAAACTACCAACGGTACTTATGAGCTTTTCTACATGTCCAGTTTCTCCAATCGAAGTCTTCCTGTTTATGTTACATCCAACAGGGGAGATATCGGGGATTCTGCTTCTAACTCCATTGGAAGTACCAGAGTACAGCGTCCGGCTCTGATAAATGCATCCGATCATTATAATAAGCATTATCATGGGGTATGCAATGCAGAGGGAAAGGCAGAAAAATAAGGATGAAATTTTATACATAAGGGGAACCTTGTTTAAAGCTATTGGGCTGGGGTTCATTATAATGAGGGCACGATTTCTGTATATGCCCACACGATCCCCTTGCAAAATGATTGTATTGATTCGGATAGTAATTGTGAAGTTCCCGCAATACCCAATATGTCATGGCCTCGTATTATGCCTCAAAAGCCTTGGGAAGAAGCATGGGATTCCAGTCCAAGCGGAATACAAAATGCCGCAACAGCACATTCCAAAGGTCGCCTTGATCTTACTAGTCGAACAATCGATAATATATCGGATATCTCCGGTCTCTATCAGCGTCCGGCTCTGCATAAAAAAAGAAAACCTTTTTCTCGGTTTCCCTCATAATTCCTATGTTATATCCAGTATCCAAGTACCTTGATGAAACTTGATCTTCCATCCTTCATCTGTCTTCACCCAAACAGAAGTACGCAATGCTTCTGTTTGTTTATCTAAATGTTTAGAACGATAATGAACAAGAACAACATCTTCCTTTATATATTCTTGATGAAAATCAGTAATTTCAATAGGACGGTCTTCTTTCAGACAAAGGAGATAATTCAGCTCTTCTTGTCGACAATAGATTTTTCCGCTGGCTCCGTATTCCATATAATCTTCATGAATAAGACCTCGCAAATTGTCTTCCTTTTGACAAAACTCTTTTGAAAACAAACAAGCTTCATAAAAACGTATGATATCTTTTTCTATACTATCGCTCATTGATAACAGCTTCTTCCTACACATATAATCGTAGCTTTTACCTGTCTGCCTCCGGTCCTCGTGACTTTTCCCGTTTTTTGACTGCCTACATAAATATCCAGATGAGCCCCGTTAACGGCACCGCCGCGATCGGCAACGATCGCTTTAAAAGGTTCTCCCGGCACCAATCCTTCTCCGCTGAAACTATGCTCCGTTATTTCCAAAATAGAACCTAATGGTATATTTTTATCTGCTGCGACAAGATAGTATCCATTATAAGTAATACCTTCCAAATAAGTACCATCCGCCTGTCTTACGCCCTTTTGTATATCAAGTTTGATCCCCAATGCCGTACCGCCTCTGCCCGTCACCTCACCGCCGCAACCTTTACAATCGACACCGTATGTTGTCATCTTCGGAAAGAAATAACTTCCCTCAACGACATCGCCCCCATATGAAGATATCTGCGGGGATCCTTCGATCAGCTGATAGCGATCCTCCAAATATTTCTTAGAAACGATATTGCCATCCTGATCCGTTACAATCTCAAATTCCTCTATCTGAAGGGTAGGTGAAGCTTCCTTGGTAACGGATATCAACCACGATAAACCTCCTCCTGTCTGGGCAGAATCAAACACCGTACCTTCCGGCGCTTGACTCACGATTGTTTCAACACGCTCTACATTGGTCGTTAAAACAGGCGCAACAACTTCTGCCTCTGCTGAAACCGTTGCCGTTTCTATCGGATGATAAATAGAATGTACGATCTGCTTATTATCCATCGGCAAAGCGGAAACACAGCCGCTCAATACAAAAGCCATGGCGATCCATGCAGCAGCAATATGTCTGGATTTCATAAGGCGGCCTCCTTTTTTAGCAAAAATATTCTATCACAGTTGTTATCGGATATCAAATTATGCCTATAAACAAAAGGGTTAAGAACATTTTGCATACAAAAAACAACATCCTGCTTTATGTTGTTTTTTGGTTTTTTATCCGCAAAAGATACGATTGACACAAATACAATCGAACATTATAATGGTTACATATCAGCAAAGGCGCTGAAACTTCGGTTTCGTGCGTTTTTTTCATGAAAGGGAGAATGATGATGAAAAATTTAACACTGTTATATGAAGGAAAAGCGAAAAAGGTATATGCCTTGCCTTGTGAGGATCAGGTACTTGTATCTTATAAAGATGATGCTACCGCATTTAACGGTTTAAAAAAAGGAACGATTCATCAAAAGGGAATCATAAACAATGCCATAAGCAACCATCTGTTTCAGCTCTTAGAAAAACATGATATACCGACACATTTCATCAAAGCAGAAAGCGAACGGGAAACAATCGTAAAAAAAGTTGATATCATTCCCTTAGAAGTAATCATCCGCAATATTGCCGCCGGAAGTTTTTCTAAACGATACGGTATTGCCGAAGGTACCGGGCTGAAACAGCCCACCATTGAATTTTCCTATAAAAACGATACGTTAGGTGATCCGTTAATAAATTCTTCCATTGCTGTTTCTCTGTCACTGGCAACATCCGATGAAATTGCCGCGGTTAAAGAATACAGCAAAAAGATCAATAGTGTCCTACAAACATATTTGGCATCTATTCAAATTCAGCTGATCGATTTTAAACTGGAATTCGGACGTTTTCATAATACGATTATCCTAGCGGATGAAATATCTCCCGATACATGCCGTCTATGGGATATGACCACCGGCGATCATTTAGATAAAGACCGGTTTCGCAGAGATCTGGGCAATATAGAAGATGCTTATCATGAAGTTTATCGCCGTATGAAACTTTAGAAAGGAGCTTATATGAAACATACATACGAATCGCCGCTATCCAACCGATATGCCAGCAATGAAATGAACTATATATTCTCTCCGGAAAAGAAATTCACAACATGGAGAAAATTATGGGTCGCATTGGCAGAAAGTGAAAAGGAATTAGGACTTCCCATCCGCGATGAACAAATCGAGCAGATGAAGCAATTCCAGGAAGATATCAATTATGAAACAGCCATACAAAGAGAAAAGGAAGTACGCCATGATGTGATGAGCCATGTATATGCTTATGGCATACAATGTCCGAAAGCAAAAGGAATCATTCATCTGGGTGCCACATCCTGTTACGTAGGCGATAACACCGATTTAATCATCATGCATGAAGCGCTCCGGCTGATTCGCAGGAAAATAATCAATATCATAAAACAGTTATCGGACTTCTCTCTTACATATAAAAGTCTCCCCACCCTAGCTTTTACACATTTTCAGCCTGCACAGCCAACCACCCTCGGCAAAAGAGCTGCCTTATGGATGCAGGATCTGATGATGGATCTGGAAGAAATCGATTTTCTTTTAGCTCATAAAAAATTATTAGGCTGCAAAGGAACGACCGGAACACAAGCCAGCTTCATGAAACTGTTTGATCAGGATAATGAAAAAGTAAAGCAACTGGATGCTTTGATTGCGAAAAAGATGGGATATGCTGCCTGTTATCCTGTGAGCAGTCAAACATATTCCCGCAAAATAGATACGAGCATTTTAAATACATTATCTGCAATTGCACAAAGCGCTCATAAATTTTCAAATGACATACGGCTCATGCAGCATTTAAAAGAAGTAGAAGAACCGTTTGAAAAGCATCAGATCGGCTCCAGCGCCATGGCATACAAGCGTAATCCAATGCGCAGCGAACGCATGGCTTCCTTAGCAAATTATGTGATCAGCGATGCGCTGAATCCTGCGATAACGGCATCTACGCAATGGTTGGAAAGGACACTAGACGATTCCGCAAATAAACGAATTGCTATACCCGAAGCTTTTCTTGCCGTGGATGGCATCCTGAATCTCTACTTAAATGTTTCTAAAAATCTCGTTGTATATCCAAACGTCATTCATAAGCATTTAATGGAAGAACTTCCTTTTATGGCAACGGAAACGATCCTTATGGATGCCGTAAAAGCCGGTGGTGACCGTCAGGAACTGCATGAGCGGATACGGATCCATTCCATGCAGGCTGCCAGTCTGGTTAAAGAGGAAGGAAAAAGAAACGACTTATTAGAAAGGATCGCCGCAGACCCTGCCTTTCCTCAATCTCTTGAGGATCTTTACACGATCATGGAGCCCTCTGTCTTTATCGGAAGAAGTATACAACAAGTAGAAGAATATAACACGGAATATATCTTACCAATGCTGGAAAAAGAAAAAGCATCGTTAGGTATGAATACTTCTATATGCGTATAAAAAAGGTACTTTCGAGTACCTTTTTACTTCAAAGCTTACAATAACCCAAAATGTTTACATGCTGTGTAAATACCGTCTTCATCAGCACTGTCTGTTACATGATCCGCTATTTTCTTTATCTCTTCTAAAGCGTTGCCCATCGCTACACCGATACCGGCATATGCGAGCATATCCTGATCATTGCCACCATCGCCAAACGCCATACACTCACTGCGATCGATCCCATAATATGCCAGCATCTTTTCCATTCCTATATTTTTTCCGCCATCCGCCGGAATAATATCCACCGCTTTGGGCCACCAGCAGACGATCTTAGCATTTTTCGTTCCTTGCAAAAGAGCTTCATGTTCCGAAGCTTTAGCCGCTGCCATGACCTGATAAACTTCTGTCTGAATAGCTTCGTCAAAATTATCCGCTACATATAAACGCTGATTCGCTATCGTAAAATACTCCTCCAGATCCGCTTCATAACCATTAGCAACCATCCGTTTGGATGTTGCGACCTGAACATGATGCGCGAGATCGGCAGCATTGCGGATAATACGCGTCACATCATCCTTATTCATCGGATTTTTATAGATGACTTCATGATCGTTAAAACAATACTGTCCGTTAAAAGAAAGCGTACCATCGAATACCACATCCGGAAAAGAAGGTACGACAAACGACGGTCTGCCGGTTGCTAAAACCAGCTTAATTCCCTTTTTATGCAATATCTGCAATGTTTCCTTAATGCGTGGTGTCATCTCTTTCGCACCGAGTTTCAGTAAAGTCCCGTCAATATCAAAAAATATTATCTTTATCATATGCATATTGTAGCGCACATCGTATGTAATGTCACGTAGAACCGAGATCACACAACAGATACCCCTATCTTATACCTCTTTGTCGATTATTTCTCCTATCGTAAAAAAAGAGGCAATGCCTCTTTTCGTTTACTATTATTACTTGCAGGTAGCCCCGCCAGCTTCCATACCTGCTACGATCTCACTGATCTTCTGATCACCTTTAATGCCGAAAGAAGATTCCAATGCATCTGCATTTCCCTCTTTCAGATCAACCGTCATCGTCATAACCAAATTGCTGTCTTCTAACTTGAATTTAGCATCAATACCGTCGCCTTCTTTAATACCCTGTTGTTTCATAGCTTGTTTACCGATCTCATCCAACTGTTCCTGTGTAATATTAGCGATTACATCTTCTGTAGCACCCATGCTCTTCAAAGGAAGAGTATAAACAATTTCAATTGTCTCTGCTGTGTCATCTGCCCCTGTTACATTGAACTCAATATCCATACCGGACATTGCCACTGTACATTTTTTTGTCTCTTTTGCTGCCGAATTTCCACCTTCATCTTTACTTCCGCATGCTGTAAGCATCATCAGCGCTAAAGCGCATCCTAATAATTTTTTCATTTGTCTATCTCCTTTATCTTTACGAAAGGATAATATCAAATATCTATACAAAAATCAAACATAATTAAATTTCTTGCATTTCCATGCAAAACTTTCAAATTATCTATTATTTTTAAGCGTTTTCATCGTATTTATGTAAACTGTCTTTCAACTGCCCGTAGCTGAATAGAGAAGTTACATATCGACCGTCAAAACAAGCCGTACAGAGCGATTTTTCATGTAAACATTTCCGCAATCCCTCTATTGTAAAAAACTTTAAAGAATCCGCCTGAATATATTCACACAAGGCTCGCTCATCCATCCGTGCACATATGAGTTCTTCATAAGAAGACGTATCTACACCGTAAAAGCACGGAAAACGAATAGCCGGTGATGCAATACGCACATGCACTTCCCTTGCTCCCGCTTCTTTTAACAGCTGAACGATCCTCTTTGAAGTGGTTCCCCGAACGATGGAATCATCAATCATCACAACGCTTTTATCTTTAACGATCGCTTCTATGGCAGACAGCTTCATACGGACGCCACGATCTCGCTGCGCCTGTGTCGGCTGAATAAAGGTCCTTCCGATATAGCGATTTTTGACCAATCCGATTTCAAAAGGAAGACCGCTGGACTGCGCATAGCCGATCGCCGCCGAAGTACTGGAATCCGGTACTCCGATCACAATGTCCGCCTTGGTATCTTGATCATCATAGTCCTGTATTGCCATGTAAATACCGCTTAATTTGCGGGCATCGTGTACATTGATACCATCAATCACACTATCGGGACGTGAAAAATAAATATATTCCATTGCACACATGCGGTTTTGCACATGATCGCAATAATTCGTCTTTATAATACCCTCCTGCAAAATACAGACGATCTCCCCCGGCTTTACATCTTCCATATCATAAGCCCCGATCACATCAAAAGCACAAGATTCGGAACTGATACAAATGCCTTCTTTCATCACTGCATAAGAAAGCGGACGCAAACCGTTATGATCACGGATCGCGTAAATACCTTCCTCGCATAAGATCAGACAGGCAAATGCACCTTCCAGCTGCTGAAAAGCGTTTTTTATACGTTGTAAAAATGTTCCGGCACCTTTTTGTATCAGATGCAAAATGATCTCGCTGTCGCTGCTTCCTTGAAATATACAGCCTTGTTTTTCCAGCTCTAAACGTAGTTCTTTGGCATTGACGATCTGTCCGTTATGACAAACGGCAAATTTATGTCTTTGAAGATTTGCGACAAGCGGCTGTACATTTTCAATTTCATTGCCTCCTGCCGTAGAATAGCGCACATGCCCGATTGCATAACAGCCGGTCAACTGAGAAAGACACCGATCATCAAATACCTCGCTGACAAGCCCCTTTCCCTTATAAGCATGAAGATCGCATGCATCCATGCTGACAATACCGCAGCCCTCCTGCCCGCGGTGCTGCAAGGCATGCAGTCCATAATATGTCAGCTGGGCAGCATCCTCATTTTGAAAAATGCCGAAAACGCCGCATTCCTCATGCAGTTCTTTTTCCGCATCGATAAAGCGCCTCATAATATGCCTCCTGTTTTCATGTAAGTATTATACGTATTTTTTATCATGATGTAAAACAGCATAGCGAATAAAGCCGATAAACAGAGGATGCGGACGGTTTGGACGGCTTTTGAATTCCGGATGAAACTGAACTCCGATATAAAACGGATGAGGGCGGTATTCTATCGCCTCCACAAGCCGATCTTCCATAGATGTTCCGCAAATCGTCATACCGTGTTCTTCAAATAATTTCCGATATGCGAGATTAAATTCATAACGATGGCGGTGACGTTCGGATATATCACTTTTAGAATAGCATTCATACAGTTTTGTACCATCATGGATATGGCATGGATATGCCCCAAGACGCATCGTTCCTCCTTTTTTGATATCCTCGCTTTGATCCTCCATAAAATGGATAATCGCATGCTTGGTGCATGTATTGAATTCAATGGAATCAGCATCTTGAAATCCCAGTACATGGCGGGCAAATTCAATGGATGCGATCTGCATTCCCAAGCAAATTCCTAAATACGGAATATCGTTCTCTCGGGCATAACGAGCTGCGATGATCTTGCCTTCGATGCCCCGGCTTCCAAATCCTCCCGGAATAAGAATACCATCCGCACTTTGAAGCCTTTGTTTTACATTATGCTCATTGATCTCTTCGGAATCGATCCAATCGATCTCCACATGACAGGCATTCGCAAAACCACCATGGCGCAACGCTTCCGCAACCGATAAATATGCATCATGAAGCTGTACATACTTTCCAATCAAGGCAATGACAACCTTTTTATGACAATTTCCGATCGTTTTCAGCATATGCTTCCATTCACTCAGATCCACGGCAAACGATGATAGGGAAAGCCTTTGACAAACGATCTCAGCAAGTCCCTGCTTCTCCAGCATCAAGACAACATCATACAAAGAATCCAGATCTCTGTTTTCAATCACGCATTCTTGCGGAATGCTGCAAAACAAGGACAGCTTTTCCACGATAGATGCCGGTAAAGAAGTTTCACAGCGGGCAACGATGATATCCGGTATGATTCCATAAGAGCGAAGTTCCTTTACCGAATGCTGAATCGGCTTTGACTTGAATTCGCCGCTGCTTTTCAAATAAGGAACCAGTCCGACATGAATACTGATACAGTGATCACGACCTTGTTCATCGATGATCTGCCGAGCAGCTTCCAAAAACGGCTGGCTTTCGATATCTCCGACAGTTCCGCCGATCTCGGTAATGATGACATCCGCGTGCATCATCTGCGCAGCCTGATATATAAACTTTTTTATCTCGTCGGTAATATGCGGTATGACTTGTACCGTTTCCCCCAAATACTCGCCTTCTCTTTCTTTTTTTAATACATTCCAGTAGATCTTGCCGGTCGTCAGATTGGAATATTTCGTAAGATTTTCATCCATGAACCGCTCATAATGCCCCAGATCCAAATCTGTCTCCGAACCGTCTTCGGTCACAAACACTTCTCCATGCTGATACGGGCTCATCGTCCCGGGATCCACATTAATATAAGGATCCAGCTTCTGAGCCGTTGTTTTTATACCTCTTTCTTTCAACAGTCTGCCTAAGGAGGCCGCAGTAATGCCTTTTCCTAAACCGGAGACGACACCACCGGTCACAAAAATGTACTTGCTCATAAGATCCCCTTCCTATCCTTCTTCATATGCGTTGATAATTTTTTGAGCTATTTCATATTTGGTCATACGGCTATTCATCGCTGTGCGCTCTATTTTCTTATGCGCTTCCTGCTCACTGAGTAATTCATGTTCAATCAATAAACATTTCGCCCGATCGACAAGTTTGATCTCTTTAATCTTATCCAACAAACGTTCCTGTTTTTTTTCATATGCCGAGTATCGGCCGGCAGCCGCTTTCGCAAAATTAATTAACTGATACAACAGATCGCTGTGAATCGGTTTGATGATCGTAAACATCCCGAAATGTTCTGTCTTTCGGCAAATGGTTTCATAAGCAGATCTTGCCGCTGCCGTTATCACAAAAGCACTGCTGTTTTCCGCAAGCGATATGAGAAAAGACAGCTCATGACGTTCATTCAAAAAAGGATAATCATACAAAATGATGTCAAAGTAATGATGCTTTACAAACGCTTTTGCTCCGAATGGATCCTGAAAAACATGAATATCGCTTTCCTGATGTGCCAAAAGAAAATTTTTCATAAGCAAAAGACTGTCTTGTGATCTTGATAAAATCAAAATACGCGCCATAGGCGTTCACCTGCCTTATCTATGTTCTTTTTTCATATATGTAAGATAAAATTCCAATAAGCTTTCCGGCAGATGCTTTTTTAAAAAAGAGCTTTCTTTCGCACAGTCAAGCGCTTCTTCCAAGGACAGCGGTATGGTGGGAAACTCGCTCCCTTTCGCATTCAAATCTCCGTGAGATTCTTCCTGAAGCACCAACTGTTTTTCTATTCCCTCCATGCCGGCACATAAAAGCAGATAAACCGCCAAATACGGATTACATAAATTATCGGGGCTTCGCACCTCACAACGCATATACGCCGGTGATGCATCCGGAATACGTACCAAAGCCGAGCGATTGCGATGTGACCAGCTGATATACATGGGCGCCTCATATTCTCCAAGGCGTTCATAAGAATTGCGATCGGGATTCAAAAATAATGTGATCTCACGGATATGCGCAAGGATCCCGGCAATAAATTGATGAAACAGCTCCGGCTGTTCCTTTGCGAAAATATTGCGATTGTTTTTTGCTAAAGAAAGATTAATATGTAATCCGCTGCCGCTTTTATCCTTCAGCGGTTTCGGCATAAAAGAAGCATATAGATCATTGCTGTCGGCAATCGTTTCTACCGCCCATTTAAACGTCATATAATGATCACAGCTGATAAGCGCTTCATCAAAATGAAAATCAATTTCATTTTGTCCCGGTCCCTGTTCATGATGTGAACTCTCCGGCATAATTCCCATCTCTTCTAAAGTCAAACAGATCTCACGACGGATATCTTCTCCTTTATCCTTCGGCGCTATATCTAAGTAAGCTCCCTGATCCATCGGCCGCAATGTCGGCTGTCCTTTTTCATCCAAGGAAAATAAATAAAACTCGCATTCCATGCCTGTCATGACCCGCATGCCTTTCTCTTTGATCACATACAGCTTGTTTTTCAGTAAAGACCGTGTATCGTTTTCAAACGGCGTTCCATCTCCATAACGAATATCACAGAAAAAACGGATAACTCTTCCCACCTGAGGACGCCAAGGCAAAATATCCAGAGTTGTTGCATCCGGAAATAAAAACAAATCGGATTCCGCAATGCCTTTAAAACCGAGAACAGCGGCGGCATCAAAAGAAATGCCGTCTTCAAAAACACGGGTGATCTGCGATGGCATCACCGATATATTTTTTTGTCTGCCAAGCACATCGCAAAAAGCAAGACGGATAAATTTCACATCATTTTCTTCGATAAATGTGATGACTTCCTGTGTCGTACTATCCATAATGCACCTCCATCAATATAAACAGCGTCCATCGCCGTCAGTAAAACAAATGTTTTCTGCCTCGCTGATGAACGCCTTTGTTCTTTTTCATGATACCGAGACATACGCAGTTTGTCAATTGTCTTCCGGCATTTTATAAGAGATTTCTTAAATTTATATAAAAACTTAAAAAAATCATATGATCTTCCCTATAAATTTCAATATTTCAATGAAAAATATGATTTTATTCCCATTGCCTTTCATAAATTTTATATTTTTATTGACATATCTGAAAATTAAACTTATAATTACCGCGTAATAGCAAAGGTGCTGAAACGATGTTTCTGCACCTTTTTCTTTTTATAAAAGGAGGAACCTATGAAACAGATTGACGAGTATTTTGGCTGTAATGTTTTCCATGATACCGCTATGCGACAGCGCTTGCCCAAAGATGTCTATCGAAAATTAAAAGATACTATCCGGCATAGCAAACCGTTAGATATCAGCATTGCAAATGCGGTAGCAAAAGCGATGAAGGAATGGGCCGTAGAAAAAGGGGCTACACATTATACACATTGGTTCCAGCCGATGACCGGTATTACAGCGGAAAAACATGAAAGCTTTTTAAGCATACAGGAGGATTCTCATGTTCTGATGGAATTTTCCGGAAAGGAACTAATCAAAGGCGAACCGGATGCATCCAGTTTTCCAAGCGGCGGATTGCGAGCTACCTTTGAAGCCAGAGGCTATACCGCATGGGATCCGACTTCGTATGCATTTTTAAAGGATCATACCTTATATATACCAACTGCTTTTTGTTCCTACGACGGATCTTCCTTAGACAAAAAAACTCCGCTGCTAAGAAGCATGGAAACCCTCAATAAAGAAGCAATGCGTATCATCCGACTGTTCCCCGACGAGGGGATCACCGATGTTATGACGACAGTAGGTCCGGAGCAAGAATACTTTTTAATAGATCGGGAATTATACCGCAAACGTCCCGATCTGGTACTATGCGGCCGAACGCTCATCGGCGCCGCCCCTGCGAAAGGACAGGAATTAGATGATCACTATTTCGGAAATATGCCGCAAAAAGTCATTGATTTCATGAAGGATGTAGATGAAGAGCTATGGAAGCTCGGTGTTTTTGCGAAAACGGAGCATAAGGAGGTTGCTCCGGGTCAATTTGAGCTTGCGCCTATATTTACAACATCTAATCTTGCGGCCGATCACAATCAATTGATGATGGAAATTTTGCGTAAAACAGCTATACGTCATGGTATGGAGTGTCTTCTGCATGAAAAGCCCTTCGCCGGTTTCAACGGCAGCGGAAAACATAATAACTGGTCAATGACAACCAATACCGGGATCAATCTTCTGGATCCGGGACAAACACCTTATGACAACGCTCGTTTTCTCTTATTCTTAACTGCGGTCATCAAAGCTGTGGATGAATATCAAGATTTGCTGCGTGTCAGTGTGGCAACTGCCGGAAATGATCATCGCTTGGGAGCGGATGAAGCGCCGCCCGCGGTCATATCTGTCTTTTTAGGTGAAGAATTATATGCGGTTTTAGAAGCTATCGAGCATGATCGACCCTATGACAAGACCTTTACAAAATCCATGACGATCGGTTCCGACGTGCTTCCTGCCTTTCCGAAAGATACGACGGATCGCAACCGCACTTCTCCATTTGCGTTTACCGGAAATAAATTTGAATTCCGTATGCTCGGTTCTTCCTTATCCATATCCTGTCCGAATATCATATTAAATACAATCGTAGCAGAGGAGCTATCGGTATTTGCCGATCAGCTGGAACAAGCAAAGGATTTTCAAAAAGAATTGAATTCGATCATCCGTACAACTATCCAAAAGCATAAGCATATCCTTTTCAACGGTAACGGTTATAGTGAAGAATGGCTAAAAGAAGCAGAAAAACGCGGTCTTCTGAATATCCCTTCCACTCCGGAAGCCATACCGCATTATATCGCACCTAAAAATATCACACTATTTAAAAAGCATCATATTTATAACGAATCAGAACTGATTGCCCGGGATACGATACTTTACGAAACATATTATAAAACCGTTCATATCGAAGCTTCTGTCTTGAAAAAGATGATCTTGCAGGACGTACTCCCCGCTGCTTTTTCTTATGAAAAGGAACTGCTGACAATCGCTTCTCTCAGCAGTTGCCAAACACTGGAAAGCGAAATTGCCGGCGCTCTTCAAACCTATTGCCGACAGCTTTATGAAAAAACAATCTTATTAGAAGAACTCTTATCTTCCAGTCATGATCCGAATCCTCATACATGTGCATTGCAATATCAGACGAATATACTGCCATGCATGAAAGAAATCAGGGCATATGCTGATCAGCTGGAAGAGATCATCCCGACAAAGAAGTGGCCGTATCCTTCTTATTATCAGCTTCTGTATCACCTATGAGATTTCCTCATATCCTAATATTCCTATTTCTGACTTCCCTCATAGGTGATCAGAATACACGGAAATGCGATTATGCATTTCCTTTTCTTTTTACATTTCCCATCATTTACATAAAAAAAGATATCCGATAGGATATCACTTCGTCAGATCTTTTACGAAAATATTATGTGTTCTGTCCGGCCCCACTGAGATCATGGATATCGGAACATCCGTGAATTCTTCTATGAATCGCAGATATGCTCGGCAGTTATCCGGAAGTTCATGATAATTTGTTATGTTGCGTATATCTTCCTTCCATCCCTTGCATACTTTATATACCGGTTTTGCGCATTGCAGATCTTCTAATGCGGCAGGCATATATTCATATATGCTGCCATGAATCTCATATCCGATACATACGTTGATCTCTTCCATTCCCGATAAGATATCCAATTTTGTGACCACCAGATCGGTCAGTCCATTGATCATTGCCGCATGTCTTACCGCAAGAAGATCCAACCATCCGCATCTTCTCGGACGTCCGGTAGTCGCCCCGAATTCCGCGCCTTTCTTTCTTAAATATTCTCCTTTTTCATCCAGCAATTCACTGACAAAAGGTCCTTCTCCCACTCGTGTGGAATACGCCTTCATAACACCGATGATACGCGTAAGCGACTGTGGAGAAACACCGGCTCCCGTGCATACTCCGGCAGCTGTAGGAGAGGAGGATGTAACATAAGGATAAGTACCGTAATTAATATCCAGCATAGCTGCCTGCGCCCCTTCAAATAATACGAATCGATCTTCTTTCAATGCCTGATGAATACGGGCAGTCGTCTCTATGATACGTGGCAGAAGCCGGTCTCGTATATCTGAAAAATTCTTTACCAGTTGTTCATAAACAAATGGTTTTGCACCATATACTTTTTCTATATAAGCATTTTTCTGTTGCAAATTATGATACAGCTTCTTTTGAAACGATTCAAAATGACACAGATCATGCATGCGCAGACCAACACGTTCGTACTTGTCCGCATAGCAAGGGCCAATTCCTCTTTTGGTTGTACCGATTTTATAATATCCGGCTCTTTCCTCCTGCAGCTGATCGATCAAAATATGGTAGGGCATAAGAATATGAGCCCTTTCACTAATATAAATATGACCGGTATCAATACCTTTTTTCTCCAGAACTTGCAGTTCCTGAAGAAATACAAAGGGATCAACGACAACTCCCGGTCCGATGATACATTGCGCATGAGGATGCAGACATCCTGACGGAAGCAGATGCAAGATATGTTTCGTTCCATTCACTACAACGGTATGACCGGCATTATTGCCGCCTTGAAAACGTACAATCATATCTGCTTTTTCACTTAATACATCAACGATTTTTCCTTTCCCTTCATCTCCCCATTGCGTTCCTACTACAACATAGCCAGACATATGATTTCCTCCGTTCCAACTAAAAAAGACGCTCCTGCATATGCGAAAAAGCATATTGCCTGAACGTCTTTGTCCATTATCCATTCTAGCGAAAACATAAAAATTTGTCAATTATTCTTATGAAGGTGAGCGTTTCTGCTGTTCCAGATACACTGCCAAAACAGCAATATCCGCCGGATTCACACCGGATATGCGAGAAGCCTGTCCCATTGTAAGAGGACGTACTTGGGCAAGCTTCTGCCTGGCTTCCAAGGACAGATGTTCAATGTTTTGATAATCGATATCCTTCGACAGCTTATGAGCTTCCAATTGCTTCAGATGCTGTGCATCACGACGCGCTTTTTTTATATATCCTTCATACTTTATTTCGATCTGTGCTCTTTGAATGATCTCGTCATCTTCATCTAACGCTATGTAGGATCGCAGATCTTCAATATGTACATCCGGTCGTTTTATAAGGTCATATGCACATATTCCTTCGCTCAGAGGATCGCTTCCTTTATGTATCAATTCCTCGTTGATCGAAGATCTCGGAGTAAATCGCGTATTCTTCAACTTTTCCAGAAGCTCAGCAATCTGACGCTGTTTTTGCTGAAACGCGCTGTATTGTTCTTCGCTTACCAGACCGGTTTCATAGCCGTACGTACGAAGTCTCGTATCCGCATTATCATGGCGCAATAACAAACGATATTCCGCCCGCGATGTTAAAAGGCGATACGGTTCATTGGTGCCTTTCGTTACCAGATCATCGATCATAACGCCGATATATGCCTCATCTCGGGAAAGTATCAGCGGTTCTTTTCGATCCAGCTTGCGACAGGCATTGATTGCGGCCATCAGTCCCTGTGCCGCCGCTTCTTCATATCCGCTGGTACCGTTGATTTGCCCTGCCGTATAGAGGTTTTCAACGATCTTGTTTTCCAGCGTAGGCAAACATTGCAGCGGATCGATCGCATCATATTCGATCGCATATGCGTATTTCTCTATTTCGCAATGCTCCAAACCGGGCAGAGAATGTACCATCCGCTCTTGGACATCATATGGCATAGATGTAGAAAAGCCTTGAATATATGTCGTATTCAACTGTTCGCTTTCCGGCTCCAGAAATATCTGATGCCGCTGTTTATCCGCAAAACGGACAAGCTTGTCTTCAATACTGGGGCAATACCGCGGGCCGACCCCTTTGACAAGTCCGGAATACATAGCGCTCTTTGTCAGATTATCACGAATGATCTGATGCGTAAGCGGCGTTGTATAAGTAAGATAACAGTCATACTGCCGTTCGATGGGACGGATCTCTTTCGTTTCGTAGGAAAAACATACAAACGATTCCGTTCCCGGCTGACGCTGCGTTTTTGTAAAATCAATGGTATCGGTCTTTACCCGAGCAGGCGTTCCCGTCTTCAGCCGGAACGTAGTGATACCGGCATCACGAAGGCTTTGAGAAAGATCATTCGTTGTCGGTTCTTCTTCCGGTCCGCTCGGTATTGCTTCATGTCCAACCATGACCAGTGAACTCATGAAAGTTCCGGCAGTAATGATCAATGCCCTGCATTCTACGATCACTCCATCCTCCTGTACAATCCCCTTGATCTTTCCGTCTTCCATGAAGATCTTCTGTACCATCATCTCGCGTATTTCCAGATGCTCCTGCTTTTGCAGTGTTTTCTGCATATATTTCTTATATGCGATCTTATCCGATTGAACACGAAGGCATTGCACGCCCGGCCCTTTGGTTGTATTCAGCATTTTAAACTGCAGTGCCGTCGCATCTGCCGCTCTTCCCATTTCTCCGCCGAGCGCATCGATCTCGCGCACGACGATCCCCTTAGCAGGACCGCCTATGCTGGGATTGCATGGCATGCTGGCGATCATATCCGTATGCAAGGTATATAAGATCGTTTCTTTATGCAGACGCGCACATGCCAGCGCCGCTTCCACACCGGCATGTCCGCCGCCTACTACGATTATATCTGTCATTTCATCACCGCTTTTCACAACAATTATATAGAAAATACACCTTGTCCACAAGATAAATCGAATTCGCATCCTGCCTGCAATTTTCATAAAAGTCAGGATTTTCTAGGTTTAATCGGTATGGATATAGTGGAGGTACATGATATGGGATTCTTAAACGTATCAAGGAGGAAATATTGGATACTCAGTGATTCTGTATTTGCTGGTGTACATTTCCATTTTGGGAATCATCAGTTGTATGCGGAAATAAACTAACCGTATTTCTATTCCCGGATCTTGATACCACCAATGCGAAAGGGACAGGAGCAGCCTGTCCCTTTCTTTTGGATCTTGACACGTTTATTATATATGTGAACGAACATATATACAATATGGAAAATCGAATCCTATGCACATTTTAAGAATCCAACGGCTGACCGCAATGCGGGCATACAGACATATCTTCTTCCAGCATTTCTTTGCATACCGGACAAACCCGTGAATAAACTATACTGCTCCCATGCAAAGAAAGCGGTCTTCGCTGATAATTATACCAAGAGGCATATGCAAACAACACTGTCACCAAAAGCATCACAACGCCGGCAATGAAAAACACCTGATTACCGCGAAGCGCTTGAAATGCCATATACAGCAACAAAGCAGCACTCCCGCCCGTTGTCAGCGCAAACGTCCTTAGCAAACGATAGGAAAAACCTCGAAACATATTCATACATATCCTCCTAACATCTATTATTATAAGCGTTCCGCATACAGAATCAATATACCGGTATCGTTTACATCTCTTTTTTCTTTCGGCGCTTTGTTTTATGCAGAGCGCAAAGTACCCCAGATGACAACAGGCATCCCATCTTATACGGCATAGGATCGTCATGTACTCCGGTATGGACGATCGGTTTATTAACAAGTTCATATTCGTACACGCGCCCCTCATCATTTCCGGCAATAACCACAGACAGCGGTTCATTCAACGGATAGTAACCGGCTAACGGTCCCGTTTCCTTGATATAATACGTACCGTTTTTTAAATTCTCGAATATTGCAATACCGCATGCATCCGTCTTCTGCACATCCAAAATATCTCCAAATGCATCATATAACGTAAATTCTACTCCTGCCAGCGGCTGCCCCGTCTCTTGATCATACTTATATACCTTTATAGATGACAGACGCAGCCTGTTTACTATGGAAAGTTCTTCAAAATCCTTCCCAACGATGATATCATGGATCGTTTCATCCAACACAAAGCTTTCCCCAGTCGTTTTCTCTCGCACATAGTATGTACCGTATCGCAGCCCTGTAAACGATAAATATCCTCGTTCATCGGTCATGCCGCTGCCCAAGATCGTAAGAAATTCACGGTCGGAAGCAATCTCAAACGCAACGCCGGCAATACCATTTCCTTTCTCATCCGTTTTAAAAATACGTAAAGTACCTTTTTTAACATAATTCACCTTTGTATATACCACCGTATCATTCGCATGCAGCTCCGCTTTTTCTACCGTCTCATCCAATATATATGGTTCCGGGACGAAGATCTCTTTTATATATACAGGTCCCGGCAACAGCTGCGGGATCTCGGCATATCCTGATGCATCGGTTTCAAACGTCCCGATACGATCGCTCATATCCTCCTGATAGCTTAACGCAAAAACAGCACCGGCAACCGGACGTCCGTCTTCGTTTTGTTTACAAATACGAAGGGAAGCCGGAGCCATTTTCACATTCAGCTGTATGCTTTCCGCATCTTGCGGATAAATGCGCATCAGTTTCTGACGATCTTGCGCATTCACATAAACAACAGAAGTTCCCTGACTCTCCCTGGGAATGCGATCCAATATGATAGATCCCTCTGTCTGCCTTCCGGCATCCAGCCATATGGTCAGCGTATCGCCTTTTTTCTCTATGTGATATCCCCCGTCATCATATACGTGATAATCTGTCAATACGTTATTATGATCCGTCAGCGTAACAGCATGTTCTTTGCCATATCCCGTCAACGTCAGCGTCTCTTTCGCAAAAGAAGGCTGGATATCCGCACGTGCCACACGATCCTGAATAACGCGCACTTTCTCCATGACGCTTTCTTTTACATCGGAAACCTTTCGTCCTCTCTCCATCCATACGGCAACGATCGTCGCGGCGCTCATCTCCGCGGAAACATCATGCTGGTAGCCGTATCCGTAATAAGCGATAAGACCTAAACGGCGCTGTTCTTCCGCACTCAATACATGATCGATCACACCCGGAGAATACCCTTCTCCTTCTTTGGTATATATTTCCGGTTCAATACAAAATACCCTCTCCCCATGTAAAAACAACTCCATCAGCATCGCAGGGCTGGTGCGTCCCTGATATTCTATCGTAACCGAATTCTTCCCATATTCGTAAATATATAAGCCCGTTCCCAAATCCAGTATCGTACCGGCTTCCATACCGGCATAACTATAAGGAACCGGCGTTCCTTCTCTCTCGGTATTCTCCTGCACAGACAGCTCTTCAGCGGCGGCTGTCTGTAGGAACATGAGCATACTTATCATCGCAAATAAAATCTTCCATAGTATCTTTTTCATCGCATATCCTTCTTTCCGTATCGTGAGGATATGCTACCACGTAAACACCGTCATATTTCACGCAATTATTCGCCTACCGCATATGCATCGCATGACTTCTCATAAGAGCAGGGATCCGCAGCATTATATTATCTTATTATTATACTATAATTTTACAATATATATGGTTTTTCGACGTTCTTCCTCTAAAAAAGACAGCATACGCCGTCTTTAATAAATGCTTTTTCCGTTAATGACAACATCCTTTATTTCCATGTCATGCGTCATAACCGCCAAATTCACTTTTTTCCCTAAGCTGATCTCTCCGGTAAATATCCGCAGACGCTGCAATGCGTTTAACGATGTCATCCGAATACATTCATAGAGATCATAATCGTTTGTATGGAAAAGGAACTGAAATGTTTCTAACAAATCCTTCGTACTTTCCGTCTCCGCTTCTTCCCGATAGACGACCCTGTTTTTTACGATACCGCCGTCTTCCAGTTCAAAACCATCCGGATACTCAAATCCGCAGTATTTTCCGCCATTGGAAATCGCCATCACCCGTTTAGGACCCAGCAGTCTCATGAGCCACCGCAGCATGACTTCATTCACATGAACGCCATCCATATCAAGCTCACACATGACATCCTGCACCAATGCCGCATCGATTAAACCGGGACGGCGATAATCGATCTCATTCATGTGATTGCATACATGCGTAATATGGGAAGCCCCTTCCCGGATCGCCTGAAGAGCCGTTTCGTAATCCGCACAAGAATATCCCAGTGAGATGATAATGCCATAACGATGCAAAATACGTATCGCTTCCATCGCATGATCCAACTCCGGAGCGATCGTCATGATCGCGATCATATCATGATGCTTTTTCATGAATGCTTCCAATTCTCCCAGATCGATCGACGGTACACGCTTTTTATTTTCATCGCAGACCATCGCCGGATTCACATAAGGCCCTTCCAAATGAAACCCTAAAAACCGCGCGCCTTTATATTCCCCCTGAAAAGCTTCCCGATAAGCATTGATGATCGCTTCATACTCTTTCAAAGACCTTACGGAAAGTGTAGGACAAAAACCCACGGTTCCCCTTCGTGCATATTCCTCCGCCAGTTTATGCAGTTCATCCACATCCGTATTATCACAGCAGATCCCGCAAAATCCATGCGTATGTATATCGACAAAACCACTGATCGCATAATCGGAATTCATTTTCAGCGACTTATAGTCGATCCGTTCTACAAAACCATCTTCTAGATGGATATCACCAAACACCATCGTCCCATCCTGAATAAATCTTACATCTTCGATTATCTTTCTCATAGCGACATCCTCCTATATAAAATATTGTAGAATAGTCCTTTTCTTTTTACAATCCCTTGGAACACACAAATAACGGCATTTCCCACAATCTTTTGAAATTCTTTCGTTTTATCACAGGAAGGATTTTAATTTCGTTTTTTATACTGATGTTACAAAGGGGTGATATCATGTTGTCATATCTGATTTATATGGTTTTTATCATCGTGCTTTCCATATGTAGCGGGATAACACTGTTTTCCAGTATACAGCGAAAATCATCACGAAAGAAGGAACGCTTATGAATGTGTATATTCTGCTGTTTGTATTAGGGAGCTGCAGCTTTATGGGCTTTCTTCTGCATGGGGATTCGTGATTTTCAGATAGCTGTTATATAATAAGGGATAGAAATGAGGAAGATGTATGAATACGCACAACATATTAATCGTTGAGGATGAAGTCGAAATTGCCGATGCTATCGAAATATATTTAAAAAGTCAGGGATATCAGACATTCAAGGCATATAACGGTGCAGAAGGACTGGACATGGCAAAACAGCACAGTATCCATCTGGCGATCGTTGATATCATGATGCCGGTCATGGATGGCATCGCCATGACGATGAAACTGAGAGAAACTTATGATTTTCCGATCATCATGCTGTCTGCCAAATCCGAGGACATCGACAAGATTACCGGTTTGAATATCGGTGCCGATGACTATGTCACAAAACCATTCGTTCCTATGGAATTATTGGCAAGAGTGCGCTCACAGCTGCGCCGCTACACGCATTTTGCGTCTATGAACAAGCAGACGGAAGCGGATCACATATTGACGATCGGCGGGTTGGAGTTAAATAAAGATACGAAGGAAGTTCATTTGGATGATCGTCTGATCCGTTTGACGCCGTTGGAATTCAAGATCCTGCAGCTTTTTATGGAGCATCCCGGACGTGTTTATTCAAGTGATGAGATCTATGAGATCGTATGGAAGGAACAAGCGGTCAATACCGAAACAGTAATGGTACACATCCGCAATCTGCGAGAAAAAATCGAAGTAAATCCTAAAAAACCCAGATATATCAAAGTAGTCTGGGGTGTTGGTTATAAAATCGAACGACAAGAGAGGTGATAATATGAACGAAAACAGACATACGACTGCCCTTATACTTCTTATGGTACTGCTCGCTGCTTGTATCCATACGGCGCTCCTTCCCGATATCCAAAATTACGCGATAACGATCAATGAGCAAAGAGAGACGGAAAATGCAAAATCCCTCAGCAATGATCTTGCGGATTATACGTTTATCGATACATTTGAATTATTTTATCAGCTGAAAAAGCAAGACGATGCAGATATGACGCTGGCAAAGCTATATCTCAAAGGCGGCGATTCCCTGGAAGCGAACACCGCATCTGCTTTCAATAACAATATATCCGAGAACATTCAAACTCTGGGACAAAACCATGAACTGTTATACTATGCCATTGACAACGATACCGGTAATATGATCACGAATGTCGGATCTCCGCTCAGTTTAAAGGAACCGGACTACCAGAGCCTAGAACACAACTACGCCTGGTTCATGGAAGTGAGTTTCGACAAAAACGGCATACCGACCATCAATCCCGCATATTCCTCTTCGGCCGACATGATCTCTATCCAAAATTATTACAATGCGTTCAATGCGGTCTTCCAAGGTAATTTTGAAGTGGAAACCAATTCGTTCAACACCGTTATCCGTATTGATGAAAAATCATATGAATACATCCCGATCCACAATGCGACATTCCGCTTTGCCGTATATCCAAGCTTTATTAGCGGATATTACGGGTATTCTTATACCTATTATCCGGATGACAAAATGATGAACTGCTTCTTCATGATAGGACTGCTGCTCGCTTCTTTCAGCACGCTCCTGCTTCATCGAAAGCATGCGCTTCTCGCCGGTTTTTGCAGTTCGTCCAAAGAAGAGCACCGCTTGACGTTGAGAGATCTTCCTATCGAAGCACTTCTTATCGCAGACCTCTTCCTACTCGGATTGGCATCCAATTCCGGTTCTATCACAGCCGATACCGTACCGGCTTTCCTATTCTGTTTCTTCATATACGCATGTCTCGTATACAACGTACAATATTTCATGCTTTTATTACAGAAAAAGGACTGGAAACAACATTGTTTATCTTTGTATATATGGAAGCACTGCGAAAAACCTTGCCGGCGGCTATATGCGTATGCGCTGCATCTGGATATGAGCAATCAGGATACCCGCCGTATCTTTATCATCATATTCTTGAACTTCACCGTCTTATGGATGATCACGACGATCCCTTACCAAACCACGACCCAATGGTTGTTGCTGATCATCTATTCGACATTCCTTTATATCATCCTAAACCGCTATATCGGCAGTATTAATAAAGACTATCACCGTCTTTTAGATGTTTTGCGTGGAATTGCGGTAGGCAGGACCAAAGAACACATCGATGAAGACTTGGGCATCTTCAATCCGTTTAAGCCGGAATTGAAAGATATCCAAACAAATATTGAAACATCCATCGCCGAAGAAGTGCATTCCCAGCAGATGAAGACAGAGCTGATCACAAACGTATCACATGATCTGAAAACGCCATTAACTTCTTTGATCTCCTATATTGATTTATTGAAAAATGAAGATCTCGGCAAGGAAGAACAAAAGAAATACATGGAAATCTTGGATAGGAACTCTCTGCGCTTAAAGCATCTGATCGAAGATCTGTTTGAGATATCCAAAGCCAACAGCGGCAATATCTCCCTTGATCTGATGAAAGTGGATATCATATCGCTGATGAAACAAGTACAGGTAGAATGCGAAGATGCTCTCAAAAAACGCAAGCTGTCGCTTCGCAATACGTTCTCCGATGATAAGATCATCTTGCTGATGGACTCACAGAAAACTTACCGCATCTTTGAAAATCTCATTTCCAATATAGGTAAATATGCACTTCGCGGCACTCGTGTATACATTGATATAAAAGACTATGAAAGCTTTGTCGAAATATCCATGAAAAACATATCCGCCCAAGAGTTAAACTTCGATGCAAAGGATATTACCGAACGCTTCATGCGCGGAGATAAATCACGGAATACGGAAGGATCCGGTCTCGGCCTGGCAATCGTAAAAAGCTTTACCGAACTGCAAGGCGGAACATTGAACATTCAAACAGACGGCGATCTGTTCAAAGTATTCCTGCGTTTTCCTAAGAAAACGGAAGGATCCATAGAAGAAACACCGAAAAAAGAAGAAGCTTAACTTCTTCTTTTTTTTATCCGTTTCATACAAATCGTGACATGAGATATCATCAGAATAAACAAAAAGATGAATACTATATCATTTCTTTCAGAAAAGTTCTACTAAAATCAAATAAATTATTATATAATACCATAAAAGGGGGGTATTGGAATGAACGATACCATTTTTAATTTACTAATAGCAAGCCTGGTCTTCTGGAGTTGTTTCATGCTATGCGACCTCAGCTTGAAACGAACCAGTTCCGGTTTATATATTTATCTTGTCATCATCGGCATCTATCTGGTCGATTGTGCTCTATATTATTTCACATCGTTTTCCAGCATGCCTTACATCTGGTTTCTGTTTGCTTTATTCCCGATCTTCGTTCTTCCGCTGTTCTATAAAAATCAGCTGACGACGATCATCTATACATATGCATCCTCTTTATTGTTTAATTTCATGATCTATATCGCCGTACAAAAGATCGCCTTATTCGTCATCTACATGGAATATCCAAAGCTTTATATCCAATTGGATAAAGCGATGGTCGTCATGATCGCTATGGCCTTGTATCTGATCTGTGTTCCTGCTTTTTTACAATTCGCATTTGTAAAAATCGCGAAAAGAGCAACCGAGCGGGCGATGTGGCTGACTTGGCTCTTTCCGATCATCTGCTTAGTCGTGCTTGTCTTTAACGATTATCAAAATACGATTTATACAACGATCGTCGCACGTTATATGTCTACGCTTCTCAGCTTGATCATGGTTTCCTATGTCATGTTCTATATGATGCTGACAGCGCCGATCAAGATCAAACGGGTAGCAGCCGCTCCGGTTCGCTTAGACCGTCCGAAACCGCAGCTTCAGACAAATACGAACGAAGATCTCGTATTATTTGAAAAACAATACTTTGAAGGCATCATCAACTCTTATAACGATACGCTGGATCGTGCTTATGCCATCGATAAGAATGTACATACTGCACAACAGCTGATACACGAACGAAATTCAGAAGAAGCGATGCGCTATCTGGATCAGATACGCTATCATATCCATGATATCCAACTGCTGGAAATTACCGGGAACAATATCGTCGATACGCTTTTATCCTATTATCACTATATGTTTGCCAAAGATGAGATGAAGCTGGACTTCGATGTTCGCCTTCCAATCAGCAGGATGCGTGATCTGGATCTTTGTATTCTGTTCGGCGGTCTTTTGCAAAATGCATACGATCTGCTGTATGAATGTAAGATCAAACACGGCAATGCTTTCCTCGAATGTAAGATGCATGGAAACAAAATACAGATCACATGCTCCAGCAGCTATATCGGAAGCCATGAAGATATGCGCAAAGCAGAAAAGAATTTCAATCTGCGCAGTGTACGTGAATTATGCGCATCCTATCGCGGGCAGCTACATCTGGAGCTGCAACGTGATACTTTATACGTATATACGGATCTATATTTATAATTACCAAAAAAGACGCTGTCATATGATAAGCGTCTTTTTCATATCCTTATCCGCAAACTTCCGCCTGTGTGATCTCTGCGGGGTAATACACCTTTGTCTGCACTTTTCCTTTTACTTCCGCAATCGCTTTTACAATATCGGAAACTTGCGTGATTTCCCGTATTTGACGATCTTCACACAATACCCATATATTGTGTTTTTTATCCCCTATGGTATACGGAGAAAATGCCTTTTGCTTCACGGTATCCGTAAACATATAATAACGGCTGTCATAACCCGCCTTTTCGATATTCTCACGAATCTGTTGGATCTTTTGCGGATCCTCTATATTCACATATTCGAAAAGATCGCGGTTTAAAAGACGGCGGGCAAGATCGCAAACAAGCCGATCCTCGCTATGCATAAGCTGTGCAAACCCGTAAAAGGCTGCTGCTTCATCCAAAGCAAAATGTTCTTCTATCGAAGCCTCTCCTTCCTTCAGAAACGGAAAAAACATCGGAGCCATAGCGATCGTATCACTTGGATACAGATCGCGAAGACGTTTAAACAGCTGCACCAGCATCCCTTCAAAACTTCTGGCAACCGGATGCAGATACACCTGCCAATACATGTGATAGCGTGCCATCAGATAATCCTGCACACTATGAATACCGCTTTCTTTTACCAAGATCTGATGATCCCGTATACGGATCGTACGTAAAATACGCTCCAGATCAAACTCTCCGTAACTCGTTCCCGTCGCATATGCATCACGTAACAGATAATCCATGCGGTCCGCATCCAGCTGTCCCGAAACGATCTGATTCAATAATTCATTCGGATGCTCATAAGATATGATAGAAGCGACTGCATACGGCAGCTGTTCATCCGCTCTGCATAAAATTCGATGGATTTCGCTGTCTTCTAATAGAATACGCTTAGTATACACTTCATGGGAAAAACCGCTGATCGCTTCAAAAGCATGAGAAAACGGTCCATGACCGATATCATGCAAAAGTCCGGCTAGCATGACCGTTACTTTTTCATGCTCATTCAGATCATTTTTTAATCCGTCCACTTCCTCCACCATACGGCGGACGATCTCATATACACCGAGCGAATGCGAAAAGCGCGTATGCTCCGCGGTATGATAAACCTGAAAATCTCCGCCCAGCTGATGGATCCGGCGAAGCCGCTGGAATTCACGGGCATTGATACAATCCCAAAGGATCTGATATTCCACATGAATATAGCCATGTATCGGATCACGCATGACTTTGACCTCATCTGTTTTTCGCAGCATGAAATCCCCCTTCCTATTTTTTATATGTATGATTCAATTTTTCTAATATAGGCATATCCGCCTCTTGAAATGCATATCGGAATAAATCTTCCGCACATACCCATAACGCCTCATCATGAACATGCAATATCAATTCTCCTGCTTTGATCCTGCATACATAAGCAGAAACATAAATATCTTCTTTATGATGCGTATCCAAAACATCCGCAAGATGATACAGCACTTCTACATCAAGCGCAAGTTCTTCTTTCAGTTCCCGTATGACAGCTTCTTCTTTCGTTTCATCCGCTTCTACTTTACCACCGGGAAACTCCCAAAAACCCGCATCAACGCCATTCCCTCGTTTCGCTATCAAATATCGATCTTCTTGTACAATGATCCCACATACCACCTGCATATGATAAATCTCCTTTGTTTCATTATAATACAAAACGTATTTTCTACAATCATTACCGAAAGAAATATGATATATTATACATATATGACGGTAAAGGAGGAAGTTTATGAATGTAGCAACCATAGGAACAGGGTTTATCGTGGGATGGTTCTTGGATGCTGTAAAAGACAGCGAAGGAATCGAATGTATAGGTATATATTCCCGCAAGGAAGAAAGCGGAAGAAAATTAGCGGATGCTTACGGAGTGGAAAAGGTCTATACCGATCTGGATGAGATGCTCGCTGTCGATGATATCGATTTCATCTATGTTGCCTCTCCGAATTCCCTGCATTACGAACAATCACTGAAAGCTTTGCAGGCAGGAAAAAATGTCATCTGCGAAAAGCCGTTTACACCAACACTAGCACAGTTGGATCATCTGATCGAAACAGCCAGAGAGCGAAATCTGTTTTTGTTTGAGGCGATTGTCAATCAGCACAATCCAAATTATAAAACGATAAAACAACAGCTGGATCGCATCGGACAAGTACGTATGGTACAGTGCAATTACTCGCAGTATTCTTCCCGATATGACCGATATCTCGAACATGAGGTAACGAATGCATTCTCTCCGGAATTCAGCGGCGGGGCTTTATCTGACATCAACATCTATTGCCTGCATTTTACCATCGGTCTGTTTGGAGAACCAAAAGATGCACATTATTACCCGAATATAGGATTTAACGGTATTGATACGAGCGGTGTGGCAATTTTGGAATACGACGGCTTTCAGGCAGTATGTGTCGGATGCAAAGACACAAGAAGCGAGTGCATCTCACAAATTCAAGGAGAAAAGGGATATATTACCGTTCATGCAGAACCGAGCAACTGCGCTCAATTCGACTTGTATATCGGAAAAGACAAGGCGGAGGATCTGAATACCAAACAGCGGGATATCACATTATATTATGAGTTGCAGGATTTTAAAAAGATATTTGAAGAAAACGATCATGCCGCATGCGATGCATTGCTGGAGCATTCTCGCAAAGTTGTAAGCGTGTATGAAAAACTACGCAAGGGTGCGGGTATTCTCTTTGCATGCGACAAATAAAAAAGAGGATTTGATTTTATATAAATCAATCCTTTTTTATACGATACGAGGTAGCAAGATAAAAATCGTTCCTAAACAGCACGATTTCTCATGTTCATTATATTAAGGTGGATATGTCCCCCGATTGTGAAGGTACGACATGCTATGGCACTCAAGACCCTTCTCTAGCCTATGATGATTCCAATATGGACAAATCTGCACATACTCACTTTTATATCCTCTCCTCATCTTCTTCTTTTTCTTCGCGGAAGCGATGTGGAGGAACAAAATGGGGACATGCTCCCAACCGTTTTTCAGCTGACGCTGTACTCACATTTCAGCGTCCGGCTTTGGATACAGTTAGAAAATCATAATGAGGATTATGGTTCTATACAATATACAAAGGAAGTCTTCTTTATTTTTATTCTGCCTTTAAACGGTCATTTATTCTTTTTATAAATATTATCGCAGGCTTTGCAAGTGATTTTCATCTCATAAGCGGATACTTTTTTATCCAATATCGTAATCAAAGGCTCATGGTCTTTCGGACAGCACCATCTGTTTTTTATAAGAGTTAATTCATCTTCACAATCCCGACCCGTTTTACTGTCTTCAAAATCCAGTAACACACTGCCGATACTGCCGCAATTACATTTATAGTTCAATTCCAGCCGGTCATAAGTCGAATAACATAAATACCCTATATTTTCATTGCACTCATCACAATACATCCATCCGCCGTAATTCGTTGCTAATCTGGTATTTACCAACTCTTTGCTTTTTAATGTCCTTGCCATACGTTCATCTCCTTTTAAATGATCCTTCATTTTTAATTAGAACTATGTAAACTCCCACATACAATATGAGATCTTAACGATCTTATACTTATATTATCATTTTTTAAACAGAAATTTCCGCAATTTTTTTAATATTTCTCCGCATTATCTGATATTGTATCTTTATGGGTGTGCCGTTACGGTATAATAACGACAAACGGAAAAAGCCTTGATTTTCAAGGAGTCCACGCATTTGCCGTCATTTATTCAATTCCTTTTCCAAGTTGAAATCTGACGAGAAAAATATCGAAAAAAGAGACTGTTTCATTAACGACAAAATTTAATAGCGTCAGCGGTCCGGTGTATTGCCTGACCGCTGGTTGCCGTGGCGTTTCATCTTATCAGATGGATGCCTTTTTTCATGCAGATTCGGTGCGACAGTATGGAACGGCAGAGATTTTATCTCAGAGAATATAGTGACGGCATTACATATCTGAAAAAGACCGGCATGCTGTAAAATGAGCATTTGATGAAGGCAGTATGTAATCATTCTGTACTGCTTTTTATAAGTTTCTGCACATCGTTTCCTCATATCTGCATAATTTATTCCATTTTATATGCAGATAAAATAGATATAACTTGATTTTCTGCATATAATATGTTAAAACAATGTGCAGAAAGGATGCTGTAATATGAGGAAATTCGATTACTCTTTTTTAAACAACGGCTTACTACCTGCAAATTTGGTGAATCTTACTTCAAATATTTCGGCATTGAAAACAATGGCGGGAGTGCGAAAAGAGGAATATATCCAAATTTTTACGGAGTTAGAGGCAGTTGCAAAGGTACAGTCGATTAAGAGTTCTAATGCTATTGAGGGTATTGTTACAAGTGACGAGCGTATTGCCGCTATCGTCAATCAGAACAGCGCTCCGTTGAATCATAATGAAGCGGAAATTGCCGGATATAGGGATGCATTAAATGAAATTCATTTGGGCTATGAGCGTATTGATTTTTATGAGCGTGATATTTTGCATTTGCACGAAATAATGATGGCATTTGCAGGTTATGAATATGGCGGTCAATATAAAACAGACGATAATGTGATTTTGGAAATCGATACAGACGGAAACAGGCGTGTTCGTTTTCGTCCCACCCCTGCAAATGAAACGCCAAAGGCTATGGAACAGTTAGAGCTTGCCTATATGGAAGCACGTAGTGACGCCAATATAAACCAACTGCTATTGATTCCTTGCGTTATTTTGGATTTTCTCTGCATACATCCATTCAGAGATGGTAACGGCAGAATGTCGCGCCTGTTATCGTTGCTGCTCCTATACAAGAATGGCTTTGATGCCGGAAAATATGTGTCCTTTGAAGAGCAAATCAATAACTACAAAGCCTATTATTACGAATCTCTTCGTCAATCTTCTGACGGTTGGGAATCAAATGAAAATAGTTATTTCCCATTTATTGAAAATTTCCTGTCTATGCTTTATATGTGCTATAAAGAGCTGGACAAGCGTTTTGCAGTCGTACATGGGAAAAAGATTACAAAGAAAGCCCGCATAGAAGCAACGGTATTAAACAGTCTGACCCCTCTTTCCAAAGCCGAAATATGTAAGATTCTCCCCGATGTCAGTCCGACAACAGTTGAAGCAGTCCTCGGTGCAATGGTAAAGAGCGGTGCAATAAAACGGATCGGGTCGGCAAGATCTACGCGTTATATTAAGGCATAGTATAAGGTGACTTCAATGGATATGATTTCATTTAAAGAAGAAGTGTTACGACTAATTGCATTTCAGCAAGAGGGCGAATATTGGGATTTCAAAAAGGAATGGCACAAGAATAAGTCTGATTTACTGCATGATATTATATGTATGGCAAATAATCTATCAAATCACGATGGACTTATTATTATTGGGGTTAATGAAGAAACGGATTATTCTATTTGCGATGTTACCAATGACCCCAACAGAAGAAAAACACAGGATATAGTTACATTCCTGCGGGATAAAAAATTTGCTGATGGAAAAAGAGATTCGGAATTGATGCAACTGCTCTGGATCGCGCCTTATTATTTTTGCAAAAACCTTACGATTGGGCAATTAATGTAATAGATAAGAATTTAAAAAAGGACAGAGGGTTGGTTACTTTGGTAGCACGATTTCTGTGTTTCATAGTATTTGCGTTTTTTCTTCCGGTGACAATAACACAGATAAGTACTCACAAGATAGGACTTTTTCTTTCTTGATGCCTAGTGATCCCACGTTAACCGTAACAAGCCATTTCCGCTTAAGCAGTGCGGATGAGTTCCGTGGAAAACCGACCGTTTCTCACATTATTGGTTTTCAAGGAGAATCCTGGTTACAATATGCGCAATCCATGGCAACACAGCGTCCGGCTCTGTATCGATTGGAAAGCTATAATAAGTATTGTAGTTCTATATAAGATACAGAGGGAAGGTGAAAGAAAAATGAGGGCAGGGATTCTGTTAATATGGTGAGGAGCGGGATTCCGTTGTAAGGTGGGATTCGTTTAAAATGGCGGGATAGAATTTTATGCATAAGAGGAACTGTGTTTAAAACTCGAACTGGGGTTCCGTTATAAGGGGGCACGATTTCTGTGCATAACGGCTTTATTTTACAACCTGAACAGATCGATGTTCCATATGGTTCTCTTTCAGCTTTACGTTTTACAACGGATATAAGGTTTTGGACTTCTACATCTGTATTATACCCGCAATGGCCGATATCCGTTACCGATGAAGGAGGATGCGATGCATTACGGGCGACAGGGGAACCACATGTCAGTTCTTGTACTATGGGCTCGCAGCGTCCGGCTCTGTAACTGCATAAGATAGATAAACGATAACAGATGTTATGGTTCCATACGACATACAGAGGCATACAAAAAAAGATCCGCCAGGATCTCTTTTCTAATTAACTTCAGAATATTTTCTGCGCTCAGGACTCAGGTTATCTACATAATAACGAACCGTTAAAGCACCGGCAACTTTGGATTTGCTTTTCGGTTCAACGATAAATCCATCCCCTTCCAGCATCATATCCAACATTGCCTTACAAGCCGTCGTCAAGTTCTTAACACCCGGCTCTAACTCTTCCATAAGTTCTTTCGCATTAACTTCAATATATAACCACTGCTTCTCATGTGCTTCCTGTTTTTTACCTTGAATTGCCCCTACATAATCATTCATCTCTAATTTAGCCATCGTACAACATCTCCTTTTTGTTCTTTGACATTTAAAGTATAACACTAAACGATACGAATGGGAAGCGCAATGTAAAGGTGCAGACACGCTTTCAGAAAAGATTTCATATAAATTCCCGCATGAAAAGTATTGTTATCAGGATATGTAATTCCTACAGCTGAGCATAATCCTCATCACTGACCGGCTCCAGCCATTCATTTTCTACATCCGCTCCCGGTACTTCTATCGCCAGATGACTGAACCAGGAATCCTTTTTCGCTCCATGCCAATGCTTTACCTTCGCCGGGATCGTAATAACGGTTCCCGGAGTTAATGAGATCGCCTTTTCTCCCGCTTCCTGATACCATCCTTCACCATCAACGCATAAAAGGATCTGTCCTCCGCCTTTTGCCGCATGATGAATATGCCAGTTATTGCGGCAGCTAGGTTCAAAGGTCACATTCGCAATCAATATGGTTTTCTGCGGATCCGTAAGCGGCTTTATATAACTGGTTCCGCTGAAATACGGAGCATATGCGGTATTCTCTTCTCCCTGTCCAAAAATACCGCCATGCTCTTCCTTGATATCATCTGCATATACTTCTTTTGCCATATGAAACGCTGCCCATGCATTCGGCCATCCGGCATAAAATGCCGTATGCGTTAAAAGCCCCGCTATTTCTTTTCTTGTGACGCCGTTATTTTTGGCTGACTGCAAATGAAACCGGAAGGAAGAATCGATCATTCCCTTACTTACCAATGCGGTTACCGTAATCATTGAGCGCATTTTAAGAGACAATATATCTTCCCTAGACCATACTTCCCCAAATAAGACATCATCGTTCAACTGTGCAAATTCAGGTGCGAATTCACCTAAAGAATCTCGTCCTGCCGTTTGTTTTACCATAAACGTATTCCTCCTTTTTTAAACTACGTTTCCCGCTTTCTGCTTACCGTTCTGCGCCATGACGCCTACGAGCGGATGAGGCAAATACAGCTCCTCCAAATAAGCGATATCACATTCCGAAAGCTGTAGATCCGGCGCTTTTATCATCGTGTGGACCTGCGCACAGCTTGTCGCACCGACAATGGGAGCACTCGTTTTGCTAAGCAGCCACGCAAGAGAGATCTCCGTCATGGAAACACCGTATCTGTCTGCCAATTCCGCCACGCGATCGATGCTATGTTGATCCATCTCAGCGGTGCGATCATACTTAAATTTTGCATATGCATCTTCTTCGAGCCGCTTGGAAGTCTCTCCTCTTCGTTTTGCCAGCCTGCCACCGGCTAATGCACTATACGGTGTGTAAGCGATATTCTCCGATGCACAAAATGGCAGCATCTCTCGTTCTTCCTCTCTGGCGATCAAATTATAATGCCCCTGCATAGATACAAATTCACTGAGACCGTTCATCCGCGCATATGCATTAGCTTTCGCAAGCTGCCATGCAAAACAGTTTGAAATACCGATATAGCGCACCTTTCCCGCTTTTATCACACGATGAAGTCCTTCCATGATCTCTTCCATCGGCGTATGATGATCCCACATGTGATAAATATATAAGTCCACATGATCCATATGAAGATTTTTTAAACTTTGATGCAGGCAGTTCTCAATATGCTCCTGTCCGGAAATACCTTTGTCGATCTCCTCTTGCGTTCTCGGCGTAAACTTTGTCGCAATTACATAATCATCACGCTTCGCGAGATCTCGTAGCGCTTTTCCAACATACTGCTCACTCGTTCCGTTTTGATAAGCAAGCGCCGTATCAAAAAAATTAATGCCTGCCGCAAGCGCTTCTTGCACGATCGAACGTGTTTGCTTTTCATCTACGGTCCAGCTATGCTGTCCGCTTTGCGCATCGCCAAATCCCATGCAGCCAAGACAAATACGCGATACTTCTAATTCACTGCTTCCAAGTTTTCTATACTCCATGATATTTTTCCTTTCTTTTCCTCAGTAGAAACATGACGGCAATAAGTACATCGATGAAAGAATTTCATATCGTCTTCATTATAAAAATAAATCTTAACTATGTCGAATACTTATCGTGTATATTAAAAAATGCCTAAATGGCATTTTTTATATGTTGTATGAATTGAACTGCTGCATGGGATAAAAGCTGATGTTTTTTCCATACAAGCACAGCCCCGGTTTCCAAAGCCGGTTTTAAAGGAACAAAAACCAAATCCTCACTGACCTTGCCCAAATCAAAACTGACTGCCGCTCCCATACCGCTTGTAACCATAAACGCCGCATTGAGAATCAGATTATACGTAGCCGCGATTTTCAGCTGAGAATTGTATTCTTTGAACCATCCGGCAAGCTCCTTACGGGTAAACTCTCTTTTTACCATCAGAAGAGGAACTTCTGCCAAATCTTTCGGGGTAACGGCTTCTTTCTTTGCTAATGCACAATCTGCTTTTACATAGATGCCCCAACGCTCCCGAAAAGGTAGACGTAAAAATTCATATGTTCCGATATCTACCGGTTCCATAAGCAATCCGATATCCAAAAGTCCTTTATCCAAACGCTCTTTGACATCATCCGCAATAGCACTATAAACATTGAACGCAATACCGGGGTTCTCTTTTTGAAAGCACATCATACGTTCGCTTAAAAAAGACATGCTCTTTGTTTCCCCGCAGCCAATGGCAATTTCCCCTATAAGAGCTTCCTCATGATGTGACAGTTCCCGCATTGTCTTATCTGACAGATCCACGAGTTCCTTTGCCCGCTGTCGCAGAAGCATGCCCTCTTCCGTCAGTGTAACATGGTACTTCCCTCGATGAAAAAGCTGGATGCCCAGTTCTTCTTCCAATGCCATCATCTGCCGAGAAAGCGTCGGCTGTGTAACATGAAGAATCTGCGCTGCCCGAGTAATATTCTCTTCCCTTGCAATCACCAAAAAATAACGCAAAACGCGAAGTTCCATGTAAATCACCTCTCAGCCATGATAACCGTATGCTTATTTCGCAATAATTTCAACACCTTTTTCAGTAATCAATATCGTATGTTCCCATTGAGCACTTAAAGAGCCGTCCTTCGTATAACTCGTCCATCCGTTCTCCTTATCAACATATACCGGATATTCTCCGGCATTGATCATCGGCTCGATTGTGATCATCATTCCCGGAGCAAGCACCATCCCAGTTCCTTTCACACCGACATGCGACACGATCGGATCTTCATGAAAGGCATTGCCTACCCCATGTCCGGCAAATACACGAACAACGCTGTAGCCGTTTTTATGAGCATGTTCCATGATCGCCGCCCCGATATCCCCGACATGCCCCCAAGGCACGACAGCTTCTATTCCAATCTGTAAGCATTCTTTCGTTACCTGAACGAGTTTCCTTGCTTCCTCGGATACGTTGCCGATCATAAACATACGGGATGCATCAGAATAATATCCGTGAAAAATCGTAGATACATCCACATTCACGATATCACCGTCTTTTAAAATGACATCTTTCGAAGGTATACCATGACATACCTCATGATTTATCGATGTACATACGCTCTTAGGAAAACCCTCATAGTTCAGCGGAGCGGGAATAGCCCCATGCTGTACCGTGTATTGATATACGAGCTGATCGATTTCTTCTGTACTCATACCCACATGGATCTCCTTTTCGATCCGATCCAGAACTCCGTCATTGATCGCCGCACTTTTCTTGATTCCCAAAATGTCTTTTTCATTTTTGATAAGCTTTCTTTCCGGCACGATCTTTCCCTGTCTGGCTAGCGCAAACAGTTTTTGATCGAATTCCTCATGACACTGCTTATATTTTTTTCCGCTGCCACACCAGCATTTCGAATTTCGTTTTATCTCCATAAGAACCTCCGCTATCTCATCAGTTTCATCTTTTGCATTATCGTTATATACGCAAGGATATCTTCCGGCATACCATGTCCGGTCTCCGCTTTTACACATTCATATATTTCCGCTATCGTGCGTTTCCCATCGACATAGTAATCACACAATGCCTGCATCGTACAATGGTCTTCCGCCATGATCGGATGTTCCTTATGAAATTGACGATATGCCGTTTGCATCTCGTTATCATGCAGCATATGATCTTCCAGATCCGATATCGGAAAACAGAACATACGCACGGGAACTTGTTCATAAGCAGACGGATAAGAAACAGGATGCTCCTCACAAGGATACATGGAACAAAGCACAGAGAAATGATCCAACTCTGTCGGTTCTGCAGGAAGCTGTTCATAGTCATAAAAAGATTTTAAAGATTCCCGATAATATGTGCAAAGTCTTGTAAAAGCATTTTTTCTATCCTGTTTGACATATCCATCTGCGATATGATTCATCTCCTGAACATACTGCATGCGCATTTCTAAAAGGAGCTGTTCTTTTACGATCGCATGATTAGCAAGAGCGTATGCATATGCCGCCGCGGTCACTGCCGAAAGCTTTAATACGATAGGATCGATCTTATCTAATGTATCCGTACTCGTATGATAGTTCTTATCCGGCCATTGTCCCAGCATGATACAAGGAATATCCACCATAGGATCACACAATACAGAATGATCACTGCCTAACTGAAATAAATGATCACTTGTACGTATCATGCTCATTTTCATATCCTCTACGCTTTGATCTTCCATCTGAACCTGTTTCATGATCATGGAAGCTACATGATCCACAAACGAAGGAAGGGCATGCGGAAGATGGGTAACGGTAATCGGTCCATAACCTTCTGTCTGCCTTCCGCCGATCATATCCAAATTGATGCCTGCTTTCAGCTTGCGGATATCATGATCGGAAAGATAACCGTATGTTCCGGTAAACTCCGGCACTAAAATCAATTTAACCGTCTGCTGCAAAGGAGCCAGCTTTCCCTTTTCGATAAGCGTGTGAAGAGATCGCAGTATTTCCATTCCCCCGCTTACACCGGATGCGTTGTCATTCGCACTGGCACATGGATGACAAAGATGAGCAATGATCAAAATCGTATCTTCACTCTTTCCCGGAAGCGTTGCTTCCACAACATCATAATGTCCGTCAAATAATTTTGATCTGACAACAGCATGTACACGAATATACGGGGATTCACAGCGATGGTCGGCATAATCCTTACGTACCTGTTCACAAAGAAGAGATAATTCTTTGCCGTCTCTCGGTGATAAAACAAAACCAAAAGCCTTCACTTCTTCTTCCGTATGCTTCCACCAAAAAGAGGTATAACTTAAAGAATCCTGCATTTCTTCACGATTTCTTATGAACGGTACTTCCTGATAAAAGTCACTGATGTAACCGATCGCTCCTCTTTCCTGCACAACCCATGCATATTCTTTAAAATGTTCATGTATAAAAATGATCTTGCCATGAAAATCAATATCGTCATATCCTTTCGGATCGCTTCCTTTATCCATCAATACGACTTCTGCTTCCACATCACATGGATAGCTTTTCTGAATAACGGAAATCGGCTCCAAAGAAAAATCCGCAATCCTTTTTTCTATAGGATATAGTACATCGCAATATGCTTTTTCAATATTCCACTCTTGAAATAGCTTATAAGGACCGACAAAGTCTTTTCCGTTGGCATCATAAGATAATATATCAGCCTGTATACCCAGAGATCTTAAATATTCCCGACAATGCATGGCAGCATCCCGATATCCCTGACTTGCCTGTACGCGATGATAACAGGAAACTTCTTTTACACTTTGCATTAATCGCTTAGCGCTGACCTCTTTTCGTATAATGGAAATGATATCTTTTGTACTCATATATATCCCTCTTTTCCTTATTTTAGATTATAACGCAAAATACATTTTAATAACAGGATAACTTCCGCTACATCAAGAAGCAAGTCTGTTCTTTTATCTTTTCTTCTGTTAAAATTTTTAAAAGGAAGAGAAAGAAAATGAAGATGAAATTTTATGTGTAAGAGAAACCTTGTTTAAATGAATTGAATTGGGGCCCATTATATGGGAAGCACGATTTCTGTTCATAACGAGCTGATCCCGGTGGTAGGGCAACTTTTAAACGGTACCGTAGATCACGCATTTGCATTTCATAAATTTACTACGGATGAATACGAAGGCACTTTTTCTGCATCTCCATCACGTAGTATAGCAGTAAGACAAGCCGTTGATTTTGTTTCCTATATTGGCTCCTATGATGCCAGAATGGCATACGGAACAGAAAAATGGCAGCGTCCGGTTCTGTATATATGAGGTAATTATAATAGGGATTATAATTCTACATAAGATACAGAGGAAAGGGATTCGTTCAAATGGTGAGGAGAAGAGTAGAAGAAAGAAGGTAGAATTTTATGCATAAGAGGAAACCTGTTAGGTTAGCACGATTTCTGTTTATAATCACAAGATCCCCATTATAAATAATAAGTGCTCATCGTCTGGTATAACAGGACCGCTTGAATGCAACGGTTCACTTCTTCCTGTTTTTTCTTGGATTATCACGACTAATGTTCCATATGAAGAGATATGGACAGCTACTCCAATATACCCTGCATCAGTGCCAAAAGTCGGAAGTGGTGCATGGAATATCGGTAGTTCAGGTTATATTCTTTCTTATCCCAGCAACAGTGTAAACCGACCAGATTTAACACGACATCAGCGTCCGGCTCTGTATATGTTAAGAGATCATAATAAGTATTATGATTCGATATAAGATACAAAGGAAAAAGGTAAAGAAAAATGAGGGCAGGGATCCGTTTAAAGCGGTGAGGTTAGGGTGCTCGCTTCTATGGCGCACGATTTCTTACAGCCATCATATTCTCACTAAGGCAGGAATCTCATGTACCGGTTCCATTGGAGAATGTAAAGGTGCTTCCAGTGATACATCTTTTCATTATTCTTTGATCGGTATTTCATATTTTATGAAGCCACATTTTTACCAAGGAAGCACCCCTGCTACAACAAAATTTCATCGGGGAGGCAATGCGATAGGTGAAGCTTGGGAAGATGGCCCGAGTACACAACAAAATACGCAGCGTCCGGCTCTGATAATCTAAGATAACTGTGATAAGCATCACAGTTCTATATAACATACAGAGGAAATGAAAAAGACCATTATCAGATGGTCTTTTTTTACTTATACTTTATGTATTATTTATTCATTGCTTCCGCAACAGCAACTGCTACCGCTACACTGGCACCTACCATCGGGTTATTTCCCATACCGATAAGTCCCATCATCTCAACATGTGCAGGAACTGAAGAAGAACCGGCAAACTGTGCATCAGAATGCATACGTCCCATCGTATCCGTCATACCATAAGAAGCAGGGCCCGCAGCCATATTATCCGGATGCAAAGTACGTCCGGTACCGCCTCCGGATGCTACAGAGAAGTATTTCTTACCCTGTTCAATGCATTCTTTCTTATAAGTTCCGGCAACCGGATGCTGGAAACGAGTCGGGTTCGTAGAGTTTCCGGTAATAGAAACATCGACACCCTCATGATGCATAACCGCTACACCTTCACGAACATCATCTACACCATAACAGTTAACGGCAGCTCTCTCTCCATTAGAATACGGCGTCGTAGATAATACTTTCAATTCTCCTGTAAAGTAATCAAACTGTGTTTCAACATATGTAAAACCGTTGATACGAGAAATGATCTTTGCAGCATCTTTTCCCAAACCATTCAGGATAACTCTCAACGGTTCTTTACGTGCTTTGTTGGCATTACGTGCAATACCGATAGCACCTTCGGCAGCAGCAAAGCTTTCATGTCCGGCAAGGAACGCAAAACATTTCGTTTCATCAGATAAAAGCATTGCGGCAAGATTTCCGTGACCCAATCCTACCTTGCGGTCATCGGCAACAGATCCCGGGATACAGAAGCTCTGCAATCCTTCTCCCAGAGATTTCGCAACTTCATACGCTGTCTTTTCGCCTTTTTTAATTGCGATAGCAGCACCGACTGTATAAGCCCAGCCGGCATTTTCAAAGCAGATCGGCTGAATTCCTTTGACGATTCCAGCAACATCTACTCCTAAATCATCACATAGTTTTTTAGCTTCTTCTAAGGAAGAAATACCATATGAATTCAAAACTTTGTTGATCGTATCGATACGTCTTTCGTAACTTTCAAATAATGCCATGATCTTTCCTCCTATTCGTGTCTTGGGTCGATATATTTCACTGCATCCGCATAACGACCATATGTTTTCTTAGCATTGTTCAATGCTTCTTCCGGATTTGTTCCTTTTTTTACCGCATCCATGAAAACACCCATATTTACATATTCATAACCGATGATTTCATTATTTTCATCAAGACCCATCTGCAGGATATATCCTTCCGCAAGATCAAGATAACGAGGACCTTTTACCTTTGTTGAATAAACGGTACCTACCTGAGAACGCGTACCTTTTCCCAGATCTTCCAAACCGGCTCCCACCGGTAATCCTCCTTCAGAGAATGCAGACTGCGTACGTCCGTAAACGATCTGTAAGAACAACTCACGCATTGCCGTATTGATAGCATCACATACAAGGTCTGTGTTCACTGCTTCCAGAAGCGTTTTTCCGACGATTGCTTCTGATGCCATAGCGGCAGAGTGTGTCATACCGGAGCATCCGATCGTTTCAATCAGCGCTTCCTCGATAATTCCTTCCTTTACATTCAGCGTAAGCTTGCATGCCCCCTGCTGAGGTGCACACCAACCAATACCATGTGTCAGACCGGAAATATCTTTGATTTCTCTTGAATACACCCATTTTCCTTCTTCAGGAATAGGCGCACAACCATGACTGGCACCGCATTTCACTGTGCACATGTTTTCAACTTCTTTTGAATAAATCATTTGTTTTCTCCTTTCATTACTGCTTCCGACCCTTATGGAAAAAGCATGCTGCGATACTAAAGAATTCTTTCTTCCATAAGCTATAGATGTAAGACTTTCCCATTCCTTAAAAAAACTGATATCCATACATGAACTATCAGCATTACAGAACAGATTCCTCCCTTTTATCTACAAATATATGATAGTATTTCCATATCTTTTTGTCAATGTAATCAGACGGTAATTCCTACATATATGTGAGAATAATCACATGTAAAAGATTTCTTTTTCCATAGTAATAATATTAGGAATTTACTTCTTTTACCAAGTTTTAAGTAATGATAGAATATAGGTTTTTTAATTAAAAACTCATGTGTTTTATAAAGAAATAAAGACATGATAATTTAAAATTATAATAATTTTTTAATCTTTTTAATTCATGACCCTTAATCTTTTTCTTACCACGTCCATTGCATGTGATATTGAAAGCTATAAAAGAAAAAAGGAACCTCAGTTCCTCTTTCCCCCGTTTAACGGAATTTAATTACATGTCAATATTACCATATTTAAAAAGCAAAGTAAACATGTAACATTATATTTATATGCGGCTTTCCAATTTCTATTCACTTTTTACTTAATGTCGTGAAAAAAAGCCATATCAATTCCAGTAAATTCACTATATTTTTTTATTGCTGGAAAAACCTTATACTTAGATTTAGTCTCATTTATTTTTATATTTTTAGTTGCTTGATTAATTTCTTTAACCAATTTTCTTAATTCTATTTCTTTACTTTTTAATTTACGAATATAAGATCGTTTTTCCCCTATTCTATCTAAAATGTCCTTTATTTCCATATCAAAATCATTCAATTTATTTATTTGTTTTGTTAATTCCAAATAATCTTTTACATCATTTATTGTATAGCTTGTTTTTGTTAATACTATATTATATTTTATAAAAATTGATTGTAACTCTTCATAAAACTTTGTATTAGGATCTATTTGCTTTAAAATTTTATATATGCTTATTATAAAAGGAACTTTCGTTCCCTTTTAATCTAAATTCTGATTGCCGTCATCATAGGCAGATAAAATGATCTTATGTTGTGCTAATGAAGAAGGAACATCAATGATCCTCTGATTGCGGCTCCCTTTAAAACGCAGACGATAATCCTTTTCCTCTTCTCGAAACTTACCGTCTACCAAAATATCAAGATAAGAGAGGAATTCTCGCATATCTTCATGTTCTAAAATCTCTTCAAACGTAAATCCGCTATATGCCCATAATGTCCAATGGAGCTGTTTTGCAGCCTTTGCGACATGAACCAGCGCCTTAGCCTGCAGAAACGGTTCTCCTCCGGAAAACGTGATTCCGCTTTGCAGTTTCATATTCTTCATTTGAGCGATGATCTCATCGACGGAAACCGTCATACCGCCATCCAACGCATGTGTCTGCGGATTATGACAACCGGGACAGTGATGCGGACAGCCCTGTGTCCATAAGACACAGCGCATACCGGGACCGTCGACGATAGAATCCTGCTGCAATGCAGATGCCAACCGGATCATGTTATCCATGCTTTACACGATCGCGTTCTTCGGCAGCTTTGCCGTTATTGAAACGATCAACCGTTCCTACCAGATAACCGGTTATCCGGCGGATCTTTTCAAACTTATATTCGCTCTTGGACTCATCGCGTCCGCATTTCGGACATACATGACCTTCGATCACGCCACTGTATCCGCAACACGGATCACGGTCAACCGGATGATTGATGCTTCCATATCCGATACCATGCTCTTTCATACAGCGAACGATGGATTCAAATGCTTCCAAGTTATCGCTAGGATCACCATCTACTTCTACATAAGAAATATGTCCGCCGTTGGTAAATTCATGGTACGGTGCTTCTTTTTCTATTTTCTTAAATGCCGTGATGTGATAGTACACAGGGACATGGAAAGAATTCGTATAATATTCGCGATCCGTAACGCCTGGGATCTTTCCATACAGCTTCTGATCGATGCGGGTAAATCTTCCGCTCAACCCTTCTGCCGGTGTCGCGATCAAAGAGAAGTTCAGACGATATTCCTTAGTAGCTTCATCCATGCGATCACGCATATGTTTTACGATCTTTAAACCCAATTCCTGCGCACGCTTGCTTTCTCCGTGATGCTCTCCGATCAATGCCTTCAAGCACTCTGCCAAACCGATAAAGCCCATCGTCAGCGTTCCTTGTTTTACGAGTTCTTCCAACGTTTCCTCATAATCCATACCATCGCTGCCCATCCATACGCCTTGTCCCATTAAGAACGGGAAATTTTTCACTTTCTTCTTCGCCTGAATCTCCAAACGTTCCAAAAGCTGACGGATCACTAAATCGATCTTTTCATCCAATTCATTGAAAAATGCCGATTCATTAAATTCACCATTGGTAATCATACCGTGTTTGATACCCAAACGAGGCAGATTTATAGACGTAAAGGAATTATTTCCTCTTCCTGTCGCGATTTCCGGACCGTTGATATTGCCCATTACACGTGTACGGCATCCCATATAAGTCGTTTCCGTTTCCGGGTGTCCTTCCTTATAATATTGGAAGTTAAACGGTGCATCCAAGAATGAAAAATTCGGGAATAACCGTTTTGCGGATACCCGCATCGCAAGTTTAAATAAATCATAATTCGGATCTTCCGGATTGTAGTTGATGCCTTCCTTTACCTTAAAGATCAAAATCGGAAAGATCGGCGTTTCTCCGTTTCCTAAACCGGCTTCCTGTGCAAGCATCAGGTTTTCGGAAATCATTCTTCCTTCCGGACTCATATCCGTACCGAAGTTGATGCTGGAAAACGGCACCTGTGCTCCCGCGCGGGAATGCATCGTATTCAGATTGTGCACAAAGCCTTCCATCGCTTGGAATGTCTTTTTCTTCGTGTCCTTCAGCGCTTCTTGATATGCAAAGCTCGTCATGCGCTGTACTTTTTCTTCAGAAATCCCATAGTCTTCTTTCAACATCTTCTGAACCGCTTTTACAAACGCATCTTCGATTTCGATCTTAGCAATCAAACCGGTTTCCTTTTCTATCGCATCAAATTTTTCCTTTATATCCAATACGGTATCCAATTCCAATTCCAACGCACGGTTAATGTTGTTTCTATATTCTTTGCGGAATGTCTTTGCGACACCTTTCGCAAGATAAAAATCAAACGCCGGGATACTCTGTCCTCCATGCTGATCATTCTGATTGCTTTGAATGGCGATCGCAGCCAATGCGGCATAGCTCGTAATATCCTGCGGTTCTCTTAAAAATCCATGTCCTGTGGAAAACCCACCGGTAAATAAATGATCCAGATCGATCTGACAGCATGTCAGCGTACCCATATTCATAAAATCCATATCGTGAATATGAATATCTCCATTATCATGCAAATGCGCAAACTGCGGTGTCATCAATACCGATTTACAAAATTCACGAGATACGGCACTTCCATACTGCAGCATCGTTCCCATAGCTGTATTTCCATCGATATTCGCATTTTCACGCTTTACATCCGCATCTTTGCTATCCGCAAATGTGATTTCCTCGATATTCTGCATCAAACGTGTCTTCATACTGCGAATTCTGCTTCGCTCCGCACGATACAAGATGTATGCCTCACTTGTCTTTGCATGTCCGTTTTCAATCAATACTTTAACAACGGCATCCTGTACCTGTTCCACGGTCGGTGTTATATCGTGATATAACGTATTCAAATAGCCGACGACCTGCTCGGTCAATTCTTCCGCAATCGCATAATCGGCTTTAGTGTTCTCTTCCTGTGCTACTTTAGAAGCCGCAAGAAAAATGGCTCTGGTAATCTTTTCGGGTGAAAAATGAATTTCTCTTCCATCTCGTTTCTGAATGCTCGTGATCATATGCAATAGTTCCTTTCTGTACGATTTTATCGCAGATAAAAACCATGAATGCAGATAGCACATTCATTTATAGCTTTTATTTGACGATATGATATTTGTAGAAACAGATAACGACTTCTATCTGCTGTTGTGAACAAGTGAGCTAATAGCTTTGATAAGCATCAACTTCATTGTACCTCTCATTATACATCAAAATTCAGGAAAGTATAGTTGAAAATACTTACATTTTTTAAGAACTTTTTTCACATTTTTTTTAACGCACAAAAGGGATTTGATCAACCCCTTTATTCATCGACTTTTAAAGATATACAGATAATCTAAAATAGAAATATAAAACTTTTAGAAACAAAAATAAAAATTTTTTATCATTTACAATTTCTTCCAGTATTTCGTCTTATTCTCTATTCATATAGAAAACTTTTTTTCTGATGCATATATTGCATATTCATCTTCCGTCATTAGCATATGGTTCTTTTTTATCGAAATATGCTATTTTTTATCCATAATTTCATGATTCTGATACGCATCTAAAAGGAACCAAAAGGTCGTTCCTTCCTCTTGACAGGAATGTACCCCGTACGTACAGCCATGCAGCTCCAATATGCCTTTTACGATGCTCAGCCCCAAGCCGCTGCCGATCGTATAACCTTCATGCGTTTTATCTGCTTTATAATACCGATCCCATACATAAGGAAGATCCTCCGGCAAGATCCCTTCTCCGTGATCACTCACTTCGACTTTCACACTATGATCCCATACAGTTTGCTTCACGAGGATCTGTTTATCTTCTCCGCAATATCGAACGGCATTGCTGATAAGATTATATACAGCCTGATTCAGCTTGTTTTCATCCCCGTATGCGAAAGCTTCTTTATCATAAGAGAAAATAAACGTGTAGCCTTCATGTTCCAGCATCTTTTGATAACGGCGGATATCATGGCGCAGCATATCGGTAATATTGAAAGAAGACATCGTGAGTTTCTGTGTGCCGGACTGAATCTTGCTTAAATCCAACACATCATTGACCATATCCGCCAAACGCTTCGCCTCATCGATGATGACCTGCAAATTCTCCGCATTGTTTTCATTGGGAATATCCCGCATCATCTCTCCGTAACCACTGATCATCGTCAATGGTGTCCGCAGATCATGACTCATATTCGCGATCAGGTCCTGACGCAATTTTTCTACTTTTGCCAGTTCCTTTGCCGCATAATTCAACGTATGATTCAATTCCGCAATTTCCAAATACCCTTTTCCATGAAACTGCACGTCATAATTTCCCATAGCCAGCTGTTTGGCACTTTCGTTGATCGCTATGATCGGTTCCGCAATCTTTCTCGCCATAAGGAAAGCGATCAATATTCCAAATAAAAACAATATGGCAGTGATGATAAGCAGCTGGGATCGAATGGTTCCTACCGTTGCATCGACCGGTGTTATCTGTGAAAATACAAATAAGGCTCCTGTACTCCCGTCTTTCATAGATACCATCGTAACTTGTGTCATTCCCTGCATAAATCTTCCTTTCGGCAGGAAAAAGGGATACGGATCTTCCAAAGCTGGCTGAGGATCATTCTGCTTTTCTAATACATCTTGAAAAGAAAAGGTTTTTCCATCCTGCCGTTGAGCTTCCGCAACATACGCCGCCGCTTCCTGAGGGGGAAGGTGAGAAATACCCCGACACTGAGGGTTGGCCTCATCCGAATTCAGAAGCTGCTTCATATCCGCATCATACAATGTGATACAAACATCATTGCGTAACGCAATATCCGCAATGCGCTCTGAAAAATCACTTTCCGATAATGCGGAAACTGCGGCATCCGTACTAGAAATAACCGTTTGCTTACGAATTGCCTGATAGAAATCATCCAAAAAGACGACTTGAAAGATCCATAATAAAGAAAGCATCAGCGCTCCGAAGAAAAACAGATAGCATAAGATCTTCCGTCTTATGCTGTTACTTTGCCGCTTCAAAACGATAACCTACCCCTCTGAGTGTCACAATGCGTGAACTGTATATCCCCAAGCTCCTGCGCAAGAGTTTGATATGCGTATCCAATGTACGGTCATCCCCATAAAAATCATAGTTCCACACATCACGTATCAGCTGTTCTCTGGTTAACGCAATACCGGCATTCCTTACCAGATAAAACAACAGTGCATATTCTTTGGGGGACATAATCACTTCCCGCTCATCAATATATACCTTACGGGCTGTCATATCGACTTTCAATCCTTCATCTTCATATAGTTCTTTTATATTGCCTGTAGTTTCCGTTCTTTTTAAAATCGCATGTACGCGCATCATTAATTCCTTAGGAGAAAACGGCTTTACAACATAATCATCAACACCGATCTCAAAACCGTGAATCTTATCGTATTCCTCTCCCCGTGCGGACAGCATAAGCACCGGAGTATCACATGATTTGCGGATCTCACTGCAGGCGGAAAATCCATCCAGCTGCGGTATCATGACATCCATGATAATAAAATCATACGTATGTTCCCGGCACATTTGAATCGCTTCCATACCATCTCTCGCTTCCGCAACCGAAAACCCTTCAAATTCCGCATATTTTCGTATCATATCACGAATTCTCATCTCATCATCTACTACCAAAATGGTACGCATAGTATCGCCGCCTACAGCACTATTATAATATAAATGCTATACCACAATGTGATAAACAGGTGAATTTTCCGCATAAAAAAATAACCCAGATCTGTTATAATAGAGTAGCAAAGGTATAAAATTACGAAATATTTCTTATCATGCGATTTCTGTCTCATTCAAAACATATCTCCTTTTAGGACAATTAACAACATTACATACAGCCGGTAATACTCGTATATGGTCATCAACCGTATTTTATAAAAGGGTACTTGAGATACGACTGCCTTTGCTTACGGAAATATTGGCGTTCAGGATGTTATGAGGGCAATAGAAGAACCAAATGACAGTGCACGCACCGTCGGCTCTCTAAAGGAAAGATAGTCATGGCAGATATCATGATTTTATCCATAGGATAAGGATGCCTTTCTTCTTTTCAGCACGATTTCTGTTTATCACCACATACCGGTATCCATTAACGTCGCCTTGCAAGGAAGTAAGGACAGCGCTTTTTTTGCACAAACTACGTCTATTTTATCTTCCTTACGTCCGGACAGCAATGTGTACCCTCAATTTAAAGACCACACGACTGCCATATATAAAGGGGGCATAATTGACGGATGCTCGCCATCGGATCCATATGATCAGCGTCCGGCTCTGTAGATGTAAGATAATCATGATAAGCATTATGATCGTATACGGAATACAGAGGAATGGTAGAAAAAAGAGGATGAGATTTTATGTATAAGGGAAACCTTTTTTAAAATGATTGATCTGGGATTCGTTCACTAAGGTAAGAAGAAGATAATGAGGAGCGGGGTTCCGTTGTAAGAGGGGCACGATTTCTGCAAAATATCAAAAACTTGCAACTATATATGATAAATGGGAAGGCCCCTATTTTGCACCAATGAATTGGAAGAAAGTCAGCTCCTTAGAACATGAATGGACATGGCTGTCTTCGCTGGATTATCGAAGTAAACAGGAAACGGTAGTACTTGCAGAATATGGAAATATCGATCAATCTGCTACACAAAATATTCTTTATCCATATCAGCGTCCGGCTCTGTGAATGTTGGGAAACTATGATATATATCATAGTTGTATATAAGATACAGAGGGATTTCCAGTATTTACTAATTTTTTTGTACATTATCCGTTGTTCTTTTCCTATAGGTAGGCTAAAAATGATAATGAGGTTAGGATGTTCGTTTCTATGGGGCACGATTTCTGTGCATTATCGAACAGTTGTAATTTCCGGGGCAGGTTTTAACGGAAGCCAGATCTTGTCTCTTCGTTGGGAACCGTTAACTTCCCATCCATATGAAAGTTATTGGGTATCCAGTTACCGTCCGAATGTAAACCCCCTGTTATCTGCCAGTGTAATTGGAGCATTAGGACAGGCAGACGGTGTTTATAGTAACGGTGACAGTGCTCCTGATGTTGTTTATCAGCGTCCGGCTTTGTAAGAAAACTATTAGGGAATCATGATAAGGATTATGATTGTATATAGGATACAAAGGGTAAGGAAGAACATTCTCTCTCTTTTATTTTTGCACGATTTCTGTTCATCATCGTATTTTGGTGAATACTGACGGAGCAGATTACGGTTCAAAAGACTTGTTACTACAATGGAGAAGTACACTTCCAATCCCTAACATAACAGACTGGATATTTCAGGCAACACCATATCCACGAAGACCAAATACGGAATATGCTGTCTATATGATTGCATATACTGGCGGCACTACCATAGCAGGGGAATCAAGAGAAAACTGCCGATATCAGCGTCCGACTCTGTATGTATTTAGCCGATAATATTCTTATATAGACAAAATTTCATGAATATTATCTTCACAAAAAAACTCTATGCAATTCCACATAGAGTTTTCTTATAGTTTTATTTTTTAATGATGCTCTCATTCCAATGTTCATCCGGTTCGATTTCCAGAAGATCCGCTACGGTCGCTGCTACATTAGACAAACCGAGGTTTTCATCATCTTTCAATTCCACATCGGCACCATAAACGATAAACGGCACTTTATTTAACGTATGAGATGTCTTCGCCTTTAAAGGAGCTCCCTCTTTTTTCGGTTTTTCATACATTTCATCCGCATTTCCATGATCGGCTGTCACAAGCATGATACCGTTTACGGCATCAACGGACTTTTTAATTCTCTTCAAAACGAGATCGACAGCTTCCACACCGATCTTAGTCGCTTCATAATCACCGGTATGACCTACCATATCGCCATTCGGGAAGTTCGTTCTCAAGAAATCATAATTCCCGGATTCGATCGCTGCCGTAAGAATATCGGTAATTTCCGCAGCCTTCATCCATGGACGCTGTTCAAACGGTACGACATCGGACTTGATCTCAACGAAATCTTCCAGCTTCTCATCAAACTTTTCACTTCTGTTTCCGTTCCAGAAATATGTCACATGCCCGTATTTCTGCGTTTCACTGATCGCATACTGACGAATATGATGCTTCACAAGCTGTTCAGAAAGCGTATATTTGATCTTTGGAGGATATGTCAAAAAGTTATTCGGAATATTCAGGTCGGCATCATATTGCAGCATGCCGGCATACATAACTTTCGGACGACGCACACGATCAAATTTATCAAAATCATCACGATCAAATGCCAGAGAAATTTCCTGTGCACGATCACCGCGGAAATTAAACAAGATAACACTGTCACCATCGTTGATCGTTCCTACCGGTTTCCCATCCTTCGCAATAACAAACGGAGGAAGATCTTGATCGACAACACCGGATTCCTTGCGATATGTTTCAATCGCTTCCGCAGCACTGGCAAAGGTTCTTCCTTCCCCGAGTACGTGGGTATGCCATCCTTTTTCCACCATCGGCCAATTCGCTTCATAGCGGTCCATCGTGATATTCATACGTCCGCCGCCGCTGGCAATGCAGGCATGGAACGTATCGTCATTTAATTCTGCCATATAATGTTCAATATCTTCTACATAAAGCAAAGCGCTCGTCTCCGGCACATCTCTTCCGTCCAGCAATGCATGTATACGCACTTCCTTTACGCCGTCTTTCTTTGCTTCCTTCAACAAAGCCTTCAGATGATCGATATGGGAATGTACGTTTCCATCGGATAACAATCCCAAAAAATGCATCACACCGTTCTTGCAGTTATCTACCAATGCATGCCATGTTTCCGTTTCAAACATATCACCGGATTCAATGCTTTCATTTACAAGTTTTGCACCCTGCGAATAGATCTGTCCGCATCCAAGTGCATTATGTCCAACCTCACTGTTGCCCATATCGCCATCCGTAGGCAATCCGACCGCTAAGCCATGGGCTCTTAACTGTGTATGAGGGCATGTTTCCCAAAGCTCATCCAGCGTCGGCTTGTATGCGTTCTTAACAGCATTTCCCAACGTATTATCGGAAATACCGATACCATCCATCACTACTAAAACAACAGGTCTCTTACTCATATTGTCTCCTCCTATTTACACATGATAATATACCACTTTTTCTGTTTTTTAGAAACTATTTTATACGGGAATCGACTCTTTTCTTTTTTAAGATCTTTCGGTTCTTTACCCAGCGCATATGATACTCCCAAAAGCATAATGCACCGCAGATCCAGCCGATCCACAATCCCGGTATATAGAAAAGAGAAGCCGTCATAAACATCAATGCACTTGCCAGAAAAAGCCCTTCCTGACGGACGTACATACCGCAGCCGAGGATGACATTTGCTGCAAGCATACCGAAGATATGCGACAATAACATATTATTCGTTAAACCATCTTCCAATATATCGCCGTGATTCAGCAGCAGGATGATCAGATATATCATGCTGACAGAAGCACAAACCAACAGGAAAAAATCATGCGATGGCTTTTTGATCTTTCTCTCATGAATAATCGCATGGTTTATATTTTTCCGTTTTTCTTTGATCGTATGTTCCGCTTTCTTCTCATATTCCAAATTTACGCGGTTCTTACTCATACGTTTATATTCTCTGGGTAATTCTTTTTCTTTCTTTGCTTCCTCATGCAGCTCTTTGTTGAATTCCGATTGCGAATAGCTTTGCGTCTTCTCCAGTTCCGCACCGCACAATTCACAATACTGCATATCACGGCTGATCTGACCGCCGCAATTCCAGCAGTACATATGTTCATACCTCCTATAGCAACCCCTTAGTAAACATTTTATCATAAGAAATATAGGTTTACTACTACCATAGCCGAGAAAACGCAAGAATGATCAAAATCAATCCGGATATCCATGATAAGTCCATATGAACAGCCTTCGATATCCTTTTACCGATCCATTGCCCGATCACGATAATCAAAATTCCCATCAGCAAAGAAATGAGCAGCACATCCAATGGATTCTGCACGGCCATACCGAAAGCAATCCCCGTCGCCAAAGAATCAATCGACAAGGCTACGGCAAGATATACCGCTTCTTTGGCATTTAATTCCTTAGAATGGTCAATATCCGCCTTTGTTTCATCGATATACACATCAATGACAAAGGAGATCTCCTGCCACGAAAATACCAGCTTTCCTTCTTTGTGCTTTTTTACATAGCGTTTCATCTGTGTTTGAAACAAAGAGATGATACCAAGTGCCAATAAAACGGCAAAGCTGATATAGCGGCATACATACAGAGGAAAAAACTGCTGCAAAAGTACGGCTAAATACAAAGATATCCCTAGAAAAAAAGTACCGAAACCGGCAATGATGCATACGGATTTCAAAGGAATTCGAATCGACTGCGCACCGTATGCCACACTGACGGCAAACGCATCGATACACACTGCCAAAACAAGCAGAATCGCATCCGCCATAGCTCCACCCCTAACATTCACTATTATTCTATTAGAAGCGGAAAGAATGGTTCAAAATTATAAAACAGAAAAAAATCCGTTATCCGGATTTTATAGTTCTACGATATTTCCTTTTTTATCTGCCAGAATCACACTCATATTAAGCTTTTCCTTTACCGTTACCGGTATTTCATTCCATTGACGGCGATATGTAATAGAATCATTGAATGCGATGCTGTAACGGGCATCCGTATCATCCATATGTTTCATCACTTCACTCAGTTTCACGGGAAGCGTCTGTTTCCTTCCTCGTTTAATACCTTGTACATTGATGATCCATCTTCCCTTATCGTTGTGTGCTTCAATGTAATCTTTATTTTCTACATATTCCCAGCCATGCTCACTCAGCCACGATTTGATCAGATTGCAAAGATCTTCCGTATTTCTCTTCATCTTCGCTTTCTTCGCTGCTAATTTTTCCTCTGCAGATTTCGCCGGTCTTCCCCTTTTCTTACTTGGAAACATGACATTGCGTTCCAGGCAATCCACATAATAACGCACCGTCAAATGGGAACCGAAACCGGTCGTCCCTTTCGGACGCTGTAAAATCACATCTCCGTTCAACAGCAGCTTATAGATCGCCTGACAGCATGTCGGCATCGTAGCATGATTCGGAGACACTTCCCCATGTAGCTCCTTAGAATTTATCTCAATAAATTTCAGCCCCTTGTCATGAGCTTCTTGTTTCTTTGTCTGCAATATTTGCAGGTAATCTTTAATCCCTGGTCCTTTCATCTATGACACCTCTTCCTTTTATGGTTACATTGTAGATGTTCTCTTTTGTCGAATGCCCGCAAAAAATGTCACTGTCTTGGATTTTTTTGTAAAAATGTTGGAAATTCTTATTTTTAATATGCCGCTGTCTGATAGAAAAGTGAAATATAAGAAATATGCAGCATATCGGACGAATCCCGAAAGAACACAAAGATGATATGATATGAATAACATTCCGTTTTGATTTCATAATAAGGAAAAGGGGAATCTCATATGAACATAATCATATTTAAAAAAATACTATGCATCATCAGTTATATCGCACAAAGCGTCCATAGTGAGGATATAACCGATGTGATACGGCAACAGCTGCAGGAAGACGGCAGTTCTGTCTCGTTTGATGCTTTGACGGATATCATGTCATATATACAAGACAAAGGATTCTTACAAAGAGATGATATGATCTGCGATCTGCTTCCCAGTGCGAATGTATTCGCTAAAGCAGAGGAACAGACGATTAGTGAAGCACTCGCTTTATATGAATGTTTCATCATCTGTAATCAAATGCAATATACGGAAATATATGCGGATCCGATCGCATGTGACCTCCTGTGTCAGACGATCCTTTTAAAAAAAGAAAACAACGGCTTTGTGATAAACGAGCTTTTGCAGGATGATGTATACGCCATCCAAAAGGAATATGAGACAACATCTCCGATCATATCTTCCACCTTATCCGCCATTTATGCGAATCAGCTGCTTTCGATCGATGAAACTACAACATACCGCAACGAAGAATCCGACATCATACCGTATGATAATCTGCAAGACATACTGACGATCATCCCGCGCCGCGGCATACCGGAAGATCGCAATATGACCAAACCGATTCATGCGTTTTACAAAGATACCTTGATGTATGAATTCCGACATAGCTGTCCCATATGCGGCATCGACATGCCTCATCTTTTGATCGCTTCGCATATCAAGCCTTTTCGCGACTGTGCACATATCATGGAAGCATTGGATCATAATAACGGTCTTTTGCTTTGCCGCAACCACGATTATCTGTTTGATCAGGGATACATTACCTTCGATGACGACGGATGCATGCATATCAGCAAGCTCTTACAAACGAAAAAAAATATCCGAACTTCTTATCAGCTGCATCCCAAGCAATGTCTTCCGAAATCTTTCCTTACGAAAAACCGCACATTATTTTTAACATATCATCGAAAACATATCTTTCAAAGCCATTAAGTTTCGATTTCCATCGTTGTATTTTTATACGAATATTTATATACTATACATGAGATAAGTCATATCTCCTGTATCGAAAAGGCAAGTGTCTGTAGCACTTGCCTTTTTTCATACAGAAGGTTTCACGATAACGTTATCTGATTCTATTTATGCTTCCGCATCTGAAGTCCTATTATGGAAATCCAAAGGATCAGATATAGCATGACTAAGTAAGTCATTCTTTTCCTCCCGTATTCTCATACATCTTCTTTTCATATGAAACCTCCTACTTCTCTTTACTCCTTTTTTCAGAGGAATCCTAAAAAATACAAAAACAGACATCTACTTTCGATGTCTGTTTATTCATTGCGCTGCCAATTCATGTGGCACTATACGATCGTACTGCCTTATTCATCAATTGAAGGCAGAATCAATACTTGTTCTCCCTCTTTCGATAACATCATCTTACCTCGAACATAACGCTTCACATATTCCGGATCTTCCATCTTAGCCTTTTCTTCTTCCAGTTCTGCATGTTCATTTTTTAACGATTCAATTACGGCTTGTGCGTCTGCAATATCTCTTTTCAATTGCAGTGTTGTCAAGAATTCCTGTGCAGCATTATAGGTGAGATAACAGGCAACAGCGATCAGACACAGACTAAAGATCTTCTTCCAGGAAAGTGATTTCTTCGTCTTTCGCGCGTCTTTTTTGCTTTTTGCGCTTCTTGCCATTCATCTTCCTCCTTTTTAATGCGCTACTGCTTAGTTTCATTATACCAAGGATTTTTGATTTGACAAGTTTAATTTTCTTCACAAAAGGCCGCATCCAATTTTTTACCGCATTCACAAATTGTATGATTACATTTATATATAAACGAAAAAACACATATGTTCCTGCCAAGAAAAACGCCACTAGGTAACCATTGGTAATACCACCGTTGATCTGATACAATCCGTAAAACATGCCCAGCACAAAGGCAATATGAAAAGCAATTTCTATGATCCCTTTCAAGATAGCTGAGCGAAGATACATCATAAAGCTCAACAGGATAAAGAATAAGCAACCGTATAGCCACCCCATCAAAAAGTGGAATATGATTGCTTGTATCTGCTGAGGTAGCAGCATCATTTAAACAGCTTGGACATCATAGAATCTTTACTGCTTTTTTTATTGGATACATATGCCAAAGACTCGATCAGCCCGCGGATAACCACATCCCCGCGCTCTGTATCCAGCTTACCGAGAACAAGCTCTTTCCCCTGTACGATCATCCAACCTTGTGCCGTTTCCATCAGAAATTCGTTGGAATCAAAGCTGTCGATCTGCTTCACACCTGTTAATTCCAATACCTTGCGGTCCTTTAAAATAACATTATGATAGGGATTCGTTTCAAAGCGAAGCGGATTTGTCATATTTGTTTCATCGATCATCGTATTCCTCCTTACAGTACAGATTATGATGTATCACTAGACTTTATGCTTTTTCCGATCTTCTTATTCATATTATAAAGATAGAATATATGGAGTATTTGACAATCGTGGTTATTCATATTAGAATTTAACATATTGATAATAAAGGGGTCATATTATGCGAGAGAAATTTTCATCCCGTTTGGGCTTCCTGCTGATTTCCGCAGGCTGTGCGGTCGGATTAGGGAACGTATGGCGGTTTCCTTATATTACCGGTGTCTATGGAGGCGCCGCCTTTGTATTGATCTATCTGCTGTTTCTTCTGTTGTTGGGTCTTCCGATCATGGTCATGGAATTTTCCGTAGGAAGAGCTTCCCAAAAATCGGTAGCATCATCGTTTCGCATCTTGCAGCCAAACGGTACCAAGTGGCACCGGGCAGGATATGTGGCAATTGCCGGCAATTACATATTGATGATGTTTTATACAACTGTCGGAGGATGGATGCTGGCATATTTTTATAAGATCGTCAAAGGGGAACTGGCCAATGCTTCTGCACAACAGATCGGGGATGCCTTTACATCCATGCTGGCAGATCCTGCCCAGCAAGTTTTTTGGATGATCGTTGTTATTGTTATCGGTTTTCTCGTTTGCTCCCGCGGTCTACAAAACGGAGTAGAAAAAGTTTCAAAATATATGATGTCATGTCTGTTTATCGTCATGATCATCCTCGTTATCCGTTCTGTTACCTTGGACGGCGCTATTGACGGTTTATCGTTTTATCTGGTCCCGGATTTTGCTAAAATGGCGGAAAACGGAATTTGGAATGCCGTATTTGCGGCCTTGGGACAAGCATTCTTTACCTTATCCATCGGGATCGGATCCTTGGCTATCTTCGGTTCTTATCTGGGAAAGGAACGCAGCCTTTTACAGGAGAGCGTAAATGTTACCTTGTTAGATACAACTGTCGCTCTCGTTGCCGGACTTATCATCTTTCCGGCATGCTTCTCTTTCGGTGTAAATCCCGGTGACGGTCCGGGTCTTGTTTTCGTCACCTTGCCGAATATCTTCAATGAGATGGCTATGGGAAGATTATGGGGATCCTTATTCTTCGTCTTTATGTCTTTTGCGGCACTCACTACGATCATCGCTGTATTCGAAAACATCTTATCCATTACGATGGATCTAAGCGGGTGTTCCAGAAAAAAGGCGGTGATCATCAACTTCCTCCTTATTATGATATTATCCTTACCGTGTGCTTTGGGATTTAATATATGGAGCTTTATACAGCCGCTCGGCGCAGGTTCTACCATTCAGGATCTGGAAGACTTCATCGTAAGCAACAACCTTCTTCCGCTAGGTTCCGTGATCTATCTGTTATTTTGTACCCGCCGTTACGGATGGGGTTGGAATAACTTTAAGGAAGAAGCCAATACCGGAAAAGGATGGAAGGTACCCGATGCCATTCGATTCTATGTCAGCTATATTCTTCCTCTGATCGTATGTTTCATCTTTTATCAGGGATATTATACGAAGTTCCCGCAACCATGGAACATCATTCTTCCTACGATAATCCTCGGCGCGGTGCTCAGTATTCCCGTTATTTCCAAACAAAAGGCGAAGAAAGAAGGCGCATTGCATGAATAACATCTTTTCCGCTTATAAAGATATGTGGATCAAAGCAGCTGACTATAAGGGAAGATCCAATGTCAGCGAATACTGGTGGCCGATATGTATCAATATGCTGATTACCGTATTCTTTCTATATATCATGCCTATGCCGGAAATCGTTTTGGGATATAACGTCGCAATCGCCCTTCCATGTGTATCTTTAGCAATACGGCGAATGCACGACGCCAATAAAAGCGGTTGGAATATCTTATGGCTTTACATTCCTACCGTCATCCTCCTAGTGTACGCAGGAGCGATCCTCTATTATACACAAACACCGGATGTGGTAGATATGTTTTTAAAGTTCTTTATGGCAATGATGGTTAGTTATGTCGTTTTTCTCGTATACTCCATCTACTTGCTTACTCATTTTACATATCCGCAAAAAAATCATTACGGTGATGTTCCTTATGCGGAAACAACAAGAGAAGAAGTACGGTTATCATCTTCGGAAAATGCCGATCCGGAAAAGACATTATCTTTCAAAACAAAGGCTTTTTTGGAAAAAGCTATGCATCGGAAACAACAAGATCCTGCGAATACACCGATAACGGAAGCAAAGCAGGAAGTACAGCCGCAAGATACTGCGCAAACAGCAACAGCAGAAAAAAAGACGGTTCCTGTACAGCTGAAAGCATTATCGAAACCGACAGAAAACAAACCGGTCGTCCGCAAACCGAGAGAGGAAACACCGGCAGTTCAAATCAAGACGGCACAAAAAGAAAATGTAAGAGTAGAGAAGATCGTCATGGCGCAATTAAAGCCATCTAAAGCACGTCCTGTGGTAAAAACCGCAAAACAGGCTCCGTCTTCTCCTGTACAGACTTCAAAGCCGTTCACAAAGGTTCCGATAAAAAAAGAAGCCGCAAAAGTCAAAACGGTAGCACAGAAGCGAACAGAGCTCCAACAAACTATGAGTCTTTCAAAATCTGCATTAAAAGAGGAAATTCGTAAAACGGAAACCACACAGAGAAAACCTGCGGAAAGAAAGACGACAGTCCATCACCCGATCAAACGAAAGATGATCCAGCCGGTGGAAGTTCCTAATGTCAACGTGGAAACGATACGTACGCATTCTCTTGATTCCATTGCGAAACTTGTAGAACAAAATATGAACAAAGAGACAAAAGATGCGCCGGTCGTTACCGCTACTATAAATAAAAAACCGATCAAACGGACAAAAAAAGAAATAAAAAGCTGAATCTGCAAAGGTTCAGTTTTTCATTATAAGATCTCATTTTCTTTTTTTATAAATGTTTCTTCTACCACTTCAAACATAGACGCCGCATCGTGTTTACTGACTTGTTTCTGTATCATCAGCACTCGTACCGTCAATTCGCGATGTCCGAATATGACCTTGATAAGATCTCCTTCTTTTACATCTGTAGACGGTTTAGCGATTCTGCCATTGACATATACCCGCTGCTGATCAGCCAATTCTTTGGAAACAGTCCTTCTTTTTAAGATACGGGCTGTTTTTAAATACTTATCTAAACGCATAACTTCACCTCTAGATAAGTGTACCATTTATTGTTGCTGCTGACGAGTCAAAAGCTGTGCAAATGCTTCCGCGATATTCAATTCCGACTTTGAAACAGAGCGATTATCGTAAACAACGACAAAAGCACCGTACCAATCACTGTCTGCTACTACAGGAAATATCCTTCCCCCATAAGCACGGCTGTCATCTTCAAAAATATATTCAGAATCAAAATCGATCGCTTTACGCACCTGACGGACAGAACGGAAAAAAATCGGTTTCAACTTCCTCGGCTGCAAACAAGTTTTTTCATCTTGAATAAACAGCACCGTATTATGAAGCATGTCCTTTAACACATCGCACATAACGATGATCTCTTCTGTATATTTTGATAAAGCATCAAATTTCTGAATGATGATTCTTTCTTCATCTGTGAATATTTCAATATTGTCTCCTTCTCGTAAACGATACTGTTTTCTTATCTCTTTCGGAATCACAAGACGTCCTAAATCATCCAGTCTTCTAACAACTCCGGTTGCCTTCATAATTCAACACTCCTTTGCTAGTAGATAGTATGCACAAATCAAACGCAAATATACAGTTAAATTATAACCCGAATCCTGAATAAAATAAACGAAAATTAACTATACTAAGGTAAACTTTCTATAGTTAAAAGTCGTATCATTTTCGCAAAGGAGGGATGTCTGTGACTCTTGGCGAAGCCTGCAGCAAACGTATCTTAGACTTATGCAAAGAACATAACATTTCTCTTAATAAACTCAGCATCATGTGTGGTATTACACAATCTACTTTGAATAATATCACTTCCGGTGTCAGCAGAAACCCTACCATCTCTACCGTTAAGAAGATCTGTGATGGTTTGGAGATCCCTTTATCTATTTTCTTTGATACCAAGGACTTTGATGAAGCGGAGCCTGAGATCAAATAAGGATTCCTTTACGCTTTGATAAGCGTTTTTTTTATTATCTTTTTTTCCTCTGTATCTTATATACAACTATGATACTTACCATAGTTATCCAATCTGTACAGAGCCGGACGCTGATAATGTAATGTCAATAGTTCATAAACAGCTGGACACCAACCTCCGGAATCTCGTAAACCGAGTACTGTCTTTATATCGAGAGGACTTGGTGATGACCAAAAGCTCCAATCAAACCCAGGAGTAAACTCGATAAGACTCCACGAAAGTGATGATATGACAGTGTCATCGGGCATTTGCGGAAAACTTCCTTGAAAAGCAGAAATCGTGCCTCCATAACGAACGAATCCCACCTTACAATGGAACCCCTAGCCTCATTTTTCTTTTACCTTTCCCTCACCATTTTGACCGAACACCAATCCTCTGTATGTTGTTTGAACTATGATACCTATCATAGTTATCTTAGATCATCAGAGCCGGACGCTGGGAACGAAATATGCGGCCATGTGTTAAGCTGTTTCCGGAATATGTAAGAAAGTAACCGGTGTTGCCGACTACCCATGCCCCACTGCCTTCTGGTTCAAACACAGTTCCTTGGTGTGGAGTAGCCATCCAACTTTCCTGGTATATGAAATTTGTTGTATTAAAATGAAAGACTTGAGACAGATAGCTGCCATTACATGCATAAGGGTCATAATTGCCTTCGGATATGCAGGCTTTGGTAGTGGGGCGGGGAAGTATGCTGCTTCCGACAGAAATCGTGCTATAGCTGATCCAAGTACTTGGGTATTGATAGGATCCATAGGTTTCTTTCTTTTGTATATGTTATACCTTCATATACATCTATCCTACCTTTCTTATCCATCATAACAAAAATATCCCTATCATAAACTACCAGACTGTTTCTGTCCTTTTTTCCTCTGTATGTTATACGCGACTATGATACTTACCATAGCTATTTCATCTGTACAAAGCCGGACGCTGATGTCCCATGGTATGTGAATATTTATCTGGTTCTCCCTTAGCCAGCATGATGTCTACACCACCGTTAGTTCCATAGCCAAGAACATGAATCAATCCGCTATTACGTGGAATGGTTGATGACCAAATACGGATGGCTCCCGTTGTATGTAAGGTCTCCAGTTTTCCATATAAATCAGCACACAATTCTTCGGTTATGATACTACCGAATGAGACAGAAATCGTGCGCAAAAAAGAAAAGAGATACCGACCTGCCTTTTTATCATTATACAACCTCTATAGCATGCATAGAATCATGATACCCACCATAATTATCTATCCTCCATAGAGCCGGACGCTGATGGAAACCTCTATCTGAACTTAGATTCGTATAATCATGCCCCGGAGTACCCGTAATATCCCAAACAAAGGAGCCTGATGAATATGATGATGACTCCCAAACAGCACCAAAGGTATACTTTGTTTCTGCATGTTGGAAGTATAGATCATTAATATTGTTGCATCGTCCTTGATAGCAATGCTCCAGTGGCTTGTAAATAATGCTACGAAAAGTAGAAATCGTGCTCTCATTATGATGGAGCTCCGCTCCTCATTATCATTTTTTCTAACCTCTTTTCTCACTTTTTACCTTTGTAATTATCGTAGCATAAAAGAAAAAGCGATATAAAGAATTTTAAATATTTCTATACATCGCATTTCTTCATATTTGCACTCTGTTCCAAAATTTCAATGACAATCAATAGCCAGTCTTTTACTTTTGGAATCCGCATGATGATTTTTTTATCTGCATAACGTATCATGATATCGCGTGAAATTGCGGTCATCATTTCAAACAATTTTACTCCATCGATCTGATTTGACCATGCAGATGTAAATATGATCTCAATTTGTTTCGGCGTTTCCTTAAAAGATTCCACCTGTTCTTCGTTTACCAAGATATCCAGTCGCTTTTTCTCAAACAGCATCTGTACCGATTTCGGCAAACGTCCATAATTATCACGAATTTCTTCCAGCATATCCATCAGCTCTTTTTTCGTACGAATGCGGTCAATGCGTTGATATATCGTAAGCTTTTCATAATCCTGTGATGTGAAATTATCCGGAATATATGCATTGACCCTCGCATTCGTTTGCGGCAGCGAAGATGCTTTCTCCATGCGGACACCTTTCTTTTCCATAATAGCTTCGTTCAGCATCTCAATGTACATATCGATACCGACCGTATCGATAAAACCCGCTTGCTGAGGTCCCAGCATATCACCCGCACCGCGTATCGTAAGATCGCGCATCGCAATCTTATATCCGCTTCCTAGCTGCGTGAATTCTTTTATCGATGTCAACCGCTTCATCGCGATTTCACTTAGCTGTTTTTGCGGATCATACATCAAATATGCATACGCAAGACGATCACTTCTTCCGACTCTTCCCTTGATCTGATACAGCTGAGACAATCCAAACCGGTCAGCCTGATCGATGATGATCGTATTCGCATTCGGTATATCGATTCCTGTTTCTATGATCGTCGTACAAAAAAGGATCTGATATTCATTCGCCGTAAACTTCATCATCACTTCTTCGATATCATCACGATGCATCTGTCCGTGCGCCACGGCAATTGCCGCATCGGGAAGTGCTTTTTTAAAACGGTTAGCCAATGTATAAATATCTTTTACATTATTATAAAGGTAAAACACTTGCCCGTCTCGGGAAAGCTCCCGCTGCATGATCTCTACCGATGTCTGAAAATTTTTCTCGATCACATAAGTCTGCACCGGCATACGATTCAGCGGAGGAGTATCCAACTGCGATAGTGAACGTATGCCGATAAGAGACATCTGCAAAGTTCTCGGTATAGGCGTCGCACTTAAAGAAAGCACATCAATACTGTTTTTCAATTCTTTGATCTTTTCTTTATGCTCTACACCGAATCGCTGTTCTTCATCAATGACCAGAAATCCGAGATCTTTAAACACGACGTCACCGGATAACAACCGATGCGTCCCGATCAGAATATCTACCTGTCCGTTTTTTAAACGCTGTAAGATCTGTTTTTGATCTTTCAGGGGAACGAAGCGATTGATCATCTCAATTTCAACCGGATAATTCTGGAATCGTTTTTTAAATGTTTTATAGTGCTGCAAAGAAAGGATCGTCGTAGGACATAAAAAAGCTGCCTGTTTACCATCCACTACCGCTTTAAACGCTGCACGTATGGCAACTTCCGTCTTCCCGAATCCCACATCACCGCATAACAAGCGATCCATCGGCTGGCTGCTTTCCATATCCAACTTGATCTCTTCAATCGCTTTTTTCTGATCATCCGTCAATTCATATTCAAAATCATCCTCAAACTGCTTTTGCAGAGGTGTATCCTTAGAAAAGGCAAATCCGATCTTTCCTTCGCGAACAGAATACAGCTTCATCAAACGCTCTGCCAGTTCAGCGATTTTTTCATGAATACGTGATTTTGTTTTTTCCCAATCACCGCTGCCTAGTTTATTCAGTTTCGGAGAAGCACCTTCCTTCGATACGAACTTTCTGACAAGACGGAATTGATCCAACGGCACTAAGAGGATATCGTCACCTTTATAGGCGATATTTAAAAAATCTTTTTTTACATCATTGATCGTCTTTGTCACGATGCCCAAATATTTTCCAATACCATGAAGGTTATGCACGATGTAGTCTCCGGGTTCTAGTTCCATGTAATCATGAAGTACTTCCGCTTCTTTAAATTTATTGGAATACCGCGATAATTTCGGTGCTTCCTGAAAGAGTTCTTTTCCGGTAAAGACGCTGATATTTTCTTTCGTACATAGAAATCCTTCCGGAAAGGAATGTTCCATGATCTGAATACCTTCCTGAATCTCATCTTTATCCGTCAATACACGTAAGGTAATATTGTGATCCTTTGCATATCGCAAAATTGTTTCTTTTTCTTTATGGTTTACAAGGAGAATGACACGTTTGGTTTTTCCTTGCCGACATACTTCCTCCATATTTTTTTCAAACAGCAAATTGATCTGTGTCTGTATGAGGATACCGCTTTGTATGGATTTCTTATGATCCGCAAACAGATGAAAACGGATCGGATGATACGGAGCTATCAGTGAGGAGATATCTGAGAAAAGATCATAAACAGGAAGGGATTGTCCTTCCTCGTAGAGTTCCTGTATATAGGAAACGGTCTCTTCCGTTATTCTTCTTTCATTATCATGGATTTCTTCTTCACTGGATACTATGACCAACGGATCTTCCACATAATCAAGGATGGTTGACGGATCATGTACATACGCAAAATATTTATAGAGATGTGCATCTTTAGCATGATTGCATATACCGTCAAGATCATGATCAACGTGCAGACGCAGCTCTTCTTTACTTGTGCCTTGCAAAAGACGCTCATGTTTTCGCATATCGGCATTTGCCTTTTCAACGATCGTACCGATCTGACGATCCGTAAATAAAAGATCACTCGCAGGAATGATATCGGCTTGTCGGATAACTTTTATTGTTCTTTGTGTAGATATATCAAAATAACGTATGGATTCTATGATGTTGTCAAAAAACTCAATGCGGATCGGATATTCGTGATTGATGGAATACACATCGACGATACCGCCGCGGCTGGCATAACAAAGCGGTTGATCAACACGATCAACATGTGTATATCCGGCGGAAAACAACCGTTTTTTCAACTCTTCAAAGGAGATCTCCTGATCTGTTTCTATTTGCAGCGTATGTTCTTTAAATACTTTCGGAGAAGGAAGATAGCGCATGACGGCACCTGTGTGCGTAACACATAGGACTTTTTTTGTTTTCAGAAGCATGTGCATAACTTCCATCTGATCTGCTCTTGTTTCCGGAGAAGCGGCGATCGCTTCTACGCGAAAAGAATCTTCCTTATGAAAAAACAGCACCGGTTCTTCTAACAGACATTGCAGTCGTTCTTGCAATTTCTGTGCCGAATAAGCATTGTTTTTCACGATGAAAAACGATTGAGAAGATTGTGTAAAGGCAGTTGCCAGCAATAATGCTTCTTCACTCAGCGACAGATTGCCAAGTGCGCTTTCTTTATGAAGGATACTTTGAACCGCCGGATTATTTTCTAACTCCCTGCATAACTGTCGCATGATCATTTTCTGTTAAAAGCTGTCATCGTATCGGTAAATGTATGATCTATGCTATAAATGACAGCATCCCTTGCCTTTTCTACCGCATGTAAAAATTTTTCTTTGTTTTCTTTTTCGATCTTTCCTAATACATAATCAACTGTTGGAATATTATCATGTTTTCCTATACCGATGCGAATACGTGGTATCTCTTGTGTTCCGACGAGTTGGATGATGTTTTTCATTCCTTTTTGTCCACCGGCACTTCCTTTTTCACGAAGCCGAATCATACCGACCGGTAAGTCCATATCATCAAAGATAATGATGATGTCCTTAGGCTCGATCCGATAAAAATGCATGGCTTGTTGAACGGCTTCTCCGCTTGCATTCATATATGTCTGCGGTTTCATAAGCAATACTTTTTCACCATGTATCGTAACCATATCGATCAGCGCTTTGAATTTTTTATTCGAAATCGATGCTCCCAATTTTTTTTCCAGAGCATCCATAACACAAAAGCCCGCATTATGACGAGTCATTTCATATTCTTTACCAGGATTCCCCAATCCGACGATCAGCTTCATATATACACCTCGATTCGTATTTTCTATTATACCCTAACTATGAAAAAAAGTAAGTACAAAAAATCGCTTTCTTTTCGAAAGCGGTTTATTACTTCTCTTCTGTTTTATCTTCTTCTTTTGGATCACCTTTTAATTCCTGTATCATCTTCAAAAATTCTTCTTTGGATATACGATATTTATTTTCCAGCTGCGCCTGATAACCGAGAAGAATATCGGGGTTATGATGATGTATATCATCTGCCAATTTCATTGCCGTTTTCTTCTCACGTCCTAAGAGCACACGGATGCGCTCTCCATCTTTTGTATACATAAAAAGACTATACGTTCCGATAATATCCGTCGTATGCTTTTCAATGTACATCCATACGATATCCTCATAGCGGATAAGCGCATGCTGTAAAAGAAAACGATAAAATAATAATTTTTTCCCCAAACGGACGTGACGATACCGCTTACTTTCTTTAAATTCTTTATCGATCTCTTCTCTTTCCTTTTCTGATAGCTTTCCGATACTTTCCTTTGTTTTTTTCAAAGAGGAAAAACGACTGTCTATAAAGAAAAATAAAGGGATCAATGCTAAAAGAAACAAAAAGCCATAAGAAGCGGTTTGTACAAGATATACCGGTGTTTTTCCGATTTGATTACTGACAAACATGTATGGAAGCAACGATTCTTCCACCGGCTGCATATTATAAAATATATGAGGATCTGCCGCATGCAAATAGGAAAAAGCATATTGTTTTATCTCATCATCAAGCGCAGCAAAACCTCCTTGCAGTTCGATTTCCTCTATATCTCCATAATATAATCCTTCTGTATCCTGCCAGGTGGCCGCATCGGCAAAGACAATCATATATCTGCTTTCATCAATGGGATATAAATAGTAAATACCGATAGTCCTATGATTTTTTACCTGATCGGCAATTCCCGGACTGATCATTGTAAAATGTTTCTTTACATATCGATTATCCATGTTTCGTAAACTGAAAAAGGTTCGATCGCTTGCTACATCCTGCAGATCGATACGATCGAAATTTTCCGCGCCACAAAGATAGTTGATAACTTTAGGACCGCATATCAAATAGAAAATAAAGCATACGAAAAAATATATGACGACGATCACATTTCTTTGTTTTTTATATTGCTGACGGCAGTATGACAAAAAAAGATTCATTTATTTCCTCATTTCCATAAGTATTATAACATTATCGATTAAAAAAATAATATAGAAATATATGGAAAAAAATGACAAAAAAAGGATGATTTACTCATCCTTACTAGGGTTATATACGATCTTCAGTCGTCTTTCTTTTCCTTCTCCTTCACTGACCGTAGAAACATACTTCATATTTGCCAGATAGTTGTGAATGGCCTTACGCTCATCCGCAGGCATCGGATCTAATACGGCATCTGTTTTTGTGCGCTGTACAGATTTAGCAACGCGGTGGGCAAGAGAACATATCTTGTGATATTTGTCCTTTTTATATCCGTTAATATCGATAAGTACTCCGATCCTCTTTTTAAATTCAGAAGAAACAGCAGATTTTAAGACATTGTTAAGCGCCTGCAACGTCTGACCGTTTTTTCCAATCAAAATAGCATTATTTTCCGCATCGATATTTACATGGTAAAAATCATCATCATCCATTCGAATATCGATTTCCGCACCCATATGAATGTTATCAAAATACGTACGCAGATAATCTTTCATAAATTCCGCAATGTCGCCGTTGCTGTAAACTTCTGCCGTTACCTTCGTACCTAATCCAAGAAATCCGGATACTTCTTCAACGATATGGTATGTCAGATTTTCTACTGTCGTATTTTTATCAGCAGCCGCTTCTTTCAATATATCATCGATATGTTTCCCGGTATATGTTTTCATTGACAATTCCTCCTTAATCCTTCATAAAGAATTGACTGATCACGATATTCTGAATAATTCTTACAATAGAAGATACCAACCAGTAGAAAGACATTCCTAATGGCCAAGTAAATCCTAACCATGCGATCAAAATGGTAGACATGTACATCATCATATTCATAGAGCCTGCCATACCGCCTGCTTTTTTCTCAGGTTCCGCATATTTTTTCTCTTTGACATGATTTTTCTTTTTCTTCCACTTTTGCAGCCACTGCGGGAACTTTAAAGCAAGAAACTGGAAGAATACCATCAAAGCAAAGATCAGAAGATATACCCACATTCCTTCACTGATACCGCCTTGTACGGTTTTTTCCAAACTGATTCCCATAAAAGATCCGTTAATAACCGCTTCTGATCTCTGTGTAGCAAGATACATTCCCATAATGACCGGAAGCTGTAAAAACGGTCCCAGTATCGACGTAAACGGATTAATATCATATTTCTTATACAAAGCCTGCATTTCCTGTGCCTGCATCATCTGACTTCTTTGATCCGATTTACCGGCATATTTTTGCTGGATCTTATTTAATTCCGGCTGCAGCATCTGAATGCGCTGAGCGCTGATCTGCGATTTTAAAGTACATGCAGAAATCAAGATATTAATTAATGCGGTAACGATGATGATCGCAACACCGGCATCGGTATATTGTGATATAAAATTAATCAACGTGGCGATCGGCCACACAATCAAGCCGTCAAACCATCCGGTACTGAGCGTTTCACCAAATCCTGTATCCAGTGATATGATCATCTCAGGATTAATAGTACCGTCGGCATTGCGCGCCGTTTTACATGCAACTAATGTTAACAGTACCATAACGCTGAGGATCATCAGTTTTTTCTTATCTTTGAAAAACGTTTTCATTTTTACTCTCCTCGCTTATTCGCTTACTTTACTATTTTAACTTTTTTAAGCAATCTTTCCAAGCATTTTTTATTGTTTATATAATTTTCTGTACAATATTGTTCACGAACTAAAATTATTGTATCAAATTCTTCATCAAACGTATACAGTTCATGTACCATTTCGCGGATCTGACGTTTGATCTTATTTCGCACGACCGCATTTCCCATGCGCTTTCCTACTGACAAGCCTACCCGCGCCCAATCTTCTTTTCTTTTTTTAACATAGATTACCATCGACGGAGAAACATAGAACTGCTTGCAATTCATGATCTGTGAAAATTCGCGAGTATCCTTGATACGAAACTGCTTTTTCATAATTTTCCTTTCCTATATATAATATAGTTGTATACATATGAAAAAAATCACCTCGAAAAGGTGATTTTTAAGCTGATAACACTTTTCTACCTTTGCTGCGGCGACGCGCTAATACTCTGCGTCCTCCTACAGTAGCCATTCTGGCTCTGAATCCATGAGTTTTCTGGTGTTTTCTTTTGCTCGGTTGATACGTTCTCTTCATAATGAGCCACCTCCACTTCTTATTTAATTGTTACAAATTGAGCATTGCTCGTAAATTATACCTAAAATGCACTCATAAGTCAATAAAACATCGTATAGAAATCTAATATCTATGGGAAATATTCCCATTTCATCACTTTTACACAATCCGCTTCTTATAAAAGAAAAAATATTCCCGTATTTCAATGAAATACATATTTTTAACATTCATAGAAAGCGGAAAATTATCTTATCGGTTATTATCCACAAGTTTTATACCATAAATTTTTTTATGTTTTCCACCAAATGTGGAAAATGTGGATTTTATTATATATGTCTTTATAAAAAGCATTTTAAGGTTTATTTCAGCGTTGATAAGTCTCTTTTAAAAACATGAGTTTTCCAGTTTTCCACATATATGAGTTTTCAACCACGTATTATCCACATGTTTTCCATGTAGAAATATGTGGATAATTCTATTTTTATCGATACCTATCAAATATTCGTTTTCTTTTTGGTGGAAAACTAAAATGTTTTCATCATTTTTAAGAAATATTATAAAACGATTATTTCCCACATTCTTTTCTTTTTTATTCATAAAATTCATAGTATTTTCTTTTTATTTATAGTAAAATTATCTTAGTTTATCGAAGGAGCTTATTATGTCGAATTATCTACAGTCACATTTACAGGAACTATGGAATACAACACTGCAGAATATTTCAGCAAGCGGACATTTTGATCCTGCCGTTTTCAACACGTGGATCAAAGATTCGACATTATTCGACATCAGCGATGAATTTGCTGTAATTCAAGTTCCTTACAAAGTAAATAAACAGATCATGATGGATTCTATCGAATTTATCCAACAACAATTATCCGCGGTTTTGGAACAGCCCATATCATGTCAGATCTTATTAAAAAATGAAATTGAAGGCATTCAGACAAGCGGCGTTGTCAAACAACGCAATGATACATTGCTGGATGATAAGATAAAAATGGAATATACCTTTGATAATTTCATCGTAGGAAAAAATAATCGAGAAGCCCAAGCGGCCGCCTTATCTTGCTGCTATTATCCAGGAAAATTCAATAATCCTCTGTTTATCTTCGGAAATTCCGGTTTAGGAAAAACGCATCTCCTTCATGCGATCGGAAATTATGTAAAACACAATAAGCCGGAAGAAAAAGTACTATATATCTACAGCGAAGATTTCGTAACGCTGCTTATAGAAGCGATGAAAAATAAAACGGTAGAAGAAGTAAAAGATCGCATCAGCGAAGTAGACTATCTCTTAATCGATGATATTCAGCGTTTAACGCAAAGCACTTCCCAAGAGATCTTCTTTAATCTTTACAATCGTCTTGTCAGCAACAATAAACAAATCGTCATCACGAGTGACATTCATCCCCGCGAATTAAAAGGGATCGAAAATCGTCTGATATCAAGATTTAGCAGCGGATTATCGGTATCCATCGGTTCTCCGGAATTTGAAACATCAAAAGCGATCCTCCATAAAAAAATGGAAGGAAGAGAAGAATCCATACGAATTGATGACGATGTGCTTGATTTTATCGCTACCAAATTTTCCAGCGATGTGCGAAAACTAGAAGGCGCTTTAAATGAATTATTCTTTAAAGCGATCTTGTACAATCCTGCACGAATCGATCTGACCTTCGCCAGCGAAATATTCAAAGAAGATCCGCTTATTAAAAAAGATGAAGAGATCACAGTCAAAAAAATCAAGAAATGCGTCTGTGATTTCTACGGTTTGACAAAACAGCAGATCGAATCCAAATCACGTACGGCAAATATCGCCAATGCACGGCATATCGCCATTTACCTTTGTCGCAAGCATCTGGAAATGCCATTTGCGAAGATCGGAGCTGAATTCGGAAACAGAGATCATTCCACGGTCATGTCTTCTTATGATAAAATGCTGAAAATGCTGAAAGAAAAAGAGACATTTCGACAGGCATTGAAAAAAATCGAACAACAGCTCGGTGTTCACAAATAATTTCCCACATACATCCACAATTCATCAACGATGAAAAAGTGATCTATTTACTTTTAATATAAAGGATATTTTATATTTTCCACAATATCCACATGCTTATTATTATATCCTATAAAAAGAAAAAAGAAGAAAGGGGACATCCATCATGTATTTCAAAGTATCAAAACGCCAATTCTATAACGTATTATCCGTAACCGCACGAGCAATATCCGCTTATTCGCCTCTTCCTGCATTTTCCGGAATAAAGATCGTTGCCGAAAATGATTCTTTGACACTAACGGGAAGCGATTCTGATATATCCATACAGACATCTCTAAAGACAGGACAAGAAAATTATACATTACAAATACTTGATAACGGATCTATCGTTATCGAATCTCGATACATATTGGAGATCGTACGAAAGATCGATGCGGAAGAACTGGAATTTGAAGTCATGGATGGCAGCCTTACTAAGATTAGCGGAAATACTGCGGAATTTAAAATCAACGGTATGAAAGCGAGTGAATATCCGGCAATCGATTTTACGAAGCCAAACGCATCTTTCACGATCCAAGGCGATTATCTGCGTACGATTATTTTACAGACATCCTTTGCGACAAGCGATAAAGAAACAAGACCGGTATTAACAGGCGTTAACTTCCATGGAAACGGAAGCCGGCTGAGCTGTGTTGCGACTGACTCTTATCGATTGGCAAAAAAAGATATCGATTTGCAGGAAGCGATGAACTTTAATATTACCGTACCTGCAAAATCACTGGCTGAAGTCAGCAAAACGATCGATGATACGGAAATAATTGAAATTGCCGTAAATGATAAGAAAGCACAGTTTATCATAGGTAGTACGATCTTACAGACAAGATTGATCGACGGTGTATATCCGGAAACGGATCGTCTGATACCTACTTCCTTTGAATATGAACTTACCATTGATGCGATCGATTTGTTAAATGCCATCGATCGTGCAAGCTTCATTAAAAATGACGGTGTATCGGTTATAAAATTTAATCTAAGTGAAACAGAATGCGTTCTTTCCACGAAATCTGCCGAAGTAGGATCTTCTACGGAGATCTTAAACAGTGCCAGCTTTACCGGAAAGAACTTAGAGATCAGCTGTAACGGCCGTTATGTATTTGATGCTCTCAAAGCGTTGAATGGGCCTCTTGTTAAATTTTCTTTTTGCGGGGATATGAAGCCGTTTATCATACAATCTGTAAATGATGACAATGTTTTGCAGCTTGTTTTACCGGTAAGAACATATGCGTGATAGGAGAGTCCGAAAGGACTCTTTTTTAATCGAAAAGAGTTGTTTCTTAAAAAGATATTCTCTATAATAAGATTCATGGAAAAACTTAAAAACATGGAAGAAGTTTTATATTATCTTACATCAAAAGAAATCGTTCTTTGCTCCTTACCGCATCGAACATTCTTTTTTTCTTTTCAAAAGGAACGAATTTTTGTTCGTAGTAACGGAATGAGCTGTACATTAAGCTTAGAAGAATTTAAAGAACTTTATGAAGGATACGATTTCTATTTATATGAACAAAAAACAGAAGAGGGGATTGATTTGAAAAAAGATGAAGAATATTATCAGTGGCGTCATAAATAATATATAGATCCTCTGTATGTTATATAGAACTATAATTCTTATCATAGTTTCTTAATTTCATCAGAGCCGGACGCTGATATTTTGTACCATGTAAAGCAGTATATCCACAGTCTATGTGTCCTGCTTGATAGATTGCACCTGCTGTTTGATATATAACGCTATCATGACGGATTCCGGGAGATGAGAGGTAAATTCCTTCATATTCTGCATTGGAAACTTCCTCCCATTGAAAGAAGGAATCCTTTGTCCCCGAATTACTGGATCCGACAATGGGAATGATTTGATGGTGAATAGAAATCGTGCCCTCATTACAATGAAACCATTATCCAATGTTTTCAAATATGCTCTCTCTTACATAAGAACTTTCATTTTTATTTTTTTACCTACCTGCATGTATAGAATAGCAAAAAAAACTAGTAAATAAAGAAGAATACTTTTGATAATTTATATAGAAACATAGGATTTGTAAATGAGAAAATAGGGTATTGATAATAAGGATCTATCATTAATTATTACATTGTAATATTATAAAAATATAATATATTTAATAAAGTCTATTTACTTGTTTTTAAAATGTGAAAATTCTTTTATTTTTCCACAAAAACATGTGATGAAATCAACAATTATATCGTTAAATATGGTATAATATATGCGATTGAAAGAGGTTTTGCGATGGAGATAAAATTAACAGCAGAGCATATTACATTAGGGCAGCTTTTAAAGATCACGGACTTTATTCAAAGCGGCGGACAAGCGAAATATGCCGTGAAGGAATTGCATATATCCGTAAATGGAGAACCGGAAAATCGAAGAGGAAAACGATTGTATTGCGGTGATGTTATTGTGATAGAAGGGAAGCAATTTACGCTTATATGATCCTGCAGTCATTGAAGATGCGGAATTTTCGCAACTATGATCGCGCAAAGCTGGAATTTGATGAAGGCATTCATTTGATTACCGGTAAAAATGCTCAGGGCAAGACAAATCTTTTAGAATCTATTTTATATTTATCAACTACACGTTCGCATCGTTCTTTCGAAGATGAAAATCTGATTCAAAGTGGAAAAGATGCTTTTTTCTTGGATGCGAAGATTCAAAAGAAAAGAAAAAATGTTGAAATCCACGCGAATGTAAACGAAAAAGGAAAAAATTTATTTATTTATCAGACACCGATAAAAAAGGTTTCCGACTTTATCGGAGAGTTCAATGCCGTTATGTTTTGTCCCGATGATATGACATTGTTTCAGGCATCACCGAAAATCAGAAGACGATTCATCGATATTGAATTGAGCAAGATCAGCCGAATGTATACGAAGACCTTGCATACATCGCAAAAGCTTTTGAAAGAACGAAATGCATATTTAAAAAGAGAAACGATCGATTATGACTATTTAGATGTTCTTACGGAACAGCTGATTGATCAAGAAGTCGTCATTATCAAGCAGCGATATCGATTTCTTCAGGATCTATGGAAATCCTGTACGTCCTTTTATGAAGATCTATCAAAGGATGGAACCGAGCTGCGTTATGTATATAAAAGCTGTATTGATTTTGATGAGAATGAACATAACATGAAGCAGCTTTTGGAAAAGAGATATGCGGAAGCTCTGGAACGGGATATTTTTTTGAAACAGACGACGGTCGGCATTCATAAAGAAGATTTTATGTTTCTCATTGACGGAAGGGAAATATCGGACTATGCTTCTCAAGGACAGAAACGGACCGTATTGCTGGCGATGAAGATTGCGATCGTACATATGGTGTATTTGTTGACAAAAGAGTATCCGGTATTGCTTCTGGATGATGTATTTTCAGAACTGGATGCTATACGAAGAAAAAAACTGCTTGTTTCTCTTCCAAGAGAAGTGCAGATATTTCTGACAACGACGGAGATGTTAAAGATGGATGATCTGGATGATCGTCATACGACGGCATGGATCGTTGAAAACGGAACGATAAGGAGGATGTAATATGGAAAATCAAAAAGTAGAACATTCTTATACAGCGGATGATATTCAAGTACTGGAAGGTTTGGAAGCGGTACGAAAACGTCCGGGTATGTATATAGGTTCGACGAGTGAAAGAGGTCTTCATCATCTCGTATGGGAAATTGTCGATAACTCCATTGATGAAGCGTTAGCCGGTTATGCTTCCGATATCGAAGTTACCATTGAAAAAAATAATGTTATTCGTGTAGAAGATAACGGACGAGGAATGCCGGTAGGTATTCATAAGAAAACGGGGATATCAACGGTAGAGACGATATTTACCGTACTTCATGCCGGAGGAAAATTCGGCGGCGGGGCGTATAAGGTATCCGGGGGTCTTCACGGTGTTGGTGCCAGTGTAGTAAATGCTTTGTCACAATGGCTGGAAGTAAATGTTCATCAGGATGGACAGGAATACTTCGTGCGTTTTGAAAATGGCGGTAAGGTGAAAGAACCTTTAAAGGTCATCGGAAAAACGGATAAACACGGTTCTATTGTGCGTTTTCAGGCTGATCCGCAGATCTTTCAGGAAACGCAGATATACAATTTCGATACGTTGAATTCTCGTATCCGTCAGCTGGCATTTTTAAATAAAGGGATCAAGCTGATCCTTCGCGATGATCGGGGAAGTGAACCGCGTGAAGTTATATATAAATACGAAGGCGGTATCCGTGAATATGTTACATATTTAAATAAGAATAAGACTTTTTTACATGAGGATGTTATTTATGTAGAAGGCATAGAAGATGGCATTATCGCGGAAATCGGTCTGCAATATAATGATGGTTATTTGCCGAATATTTATTCGTTCTGTAATAATATCAATACGCAGGAAGGCGGAACACATGAAGACGGCTTCCGTTTGGCATTATCCCGTGTTATTAATAATTATGCGAAAGATAACGGACTTTTGAAAAAGGATGAAAGCTTATCCGGAGATGATGTGCGCGAGGGATTGACGGCGATTATATCGATTAAGCATCCGGATCCGCAATATGAAGGTCAGACAAAAACCAAGCTCGGTAACAGCGAAGTGCGAAAGATCGTATCGGGAATTTTAGGTGAACAGTTGGAAAAATTCTTTTTGGAAAATCCGGATATCGCCAAGATTATCATCGATAAGGCCGTTCTTGCGAGCAAAGCACGCTTAGCTGCAAAAAAGGCGCGAGAGCTGACAAGAAGAAAGAGCGCATTGGAAATATCGAGTTTACCGGGAAAGCTGGCGGATTGTTCCAGCAAGGATGCTTCCGAATGTGAAATCTACATCGTCGAGGGTGATTCCGCCGGTGGAAGTGCCAAACAAGGAAGAAATTCCAAATATCAGGCGATTCTTCCTTTGCGCGGAAAGATCTTGAATGTTGAAAAGGCAAGGTTGCATCGAATCTTTGAAAATAATGAGATTCGATCTATGATTACAGCTTTCGGCTGCGGTATTGGAGAAGAGATGGATATTTCTAAGATACGCTATCATAAAATCGTTATCATGACCGATGCCGATGTGGATGGTGCTCATATTTGTACGTTGCTTCTTACATTCTTCTATCGTTATCTGCGTCCGATTATCGAAGGCGGATATGTTTATATCGCTCAGCCGCCTTTATTTAAGGTAGCGAAAGGAAATCGTGTAGAGTATGTATATAAAGAAGAAGAGAAAGATATACTGGTGCATGAGATGGGAGAAAATGTAAATGTTCAGCGCTATAAAGGATTGGGAGAGATGAATCCGGAACAATTGTGGGAAACGACCATGGATCCGGAAAATCGCATTTTGAAAAAGGTAGAAGTGCAGGATGCTATGGATGCTGATGCAGTTTTTGAAATGTTGATGGGGGATGAAGTGGAACCGAGACGCAATTTCATTCAGGAACATGCGATCTATGTTAAAAATCTGGATATATAGGAGGTGAGAGATGATGGATCAAAATGTGGATAAGATTGAATTAGTAAATATATCCGATGAGATGCGAAGATCCTTTTTGGATTATTCTATGTCAGTCATCGTTTCTCGTGCTCTTCCGGATGTAAGAGACGGATTGAAACCGGTTCATCGCCGTATCCTTCATGCGATGAATGAATTGGGGATCATTGCCAGCAAGCCTTATAAGAAGTCGGCACGTATTGTCGGTGAAGTAATCGGTAAATATCACCCGCATGGTGATACGGCTGTTTATGACGCTATGGTGCGTATGGCACAGGACTTCAGTTACCGTTATGAATTGGTGCAAGGTCACGGAAATTTTGGATCTATGGATGGAGATGGTGCTGCGGCTATGCGATATACGGAAGCACGTATGTCGAAAATCGCCATGGAGATGATGAAGGATATTCAAAAAGATACGGTAGATTTTGATTTTAACTATGATGGTGAAGAAAAAGAACCGACGGTTTTACCGGCGAGATTTCCTAATCTGATCGTCAATGGTTCTGTCGGTATCGCAGTCGGTATGGCTACCAATATACCTCCTCATAATTTACGTGAAGCGATCGATGCGACGCTTGCTATTATGGAAAATGAGAATATTACAACTATGGAATTGATGGATAATTACATCAAAGGTCCCGATTTTCCGACAGGAGGTATTATTTTAGGAAGATCCGGTATTAAACAGGCGTTTGAAACCGGACGCGGTGCTATCGTTACCAGATCGAAAGTCAATGTTGAGGAAATGGCAAACGGTAAGACGAGAATTATCGTTTATGAAATTCCTTATCAGGTAAATAAATCAAATCTGGTAGAAAAGATCGCATCTCTAGTCAGAGAAAAACTTATCGACGGAATTACCGATCTTCGTGACGAAAGCAACCGTGAAGGTATTCGTATTGTCATTGAACTTCGCAAAGATGTTCAGCCAGATGTAATTTTGAATCAGTTATATCGTATGACATCTTTACAGACATCCTTTGGTGTTAACTTCCTGGCTTTGGTAAATGGCGCTCCTAAACAGATGGGAATCAAGGAAGCGCTGCAGCATTATATCGATCATCAGATCGATGTTACTGTACGACGAACGAAATATGATTTGAAGAAGGCAGAAGACAGAGCGCATATTTTGGAAGGTCTTCGTATTGCATTGGATCATATTGATGCGATCATCAAATTGATTCGCGGATCGAAAACGGATGCGGAAGCGATGGAAGGATTAACGACACAATTTCAATTATCCGAAATACAGGCAAAGGCGATCTTGGAAATGCGTCTGCGCCGTTTGACCGGATTGGAACGAGATAAGATCGAAAATGAGTATCAGGAATTGATTGCTCGTATTACGGATCTTCGTGATATTTTAAGCAATCATTCCCGTGTATTGGATATCATAAAGAGTGAATTGACAGAAGTGAGAGACCGTTATGGAGATGATCGACGTACCGAGATCAGCGATGCGGAGATTGATATGAATGATGAAGATCTCATTCCTGTGGAAGACGTTGTAATCAGTATGACGACGAACGGTTATATTAAGCGTATGCCGATTGATACATACCGTACGCAGCATCGCGGCGGACGCGGTATTAAAGGTATGACGGTAAATGAAGATGATATTGTGGAACTTTTGATTACCATGTCTACGCATGATGACCTTCTGGTATTTACGAATTTAGGAAAGGTGTACCGCATGCGAGGCTTCCATATACCGAGCGCTTCCAGAACCGCAAAAGGATTGCCGGTTATCAATTTATTGAATTTGGATAAGGAAGAAAAGGTAAGAGCACTTGTGCCGATCAAGCGGGATACGGAATCAAGTTTCTTATTCTTCGTAACAAAATTAGGTATCATCAAGCGTGTTTCTTTAGAGGAATTTGCATCGATACGTCAAAACGGTAAGATCGCGATCACATTGAAAGATGGGGATGAACTGATCGGTGTGAAAGAAACGACGGGTGATGATGAAATCATCATTGCCGGTTCTAATGGAAAAGCAGTGCGCTTCCATGAAAGTGAAGTACGCGCAATGGGCAGAACTGCCAGCGGTGTGAAAGGTTTCAATGTAGATGGAAGTGTGGTTGTCGGTGCCGCTACGAATAAAGAAGGCAGCTATTTGCTTGCGGTAAGCGAAAACGGATACGGAAAGCGTACCCCGATTGAAGAATATCGTTTGACGAACCGCGGGGCAAAAGGAGTTAAGACGATCAATGTTACGGATAAAACGGGTGAACTCGTTTCTGTTCGTGCCGTAACCGGTGATGAAGATGTGATGATCATTACGAATGAAGGGGTCATCATACGGATCTCTTTGGAAAATGTCGGTATTTATGGAAGAAATACCCAAGGTGTTCGTCTGATTCATGTGGATGAGGGCTGCAGTGTCGCAAAGGTAGCTATCGTTCAAAGAAGTGATGAAAATACGGATGAAGCGGATGTTGACAAGCCGAATGAAGAATGATATAAATAAATAAAATGTTGATGAGGATAAGTAATAAATTCATTATTGAACAGAGAGATAACGGATGGTGGAAGTTATTAATAAGGATTTATGAAATCAACCTTGGAGTGAACAGATGAATTGAGTATTCTGTTACGGCGGTTCCGTTATAACCTAGAGATGATTCGGTGTATACTGAATTAAGAAGGGTGGCAACACGAGGTATCGTCCCTTTATGGCGATACCTCTTTTTTATTTATAAGAAGGAGGATATGACGATGTTAGATATGAAGTTTTTAAGGGAGAATCCAGATCAGGTAAAAGAGAACATAAAGAAAAAATTTCAGGATCACAAAGTAAAATTTGTTGATGAAGTTCTTTCTTTAGATAAAGAAAACCGTGCTTTGAAGCAGAAAGCAGATGATATGCGTGCACAGAGAAATGCATTAAGCAAGCAGATCGGCACTTTGATGAGCAAGGGTTTAAAAGAGGAAGCAAATGAGATTAAAGAAAAAGTACAGGCGATGGCAGAGGACTTGAAGGCCGCGGAAGAACGTGAAGTCGTTTTGTTAGAAGAAATTCGCGAGCGTATGATGCAAATCCCGAATATCATCCATTCTTCTGTTCCTATCGGAAAAGATGACAGTGAAAATGTAGAACTGCAAAAATACGGAGAACCGATCGTACCAGATTTTGAAATACCATATCATACGGATATTATGAATCGCTTTGATGGTATTGATTTGGAAAGTGCGAGAAAAGTAGCTGGCAACGGCTTCTATTATTTGATGGGTGATATTGCCAGACTTCATTCTGCTGTGGTGTCCTATGCGCGTGATTTTATGATTGATCGCGGATTTACATATGTTGTTCCGCCGTTTATGATCCGCAGTGATGTTGTTACAGGAGTGATGAGTTTTTCGGAGATGGAGAACATGATGTATAAGATCGAGGGAGAAGATCTCTATTTGATCGGAACGAGTGAACATTCCATGATCGGAAAGTTTATTGATACCATTTTAGAGGAAAAGAATCTGCCGTATACCTATACGAGCTATTCTCCTTGTTTTCGTAAGGAAAAAGGAGCCCATGGTATTGAAGAACGTGGTGTTTATCGTATACATCAATTTGAAAAGCAAGAAATGATCGTTGTATGCAAGCCGGAAGAAAGTGCTGATTGGTTTGTGAAGCTATATACGAATACAGTAGATTTATTTAGAAGCTTGGATATTCCGGTACGAACGTTAGAATGTTGTTCCGGCGATTTGGCAGATTTAAAAAATAAGTCTGTCGATGTAGAAGCATGGAGCCCTCGTCAGAAGAAATATTTTGAAGTAGGAAGCTGTTCTAATCTGACAGATGCTCAAGCGAGAAGATTAAAGATTCGCGTAAACGGAGAAAATGGAAAATATTTTGCACATACATTGAATAATACGGTTGTTGCGCCGCCGCGTATGTTGATTGCATTTTTAGAAAATAATTTGAATGAAGACGGTTCTGTAAATATACCGAAGGTGTTGCAGCCGTATATGGGTGGAAAAGAAAAGTTAATACCTAAAAAATAGATGTTTCACGTGAAACATCTTTTCCTTTAGAATAAGAATCATTTGATATCATGTTGATGCAATTATTTTGTATTTGGTTATGAATGCGAAACTTCTATTGCTTATTTTACGGATTATGTTATAATAAAAAAGCTATCACAATGGTATCTTACGAATCAGGTCAGGTCGGGAACGAAGCAGCCTTAAGGGAGCTCTATCATGTGTGATGGCTTTTATTTTATAGGAGGTATCCGATGGATGAACGATATATGCTGGAAGCGATCGAAGAAGCAAAAAAAGCAGAGTTGATGGATGAAGTTCCTATTGGATGTGTTATTGTAAAGGGTGATAAGATCATCGCAAGGGCACATAACCTCAGAGAGCATTGCCAACAGGCCGCCGCTCATGCGGAGATGCTGGCGATTCAGAAAGCTTGTGAAGTAACAGGAAGCTGGCGTTTGGAAGGTTGTACAGTATATGTTACGTTAGAACCATGTCCGATGTGTTCGGGAGCTATGATACAGTCACGGATTGAAAAGGTTGTATACGGCGCCAAAGATCCCAAAGGCGGCTGTATAGAAAGCTGCATGCATATGTATGAACATAAAGGATTTAATCACTATCCACAGTTTGTCGGTTCAATATGTGAAGAGGAATGCGGAGAATTGCTTCGTGAATTCTTTCGAAAAAAAAGAAATAAAAAATCATCGGAAAGCAAATAGCTACGATTACTTTGTAACTATTTGTTTTTTGCATAGAGATAAGAATATAAATTTGGTATAATATTATACAAAGAGAGCAGGTGTAATATGGCATATAAAGCACTTTATAGAACATATCGTCCAAATGATTTTCATGAAGTTGCCGGTCAGCAGTATATCGTAAAGACACTTCAAAATGCAGTGCATCAAAATAAGATCGCCCATGCATATTTATTTTGCGGCCCGCGCGGTACGGGAAAAACTTCGATTGCGAAGATATTCGCAAAAGCAGTAAACTGCGAGGATCCGAAAAATAAACCTTGTTTGCATTGTACGAACTGTCAAGCGGTCACAGAGAATAATCATCCGGATATCGTAGAAATCGATGCCGCCAGCAATAACGGTGTAGAGGAAGTCCGAAATTTAATCGAAAAGGTAAAATATGCGCCTATTAAGGGAAAGTATAAAGTGTATATCATAGATGAGGTGCATATGATGTCGACCGGAGCTTTCAATGCGCTGTTAAAAACGATTGAAGAACCGCCGGCACATGTTATTTTTATATTAGCTACGACGGAACCTCATAAGGTTATCCCGACGATCATATCTCGTTGTCAGCGATTTGATTTCACAAAGCTGTCTGTCTGGGAAATGGAACGTCATATTAAAAAGATACTGCATCAGGAGAACATCACATGTGATGATGAAGTCATCCGTATGATCTCTCAGCTTGCGGATGGCGGTATGCGTGATGCATTGAGTATTTTGGATCAATGTATCGCTTATGCGCAAAACAATATCAAAATCCATCATGTCAACGAAATTTATGGCATTACGACGATGAGAGAGAAACTTGAATTGTTTTCTTTCGTTTATCAAAAGGATGTTCATTTGTTGTTGGATAAGGTAAAAAGAATGATTGAAAAGGGAATTGATATCAAGCGTCTTACCTTTGATATGATTGAGATCTTAAAAGAAAGCATTATATACGATTATACAAAGGATACCGATCTTTTAAAGCTGTTGAATGAGAAGGAAGTCGGTATCTTACATCATAAATCTATAGATGATCGATTGTCTATGATCGATACTTTGATGGATACCTATGATAAATATCGATTTGCGGCAAATGTAGGAGCGTATTTTGAAGTATGTCTTTTGAAGATGTTGGAGAATAATACAGAAGCTGTTTCTGTAAGCTTTGAAGGTATGGATGATCTGCCGACTGAAGAAATCTTTGATTTACCGGAAACAGAGGTACAAAAGGATAGTCCCGTATCGGAAAGTAGCCATGTGATTGAGGAAGACGATGTTTCACGTGAAACGATCATAACAGAAGATAAGGAAGAAGTGAATCTTTCTGAAGAAACAACCGATGTTTTCGAAGATCCGGTACAAGTATCGGAACCGATATCTGTGGAAGAAAAGAAAACAGAACGAAATATATCCGGTTTGGATGATGAATTTGTTTTGCGTCTTTTGGTTGGCGCGAATAAACCGGAAAAGCAGAAGGATATCGAGTGCTTCATGGATATTGAACGATATACGGTAGAATTAGAATGGGCAAAACCTGCGAATACATTAAAGAATACGGAAATTATGGCAAGTGCCTCTGATTATTTGGTTCTTGCCGTTGACAATCAAGCAGAAGCTAATGATATTAATGATCGTAATGAACATAATGAATTTGACGAGTTTACCAATATGCTGCTGCATAGTTATAAAAAGATATTCGCCGTATCTTCCGAACAGAAGGACAGAGTAATTGCGGTTTTTAAAGAAAGAATGAAAAGCAACACATTGCCGGAACCTTTAGTATTCGAAAAGCATAAAAGGGTTGTAAAGGAAGAGAAAGAAAAGACAGAAACAGAACTTGTGATGGATCTATTTGGTGAAGGAAATATTATCATAACGGAGGAATGAGATCATGAATATGCAAAATCTATTAAAACAGGCACAGAAGATGCAAAAAGAAATTTCTCAAGCGGAAAATGAATTGCATACGAGAACATATGAGGCAACGCTTAATGGCGGATTGGTGAAAGCGACGGTCAGTGGGAATATGACGGTTGCGGATATTGATATCAGCGATACATTATTGAAAAAAGAAAATAAAGAAGTTTTACAAGATATGTTGATCACTGCTCTGAATGATGCCTTTGATAAGGCGGTAACGGATAAAGAGGAAACGATGAAGGCATTGACTGGCGGTATTAAAATGCCTGGTGGATTTTAATGTATCCGAAAAAGTTTGAACAGCTGATCGAAAGTTATCGCAAACTTCCAGGAGTAGGATTGAAAACAGCGGAACGCTATGCATATGAAACGATCGAATGGAATGAAGAGAAGCTGAATGATTTTATTCAAAGCCTTATAGAAATTCGTGACGGTATACAGATGTGCAGCATATGCGGGAATCTTTCAGAAGAGGAAACATGTGATATATGCGGCGATCATGATCGTGATCAAAGCGTCATCTGTGTTGTGCAAAGCCCGAAGGATGTTATCGCAATGGAGAAGACACGGGAGTATAACGGATTGTACCATGTTCTAAACGGAGTGATATCGACCTCAAAAGGAATATTGCCGGAAGATATTAATATTTCCGGGCTTCTGGAGCGCATTCACGAGCATACAAAAGAGATTATTATCGCGACGAATCCTACGGTAGAAGGAGAAACTACAGCATTATATCTTTCAAAATTGCTTTCCAAATTTCCCGTTACTGTTACGAGAATAGCGCATGGCTTACCGATGGGAGGGCATTTGGATTACGCTGATGAACTGACGTTGATCAAAGCTATCGAAGGTCGCAAGAAAATGGATGAAATTTTATAATTTTATGAGAATATTATAAAAGTTTAATAATTAAAAACCCTTTATTAAAAGGGTTTTTAATTTTTTACTTCTATAATTCCGTGCTATTATATCATTACGTGGACATGAGAAATATCATAGATATTGAATGAAAAATATATAAGAATCGATTTGTTTCATAGGATAGAATCATGAAAAAAATAATCGTCGATGATGCAAAAATAAAGAAAAAGAATATATCCCGGTAAATCAATATTTTTATCTCTTTATAAAAAAGATGTTTCACGTGAAACATCAGAAAGTACAACATAGTATTTCCCAAACTTTTTTATATCAAATATAAGGAATGCTCTATGAAAATATATAGGAAGATCAGATGAAGTATGCAAGATCCGATGATGGAGAGATAAAAGATCTTCTTTTTTGTTTTATGATGAAAGAGGATCATTCCCATCCATATACCGAACATACCACCTGTCCATATGATGATGTGCAGGCTTTTTTCCGAAATACGCCATCGGTGATATTTCGCTTTCCACTTATCCACGCCCATGGTTAGAAAGCCAATCATATTCAGAAAGATATAATAGACTGTCATCTCTTTGCGGCATCCAATGCCCGTTTTATTTTAGATGCACAATTTTTATGATACGTCACTGCGATCGGCTCTAAGATTTTATGAAAAGCGCTGAGACCGTCATGCTCGCATATATATTCATATTCTATTTCATAATCCGTTACATTCCCGTACGTATTGATATCAAAACACAATTCCGCAAACTCATCGGCTACGACAGCACGGTAGGTTGTACATACGGCAATTTTCTTAAAAGGACCGTGAAGTTCATACATATTTAAAATCTTCTTTATATCGGAGATCTCAAATACTTGCGCCGTATGATAAGGAACGATACATTCATGTTCCATAAGATCGGCACCATGCTGCATTTTTAAAGTAAAGATATATGTATTCTCTTTTTCGCGTATACGCATAGCACCGTGTTTTTTTTGAATATCCATATTTGCTGTATCGTAATATGTATTTACCTGTTTTATGAAATGCAGGGTTTCATACATGCTGCATAACGCTTTAAATTGTTCTTTGGACAATAAGATTTTGTATTCTTTTTCAATGCCATTCTTCATATACATCACCTTTACGAATATGATACAATAGAACATATGGAAAAGGAAGTGGCGATATGTACAAGTTTTCTATCGTTGCGAAAAAAGATCAAAAGTCGGAAGCAGCGGAAAATAAAATAAAAGACGGTCTTTTAAAAAATGGCTGGTGTTATGACAAAGAAAATCCCGATATCGTTATCTGTGTAGGCGGAGACGGGACATTGCTGTACGGTGTTCATAAATATTTGCCGCAGCTGGATCATATTTCTTTTTTAGGTATCCATACAGGAACTCTCGGTTTTTTCACTGATTATACCGAAGACGAGATCGATATATGTATTCGGGATATTCTGCATAAAAAACCGGATATCTTTGCGTCATACCTGCTTCAGATCGATATATACCGTGAAGGTATGCAAAGAGTATACGCATTGAATGAAATGCGTATCGAAAATATTATTCGTACCCAACAAACAGATGTTTATGTAGACGGAGAATTTTTTGAAACTTGTCGTGGATCCGGTATTTGTCTTTGTACGCAGGCAGGCAGCAGCGCCTATAACCGAAGTCTTGGAGGAGCGGTCATTGACAGCGGTTTATCCCTTATGCAGTTATCGGAAATCACAGCGATTCAGCATCGCAAACACCGTTCATTAGGAAATCCTTATATTTTGATGGAAAATCGTCAGGTAACGTTTCAATCGGAAGATTTCAGTGATGCACTGCTAGGTTATGATCATCTTCATATCGATTTAAAAGATGTCAAAAAGATATGCTGTACGATGTCTGATAAACGAGTTCGTTTTGCCCGATATCGTGAATACAGCTATTTAAAAAGATTAAAAACATTATATTAGGAGTATAGAAAACATATGAAATTATTTATTATACGCCATGGACAGACAGATTGGAATAAAAAAGGAATCATACAAGGAAGGACAGATATACCGTTGAATGAAGAAGGAAAAAAACAGGCATTAGAAACAAAAGAAAAACTGAATGCGATTCCTTTGGACTGTATTTTCTGTTCCCCCCTTACCAGAACGAAACAGACGGCAGAGATCATCAATCAGGAACGGCATCTTCCGATATTATACGACGATCGTTTATTAGAAAGAGATTTTGGCGGATATGAAGGAAGTTATGTAAAGGATCTTAACTTTCGGGAATTTTGGAAATTTGATACATTGCATAGCCGTAATGGAGAAGAAACTGCAGTCTCTTTTTTTACTCGCGTACAAGATTTTGTTGATGATATTCTAAAAAAAGAATATAATAACGTTTTAATAGTAGCGCATGGCGGGGTCAGTTTACCGATATATGCTTATTTCCGAGAGTTAAAAGAAGAAAACGATTATTTTCGGTATATGTTGAAAAACTGTGAAGTTGCCTGTTATGATACGGAAACGGATAAGGACAGATGTGCGATATCATAGTGGATAGTTATAATGCTGTTATCCTTATTTTATAAAAAAGAGCATAATAAAAAGCCGTACATATAAAAATGTACGGCTTTTATATCAAAATCCCTTTTTATATATGTATTCCGATCCTTTTTTCGCTTTTACACTGGCATTCATCACAATGCCGAATGCCAGCATATAAGACAAGAGCGAAGATCCGCCATAAGAGATCAAAGGCAATGTGATACCGGTTATCGGAAGCAGTCCGATAATCATGCCGATATTTTCAACTTGCTGAAACAGAAGCATACCCAAGATCCCGCAAATATAATACTTTTCAAAATTGTTTTTAGAAAATGTCGCAATGCTGATCAAACGCAGATCCAATGCCAGACATAAACCTAAAATCAACAGGGAGCCGATCAAACCAAAACCATTTCCAAACACCGCAAAGATGAAGTCTGTCTGTGCTTCCGGTATATGCAATCCGATATCCGGCTGCAAGCCTAATCCAAATAATCCGGCCGATCCCAGCGCCATCATAGCGGTATAAGATTGATTACCGGTATTCAAGATATCGCTTTCCGGATTCAACCAGCTTGTGATACGGCTGAGCTTATAAGCGCCGTTATTACCGAATAAAGAAGAAAGAAAGCTGAAATGAAAGAAATACAAATAGAAAAATATAACGAGTATTCCGATAACCGCAGCTGCGATCAGGAAGATCCATTCCCGCTTGATGCCGGAACACATCAGCATCACGAGTAACGATACCCCGATGATGATAACTACACCGGTATCCGGCTGCATTAATATCATCAAAATAGGAGGCAGTGCCCACTTGGCGATCTTTATAAATAGTTCGATATCGCTTTGAAAGGTATCGATCATCTTTTCCGCGTTATGCTCGTTGATGATACCGGCAGATATAATGATCAAAACGACCTTCATAAACTCACTTGGCTGAAAAGAACCGATCCCGGAAAAAGAAAACCACGATGTAGCACCGTTTACCCTTAGTACAAAGGGCAGGTTGTAGGAAGAACCGAGAAAGCGGTTGATGATCTCTTTATTGATCAGCAGATAGAGCAAGGCGATAAGAAGAAACCAATAGAGAACCTTTGCGGCCGTATAGATGGAATCATTCCCGAGATACATAAGTATGCCCATCGCCGCAAAGCCTATGATATACCATTGCATTTGCCGCATTAAGATATCCGGTCCGCCGTTTCTGGCAATTAACGGAAAGGCGGTATATAGAGCAAGAAAACTCGTCAGCGCCATCATGATGATAATACCCATAAAAAGAAAATCAAAACGCTTCGATTCTTTCACTTTGAATAATTTCTGTTTCATCACTCACGCTCCTATATATATGCTATATTATAACACGGCATATGAATAAAATTATGTATGTGTATAAAAATATAAAGAAAGATACACATGTATTTACATTTGAATCGCATTTGGATACATGGTATTATATTACATGAGGTGATGATATGTCCAGGTGGCATTCCCTGTTAGAATATTTTCAATTTCCTCTGAAAGTCATGTTTTTCGGAGTTCTGCTTTTGGGTATAGGAAGCACCATCGTGAATACGAATGTGGAATTTCTATGGAGAGCGGACAGTGATTTTACGCTCATGCTGAGTGAGATCCTTCGCTATTCCGGAGGATTTCTTATCAATATATTTCCTGTGCTTGTATTTTTAAAACTGCTGACAAAGAATTACGAAGATTCTGTCCCTGTGATTTTAGGGTTTGTAAGTTTCTTTACGATCATGGTGATCGTATTGTTTTTAAAAAAGACAGGTTTTCCGGAATATTTTTATTCCAGTATTCTCGGTGTGGAAATTAATATTCCCAAAGGAGGCATTTTTACTGAAGGGGTACATGTTCCGTATAATTTGGGGATATTCGGTTTAGTGCTCGCATATTTCATTTCCGTAAGGATGTATCGCCGTTCACGTCATTATTCCATGCACGGTATATTTTCTTTCATCGATCATGATGCATATGCTATGCTTTCCGTAATCTTTATAAGTGTTCTTGCCGGAATTATGATCACTTATATATGGCCGATCGTGATCCAGGTATTTTTGGGGATCTTTACCATCATACGAGAAGATTCTTCCAATCCGTTGAATATGTTCATCTATGGGATTACCGAACGTCTGTCTGCATTATGCAATCTTTCCGATATACCGCGAAATGCTTTTTGGCTGAATGAATACGGTGGAACTTTAACGGACAGTTTTGGTGTCGTTTATAAAGGAGACATCAATATTTGGATGGCGCAGCAGTCGCTGTCTATCACACAAGTAAATGCGGGTAAGTTTATTACTCCTTTCTATATTATTAATATATTTATTATGCCGGCGTTCATTTTGGCGTATTACTCTCTTGTAAGCAGTAAAAAGGATCGAAAGCGATATCGCCTATTTATTATAACCGCTGTTCTGCTTTCCATCATCTGCGGAAACCCGCTTCCAATCGAGTTATTCATGCTTGTATTATCTCCGATGCTTTATATCATCTACATACTCATTGTCGGTTTTCTATATGCTGTTTTTCAGATCATGGGAGTCAGTATCGGCTATTCGTTTACCGGCAGTCTGATGGTTGCGAATCCGGGATCTTCTCTGGATCTGCTTCAATATTTGCGCGATCCGAAATATTTTCAGACGATGGTTACTATCGGTACGGTAGGTGCCGTTTGTTTCCTCTTGTTTTTCATCTTTACGAGGATATACTTTAAAAAGTTCGCGATCGGTTTATCATCACTCGGTGATTCTAAGCGTGTAGCGAAGAAGATTGTACAAAGTCTTGGCGGTTTAGATAATATTCTTATCGTGGAATCTACACCGGATAAGATTACCGTAGGTCTGGATCGAAGAGATAAGGTTGACTTTTCAAAACTAAAGGAATGCGGAGCCTATCTGATTTTAGAGTCGAGAGAAGGATATATGATTCGTCTTGGCAATATATCGACGATCGTTAAGAAGGAGATCCTCATCATGAAACGCAATCAAATGGCAGAGGAAGAAGTACCGACGAAAACAGAGGAAAAAGCTCCGGCATCTCGCATGGCCGCTAAAAACTAGCAAAAAAATAAAGTGCACCTTATAATTTGGATATAAAATTGTGGAGGTGCATTTTAATATGTGAAAACTAACAAGAGATTGATAAGAAAAGGAAGGTAAAATAAGATCGAAATTCCGTCATTTGAGGGCACGATTTCTGTATCCCATTCTATTGCTGTTAAGTTAAGTAATTGCAGTACGATCTCACCGGGGAACATAGATGCTCATTTCTTCTATTCCTTAACAGGTTTATCATTTTCTAGAAATACGGTCGCTGCTCTTTCTTCTCCCAGTTCTGGAAAGTTATGCTTTAACTTAATGAATGACGGAAGTTCATGGGATTGTGAACAGGCTCGATGGACGCAAGATCCGCAGCGTCCGGCTCTGTACATATTCGATAATTATAATAAGTATTATGATTCGATATAAGATACAGAGGAAAGGTAGAAAGAAGATAATGAGGAGCGGGGTTCCGTTGCAAGGTGGGATTCGGTTAATATGGTGAGGAACGGGGTTCTGTTGTAGGTGGGTTTCGATTCTATGGGGAGCACGATTTCTTATTCCAGGACACTGATACCGATTATTGGACAAAATTTAAATGGTTCCATTGATAATGTATTTGCTTATCATAAAGAGACTGAGAATAACCTAGAAGGAGTTTTGAGTTCTACTCCAGCAACTGGATTTGAAAAACCGACGTCGGCTGTTTTTGTATCATATATCGGTTCCTATGATGCTAGGTGGACATATGCATTGGATCAACAACAGCGTCCGGCTCTGTTTATGTTAGATATTACGGTAAGTATCGTGATGCGATATGAATAACAGAGGATTTTCTATCTGTGACATGTTCCAAAAGGATTTCATGTCATAATGTAAATATTTTTGATATAATAAATGAAAACCGGGAGTGATTACATGGTGGAAGAAAAGAAATATACACCGATGATGATGCAATATTTGGAAGTGAAGAAACAGCATCTGGATGCGATCGTATTTTATCGTTTAGGCGATTTTTATGAGATGTTTTTTGATGATGCAAAAACAGCTTCACAAGAGCTTGATCTCGTATTGACAGGAAGAAATGCCGGTGTGGAAGAACGAGTACCGATGTGCGGTATTCCTTACCATGCGGCAAACGGATATATTCAACGCCTTGTACAAAAAGGATATAAGGTAGCGATCGTAGAACAGTTAGAAAATCCTGCGGAAACAAAAGGTATCGTCAAAAGAGATGTTATTCGCATCGTAACGCCGGGGACGATCATGGAAGGGATCGGAAGTGAAAAAGAGACATCATATATCGCTTCTTTCTATGATTATCAATACGGTATCGCATGTGTACTATGTGAAATGACAACAGGTGAAGTAAAAGCGATGCATATCGATAAAAATCTATCTTCTGTTCAGCGTATCATCATGTCATACCATGTAAAAGAGATCGTTATAGAAGATACCTTTGATGCGAAACTGGCAAAGATGATGCAGGAATTGCCGTATATAACGATATCAAACGAACATGATCATACTATAAAAATAGAATATAAAGAACGTATCATGGATATCGATGATGAACGGATCCATCGCGCATTTGGTCTACTTACGAATTATCTGGATGAAACGCAGAAACAAAGCATGGCACATCTGAGAAAAGCGGAGATGGTACATGAACAGGACTTTGTACAGATGGATTATGCGACCAAACAAAATCTGGAACTTACGATGCCGGTGCGGATGAACTCACGATCTACTACCCTTTGGGGGTTTTTGGATAAGTGCCGCAGTGCCATGGGGTCACGCTGTCTGCGCAAATGGATCGAATTTCCGCTCATTGACATACAAGAGATATGCAAACGTCAGGATGCTATCGCATTTTTAAATAAGAACTTTATTAAAAAAGACGAATTGAAAGAACATCTGTCGTATGTTTACGATATTGAAAGGCTGAGTGCCCGCATAGCATATGGAAATGCAAATCCCAGAGATATTCAGAGACTGACAAAAACGCTTCAGCATGCACCGCAGATCTTTGCGCTGATGCAGGAATGCGAAAGTTATGAAGAATTTCGGACAATTGATACATGTGAAGAACTTTTACAAGAGATCGATGGCATCATTGTAGAAGAGGCGCCGATCAGCATTAAGGACGGCGGTATCTTTGCGGATGGCTACAACAAAGAACTGGATGAAGTACGAAAGATCGGTAAAAACGGAAAAGATTGGATCTTAGAGCTGGAACAAAAAGAGCGGGAACGTACCGGTATCAAATCATTGAAGATCGGTTATAACCGTGTTTTCGGTTATTACATAGAAGTGACAAAAGCAAATTTGGATCAGATCAAAGAGGAATACGGTTATGTACGTAAACAGACGCTGACCAATGCGGAACGTTATATAACAGAAGAACTGAAAGAAAAGGAAGATGCAATCGTACATGCGCAAGAGCGCAGTATCCGCATGGAAACGGAGCTGTTTTTAGATCTTTTGAAAAAAGCGAGAGGATACCTCATTCAGCTGCATGCTATGGCACATGCCTTGGCAACGATCGATGCTTTGTATGCATTGGCTGAGGTTTCTAACGGAAGCGGCTATGTACGCCCGGTATTTCATGAGGAAGCCGGTTTGGAACTGGACGAAGCGCGCCATCCGATCTTAGAAACGCTTATGAAGCAGAAACGCTATGTATCCAATAGTCTTCATATGGATGAAAACGTACATATCATGATGATCACCGGACCGAATATGGGCGGTAAATCTACGTTTATGCGGCAGACAGCGCTACTTGTCATCATGGCACAGATCGGCTGTTATGTGCCGGCTAGAAAAGCATGTCTTCCGATATTCGATAAGATCTTCACACGCATCGGTGCCAGTGATGATATCATGTCCGGACAGTCTACCTTTATGGTAGAAATGATGGAAGCCAACCATGCGCTCCAGCATGCTACAAAGCACTCCTTGATATTATTCGACGAGATCGGACGTGGTACATCAACGTATGACGGTATGGCTTTAGCACAGGCGATGATCGAATATATTGATCAGAATATCGGCGCAAAGACCTTGTTTTCCACCCATTATCATGAACTGACCGGTTTGGAAGCATCCAATCCGAGTATCCACAATATTCATGTAGAAGTACATGAAGAAAATGAACAAGTGACGTTTTTGTACCGCATGTTGGATGGGAAAGCGGACAGATCCTATGGAATCAATGTGGCTCGTTTAGCAAAACTACCGGAATCGGTATTGGATCGGGCTAAAGCATTGTTAGAGGGGTATGAGATCGAAGACCGCGGTTTTTCTCAGACGGAGATGCCGATTTTTATGGAAAAAGAAGATCCGTGCAATAAAGAGATCCGCCGTATGTTGGATATGGTCGACGTGAACAGCATGACGCCGATGGAAGCGTTGCAGATGCTGAATGAATTAAAGAAAAAAACAGAATGAGAAAGAAGGTGAGCGTATGGGCATCATCAATCGCTTGGATGCGCATTTAAGCAATATGATCGCTGCCGGAGAAGTCGTGGAAAGACCGATGGGCATCGTGAAGGAACTTGTGGAAAATTGTATCGATGCGAAAGCGGAAACTATCGACATTCAAATCGGACAAGGGGGCATTGAAAGCATTGTCGTCATCGACGATGGCTGCGGGATGGATGCACAGGATGCGACACTGGCTTTTGAGAGACATGCGACAAGCAAGCTGAAAGACGTCAATGATCTGTGGAATATCCAGACGATGGGATTTCGCGGGGAGGCGCTGCCCTCTATTGCGTCCGTATCTCATGTGATCTTACGAACGAATGACGGAACGGACTCTACCGAAGTGGAAATACGCTATGGTTCTTTGGAGCATGCAAAGCCATCACCTGCACCGAAAGGGACGATGTTGGAAGTACGCAATTTGTTTCAAAGAACACCGGCGCGCTTTAAACATCTAAAATCACCGCAATATGAATTTTCATTGATCTCCGATGTCGTACAGAAATTTGCATTGGCTCATCCGGAAATCGCCTTTCATCTGTCACATGACGGAAGGACGGTTTTTCAGACGACCGGCAACGGGGAACTGTTGGAAGTCATCATGCAGATCTATGGCCGTGAAAGCGCGAAAACGGCGATCTTCATTGATACAAGCGATGCCGATTACAAAGTGCGCGGCTATATATTGCAACCGGAATTTCAAAGAGCTACGAAATATTACATGCTGTTATATGTCAATGAACGCATGATTCGTTCTTATCGTTTGCAGAAAGCCGTCATGGATGCATATGCACCGTATCTTCCTAAAGATAAATATCCGATCGTCGTATTGAATATCATGATGGATGCCCAGCTGGTGGATGTCAACGTTCATCCGTCCAAATGGGAAATCCGATTATCCAAGGAACGGCAGCTGGAAAAATTGCTTTACAGGAGCATCGAAGAAGCGCTGAAAGAAAACTTTCATGTCAATGAAGTAAAAGTCTCGAAAGTGAAAGAAAAGGTGACGATGCAGAGCTTTGATCTGCAATATGTAGATCCGCAAAGAAAACAGCTGCATAAAGAGATCGATGAGAGTTTTTCTTCGGAAAAGGTCTTGGAAATACCGCAGGAAGAAAAAGGGGATACCGATATAGAAGTCGTTACCTCCAGTGTTGTAGATATTGCGTTGGAAGAGGAAGGAAGCTATCCTTCTTTTGCACCGTCCGGTTTTAATAAAGATGCTATTTCCATAGAGAAAACAACTATTTCCCAAGAAGAGAACACACTTTCTAAAGAAGAAAAGACCGTGGAAACGGCAACACCGATAAAACTGTATGATATGACGGAAAAGCTGGAAATACCCGCAGAAAAAAAGCCGGAAATAACGGAACATCATCCGTCGATGCCGCAGCTGCAAGTGATCGGACAGCTCCACAATTGTTATATATTAGCCCAAGGAGAAGAAGGACTTTACATCATTGATCAGCATGCCGCGCAGGAGCGTTATCATTATGAATGGATCAAAAAGAAGATCGAGGCAGGGCAAAACGAGACGCAGCCATTGCTTGTGCCGGTACAGATCGACAGTACGATCGCTGCGGTCTCCATGATTGCCTCCTTGAATGAAGCGCTGTCCGCTTTGGGTATCCGGCTGGAAGTGTTTGGCGAAGCAACGCTTTTATGCCGGGAAGTTCCGTTATGGATGGAAACGCTGGATGAAAAAGCATTTTTACAAGATATGATCGATATTTGGATCAAAGATCAGGAAATTGATGAAAACAAACTGCGGAAAAAAGCAATTGCGACCATGGCATGCCATAGTTCTATCCGCTTTCATCGGTCCTTGACGATGGCGGAGATGCAAAAGGTGGTTGAAGATCTTCAGCGATGCGAACAGCCGTTTCATTGCCCACATGGCCGTCCGACGTTTATCTGCTTAAGCGATGACCAATTGTTTAAGGAATTTCAAAGAGGCGGATAAATGGAAAAGGTAATCGTGATTGCCGGACCGACAGCGGCAGGGAAAACGGATATCAGCGTAGCGCTGGCAAAACAGCTGAACGGCGAGATCATCAGCGGGGATTCCATGCAGATTTATAAAGAGATGAGCATCGGAACGGCAAAAGTGGAACAAGCGGAGATGCAGGGGATTGCCCATTATCTGATCGATGAGCTGTCTTATCGGGATGCATACAGCGTCATGGAGTTTCAAAAACGAGCCAGAGCATATATGCAACAGATCACAAAACGCGGAAAAATTCCGATCATCTGCGGCGGCACCGGCTTATACATCAAAGCTTGTGTGTATGATTATGAATTTCCCAAACAGGAAGCTGATGAAGATTTTCGTAAGTTTCTTACGGCGTGTTCACAATCGCAGTTGTATGAGATGTTGAAACTGGTCGACCCGGACGCATGTGAAAAGATTCATCCGCATAATCGTCAGCGAATCATTCGGGCATTGGAGATAGCGCATCAAGGAAGAAAAAAGAGCGAGATCGTCAATCGGCAAGAGCACACTTTACTATATGATGTTTATATGATCGGTCTTACTATGGAACGGGAACGTTTATATGAACGCATTGACCGTCGTGTGGACCGGATGATAGAAAAGGGTCTTTATGAAGAAGTTCAAAGGCTGATTGAAAAAGAAGAAGACTGGCAGCTGCAAAGTATGCAGGGAATCGGATATAAGGAATGGAAGCGATATTTTCATAAAGAAGCATCGTGGGAAGAGACGGTGGAAGATATCAAAAAAAACACGCGTAACTTTGCGAAACGGCAATATACCTGGTTTCGCAATCAGCTTCCTATGCACTGGTATGATGTGGATAAAGAAACATGGAAACAGGATATCATCGATGACCTTCAGACATTTATAGCATCAAAATAAAAGAAAAGGAAAGAATAGGAATATGGATATCTATCTGGAAAGAATGGAACTTTTGATCGGTAAAGAAGGCATTACCAGATTGAAGGAAGCCTGCGTAATGGTCATCGGTGTCGGTGGTGTCGGATCGTATGCTGCGGAAGCGCTTGCCCGTTCCGGTATCGGCACGTTGATATTGGTGGATCATGATACGATTGCGCCGAGCAATCTCAATCGGCAGATCCATGCGGATTTTGCGACGATCGGTCAGTCTAAGACCGCCGTTATGAAAAAACGGATATACACTTATCGAAACGATATACAAGTGATCTGTCATGATGAATTTTACTGTGCTCAAAAACAGTCCCTGCTGTTTTCCGAGCCGGTGGATTTTATTGTGGATGCAATCGATACGGTAAGTGCAAAATTGGAATTGATACAGTATTGTCTGGAACATGAGATTGCGTTTATTTCCAGTATGGGTATGGCAAACCGTTGGGATCCATCGCAGCTGCAAGTCAGCGAACTGATGAAAACAAAGGATGATCCGCTGGCAAAGGTTATGCGCCAGCAAGTACGTAAACGAGGTATCAAAGGAAAGATCCCTGTCGTATGCAGCCGAGAGCTTCCCTATGTGCAAAGGACGGTTGTAGATGCGGATGGGCTTACCCGTAAGCAGAAGATGCCGCCGGCAAGCACACCGTTTGTACCTTCAGCCGCAGGTCTGCTGTGTGCTTCACAAGCTGTAAAGCATATTCTTTCTAAAATAGAATAAAATAATAATATTCTAAAATAAGAAAAGCTTTGTTTATTAGGGTTATGTATACTTACTATATAGGAAATTCTAAATATTACCCTGATAGGATTCGATTCTCGCATCTTGTATAATAATACAAGTGTCAAAGATATAGAAGTATGGAAAAGGCAAGTTCTGGGACTTGCCTTTTCTAATAAGGAGGTATCAAAGACACATCAAATAGAATGGGAAATGCTGATCTGCCGGAATTACTTCTGCTTAAATATCTGAAGTCTTATTACGGAAATCCAAAGGATCAGATAGAGCATCATCATATGCTCCATTCGACTGACTCCTTTCACATACTCGGTGCTTCATAGATCACCTTCGTATATCTCATACGCATATACGGCGGTAATTCCTAAAATCTATGAAAGAACATAAAAAGGATCATGTATGCATGATCCTTTCTGCGGAAGATCCGCTATATGAAAAGGGATATCGTCAATCCCTATACCTAGTATATGACCGGAATAAAAAAATTATACAAAAATTTATAAAAACGTATCCAATAAATGAGAATAGGGGATGTTTTAGTTTCTATGTAGATGTGAAAATGATATAATAGAAACATATGAGGAGAATGGATATGCATAAGGGTATCTTTATTACATTTGAAGGCAATGACGGATGCGGGAAGACCACGGTGTCCCGTCGTATATATGATATACTGAAACAACAAGGGTATCCGGTCATCTATACGAGAGAACCCGGAGGCATTTCGATTGCGGAACAGATTCGAGAGATCATTTTAAATCCGGATAATACAGCGATGGATGCAAGGACGGAAGCGCTTTTATATGCGGCTAGCCGCCGCCAGCACTTAATTGAAAAAATATTGCCGGCGTTGGCAGACGGCAAGATCGTATTGTGTGATCGCTTTATTGACAGTTCGCTTGCCTATCAGGGCGTGGGCAGAGGTCTGGGGATAGAGGAAGTCCTGCATATGAATGGTTTTGCGGTAGAAGATCACATGCCGGATGCGACGGTTTTTCTTGATGTTTCTTTCGAGACCGGAATGAAGCGTGTTCAGCTGCGCGGGAACAAAGACCGTTTGGATAATGAAGCGAAGGAGTTTCATCTGCTCGTCGCAAAAGGGTATGAAGAAGTAAAGCGTCGATTTGCCGATAGGATCTATTGTGTGGATGCAAATGATGCTTTGGATGATGTTATTGCACATACATATGAAACGATCATGGAGATTTTGAAGCGTTATGTTTAGAAATGAATTAAAGGAACAGCAGCCGGTTGCCTATCGGATATTGGAAAACTCTTTACGCAATAAAAAGCTGGCGCATGCATATATGTTTCACGGTCCTTCGGGAACACCGAAGAAAGAAGCGGCTTACCTTCTAGCAAAAAGCTTGGTATGTGAGCAATCGGGATTTGCTTGTGAAGGCTGTGCGGTATGTGATCGTATCGAACATGGCAACTATGCGGATCTCAGATATATAGACGGTACGGTGACTACGATCAAAAAACAGGATATTATCGCTCTTCAGCACGCGTTTTATAAAACCGGCATAGAAGAAGGCGGACAGAAGATCTATATCATCGATCATGCGGAAAACGCTACCGCGGATGCGCTGAATTCTCTTTTGAAGTTTTTGGAAGAGCCGGATGGAATGATGACAGCTATTCTCATAGTGGAACAGCTTGACCGCATCCTTCCTACGATCTTATCCCGCTGTCAGATGATACCATTTCAACCGTTGACACAAGGACAATGCTATCAAATGGTCCGAAAAGATTTGGATGAGATAAACGCATATCTGTTGAGCAGTATGATCCGTGATCCGAAGGAGATTTTAAAAGTGAGCGAAAGCGAAGACTATCAGCATGCATTCTATCTCTTTAAAGGATTTTTGAACGAGTATAAGGAAACGCCGTATCGTGCGCTTTTATTCCTGCAGTTGGAAAGTGCAGGCAAAAAGCAGAAGCTGAATAAGATCAATACCGGATATTTTATTCGTATGCTGGATATTTTTTTCCGAGATTGTATGAGTGATCATCCGAAAGAAGATCCTTGGTATCAAAAAACGATCGATGCGATGCATATGTTTCAAATCGATTACACAAAGATGATACGTATTTTGCTGAATGTGCAGGATACTTTGCTTCGATCTGTCAATATTCCCCTATTGATGGATCAGATGGTATATGAAATGAAGGAGGCTACGAAATGAATCGCAAAGAACACGAACATAAAGATACACCGGCTAAGAGCTATGCATATGTGGCCTATGTGAGCTTTAGCGGATCAAAGAAGATTTATTCGTTCGGGACAGATAAACCTACGTATAAGGTAGGCGATATGGTCGTTGTCGAAACGATCCGCGGCTTGGAGATCGGAACGATCGTAAAAGAGACAGAGGTATTTATTCCTAACGGTCTGGAATTAAAGCCGGTCGTTCGCAAGGCGAATGAACGAGATCTGAAAAATAAGGAAGCAAATATTCAAAAAGCAAAAGATGCCATGAAGATCTGTCAGGAATGCATTGAGCGTCTCGGCTTGGAGATGAATTTGATTGAAGCGGAATATACGCTTGATTGCAGTAAGATCATCTTTATTTACGTTGCAGATGAACGCGTCGATTTCCGTGAACTCTTAAAGGAGCTGGCAAGCATCTTCAAATGTCGCATAGAGTTGCGGCAGATCGGACCTAGAAATAAATCAAAGATCATCGGTGGTTTGGGCACATGCGGTATGGAGACATGCTGCTCTCGCTTTTTGAATGACTTTGATGTGATTTCCATTAATATGGCAAAAAATCAATACCTCTCTTTAAATATTCAAAAGCTAAGCGGACAGTGCGGGAAGCTAATGTGCTGTCTAAAATATGAAGATGCACAATATAAAAAAATGAAAGAGGGATTGCCGAAGTTGAATTCGCAAATCGAATATAAAGGAAATAAATATCGGGTAACGAGTATTAACGTATTGTTGAAACAGGCAAAGATCGAAAATCGCGAAGATGTACAGTTCTTGGATTTTAAAGAGCTTTGGCCGAACTTGGATTTTTCCGACAGGTGATGATATGAAACGGCAAAAAAGTTTTGAAGGTTCCAAACCGACGCTATATGTGGTAGCGACACCGATCGGAAATCTTCAGGAGATGTCACCTCGGGCGATCGAGGTCTTGCAATGTGTGGATGTAATCGCGGCGGAGGATACGAGAAACACGATGAAGCTTTTACATCATTTTCAGATTCATACGAGGCTGATCGCGCATCATATGCATAATGAACGAGAAAGTGCAAAGGGGATTATTCAACTTTTGGAACAAGGGAAATCGATAGCCCTCGTTTCCGATGCCGGATATCCGTTAATCTCCGATCCGGGTCTGCCGCTGACGCAGCAGGTCATCAAGGCCGGATATCCTGTCGTTCCGGTATCCGGCAGCAATGCGATGCTGGATGCCTTAGTCGCAAGCGGATTACCGACGAAGCACGTGTTATTTCACGGATTTTTACCGAGTGCGGAAAAAGAGCGCATTCGGGAATTGCATGATCTGCGGTTTTATCCGCAGACACTCGTGTTTTACGAGGCACCGCACCGAGTGCTGAAAACATTAAAAAATATGCTGGAAATACTGGGAAATAGAGATATCTGCATCGCTCGGGAAATAACGAAGAAACATGAGGAATTCCTGCGTGGCAGCTTATCGGAACTATCGGAACTGGAAGAGGAATTAAAAGGAGAAATGGTGATCGTCGTCGCAGGAGCGAGTGAATCTTGCGAGCCGGCAGCGGAAATGCCGATGATCCGTGATCAGATACATCGCTATATTAAAGAAGGATGTACGACGAATGAAGCGATACGGCGCGTAGCCAAGCAATACGGTTTATCCAGAAATGACGTATATCGGGAATTTCATGAACTGAATTAACGATCATTTATTATTTATGAAAATATCATAACGCAGAGATGTAAAATTATGCTATGATATTACATAGATTGTATATGAGGGAGCAGAGGGTTTTATGGAGATCAACGTAAGAATTATGAATGCAGATGATGCCGCCGGTGTTTATCGTCTGAATCAACAGCTCGGATATGATTATCCGATGGAAGAAGTATACGGCCGTATACTGTCGTTGCTGGATGCGGGAAATGATATTCTCCTCGTTGTGGAATGCGGTTCTGAGATGATCGGATATGCACACGGTTCCCCATATGAAACATTATATTCCAGCAAATTGATGAATGCGATCGCATTTGCCGTAGATGATCAACATCCTCGGGAATTGGAAGCCGCAAAAAAACTGTACGCGGAATTGGAAAAACGTTCTAAGCAATTCGGCTATACCGGAATACGTCTGGTTGCCGATCGGTATCGAAAAAAATTAGAAAATTTCTTTGTAGAAAACGGCTATATCAGTCATCGTGATTTAAAACATTATATAAAATTATTTTAGAGCGGAAGTGAAAAGATGAGAGGAAGAACAGAAACCATTGCAATTTCAGTACTTCTTTTTCTTTTAAGTGCTTGTTCTTCATCAGATGTAAAACAGCAGGAGATCGATCAGAACATCGCGCTGTTAAAAGAGATCGAAGAAGCGGATATGAGCAGTGTCAGCAATACGGTCGCAGGCGTTCAGGAAGCGCTTGCCCGCAAACGGAAGAAAGCAGAAGGCGGTACGCTCAATTACCGTGAAATATTTCGCAATACGGTCGTGATGGGGGATTCCATTGCGGCGGGTTTGGTGGAATATAATCTGTTAAACCCGATCCAGGTCGTTGCCGACAGAGGTAAGAATTTGGCGACGATCGGTGATGATATACAGACGGTCATACGGCTGGCGCCGACTGATATCTTTTTTTCTTATGGCATGAACGATCTCGGCTATTGCAACGGCGATGTAAACTTGTTCATCGAACGCTATGAGGATGTTATAGGACAAATACGGGAAGCACTTCCGCACGTCAGACTTCACATCAATGCGATCTTGCCGATCCAGCAGCATGCGATCGATGCCAACCCGGTATACGCAAGCTATCCGGAATTCAATGCGGCAATGAAATCCATGTGTGAAAGAATGGATATTGATTTTATCGATAACAGCTCCATTATCAAGACATATGATATTCCTTATAACTATGACGGCGTGCATCCCGTATTTGATTTTTTTCCATATTGGCTGGATCATATGGCAGAAAGGCTGAAATGATATGAAATTTGAAAAAAAATATATCACTCCTTTATTGTTTGTAGCTGCTTTGCTTTGGTATCCGTTTACACAAGGTGACAGCAATACGTCCATCGAACAGATGCAGGAAGCGATAAGTCCTGCGATAGAGAATGGACGCTATCAGGCGTTGGACGAGAAACAATTAAGAAAGTACTTTGAAATCCATGCGGAAGAAACCGCCGGATTTCTCGCTTATCGTTCCAAGGACGCCATGTCTGCGGAAACGCTTGTTATCCTCCGTCTGCGACAGCAGGAGGATGCGGATGCTTTGATAGAAAAACTACAGGAATATATAGAAAGCGAACATAAAAAGTATGATGGCTATAGTGCTGATCAAGTTGGAATATTAGATAATTATACTATGGTGGAAAAGAAAGGGTATATCTTTTTATCCATATCCAAACATCATGAATGGAAACAGATATTTGAGAAGAATCTATAAACAGAAAGGATGGTAAATAATGGCATTGAACAGTATCGTATTCATATTTACATTTTTACCGATCCTTTTATTGCTGCATCGCCTTATACCTTCCCATTTCCGCACTTCACTGTTAATTGGTGCCAGCCTGCTGTTTTATGCTTGGGGGGAACCGATCTATATCTTTTTGATATTGCTGTCCATGGCATATACGTATCTTATATGCACATGGTTAGATGATCCTGATCTGACGCAGCGTCAGCGGAAAAACTTATGTATTCAGGCGATCGCCGTACATGTGTTTCTGCTCGTCTATCTGAAATATTACGGGTTTATCTTAGACAGTTTCAAAGAGATCTTTCAGCTGCATATCAGCTATCGTGTATTGCCGCAGCCGTTAGGCATCTCCTTTTATTGTTTCATGGTAATCTCCTATATTGCCGATGTGTATACGCATAAGATCGAAGCGGAGAAAGATAAAAAGGTTTTTTGTTTGTATGTCCTCTTTTTCCCCAAGATGATCATGGGACCTATTGAACGCTTTGCGGATATGAAAAAGCAGATCCTTCATCCGGATGTAAGCATAGCTTCTTTTTCATGCGGTGTGGAGCGGTTTATAAGCGGTTTGGCAAAAAAAGTGATCTTGGCGGATTCCTTCGGTCTTTTATGGACGGAGATCTCCGCTATCGAAATAACGGAGCTGTCCGTATTGACGGCGTGGATCGGTGCCCTTGCATATACGCTGCAGATCTATTTTGATTTCAGCGGATACAGCGATATGGCGATCGGTATCGGAAAGATGCTGGGGATCACGTTATCGGAAAACTTTCACTATCCGTACATTGCCCAAAGCATCCGAGACTTCTGGCGGCGCTGGCATATTTCATTAAGCAGCTGGTTCCGCGATTATGTGTATATCCCTTTAGGGGGAAGTCACACCGGCATAAAGAAGCATATCCGTAATATCTTGATCGTATGGGGATTGACCGGCATATGGCATGGAGCGAATTGGAATTTTATCGCGTGGGGATTGTATTTCGGTATATTGCTGTTAGCGGAAAAATATATATTTTATCGTTACATGAAAAAGTGTCATCCGCTATGGCGGCAGTGTTTGACCTTTTTGGCTGTGATGTTCGGATGGGTATTATTTGCCTGTGATTCTCTGTCGCAGGCGTTGTCCTATATTCAAATCATGCTCGGGTTCGGCAGTCGTGCATTTTCCGATGTGTACTCCGCATGGCTGATACAGACGAATATCCTCTTTTTTATCATCGGTCTTGTATGTATGACGCCGATCGTAAAACAAGTGATAGAGAAATTCCGGGATCATATACGGTATGGTGAATATGCGGTCGGTGCTTTATACCTTCTGTTGTTCCTCGTATCCATCGCCTGCATCATCTCTTCCACATATCAAAGTTTTCTCTATACGCAGTTTTAGGAGTGAATATATATGAAGCGAGTTATCCGACGCAAAAAAATAACATATGAAATGATGATGAGCTATGGCTTTTTCATCGTTTTAACTGCGGCTTTTTTGTTTTCTTTTCATCCTGACCGCAGTTTTTCTGATGCGGAAAACCGTGTATTGCGTACGTTCCCGCAGTTTCATATAGAGAGCTTTATTGACCGTCGCTTTCAGGAACAGTTTACGGAATATAAAAGCGATCAGTTTTTTATGCGGGATTCCTGGATTCATATGAAAAGCCGCTTGGATATCATGTTGGGTAAGAAACGTTTAAACGGTGTTTACTTAGGAAAAGGCGATCAGCTGTTTGAAGATTTCGCACCGAGTGTTTCCGGTGAAAATCTTGCATCCGTGATCAACCATTTTGCGGATACGTATCCGCAACTAGATATCATGTTTCTTTTAGCTCCTAATCCGATATCGATATGGCAGGAGCGTTTACCGATGTCTGCGCCCGTCCGTGATCAGAAAACCTATATAGAGGAACTGCATGGACTGTTGAATGAAACTGTCAAATGGGTAGATGCGTATTCGGTTTTAGAACAGCATAAAGAAGAGGATATCTATTATCACAGTGATCATCATTGGACATCATTGGGCGCTTATTATGCATTTCATGCCTATGCAGACGTTGCGGGGATCGAAGTAAAGGAAGAAGACTGGAAGTGTCTGCTGGTAAGTGATACATTCCATGGAACACTGACAGGCAAAAGCGGTTATACAGGCCGTTCTTCGGATGAACTGTACGTATATGTACCGACGGATACGTCTTTGCAATACATTGTTCAATATATTGATGAACAGGAAAAAAGCACAAGTGTATATAAGACGGAGAACTTAAACAAACACGATCAATACAGCGTATTCCTCAACGGAAATCATCCGCTCATAGAAATCGATACGACATCCTCCGTTGATAAGCATCTGCTTGTGATCAAAGATTCGTATGCGAATTCTATGATCCCGTTTTTGTTACCATATTATAATAGAATAACGGTTGTAGATCCCCGTTACTATAATGAAGATCTCAGCCTGCTAATAAAAGAGAACGGCATTACCGATGTATTGTTTCTCTACAATGCGAATACCCTTTTTCAAGACACATCCTTATCGATGATGATAAACGAATAATAGGAGAGCTTCTAAAAGAAGTTCTCCTATTTATGTTGTTTCTTTAAATCCGCAAGCTGATCGCTTCGTTTCACAGAACGCAGCTTTTTTAAATTATCTGCCAATACTTTTTCATACGGTCCGCTTATTTGCGGCTCATAGAATTGCCGATGCTTTAATTTATGAGGCAAGTATTGGATATACGGCCATAGATCGTGACGGTCATACGGATAGGAATCCTCTTTGCGCATATTGACCGGTGTAAATTTCAGATAATCGGGAATCGGATAAGCGTCGTGTTTCAGCGTCTGCATAACGTTGTCGATGGCTGTTTCCGCAGATTTTGATTTTGGTGCCAAGGTCAGATCGATAACCGCCGCACTTAGTATGATTCTCGCTTCGGGAAAACCGATCTTTCTGGCAGCATCGCAAGCCTGTACACAGCGGGCGACTGCGGCCGGATTGCCAAGTCCGATATCTTCATATGCGGTAACGAGCAGGCGTCGCTCGATGGAATCCAGATCGTTTGCCATGATCAAAACACCGAGATAATACAGTGCCGCATCTACATCGCTTCCTCGTATGCTTTTCTGAAAACCGCTTAAAGCGTCATAATAACCGTCTCCGCTGCTGTCCATATGCATATTCGGCATAGCGGAATACTGCAAGACAAGATCTTTATCGATGTGGCGATCCTGACAGGAGATCGCACATATCTCCAACACATTTAAAGCATAGCGGATATCGCCGTTACAATGCCGGCAAATGAGATCCAGCGCTTCCTCGTGAATCGTCACTTCTTTATTAAGCCCCTTTTCACTTTCTATAGAGCGCAGGAGCGCTTCCTTGATATCTTCTATAGACAGCTGCTTGATCTCAAACAAATGACAGCGGGAACGAATGGCCGGATTGATCGCGTGATAGGGATTGGCTGTCGTAGCACCGATCAAGGTGATATTGCCGTTTTCTACGTGAGGTAAAAGCAGATCTTGTTTATCTTTGTTTAATCGATGGACTTCATCCACGATCAGGATCAATCCTGGATAAAGCTTTGCTTCTTCGAAAATGATCTCTAATTCTTTTTTGTTTCCGGTTACCGCATTAAACAATTTATACGGAAGCTTCAGTTCCTTGGCAATGACCGTAGCCAATGTAGTTTTACCGGTTCCGGGAGGACCGAAGAAGATCATAGAAAAAATACGCTGTTCTTCCAGACAGCGCCGGATGACCATATGTTCCCCGATCAGATGCTTTTGTCCGATGATATCATCAAGACTTTCCGGACGCATGCGAAATGCCAACGGTTCTTTCATATCTTCACATCCTTTGTTTTATTTTATCATAGATTTACAGGGAATACGTATCATGCTCCTAAAAGATGCTCGATAAGTATTTTGATTCCAATAAAGATCAGTATGATGCCTCCCAGTATCCCCGCATAAGACTGACAGAAGCCGCCGATCTTGTTTCCGATGTAAACTGCTGCAAAGCTTAATATAAAAGTTGTACAACCGATCAGAAAAATCGCTTCATAGATATCCACTTGTAAAAAAGCAAAGCTGACACCGACAGCAAGAGCATCGATGCTTGTGGCGATGGCAAGAAGCAGTACCGCTTTTGTAGAAATATCCGGATCCTCTTCCTGAGAATCTTGCTTTTTTACATCCAAGATCATACGAATACCGATAAAGCTTAAAAGAAAGAAAGCGATCCAATGATCGATAGAAACGATCATATCTTGAAAATGCTTACCGAATGACCAACCGATATACGGCATGACCGCTTGAAATAAACCAAACCAAAAAGCCAGACGCAAAGCTGTTTTTGCGATATCACGTTTTAGACACATACCCTTTGCGATCGATACAGCGAAAGCATCCATGCTTAATCCGATAGCGATTCCTAAAATAGATATGATATGCATACGGAATCCTCCTAAGAGCTTCATTTCTCGTGTTTGTCTATTATAGCATAAATACTTACATTATCAATAGAAGGAAGTAGCCGTGAGAGCCTATAAAAAACAGGCAAGTTACATTGCCTGTTTTCGGTATTGCGCTTATTTGATTAAAATATAGGCTCGCTGGATTCTTTATAATCACTAAAGTCCGGCAAAGTAAGAGAGTCGATCTTATTCACATCTTTAAACTGGAAATCGATATCCATGATTATTGTTTCGCCGGATCCGGCCTTTTCTTCCTCTGCTTCTATGTGGAAAACAAAGCTGTGAACAGAACCGTCTTCCGCTAAATTCGTTTCCCATACGAAAGAACGAAATTCAGAAGCGCCTGTAGTACCACTTACCTCTTCTTCCATTTTTTCCGTATCAAATTCCAAACGGATCACGTTGCCGTCTTTAGACGCAGATTCTAAATATGGTTTTAATACGTCCATAGTAACGTTAATTTTTTTTCTGCTTTCTGTTGCTTCTTTGTACAGGGAAAAAATACCGGAGTCAAGAGGCATTTTTTGTTTTTCACCCATGATACTCATGTACAGAGTGTTTTCATAAAAATACATTTCCATGAATTCTTCCATCGATATTCCTTGTACAGACATATCCGCAGTCATGGACATATTCGGTAAAAGAGCGTCTTCTTTAGGCATGATTGCTCCCCCATATAATTTCATAACCATCTTTTCTCCGTTGGTAGCAGCATCAATATTCGCTTCATAACCAAAAGAATTCCATTCTCCCATTTTTGCGGCAGCATCATCGAGTGCTGTTAAAGCAGCTTCATCGATCTTGTTGCCACTGCACGCTGTCAGTGTCACGCATACGCATAGACCACACAGCAATTTCCAAAAATTTTTCATACATCCTCCTTGTAATCGTACTTTATTACTATTATAATATCATAAATTGAAAGCGATCTCATTATTATTTTATGGAATATGGGTATCGTTGACCGTAAAAGAGGTGAACTTATGTATCGAATTGGACAATCCAGTGATATTCATCGTCTTAGTGAAGGAAGAAAACTTATCTTAGGCGGTGTGCATATTCCCTTTGAAAAGGGTCTGCTCGGCCATTCCGATGCGGATGTGTTGTTGCACGCGATCGCGGAAAGCATCATTGGCGCCTTGGCGTTAGGCGATCTGGGCAAGCATTTTCCCGATACTGATGAAGCGTACAAGGATGCAGATTCTCTTGTATTGCTGAAAAAAACGTGGGACTTTATGGATACATACGGCTACAGTCTTCATAATCTGGACGCTACGATCATGATAGAACGACCGAAATTAGCACCGTATATCACACAGATGCGGGAAAATATCGCAGGGGCATTGCACTGTGATCTATCACAGGTTAATGTCAAAGCAACCCGCGGAGAAGGGCTCGGATATGTAGGCAGAGAAGAAGGGGTAATGGCACAAGCCGTTGTTTTATTAGTGAAAAAGGGTTAATTTTCTATAGAAAACCTATTTTATATTATGCATCAATGTTGTATAATAAAGAAAATAATAACTTCTAGGAGGAATATTCATGGATTGGAATGCAAATAGAAACAATACAATGGGGAATGGTATGGCGCAGGGAAATCGTGATTCCATCGGATATGAAGAACCGCAGATAACGGTGATCGGCAAAGGGACAAAGATTACGGGAACGATGAGTGTTGCAGGAGATCTGGTCATTGAAGGCGAGATCGAAGGGGATATCTCTTGTCAGAACACACTGAAGATCAATGGGCTGGTAAACGGAAATATCGAAACAGCGGATTTGCAGCTGGATGATGCGAGAATTCACGGAAATGTGAACTGTGCCGGTGAATTTATATTGAATGATACGTCTCTTGTAGACGGTGATTGTCATTCTGCTACGATGGTCTGCGGAGGACGTATTAAAGGAAATGTGGATGTAGATGAAAGTGCATGTTTCCAAGAACGCGCTGCTTTGGTAGGCGATCTGGATGCCGGTGATATTGAAATTATAAAAGGAGCTGTCATTCAGGGAAAGATCAATATCCGTCAGGATGTATTCTTCGATGATGAACAAAAAGGGATCCGTTAGGATTCCTTTTCTTTTCCTCTGCATATGGAGATGTATATAAAAACATTTTTATGATAAACTTCCCGTAAATCGCAGAGCCGGACGCTGATAGCGGAAATCTTCGTTTGCTTCTCCTGCATAGGTAGTGCCACCGGTATATGCGATGGTATAGACACCGAAAAGTGCGTAAGAGTTGATACTGCCAGAATAAGGGGTGGATTGGAATATCCAATCTTTTATGTTATCCGTCGGAAGAAGACTTTCCCATTGGAATGCAAGATCCTTGCTACCTGTATCAGCGATTTGCATATTTACTAATATTAGATGATGAACAGAAATCGTGCTATAGCTGATCCAAGAAGGGAACAAGAAAATAAAATGCCTACCTTTATATAAAGGATACCAAATAATATACAAAAAAAAATAGCAAATATTGGAAATGCATACCCTCTCCATGATGAACGAATCCCACCTTACCAAGGAACTCTTTTCCTCCTTTTTAAAATTATAAAATATAAATAGAAAAAAATGTAATTTTTATTGACTTATTTATCATAAGAATTATAATAAGAATGATTCTTAATATTGGAGTGATATTATGATCAGAAAACAATCAAGACAGCGTGATCGGATACTTGCCTATATCCATCATGTACGGGAGCATGTTACAGCGGAACAAATTTATGAAGATCTCAATAGGGATCAAAAGAATATAAGTTTAGCAACCGTATACCGCAACTTAAATATTTTAGAGGAAATGAATGAAATACGGAAAATAGCCCATCCTGTATACGGATACGTCTATGACCGCACATGTCAGAAGCACTATCATCTGCATTGTGTGAAATGCGGTAAACTTGTGGATATGGATCTTCCTTATATGGAAGAATTTGATAAAAATGCAGCGAGAAATACAGGAATGGATATCTTCTCTCACAGCATCATGCTGGAGGGTATCTGTCCAAGCTGTAAAGAGCATTCATGAATGACCGTTACCGATCTATTGTTCGGCGGGATATAAAAAGGAGGAAATACGAAATGGAATTGAAAGGTTCAAAAACAGAACAGAATTTGATGGCAGCATTTGCCGGTGAATCACAGGCGCGTAATAAATATACATATTATGCGCAGAAAGCGCGTGAAGAAGGTATGGAGCAGATTGCAGATATCTTTGAAGAAACGGCACGCAATGAGCAGGAGCATGCGAAACTGTGGTATAAAGCGTTGCATGACGGCAAGATTGCGGACACTGCGGTGAATTTGGAAGATGCCGCAGCCGGTGAAAACTATGAATGGACCGATATGTATAAAGGTTTTGCGGAAACTGCAAAAGAAGAAGGATTCCAGAAGATCGCTTTCCAGATGGAACAGGTTGCTAAAATCGAGAAGCATCATGAAGAACGCTATTTGAAACTGTTGGAAAATGTAAAGAACGGAAATGTTTTCCAAAAGGAAGAAGCAACTGTTTGGGTATGCGATATTTGCGGATATCGCCACGAAGGACCGGCAGCACCAGGTGCATGTCCGGTATGCGGTTATTCAAAAGCACATTTTGCGGAAGAAGCTAAAAATTATTAATTGTAAAAATGTTTCTAAAGGAAAGAAAATTATTCTCTTTCCTTTTATTATGCATTATTTTGTATTAAAATATAATTAATCCTATAGGAATTAGGTCTTCTGCTCTTTTTCGTGTACATATATATTGAGAGAGTGTGAGGAAAGGATGCATAATGAAAAGAGATATCATTTTAACATGTGAATATAATGATGTGAATCTTCAGTTTTTTAAACGGCTGGAAAGCTGTCCCGTGGATGAATTGACAGGTATCGTCTATCCTCTGTTTTTTGAAATATGCGGTGTTACCTTTCATGCGATAGAACATGTACTTATGGATGTCGGTTCCTTTAAAGGAGGGTTTGTGGCGTTGACGATGAATCTTGATGAAGAGGATATTCCCGGTACGGAGCATATCTATCACAGCGATATGGTTATGTTTATGGATATTCATAAAGAAGATTATAATCAGGATCCGGATAAAAATCTCGTCATATTTGAGAATGAGGAACATGAAACGGTGTTCAGTACACAGCTATATCCTGTTTTTTTAAAAGACGAACGGGAAAATCAGATGATATGCGATATGAGCATACAGCGTTTATGGTCCCTGGTTATTCGTTTGAAACCGGATCAGAAGCAGTTAAGAAATCGTCTTATGAGACGCAAAGAAATACAGAAATTATTGAAATACCGTTAAAAAAGCCGCTTAAGCAATTGCTTAAAACGGCTTCTTTTCTTTATTCACATGTCCAGCCTATCTCTGTCATGTTGCCTTTAAAGGTCTCTAAATCAAAAGCGGCGCCTGCTTCATACGGCCAGTCCAGATTTTTTAAAGCGGATTCAGAGATCGTATCGAAATCAATAGCTAACTTTTCCACCAGCTTTTCATCGTCAACGGTGTAAGAATGTTCAAATCCTTCGATATCGCCATATGCCTCGTCGTATGATTTGATCAGCTCTTCCTGAGATTCTTTTGTAAAGTCGTTTCCGTCAAAGACAACGGTCGTTTCCGATTCCATAGATACCAATCTCGGTTCTTCTATGGAATAACGATAAGTAGCTGAAATAGAAGGATTGCCGTTTTCACCGGACGTATGGCACGTAAGACTTTCTGTTTTTTCCGGTGTAGAACATCCTGCCATCAATAATAAAGCTGCGCATCCTGCAAATAATTTTTTCATAATTTTTTTCACATCCTATATGAATATAGTATAGCATAATCTTTATTTATTCGCATAATTTTCTATTAATTTTAACTTTTTTAGAGAAGTATCCTCTGTGTACTTTACATTTCGATTTTTGTATATAGCGATACCATTTTGCATACAAGAGCGATGCTGTGATTTTAAACGATTGGAAGATAAATGTACAGAATATGAAAAAACAGTTAAAAAGGAAGCTTAAATCGCTTCCTTTAACTTTTTTGCAAAAGATGCTTCATCAGGACGCTGGCGCCATGCTCATAACAGGAAGGAACGATCATATCGGCATATTGTTTGCATAAAGCGGTACCGTTTTCCAAGGTCACGCCTAATCCCGCTTCTTTGATCATATATGCATCACTGTCGCCGTCACCGATTGCAACAGCGCATTCCATGGGGATCTTCAATTGTGCCAATAGTTCTTTTGCCGCTTGTTCCTTGGAACGTCCTTTTTGCAGTATATCGATAAAGGTATCAGTACTGCGGTAGATATCAAAATCTTTATATAGCATATCCTTTAACACCGGTAAATGCAAATCAAGGATATCTTTGTTTTGCGCAACACTGCATTTATAGATAGGATGACGGATATAGTCACTCACATTCTGCGCAAGAATTACATCAATACAGCAGTTTTCACGATCTTGAGCAATGCCTTCATCGTAACCGGTAGCTACTGCATAAGTACCCTGTTCTAAAGACACATGAAGATCATGCATCTTTGCATATTCGAGGATGGTATTGCATACATGCAGCGGTATTTCGTAGCCTTTCCACAACTCATGTTTCTGCATGTCGAAAATGCAGCTGCCGTTATCCGCGATGATGAACCCGCCATAAGTATCCATTTGCAATTGCTGCGCAACAGGGAAAATACCTCCGCTCAGACGGGCAGAAGCTAATACGATCCGCATGCCGTTTTGCTGAAGACGAAGCATATGCCCTCGAAGCTCTTCATCAAGCATAATTCCTCCATATGGAAGGAGTGTTTTATCTAAATCACATAACAGTACTTTCATAAGATGACCTCATTTCTTTTATTATAGAATTTATGGAAGGAAATAAGAGGAATGGATATAAGCATAATCTGCGGCAAAGTCATAGGAACCGTCGGCGATGTTCATGCTTGTGCGCTCGCTGTTGAGATGGACATCGCTTTGTACCTTATACCATACATTGTTTTCATTGATGCTTTCCCCCGTCGTCTCTTCTAATATAACAGCAGTATAAAAGGAAACATCCGGCGTTTTATAGAGAATTTTGGAAGATGTATCCGGTTGTGCATATATGTTCACATGCCGTTGATCTTGTAAAATGCCGATCCGGCAGCGATTGCTATCATGATAACCATTAATGCGATCAAACCGTCGATAAAAGGACGCGGCTTTTTCTCCCCAGTATGGATCGCTGGCATAGCTGACCCCCATGCCGCTTCCTTTATCACCGAAGAACGAACCGTTGTAACGGCTGGATAAATTGTCGGCGCACACCTTGATATTATCGCTATCAGAACCGTCGCATGGATTGAGATAGGCTTTGCTGACAAAGATCTGTGCATGCGTCATAATGCTGTCGCCTACGGTTTTGTAACCATTGGCATTTTCCATCGGAGCATTGTCGTAAGCGGCATGACCGAACAGGTTATTTTTTGTATATGCGATTTCGCTTTGTCCATATCCGCTTTCGTTTATTGCTAAAGACAGCATCATGATAGCGTTGCTGCCGTATGCATTTTGATAGTTGATGAAATTGTTTCCTTCTCCATATAACTGAGAGGCATTACTTTCCATCGGGAAAGAATCCGGTTTTTTTATGTATCCGAGTTCTTTTTCGATAAAGCTGTCAATGTTTTCAGCTGTGTAGCCGGATACCGCACGTGCAGAAAGAAACTGGTAGTAATTATAAAACGGCTCTTTGGGATTTATGCTGTTCTCATACGTATCGTTTCGGTAATCATCAGCCATTGTTTCAAAGCTGGTATAAAAATAGTGCCCGTCATAGCTGTAATATATATCGCTGCCCATTTCCGGCAGCTTGGAACCGATGTTGATAGCCAGTGCGTGATTTTCATCTTCTACTTGATAGGTTGCATAATGACGCAGTTCATCCTCTTCCGTAATTTGATAATGATTCACGGACTGTATGCAAGGATCGAAATAATTCAGCAGGCGGACATCGTCCCGAGATACCCAGCCGATCGCGCCGCTCAGCTTAAATTTATATGTAGCCGCATCATCACTCGTATCGATATAAATGCCATCTGCACCGTAGCTGCCGTTAATATATCCTCGCTTTCCTGTTTTATCATAAGAAAAATAGGTGTTTTCAGAAGGCGTTTTGGTTTTAAAGTCCACAATGCCATAGCGTATGGCAACGATCTCTTTTTGATCGTTAAGAACGGCAGGGTTGAAAGCCCCTTCTTCTATCAGTCTGTACATTTCTTTTTTTGCATATGGAAAGGTACGGTAATGACCGGTAACAGTCATATTATTATCCTGATCAAATACGACGGTATGATAGGCGATCGGCATGGAAAAGTATATGGCGGCAGCTGCGATGACTGCAACGATAGCAGCTGCAACTGCAATAATACCGGCCATCTGTCGCTTTTTCATGTTTTTATATTTGCCTTTTTTCTTTGCCATGTAACCATACCCTTTCCGTTTATTTATATTTTACATGAAATGGAAAAGGAAAGATATAGAAAAATATGAGGGCTATGCGAAACTGTCATTAATGCGTTGCGGCGAAACAAAAAATTTTTAGGAATTCCATGATTTTATGTGTAAGAGAGTATTGAGGAGGTAACTTTTATGAGACCTGAAAGGCGCTCAGAAAGGAAGGCATCATGGAGTATTTAATTATGCTCTATATCATCCTAGTGATCACTGCTCTCTTATTAAAAAAGGGGTGATGCAACGGATTTAAGAGAGTCCAATCGTTATACTCTTTTGTGCCTTTCACTCAGAGCCTCCCAAATTAAAAGGAACCAGTTGTGGCTGGTTCCTTTTCAGATGTTTCCACCTGTTCACTCAGATACTTATATTATATCTGAGTTATTCGTTTTTACAATAGGCTCAATCGAATCCTATCATGTATTATGTGTTAGATCATTATTTATTTGTGAATATAAAATAATAGTTGAGCGAGAAGGAGTTGCAAATTTTAGAAATATGTTGTATTCTACTCATAGAATACTACTAGTTGAAAAAGGAGGAGCTGTATGCCGTTAAAACATGCAATTCTGGGGCTGTTAAACTATAAGGAAATGACAGGGTATGATATTGACCGTACATTAAATTCGCCGATCGCTTTCTTTTGGCACGCCCAGACAAGTCAGGTATATAAGGAGCTTAATGCATTGACGAAACATAATTGGGTTGTCAGTGAAACTGTCGTGCAGACAGATAAACCGAATAAAAAATTGTTTTCTATCACGGAAGAAGGCCGCTATGAATTAAAGCGCTGGCTTGGTGATACAAATATGGAAGAGCTTATGAAATATAAGAATCCGTTGCTTATCAAGATCTTCTTTTCCAGCAATATCGAATTGGATGAGATCATGCGTCTATTAACACAGTACATAAAAGAATGCGAAACGGTGATCATGAACATGAATGAGGAACTTCCGCAGATCCCCGCATATGAAGAAGCGATTCATCAGGAAAACGAATCCTTTTATTGGGGTATGACGATGACATACGGATTTATGTATTACCAAAATGAGATCAAATGGGCAAAGTGGTGTATCGATAAATTAAAAGAGAAAATATAATATAAAAAAGGCGGATCCTGTCAGTTGGGATCCGCCTTTTCCGTTTGTATTTCAAGAATAGTATTTCGCTTGAAGCGTTCGTCATGATAAAAGAAAAACATCAGGAAAGCGGTCATGATCAGCCAGGCGATCGGTTCACATACAGCGATCCCCAAATAGCCGAAGGAAGGGACAAGCAAAAAGGTAGCACCGATCTTTACGAACATTTCGATAATGCTGGAAACGATGGGGATCATTTTTCTTCCGATCCCTTGCAATATGTTGCGGTAAATGAATAAAGCGCCTAAAGCATAATAAAATACGGAATTGATCTTCATATAGTATTCTGCTGTAGCGATCGCCTCTGTTTCCTCTGCCTCTACCATGATCATGATCAGAAAGCGCATGCCGGTAAATGAGAGAAGGACGGTAAAAGATGCCCATAAGAAACATAACAAAATACATTTTCGTATGCCCTCTTTTATACGATCGATATGACCGGCACCTAGGTTTTGTGATGCGAAGGTTGTTGCGGCAATACCGATACTGACCATCGGCTGCATGAACATTTCACTCAGTTTACGAGCCGCTGTATGTCCGGCAATGATGATCGATCCCATACTGTTGACAGCGCTTTGCAGGATAACGGAACCGATGGAAACGATGGAGTTCATCAATCCCATGGAAATACCCATGGAAAACTGACTCATCAGCATTCCTTTCGGAAAAGAAAAGTCCTCTTTCTTTAAATATAAGATTGGATATTTTACTTTGATATAATATATGCATAAAAGAACCGAACATGCCTGAGCGATGATCGTGGCGTATGCGGCACCGGCGACATTCATGTGCAGCAAAGCGATGAATGCATAGTCCAAAGCGATATTTAATACGGTTCCGAAAATGAGAAAATATAGAGGCGTGCGACTGTCTCCCAATGCTCTTAATACGCTGGCTCCGGTATTGTAAAGGATGCTGATGAGAATACCGCTGAAAATGATGACGAGATATTCATAAGACATCTCGATGATATCGTCCGGTGTTCCCAGCAGTTCCAAGATCGGGCGGTTCAAAAGCAGTGCTGCCAAAGTGATGATAATACCGCAGGCGATACTTAAAAACAACGTTCCGGCAACGGCTTTTTTCATGTTCGCGATATCCTTGGCACCGTAATATCGGGAGATCAATATAGAAAATCCTACGGTGATGCCCATAGCCAAGCCGACGATCAGACCGTAAAAGGAACCGGTCGCCCCCATCGCCGCTAGTGCATCGATCCCCAGCATCTTTCCTACCATCATCGTATCGGCAAGATTATAAAATTGTTGAAAAACATTGCCCAGCAATACAGGAAGAGCAAACATAAAGATAAGTTTCAGAGGATTTCCTTTGGTAAGATCCTTCATAGTTCCGATCCCTTCCTTTCATGGATACTATTATAAAGAGAAATGAACTGTCTTACAATCTTTCTTTTTACATGTGCAGGCAGGCTTTTTATATTTTTTTAAAATTATGTGCCCGAATATGTATAAAACGGTATTTTCGGGGAATGATAAATAATTTTGCAATCCTTTAAAATCATGATATAGTACATGCGGAGATGCTTTCTTTAAAAAGATAGAAAGAGGTGGCGTATGAGCAGAAAAACCGTATATGTTGCTGCTGGTGCAGTTCTCGTCATATTGGGAATCTATTTCCTAGGCAATCAAAGAAACGGGAATTTTATCGATCTAGAAGAAGGTCAGAAGCACGTATGCCACATCGATGATTCTCAGCAGCTCTTATTGGCATATACAGAAGGCAGTGATACGTATATCGCGGTTTTACAGCCGCAAAGCGATGAGGTGCAGGGAACGTGCGAGCTGCCTTTTGAAAATAATGAACATATTTATATATCACAAAATCCGGAGGAGATCCTTTATGTTTATAACGATACCGGCGAGGTCTTTCGTTTTAACGGCAGTCATTTTGTGAAAATTCCGAGTAATTTATATAGTGGAAATGCTGATTTACAAATAAATGAATCCGGAAAAAACAAATGGCTCTCTTTGCGTTCGGGAAGTGTACGTATCGAGAAGAAAATTTCTTATGCTTCACGATATGATATAAAGAACGCTTATGTATACTCGCATCTTCAGGATATAAATACGTTGAACCTGTATGATCTGCAAGACCCTATGAAAGAAGTGAAGGGAAGTTATATTGCGGTAAGGATCAAAGCGTATGAACAGACATATTATGCGATCTATGATTATGAGACCAGAGAGTTATTAAGGTGTATAGTAGATCCGTTTGAATCGGGGGAAGGCGCTTTTGCGGCAGTAAATGAGAATGGAGAAAAGATTTTATTTGCCGGTGAACAGGCTTTCCATCTCAATTATAATATGATGGTAGAGCATTCCGTCGTTGCCGTTGATGAAGCTGTCGTAACACCGGATTATGTACCTTACAGTGAGGAAAATAGCAGCGAGGCTATAAAGGTAAACGCTTCGAATGGAGAGACGTATACGTATGTTATCCAAAGCCGTTTTGCTGTAGAATATGTCTATGTTGTGATCTGATGAAGCAATGATATCGAAAAAGAGACTCTGTTGGTTTGTGAAAAACGGCAGAGCTTTTCTTTTTTTTGCGGATTTAACAGAATCAATTACTATTTTTTATTTCTATATTTCTTTATATTTACAAATTATGGTAAAATATTCCTGAAGGAAGATGTGATGTTTATGATGATTATAATTGATGACGATCCGAAAATGTCAGAAAAACTGAAACATGCTCTTGAAGCTCATCATATTAAAAGCATCTTTACTTTTACGAGTACAAAGAATTGTTCGCCGGAGCTGATCAGCAAGGCAAGTTTGATTTTTCTGGATATTGAGATGCCAGACGATAACGGCATGGAATTTGCAAAGAGAATCCGAAAGAATGATGCTGATAAAAAGATCATCTTTATATCCAGTCATGAACAGTATGTATTTGATAGCTTTGCGGCACAGCCATTCTATTTTATAAGAAAAACGGATTTTGAAAATGATTTTGCGAAAGCGATGCAAATGTATCGGGACGATTTAAAGAGAAATAAAAAGTTCTTTTTGGTTAAACAAGAGGGCAAACTAAAAAAGATAGAATACAGCTCTATCATGTATGCAGAAAAATATAAAAATAATGTTTTACTATATTTGAATGATGGAAGCCAAATAATATTGAGTAAATCATTGAAAACATTAATGGACGAATTAGATGATGGTTTTGTATTGATTAATAGAAGTGTTATTGTGAATTTATATTATTTGACGAAAATTGAAGATATTTATGTAAATATGGCAGATGGTAACCGATTAGAGATAAGCAGAAGAAAAAGAAGTCATGTGACGGAGACTTTACATAAATATGTAAGGGGATAGCGATATGTTTGATTCAATGTTTTCTTTATTTATAAATGCAGTAGAGACCTTTACTATTGTGTATTTTACGTTTAATTATCTTATGACTAACAAGAAATTTAATAAGAAGTATTTTATTTTGTTATGGATATTATTGTTTTTAGAAGTAAGTTTTTTCAATAGTCTTGGAGTTCCTTATGTTGTAGAAACAGGAACACAAATATTAACACTTGCAGTATTTACATATTTTTTATCTCAAGACACTATTGTTATTAAATTATTTATTCCCGTATTTTCTTATGTGTTATTATATATTTCTAATATGATAACCTTATTTAGTACTTCATTTTTCATGAATGTTCCAATTGAAAATTTGTCTAAAGAAAAATATTTTTATATCGTCATTATAATATCAAAAATTGTATTTGCATTTTTAGGTGGTTTAATTGCAGAATTTCGAAGGAAAAGAAGAGTAATTATCGAAGTCAAGAGAAATTGGATTCTATTGGTTCCTCTTATTATAATGTTGTGGATTTTATCAGTAAATTTATTAGAATTAATATTAAGAGGTGTAATGAATTATAAATTATTATATCTTTCAATAATTGTTTTAATGATCTTTTGTATTTTATTATATTTTCTTTTTGAATTTATTCTCAGAGATTCAGAAAATAGAACTCATGAATTGATGGTTATTCAGCAATTAAAGTATCAACGTGAAAATATGGAAGATATAAAAGAACTGAATGAGGAAATGCGTAAAATTAAGCATGATTTAAAACATCAATTATCGTATATTGTAGAAGGCTTAAAAGATCAAAAAGTAGATGAGATGATTAAAATACTGGAAACATCTTATAAGGAAATAGATAAAACAAATATTATCAGCTTTTCAGATAATGAAACATTGAATTATATTCTTCAATCTAAGAATAAGTTTGCTATGCAAAAGGGAGTTAAACTGAGATGTGAGATTACTTATGAAAATTCTAGTATAATGAAAGATGAAGATTTGATCATTTTATTAGGAAACCTTTTGGATAACTCTGTAGAAAATACGTATGAGGGTGGAGAGGTTCTGCTTAAAATAACAAAAGATAAAGGGTTATTGCATATAAAAATTTCTAATCCTGTATTGATAGATGAAGTAGATACAAGTGTTACGAGTAAACAGGATAAACGAAATCATGGATTTGGTATGAAGAGTATTTACAAAATAATTGATAAATACGACGGAAGTTTAGAAAAGCAAGTACGTGATGGGGTATTCTTGATCGATATTCTGATGAATTGTTAATTCATGTAAAATGCGAAGGGGGGAATTACATTGATAAAAACGCTATCGAATTGTATTGTGACGCGGTTAATAAGAAACAACATAATTAAGGATGAAATAGAGATTTACAGTTATGGACTTGAACTGTTGATTTCTTCTGCAATAGGAATCATAATAATTTCTCTTATTGCCATATATACGCATCGCATCGCTGAGGGTGTGATATATTTAAGCGGTTTTATATTTATAAGAAAATATACTGGAGGATATCATTGTAAAACATATTTCACATGCAAATGTGCGTTTATAGGGATATTTATTCTTTATATAGGGTTAATTGCTGTTTTAAAAACTAATATTTTATTACATATATTATTTGGGTTGTCAGCTATGATGATCTGGTTTTTAGCTCCGTGTGATCATGAAAATAAAGTTTTAACAACGGATGAAAAAAAACATTACAAGAGAATAAGCAAAGGCATAATTAGTATGTACTTTTTAATAATATGTATTTTATACGCTGAAAGTTCTGTCTATATTGTACATATGGAAGTTCTGTTAATAATTATTGCCGTTTTGCTTATTATGGGGAAACTAGAAAGGAGGAAAAACAATGAAGAAAATTAACGTTTTGGAAGTAATCGCTAAAGCATCTCATAAGGCTGCAGTAAATTCTGTAAATACTGCGTCTAATTATGATATGCATCAGGTGAAAGCACCTAAAGAACTTGAAAAATACAAGAAATAAGAGATCAAGATTAAAAGCAACCATTTGGTTGCTTTTAATTTAAGATAAAGAAAGATTCCAGTAAAATTTACCATTCGCATTGCAATTATATACCGTTCGCGAAAAAGGAATTGAAATTTGTAAGAAAAAGGGTTATTTATATGACTGAGGTACCGGAAGTATAATTCTGGGGGAGAACAGGTGGGTACGTGTTACCTCAGCTGTAGGGGGAGATCAGTACGTATCTTTTATTAATCTCACATTTAGGTATCACAAGTCACTAAAGTTTTTTCACCAAAATAAAAGATAGTACGAAAAAAGGAAACCGTTATGGTTTTCTTTTTTTATGCTAAACAAAGAAGATGTCTGATAATAATGTGCAGCATTTATTAAAAACAGGTATGATGATATGAAAATAATTTTTAAAGCGTTGCTATTTATAAGCTCATTGGAATATATTATATATAGGGATAATCTTTTTTAGCAATAATGATTTTTATGATTTAACGGCAAGAAGCTGTAAGGGGAAATATGTTATGAAAAAATCAGACTTCTATGAGATCAGCAATGATAAAATTCAATTTCGGCAAACGCAGCATACGTATACACTGGATCAGATCCGTCATATAGAGATCCTGACAGAAACGTTCCGAAAGAAAGGAATGCAGTCGCTGACAAACACACTCACGGCTGCTTTGCCTTTTCGCTATGGCGATGGAAATGAAAAAGTGATGCTGAAGATCAAGATTACGACCGATCAGGGAAAGGAATACATCTGTTTACATGAAGAGCCTCTTACAAAAGGGACGATGGACTATTATGATATGGAAAAACACGCTAAAAATTTAAAGAGGATACTAAAAAAGGAATGCTGTCTGTAAGACATAATCGACATAATTAAAATTCTGTGAAAAGTATTGTAATACATGTACGAATTTAGTAAAATGATTATGTAATGTTTGTATAATATCCGCGATATGGGCGGAAAGTTTCTACCTGCTGACCATAAATCGGCAGACTACAAGCAGACGGACCCTTTTTTCTTTTGGGAAAGGCATGACGTTTGCTTGTGGCGACGTTATGCTTTTTTCATTAAGGAGGGCAATCGGATGCGAAACAATTCATACAAACTGAGGAGTAGGAGCGAGCAGTAATTTTTTTGCTATACATATTAAGACGGTTTCTTAATATGTTTTTTATTTTCAGGAGGAAAGAACAATGAGCAACAAACCCCAGGTATTGGTCGTCATGGGAAGCAGATCGGATCTGCCATGTATGGAAAAAACGATTGAAATGCTGAAAGAATTTAAGATTTCGTATGAGGTACGAGCTATTTCCGCACATCGTACGCCGCAAGCTGTTTTAAAGATGGCGGAACAGGCGAAAGATAACGGTGTCAAGGTAATTATTGCCGGTGCCGGAGGGGCTGCTCATTTAGCCGGTGTAATTGCATCCAGCACGACGCTTCCGGTGATCGGCGTGCCGATCCAGACGAGTGCGTTAGGCGGCATGGATTCCTTGTTATCCATCGTACAGATGCCGGGGGGGATTCCGGTCGCAACGACCGCTATTGGCAATGCCGGCGCAAAAAATGCGGGGATATTGGCAGCGCAGATGATCGCGCTTTATGATGATGAAATGGCACAGCGCGTAGCGGAATTTAAACAGACGCAGGCAGAGAGCGTATTGCGTAACGCTCATATCGATATATGACCGGTAGAAAGGAAACCTATATGAACTATCGAATTTTTGTAAAAAAGAAAGAGAATTATCAGGTAGAGGCCGTTTCGTTATTTCATGAATTGCAGACGAATTTAAACATACAAGGCCTGCAGCGTGCTATATTGTACAATGTATATGATATTTTTAATGGAGATGAGAATGATCTCGCTTTGTTGAAAGCGAAGGTGCTGAGCGAAACGGTTACCGATGAGATATTTGATGAAGTGGATGTAGAAGGAAACAATTATATTGCTTATGAATATCTTCCGGGACAATACGATCAGCGTGCGGATTCCGCACAGCAATGTCTCATGCTGCTGAACAATAAGCAGGACGTGGTCATTCGCAGCGGCAAGCTTTTGCTTTTAGAAGGCGAGTTATCCGAAGAAGATATGGAAGCGATGAAGCACTATCTGATCAACCCGGTAGAAATGCGTGAAAAAGATCTGCATATCCTTTGTCTGGAAGAAGATACGGACATAGAGCCGGTTCCTGTTTTGGAAGGCTTCCGTATGCTGGAAGAAGCCGGTCTTCAAAAGATCCGCGAAGAACAGGGATTGGCGATGACGCTGGCAGATCTTGTACATATACAGAAATATTTTAAGGAAGAAGAGCAGCGTGATTTGACCTTGACAGAGCTGAAAGTATTGGACACATATTGGTCGGATCATTGCCGCCATACGACGTTTGAAACGGTCTTGCAAAATGTGAAGATCGAGGCTAAACAGCTTCCTGCCCAGATCCAGCAGGCATATGAAACATATTGCCGTCTGCGTGAAGAAGTACATGGCGGCCGTAAGGTCATGACATTGATGGACATGGCGACCATTGCCGGTAAATATATGCGTAAGATCGGGAAGCTGGACGATATGGAAGTCAGTGATGAGATCAACGCCTGCAGCATCGAGATCAAGGTAGATGTCGATGGTTGTGAAGAAGACTGGCTGTTGATGTTCAAGAATGAAACGCATAACCATCCAACGGAAATAGAGCCGTTTGGAGGAGCGTCTACTTGTATCGGCGGAGCTATACGTGATCCGCTGTCCGGACGCAGTTATGTATATCAGGCGATGCGTATTACCGGAGCCGGTGATATCACAAAGGATTTAAAGGACACTTTGGCAAATAAACTTCCGCAGTCGCGGATATCCAAAGGAGCCGCAGCCGGATATTCCTCTTACGGGAATCAGATCGGTTTAGCTACGACTTATGTGAAAGAGATCTTTCATGACGGGTATGTCGCTAAGCGTATGGAAGTCGGTGCTGTCGTCGGGGCGGCGCCAAAAGAAAATGTCATTCGCAAGCAGCCGGAAGCCGGAGATATCGTCGTATTGATCGGAGGTGCTACCGGACGTGACGGTGTCGGCGGAGCAACGGGTTCTTCCAAGGAACATAACGATACATCGCTAACGAAATGCTCCAGCGAGGTACAGAAAGGCAATGCGCCGATTGAAAGAAAGCTGCAACGGTTATTCCGTAATCCGCAGGCGACCCGTCTGATTAAGAAAGCCAATGATTTCGGAGCCGGCGGTGTCAGTGTTGCGGTGGGAGAGATCGCCGATGGATTGCGCATCGATTTGGATAACGTGCCGGTCAAATATAACGGTTTAAGCGGTACGGAACTGGCGATCTCCGAATCTCAGGAACGCATGGCGGTATTGATCGAAAAAGATCGCTTTGAAGAGTTCCGTCAGTTGGCATATGAAGAAAATCTGGATGCCTGCGTAGTAGCGGAAGTGACGAAAGAACGCCGTTTAGTCATGGTATTCCGCGGAGAGACGATCGTAGATCTGTCGCGTGATTTTTTGGATACCAACGGTGTTCGCGGATTGCAGGATGTTACGATCTGTGATGGGGAAACAGCAAGTGATCCGTTTAAGAGCCATCTGAGCACAGATGATCTGCGAACGCAGTTATTGGATAACTTGAAACAGGACAACGTTGCCAGTCAGATCGGTCTTGCTGAGATGTTTGATGCGACAATCGGGAAATCAACGGTATTGATGCCGTTTGGCGGTAAATATCAGTTAACGGAAAGTGAAGGGTCCGTACAGAAACTGCCGGTATTTGGCTATACGGATACATGTTCCATCATGACGCATGGCTATCATCCGGGTATCAGTGTATATTCTCCGTATCTGGGAGCTTCTTATTCCGTTGTAGAAGCATTGGCTCGCTTGACGGCAATGGGTTGTGATCATACCAAAGCCCGGTTGACGAATCAGGAGTATTTTGAACGTCTGGGCAATCATCCGGAAAAATGGGGAAAACCGATGCAGGCGCTGCTTGGTCTCATTGAAGCGGAACTGGCTTTTGAAACGCCGGCGATCGGCGGAAAAGATTCCATGTCCGGAACATTTAACGATATCAGCGTACCGCCGACATTGATTACCTTTGCCGTAACGATCGAAAAAACAAATCATATCCTGTCACCGGAATTTAAAGAAGCAGGACATTATATTTATCTTGTGAAGCATACGCCGAAAGAAGGCTATGTACCGAACTACGAACAGCTGAAAGAAAATTTTGCGGCTGTACGCCGTCACATTCTCGATCAGACGATCCTGTCTGCGTGTACGGTAAAGTTTGGAGGACTGGCAGAAGCGTTATGTAAGATGAGCTTTGGGAATAAGATCGGAATCGATGTTGCGACAAAGGAAGATCTGTTTGACATTCTGCCCGGCTCCATCGTTGTGGAAAGCCGCAAAGAGATTGCGGATGCCGGTTTCATCTTGTTGGGAACGACGACCAAAGAAGCGGTATTGCATATCAACGGCGTTTCTCTTTCCATCGAAGAAGCGATCGACGCTTGGACACAGCGATACGATACGATTTATCCGCGGCATGTAAACGATGCGTTAGGCAAGATAGAAACACCGGTATATCCTTGTACGGAGCATAGAAAAGCAAGAACGACGTATGATCGTCCGAAGGTGATCATTCCGGTATTCCCGGGTCAGAACTGTGAGTATGACACGAAACAGCAGTTTGAGCGTGCCGGGGCAGATGTAGAGATCTATGTTTTCAATAATCTGAATGTAGAAAGCATTGAACGTTCTTTGAAAGAGCTGAGTGATAAGATCGCACAAGCGCAGATCTTGATGTTGGTAGGCGGTTTCTCCAGCGGGGATGAGCCGGATGGAAGCGGAAAGTTCATTGCGAATGTCTTAAGCAATCCGCAAGTACATACAGCGGTTCAGACACTGCTTTCCAATGACGGATTGATCCTCGGTATATGCAATGGCTTCCAAGCATTGATCAAATCAGGCTTATTACCATATGGGGATATTTCAAAGTTGGATGAAGAATCTCCTACGCTGTTTAGAAACGACATCAATCGCCATGTCAGTCATATTGCGACAACGAAGATCACATCTAACAAGAGTCCATGGCTTTCCGGCTTTGATGTGAACGAATGCCACAGCATTGCGGTTTCGCATGGAGAAGGAAAATTTGTTGTAAGTGAAAAGATAGCAAAACAGCTGTTTGAAAACGGACAGGTTGCCACACAGTATGTTGATCTGGATGGCGATGTGACGATGAATGGTGTTTACAACATTAACGGATCTGCATATGCGATCGAAGGGATCACATCTGCGGATGGCCGGATCTTCGGTAAGATGGGGCATAGTGAACGATATGAAGACGGATTGTTTAAAAACATTTATGGAAATAAGATGCAGAATATCTTTGAAAATGGTGTGAATTATTTCAGGAAAAAATGAGGAGCGACAAGATGAAAAAAGAAAACAGCATGGATTTTACGGAAGAGAAAGAATATTTTTTAAGCGGTAAGATCAATGAGGAATGCGGATGCTTCGGGTTGTTTAACGTAGCGGATGCAGCTTCTCTATCGTACTTCGGTCTGCATGCCTTACAGCATCGCGGACAGGAAGCGGCCGGTATCGCCGCAAGTGACGGTGAAACGATTCGCACGTATAAAGGCAAAGGTCTTTTGACAGAAGTGTTTAATAACGATATCATCGCTTCCCTGCCGGGACGCTATGCTTTGGGACATGTACGTTATTCCAAGGCAGATGCCAATCAGATAGAAAATGCTCAGCCGATCATGGTCAGAGCGCACATGGGACATTTTGCAGTGGCACATAACGGACAGATCGTCAATGCACCGGAATTAAAAAAGGAGCTGGAAGATAAAGGAAGCATCTTTCAGGGAGTATCGGACAGTGAGCTGATCGCTCATCTCATTCAACGAGAAGAAGGAACGTTTGTCGAAAAGATCATCAAGGCTTGCCGCCGGTTTGAAGGGGCGTTTGCTTTTGTGATCATGACGAAAGACTGCATGTATGCGATACGCGATAAGAACGGGCTGCGTCCGTTAGCGATCGCAACGTTGCCGGATGGCGGTTATTGCATAAGCTCGGAAACATGCGCATTTGACATTGTCGGTGCCACGTATTTAAAAGACGTAGAGCCGGGAGAAGTCGTTCGTCTGGCGAAAGATGACGTCATGAAGACGTTTCATTATACGGAGCATACACAAAAGAAGATGTGTGCCATGGAATATATTTATTTTGCCCGTCCGGATTCTAATATCGACGGGGTCAACGTACATACGGCGCGTCGTATCAGCGGCCGCTATCTTGCGAAAACGGAAGATGTTGAGGGGGATATCGTTATCGGTGTACCGGATTCTTCCTTGTCGGCGGCGATCGGTTATAGTGAAGAAAGCGGGCTGCCGTATGAGATCGGTTTGATCAAAAACCGTTATGTCGGACGTACCTTTATTCAGCCGACACAGAAACAGCGGGAACGTGGTGTGCGTATGAAGCTGTCTGCGGTTTCCAGCATCGTTAAGGGGAAACGCGTATTTATGATCGATGATTCCATCGTTCGTGGAACGACATCAAAGCGCATCGTGCAGTTATTGAAAGAAGCAGGTGCTACGGAAGTTCATGTGCGCATCGGATCACCGGCGCTGACCCATCCGTGTTTTTACGGGGTAGATACATCAACGTATGATGAATTGATCTCTGCCCGTTTGAATGAGGAAGAAGTACGTAAATACATAGGAGCGGATTCTCTGCGCTTTTTAACGATCGAACAGATGAAGGAAGCTTTCGGTACCGATGATTTATGTACGAGCTGCTTCAACGGACAATACTGTACAAGTCTTTACAGCTATGGAACTATATTGGAAGAGGAGAAAAAAGCACATGAGCAATAAATATGCAGAAGCCGGTGTAAATCTGGAAGCCGGCTATGAAAGCGTGCGCCGCATCAAGAGTCATGTGGCACGTACAAAGGTAAAGGGAGCGATCGATTCTATCGGTGCTTTCGGCGGAATGTTTGATCTGTCGCAGCTGAATATGAAAGAACCGGTGCTTGTCAGCGGTACGGATGGTGTCGGTACGAAGTTGATGATCGCTTTTGAAATGGATCGTCATGATACCGTTGGTATCGATGCCGTTGCCATGTGTGTAAACGATGTGTTGGTACAAGGAGCTATGCCGATCTTTTTCCTGGATTATCTTGCGGTAGGAAAAAATGAACCGAAGAAGATTGAGCAGCTTGTCAAAGGCGTTGCGGATGGCTGCGTGCAGGCGGAATGTGCTTTGATCGGCGGAGAGACGGCGGAAATGCCTGATATGTATGATGTGAAGCATTATGATATTGCCGGTTTCTGTGTCGGTGCAGTTGAGAAAGCGAAACTGTTGGATGGACAGTCCATAGAACCGGGCGATGTGCTGATCGGTTTGCCGAGCAGCGGCGTGCATTCCAACGGCTTCTCACTCGTGCGTAAAGTGTTGTTGAAGGATGCCGGGTTGGATCTGCATAAAGAATATGAAGAGCTGGGAAATAAAAAACTCGGAGATGTACTTCTGACACCGACCAGGATCTATGTAAAAGCGATAAAATACTTGTTGGATAAAGTAAAGATCAAAGGTATGAGCCATATTACCGGAGGCGGGTTTTACGAGAACGTGCCACGCATGCTGAAAGAAGGACAGGGTGTTATAATCAACCTTAATTCTTATCCGCGTTTGCCTATCTTCGACATGCTTGCGAAATACGGAAATATAGAAACCAAGGAAATGTGCAATGTTTTCAATATGGGGATCGGCTTCATCATGGCAGTCGATAAGCTGGATGTAGAAAACGTGCAGTCCTTGTTGAAGGAGATCGATGAAAGATCTTATGTGATCGGTGAGGTCACCGACAGCGGAAGTGTGGAGTTGAAATGGTAAACATCGCCGTATTCGCCAGTGGGAACGGTTCTAATTTTGAAAATATCGTGATGTGTATCAAGCAGGGGACACTGCGGAATGTATGCTGTAAGGTGTTGATCGTCGATAAGGAGCATGCGTACGCTATACAGCGTGCCGAGCAGTTGCATATTCCTTGGATCTATGTGAATCCCAAGGCCTATGCGGATAAGCGGGGATATGAACAGCGGATATTGGAGAAGCTGAAAGAATATGCGGTCGATCTGATCGTGCTGGCAGGGTATATGCGTTTTATCGGTGAGGTGCTTTTGACGAGTTATCCCCGCCGCATCATCAATCTGCATCCGGCATATCTTCCGGATTTTCCCGGAGCACACAGCATTCAGGATGCCTTTGAAGCAAAGGTCTCCTTTACCGGAGTGACGGTGCATTACGTGGATGAAGGCGTGGATACCGGGGAGATCATCCATCAGGAAAAGATCCTCATCGATCCTGCATGGACGCTGGAAATATTGGAGGAGCATGTGCATGCGTTAGAATACCGCATGTTTCCGGAAGTGATCCGGCTAGTAAGCGATGAAATAGAGAAAGAGGGGCAGACATATGAAACGAGCATTGGTAAGTGTATCTGATAAGACAAATCTGGTGGAATTCGTATCCGGATTGACAGAACTGGGGTATGAGATCATTTCCACCGGCGGTACGAAAAAGGCATTGGAAGCTGCCGGTATTCAAACGATCGGCATTTCCGATATTACCGGATTTCCGGAGATCATGGACGGTCGGGTAAAGACGCTGCATCCGAATGTTCATGGAGCGCTGCTTTGCGTACGGGATGATCCGGATCACGTAAAACAGCTGCAAGATCTGCATATCGATTATATCGATCTGGTATGCGTCAATTTATATCCGTTTAAACAGACATTGAAAAAACCGAATGTGACGCATGAAGAGATCATTGAGAATATCGATATCGGCGGTCCCAGCATGCTGAGGAGCGCATCGAAAAATTACCGATTTATACCGGTGATCGTAGATCCAAGTGATTATGATATGATCTTGCGGGAGTTAAAGGAACATGGAGAAACATGTCTAAAAACAAGAGAGCGTCTGGCGGCGAAAGTGTTCCGTCATACGGCTGCCTACGATACGATCATCGCGCAATATCTGACACAGCGAAGCGGGGAGCGGTACCCGGAGAACTTTACATTGACGTATGAAAAAGTACAGGATCTTCGTTATGGGGAAAACCCTCATCAAAGTGCGGCTTTTTATAAAGGAAACGATCCGCAGTATTCTTTGGCGAATGCTAAGCAGCTGCATGGGAAGGAACTGTCCTATAACAATATACAGGATGGCAATGCGGCAATTGAGATCTTAAAGGATTTTGAAGGGCAGCCGGCAGCTGTCGGATTGAAACATATGAATCCATGCGGTATCGGTACTGGTGATACGATAGAAGAGGCTTGGGAGAAATGCTTTGCGTCCGATCCGGTTTCTATTTTCGGCGGGATCGTCGCTCTTAATCAAACGGTTTCTTTAGCCGTAGCGGAAAAACTGTCAAAGATCTTTTTAGAGATCGTGATCGCACCGGATTTCGATAAAGAAGCATTGGCGCTATTGACGCAAAAGAAAAACATTCGCTTGTTGCAGCTGGATACGTCTTTGGAAGTACATACAGATTATAAGGTTACGAATGTGAACGATGGTCTGTTAGTGCAAGATGTCGACGCGAAGCGGATCACGGAAGCGGATGTGCGGGTAGTGACCGATCGCAAGCCGACGGATGAAGAGATGAAACAGTTATTGTTTGCATGGCGGGCGGTAAAGCATGTGAAATCCAATGCCATCGTCTTGGTAAAGGATAATATGACGGTCGGTGTCGGTGCGGGACAGATGAACCGTGTCGGTGCGGCAAAGATCGCGATCGAGCAGGCCGGTGAAAAGGCTGCTGGTTCCGTTATGGGTTCCGATGCGTTTTTCCCAATGCCGGATACGGTAGAAGAAGCTGTGAAAGCCGGTGTTACGGCAATCATTCAGCCGGGCGGAAGCATTCGCGATCAGGACTCTGTCGATGTGTGCAATAAGCATAATATTGCAATGGTGTATACGGGCATTCGTCATTTTAAACATTAACAAAAGTATAGCTTGAAGATTTTGGATACAAGGATACTATGTATTGAAAAGTCAAATGCATAAACATAGAAATGAAGTCTTAGATGGATGCTGACCTGTAGGAAACAGGAGGCGTCCATTTTTTTGTATTCTTTTATTGGTATGACATCCTGTATATTCTTTTGATATGAAAATGAATACGATCATACAAAAAAGACACTCTTATCGAGTGTCATAAAGGAACTGTTAAAGGGAGCGAAGTTTAGTGATCAACGCTTCTTGCAAGACCGAGACAATCAACGGCCATTTTGTAGGACTCTTGCATATTGCCTCCCTCTGTGAGTGCTTCTGGAACATCGGGGAATGAAACCCAGTATCCTTGTTCCACCTTGTGAAAAATTGCTGGATAAAACGGTTTTTCTTTCATATTGGAAACCTCCTTAATTAAAAGAAGCGAAAGGGCTTATTTAAGATCTGCCTGCTTCAAAATCTGCTGTTCTAATCCTTTACCTAAATTAGAGCCATGATTAGAAACAGTAGTTTGATTACCGGCAATAGGGTTTCTCATTTGCATGTAAGATGTACTTTTTTTGCCTTAAAACAATAAATCCATTCTTTTTAAGGAATTTAATCATTTCCTTAGAAGTCATTGGCAGGATGGAATCACCTTATATAAAAAGTCTATTTGATATTTTTATCAGAATAGACTTTTTAGGTCATTGTTTTTTATCAAACAGCTTTCTTCTCTGTGTTGATTGGATAAACAGCTGTTTTAAACCATCTGCATCATCTTCTATCAATTTATTTTTCAGATCACTCAAAGACGCTTGAAAATCATCGATCTCCCGTATCAGATTTTCCTTGTTTAAGAAAAACAGCTCTGACCATAAATGCTCGTTGATATTAGCGATCCTTGTAAGATCGCGGAAAGAATCACCGGTATATTCTACTAAATGGGTATTGTCATTCGCATTCATCAAACTGACCGCAATGGCATGGGTCAACTGGGATACAAACCCGATCATCACATCGTGTTCCTGTATACTCAACTGGGTAATGTGGGAAAAACCGAGGAGCTTTGCCAATTCATATAGAAAATCAATGGCTTCCTGCGTATTTTTTTCGGTTGGAACGATGATGAAATTCGCTACGTGAAACATAGAAGCATCACTGTATTTAACGCCGCTGACTTCTTTTCCCGCCATCGGATGAGAGGCGATGAATTCCACATCACTTCTCAGCTCCTGTTGTATAACATCGGCCACATTGCCTTTGACGCCGCTGACATCGGTCAATAAGATACCGGGCTTGAAATAGCGCTGATAGTTGCGTATCCAATCGATCTGTGCTTTCGGATACAGACCGAATATGATGACGTCTGCTTCTTTGATCATATCGGTATCGGAAACGGAACCGTCTTCGATTATCTGCTTTTGGATCGCATAATCAATGCTCAGTTGGTTGATCTCAATTGCTTTTACATGATAGCCCTGTTCGCTCAATGCCTTTGCATAGCTGCCGCCGAGCAGACCGAGGCCTACGATTAAAAAACGAGTATCTTTACTGATCATGTATATGCACCTCGATCCCTATGCGTTCCAGGTCTTGGAAAAAGTTCGGATATGATTTGCGAATCGCTTCGGCACCGTCGATGGTACAAGCGGACTTTGAACATATGGCAGCTACAGCAAGACTCATGACGATGCGGTGGTCTTTATGACCATACAGCATCTCCTCACATGTATATGGGGCATTGCCGTTAAGGAAGATCTCCTGTTCGTTGGAAGTGATATCCACATGGAATTTTTTAAGTTCTTCTTCCATCGCCTGAATGCGGTCGCTTTCTTTATAACGCAGGCGAGCAGCATTATAAATGCGCAAAGGAGAGCTTGCGTACATGCCTAAGACCGTAAGGATCGGTCCGAGATCGGGACAGTCCTGTAAGTCGATATCACAGCCGCGATAGTTTGTTTTTTGAATATGATACGTATTATGTTCTAATGTATAAGGTACATGGCAGTCTTGTAAGATCGATAAGATCGCCCGATCTCCTTGGAGCGTTTGCGGATCCATACCGTTGATCGTCAGATCTCCGTGAATAGCGGATAAGACTGCGAAAAAAGCAAATTGTGAGAAATCTCCTTCGATCGTATAGTCACATGGCTGATATGCTTGATTACCCGGGATATACAAGGTGTTTTCATCTTGAAACTGCACATGAATGCCAAAACGCTCCAGCATCTGTATGGTAAGCAATACATAAGAACGCGATTCAAATGGCGGCAGAATATGAAGATAAGAATCCTCCGACAGAAGAGGCAAGGCAAACAGCAGTCCGCTGATAAATTGAGAACTGACATCACCGGTCAGCGTATACGTCCCGAAGGGAAGCGCTTCTTTGATCGTGATTGCTTCTTCGTCCTGAGCGAAAAACAATCCTCTTTCTTGAAAGATATCCGCATAGATCTTTTGCGGTCGCTTTAATAAGCGGTTTTGACCGGTAAAGCGGATTTCTTGATTGCACAAAGAGAAGATCGGGATGAAAAAACGCAAGGTAGAACCGGATTCCTTACAAAAGACCGTGTTCTTTTGAAGGTGCTGAAAATCTTCGATCCCATCGATGATGAGCGTGGAATCCTGTGCGTGGATGTGTGCGCCCAGCTGCCGCATACCATCGATGGTTACGTTGATATCATCGGAAAAAGCAACATTGGAAATGATGCTTCTTCCCTTTGCCAATGCCGCGCATATGATCGCCCGATGGCTCATGCTTTTGCTGGGGGGAATCGTTACGGAGCCGTGGATCGCAGAAGGGTAAATGGTCGCTTTCATGCTATATCTCTCCCGATGACATGAGCAATAGCTCTGCCTTTTTCAATAACTCTCTGGAATTTCTCCGGCTTCAAAGACTGCGCTCCGTCACTCCATGCACATTCCGGCTGTTCATGCACCTCAATGATCAAACCATCCGCTCCTGCCGCGATCGCCGCTAATGACATGCTCTCTACTAACTTCCAATCCCCAGTTGCATGACTCGGGTCGATGATGATCGGTAAGTGCGTCTTCTCTTTGATGATCGGTATCACACTTAGATCCAAGGTGTTTCTCGTATACTTCTCAAAGGTACGTATCCCTCTTTCACAGAAGATCACCTTATCGTTCCCTTCGCTCATGATGTATTCCGCCGCCATGATCCATTCTTCGATCGTATTGGCAAGTCCTCTTTTTAATAGCACGGGCTTGTCACATCGTCCTACCGCTTTTAAAAGATCGAAGTTCTGCATGTTTCTGGCACCGATCTGAATGAGATCGACATGCTCGATGAATTCATCGAGTTTATCGGCGCTCATGAGCTCGGTAACGATCGGAAGACCGCTCATGCTTCTGGCTTTGGCCATAGCTAAGATGCCTTCGCTACCCATGCCTTGGAAAGCATAAGGGGAAGTTCTCGGCTTATAGGCGCCGCCGCGGAGCATGACACCGCCGGCAGCTTTGACTTGCTGAGCGATTCGGCAGATCATATCGTTTCCTTCGACAGAGCAAGGACCGCCGATGACGACGATGTTTTCTTTACCGCCGACTTTGATACCGGCTACATCGATAACGCTGTCTTCCGGATGAAACAGACGATTCGCTTTTTTGTACGGCGCCGCAACACGGACAACGCTTTCCACGTGCGGATTTGCTTCAATCTGTTTCGGGTCGATCTTACTGGTGTCACCGACGATGCCGAAAACGTTATAGTTTTCACCGATGCTGGAGTGGATCGTTAGACCCTGATGTTCCAGCCGCTTCATCACGCTTTCGATCTGTTCTTTCGAAGCGCTTTTTTTCATTGTTATAATCATGCTATCATCCCTTTCTGACGTTCCATGATTCATTCATCATCCATTCATCCAATACACCTAACGCCAATACGCTGTCCACGACGACACGAGCGCGGTGGATGATGGCAGGATCATGTCTTCCCTGGATTTGCAAAATCACCGGTTCATGTGTTTGCCGATCGATCGTTTCCTGTGGCTTGTAGATGCTCGGTGTCGGCTTGATGACCGTTTTTATACGGATCGGCATCCCGTTGGTGATACCGCCGTTGATGCCGCCGTTATGATTCGTTCTCGTCTTTACGCCGTTATCGAAATAGAAACTGTCATTTGCTTGCGAACCGCTCATTTCCGCAAATGCAAAACCGCTTCCGAATTCGACTCCTTTTACGGCCGGCACGGAAAACAGAAGGTGTGACAGTTCACTTTCCATGCTATCGAAAAACGGTTCGCCGATGCCTGCGGGAACACCGAGAATCACACTTTCCAAGATGCCGCCGACACTGTCACCGTCGTTTGCGGCCTGTTCGATCACTTCCAGCATATCGCGCTTTGCCTGTTCGTTTAGAACAGCGATATCTTCTTCATTCATGCGCTTCATCTCTTTTTTGAGCGCTGCTTCTTCCTGTGTGAAAGGAGTATCGTGGACGGTTTTACATGTCAGAATATGCGATGCGATCGTAATGCCCTTTTCTTTTAGGATCTGCATGGCGATCGCTCCGGCTGCGGTAAGAGGCGCTGTGATTCGCCCGGAAAAATGGCCGCCGCCGCGATAATCTTGAAATCCCCGATATTTTACATCAGCGCTGTAATCCGCATGAGAAGGGCGGATGCGGTTTTTCGTCTTTTCATAATCAGCTGAATGCTGCGCCGTATTAGCGATCATAATACCGATCGGTGCTCCGGTCGTTTTTCCTTCGAAATAACCGCTGACGATCTTCACTTCATCCGCTTCATGACGCTGTGTGGAAATCCTTCCTTTTGCTTTGCGCTTTTCCATCTGTTGTTTGATGAATTCCATATCCAATGTAATACCGGCAGGAATGCCATCGAGGATAACGCCGATCTGATCGCCGTGTGATTCTCCGAAGATCGTCACTTGCAATGCGTTTCCAAATGTATTTTTCATAACAGTAACTCCTTTATGTGTTTCATCGGTAGTTTTCTCAGCTCGGCCTTTCCGATCTGTGTGATCTCCACTACCGTAATGCTGTCTCCTTCTGCTTTTTTGTCCCGGCAGAGATAGCTGTATACTTTTTCGGTATCATATGGTACGGATGTGGGAAGCTGCAGCTTTTCATAAACTGACAATACTCTGTTTTTGATATCTTCATCCTTGATGAAATACAGCATGCCCATGGCAACGCATTCGCCATGTAAATAATCCTCCAGATGATAATAGCTTTCGATGGCGTGTCCGATCGTATGTCCGAAGTTTAAGATCTTGCGCAGATCGTGTTCCTTTTCGTCCTTTTCGACAACATCCTTTTTTACCAACAGGGATTTTTCCAATATCAATTCGATGTCATCATAGATGTCCTTTTGTTCAAATACTTCAAACAAGGATGCATCGTAGATCAAAGCCGCTTTCAATGCTTCTGCCAGACCGTTGATATAATGGCGCTTTGGCAAGGTGGACAGCGTATCGGGGTCGATGAGAACCGCCTTTGGCTGATAGAAGGCGCCTACGATGTTTTTTACTTCCTGCAAGTTGATCGCAACCTTGCCGCCGATGCTGGAGTCGATCTGTGACAGCGTCGTTGTGGGGATATTGATAAAATCGATGCCTCTCATATAACTGGCCGCTACAAATCCGCTCAGATCGCCGATGACGCCGCCGCCTAAAGCGATCACACAGTCCTTGCGGGTAAAGCGATGTTCTAAGAGTTCACATAAGAGCTTCTCATAAGTATGCATGCTTTTTGCTTCTTCTCCATGTTTTACAACGCTTAGATAGCCTTCTTTGCATTGTGTCAGTATCGTATCGGCATATGCTTTCGGTACCATATCATCGGTAATGATCATGACTTTACGGTTCAGATCGACATAGGTTCCTGCTTTGTGTAAGATCCCTCGTTCGATCCGGATATCGTAGCTGTTTTCTTTTAGATCCATGTGCAGTTTTTTCATAAAGAGCCTCCCTTAAAGAAAAAAAAGCATGCAGTTGAGAGCTGATGCTTTTGTATAACCCAATAAAAATATCCATCATGTAGCGGAATGATTGGGCACTATTGAAAATAATAATAAGAAAACGGTTTGGACATAAACTTCCTCCAATTATCCATATGATAATATAATTTTTTTGAATTTGCAAGTTTTTCTTTTTTTTAGGAGTTTTGATAAACGATGTGTAATAGATATATGAGGAGGTTGCCTATGAACGATATCAAATGTTCAGATGGGATAGGAGGCTCATGGAATACATCACGTTACTCTGTGTGATTCTGGCGCTGCTTTGCGTACTGCTTAAGCGGTAATAAACGGAATCTATGGGAGGGTGCCCTTTGTGTATCATCCAGGGCTGATGATCATCATAGTCTGAACCTTCTCATTTTAAAAGGGACGAGCGAACTCTCGTCCCTTTTCAGACATCTCTGCCTGTTCATAGTCTGACACTATTATTATATCGAATTATGAATCATATGCAATCCCGATAATCGAAACAAATGAATAGTACAAACGGTTAGAAATATTGTATAATATTTGATAATGGACAGTAGGTGATACGATGGATGAATTGCAGAAGGCAAGAGAACAGATCAATGAAATCGATGAACAGATGGCAGAGCTGTTTCAAAAACGCATGCAGGCAGTAGAAAGCGTCATCGCTTTTAAAAAACAACATGGCATGCCGGTGCTGGATGCTTCCCGGGAAGAGGAAGTCATCGCCAAGAATACGGCGAAATTAAAAGATGAAACTTATAAAGAGTTTTATCATATGTTTATACGTGATGTTATGCGTATTTCCAGAAGCTATCAGAAGTCCGTCTTGTATCATGACATCGTAGGATATGCGGGAACGGCCGGCGCTTTTTCCAACTTGGCCGCAAAGCGGTTATTTCCGGATGCGGTGCAGCAGGCATATCCCGGATTTGAAGATATCTTTCAAGCGGTGGTCAATGATGAGATACGTTATGGCATCATTCCGTTTGAGAACTCCTATACCGGTGAAGTAGGGGAAGTGCTGGATCTTTTATTGGAATATGATGTGCATATCACATCGTTGTATGATATGCCGATTCGTCAGAATCTTTTGGGGATCAAGGGATCTTCACTGAAAGATATCCGGCAGATATATTCCAAGGATCAGGCAATCTCACAGTGCTATCAATTTTTAAGAGGACGTGATATCGAAACCGTTTCGTATCCGAATACCGCATTGGCAGCGCAGTATGTTGCTCAGCAGAATGATAAGACCAAAGCGGCGATCGCATCAAAAGAGACAGCGGAACTGTTCGGTTTGGAGATCTTGGAAGAAGACATCCAGACGAGCGAGGACAATACCACGCGATTTATCGTTATTTCCAAGGAAATACGAAACAAAGGAAATCGGTTTAATCTGCTGTTTACCTTACCGCACAGCGCCGGGAGCCTTGCCAGCGTCATACAGATCATTGCGGAAGGCAGTTTCAACATGGAAAGCATTAAGTCGAGATCATTGAAAAAACAGCCATGGAAATATTATTTCTATGTCGAGATCGTAGGAAATCCGTTTGCGGAAAAAGAATGCCGGCTGTTGAAAGATTTGAAAGAAGTATGCGAAGAAGTGAGATTGTTAGGCTGTTATGATAAAGAAAGCAGGGATGATATATGAGTTTTGTGAAAAAGGAAGTCAATACGACGCCGATCGAAGATACCGTATTTGCGATCGTGAACAAAGCAAAAGAGGCAAAAGCAGTGCATGGGGCAGAGCATGTGGTTGATGCGACGATCGGTTCTTTATATGATGAAGAAGGAAAGCTCGTAGCCTTTACTTCGGTATTTCAGCCATATGATCAGATCGCTAAGGAGCAAAAAGCGAAGTATGCGGATAGCTTTACGGGAAACGCATCCTTTCGTCAGCAGGTGTATGAGTGGGTATGCCAGGATGTTAACCTGACATTGGCACACAGCGTTATCGCAACACCGGGAGGAAGCGGTGCGGTAGCGATCACGTTTGAAGATATTTTGGATATGCATCAAACGGTAGTCTTACCGGATATCGCATGGGGTTCCTATGCATTGATGGCATCGATGCATAATTTGGAAGTGCGGAAGTATACGCTGTTTGATGGAGATCACTTCCATATGGAATCTTTTAAACAGGCATGTCGGGAAACGATCGAGAAGCAGGATAAGCTGTTGGTCGTGATTAACGATCCTTGTCACAATCCGACAGGATATTCTCTGACGATAGAAGAATGGAAAGAGATCGTCGCTTTTTTGAATGAATGCGGAGAAAAGGTGCCGGTCGTATTGTTAAATGATATTGCGTATATCGATTATTCCTATGACCTTGGAAACTCTCGCTGTTATTTGGAATGCTTTAATGATATCAGTGATTCCGTTATGGCAGTCATCGCATTCAGCTGTTCTAAAACGCTGACGTCATACGGTCTTCGCTGCGGTGCGGCAGTGCTGTTGGCAAAGCAGGCGGAAGCTGTACGCAGTGTGGAGGTCGTTTTTGAAAAGACTGCGCGGGCAACTTGGAGCAATATCCCCAATGCCGCCATGGATAATTTTACCGCCGTTACAACGGTGCATCGCGAAGAATATGAAAGAGAAAAGCAGCAGCATATCGATCATCTGAAGCAACGTAGTGATATTTTTGTACGAGAAGCAAATGCCTGCGGGCTGCCGATCTATCCATATAAAGAAGGTTTTTTTGTGACGGTACGTGTAGAGGATAACGCGCTTCGCGATCGTTATCATGAAGCATTGATGGATCATTTGATTTTTACGGTAAAGGTAAACAAAGGGATCCGTGTGGCGGTATGTTCCTTACCGATTGCCAGCTGTTATGGATTGGCAAAACGAATGAAAGATATTTTGGAAGGATCGAAGTGATTCATGTTCACAAACATATCTTATCATTCCAACCCTGCTAATAAGGGAAACATCGATATGTTCAGCGTAAAAAACACATATGCGTGGATCTTAGACGGTGCGGATGGGTTATTTCCTGCACATATCAGTGATGCGATCAGCGATGCGCATTGGTTTGTAGACCGGATATCTGCGTTTCTAAAACAGCATTTGGGATATCAGACAGAAATCAGCGAGTTGATGAAACAGGCGATGATCATGGCGCAAAGAGAGTTTCAAAGCTTTGATGGCTACGGTGATCTTTGTGATATGAATATGCCTTCCGCGTCCTGTGCCGTATTAAAGGCAGAAGATGGCAAGCTATCCTATTTTATCTTAGGCAACTGTGAGGTCGTCTTGCATTATAAGGACGGCAATATCATTACGTTAAGCGATCTGCGCCTTCAGCAGTTGGATGGCAAACTTTTGAAAATATCGGAACAGGCACGCCGAAAGAAGCGTATGCCGCTGTATCAGATGAAAGAGTTTATGAATCAGATGCTGGTGGAAAATCGTCTGCGCAGAAATGTGAGCGATGGGTTTTACGTATTAGGAGAAGATGCCGCTGCGGCGGATCATGCGATTACCGGTGTCATTCCTCTGGAACGCATCCATCAGATTTATCTGATATGCAACGGGTTTGCTCAGTATTACCTGCATGAGAGAGTGATGAAAAATCTGTATACGTATTTAGAAAAAACAAGAAATGCGAAACTTGTAGAAGAATATAATCAGCTGTTGGAAAAACAGCCGGATGATATCATGATGGCGCGTTCCTTGCAGAAGGAATTATCCGGTCAGTCGACGATGATCTGTTTTGATGTGGATACATCGATGCGGATCGGTATGAATTCTAAATAAAAGAAAGTCCAGGAGGGCTTTCTTTTGGTTGTGAATAAGGCGGTGAAATGATGATCTTATTAGCCAGCGGGCGCTGTGATATCCCCGCTTTTTACAGTGAATGGTTTTATCGGCGATTGAAAGAAGGCTATGTGGATGTGCGAAATCCGTATGATCCCCATAGCATATCACGCATTTATTTGAATGAGCGCAATGTGGATGGCATTGCTTTTTGTACGAAAGATCCGATCCCGATGCTTTCTCGTCTGCATGAGATCTCTTTCCCTTATATGTTTCATATTACGATTACTCCGTATCATAGCGATATGGAGCCGTATGTGGCGGATAAACAAAAGATCATCTGTGCGGTAAGGGAATTGTCAGATCGTATCGGAAAAGAGCGGATATTTGTAAGATATGATCCTATTTTATTGAATGCACGTTATACGGTACGATATCATGCACAGGCTTTTGAGCGATTATGCCGGCAGTTGCAAGGGTATATTGCAGGATGTATTTTGTCGTTTGTGGATGATTATAAAAATCTGCGAGCGCATCAAGAAGAAATTCAGCTGTATCCTATGAATGAAGAGCGAATGAAAGAAATCGCTTTTTATATCGGAGAAATCGCGAAAAGATATCATATTCCCGTGCAGACATGTGCGGAGCAAATCGACCTTCAAGCATATGGCATTCTCAATACGCCTTGTTTTGAGCGTCAGCATATGACAAGACTGTTTCAGAGAAATCTGGCAGGGAATGAAAAACAAGGTGTTCGGAAAAACTGTGCGTGTCTGCCGACCGTGGATATCGGTGATTATAATTGTTGTAGGCACTTATGTAAGTATTGCTATGCGAATTACGATGAAAAACAGATCATTGAACGTATGAAGCGGCATGATCCTTACTCCTCTGTTTTGATCGGGCATGTAACGAAAGAGGATACGGTTCACATACGAGAGGAAAAGACGGTGCGCCAGGAAACGTTATCCTTGTAGTTCCTCTGTATTTTACATAAGACGGCAATGCTTACTGCCGTCATTTCACAATAACAGAGCCGGACGCTGTGAGCGGAAAATAACGGCGATATCATTTACTGCGCTTCCGAAACGCGGAAGAAAATAACCGGAGTTGCCGATTGTCCAGGAACCGATGACAGTAGAACTCGATGATGAGTGCACAATGCTAGTAGATGTCCAGTATTCTTCGAATATGAAACCGCTAGGGGCTGTCCAAGATAAGGCATGGAGCATGGTTCCATTGCACCATTCAGGATCCATTCCTGCTTCTGTTGTACAGGAAGTCGTATGGACAGGAACAGATTTATTGCTTGCAGAAATCGTGCACCATATAATGGAGCCCCAATCCGATGATGTTAAACAAGATTCCTTTTGTAGTAAAATTTCATCGTCTTTTTCTTTACCTTATCCTTTGTAAGTTATACAGCATTGTAATGCTTATTACAATGTATGGACATGATACAAAGCCGGACGCTGACTAAGCGATGACCAATTATTACGGACAAAATATGTCGCAGATTGATCAATATTTCCGTACTCTACAAGATGTACCGCTTCTTTTTTTCTTTGCATGTCTGGTGATGATAACCAAGTCCATTCATGTTCTTTCCCACTTTGGATATTCCAATTCATCGGTGCAAAATATGGTCCTTCCCAAGCATCATATATTGATGCAGGTTTCTTATTATATACAGAAATCGTGCACCATAGAAAGGAACACCCTAACCTCATTATCATTTTTACCTGCCTTTTATAGAAAGGATAACAGATACTCATGAATATTTGCTAGAAAATACTGGAAATGAAAACCTCTGTATCTTATATACAACTAGAATACGTACTATAGTTATCGAATCTATATAGAGCCGGACGCTGAACTTTGTCACTCGTTGCGGAAGGTAAAATATTGGTCGGTTTTAAATGTACGGAGCCTTCTTGATTTGACACGATACTTTGATTCCTTGAAAGAATGCCGGAAAACCAGCAATCATCATATGGTACAGCCGAAATGTTTTTCCAACGAAACGTACGGTCCTCAGATGCCGGCTGACTGCCTCCGGCAGGGATTACTTTTATCTTATGATGGACAGAAATCGTGCTGTCTTAGAAACGAACTCACCTTATAATGGAACCCCAGTCCGAGTTTTAAACACAGTCTTCCTATGCATAAAAATTTATCCACTATTTCATTTTAACCTACCTATAAAATAACGATAACAGAATTTATAAAAATATGCAGGTAAAAAAGAAAGATCCTCTGTATGCTATGTGAAATTATAATGCTTACTATAATTATTTATTATACCTACTATGGATTATATACAGAGCCGGACGCTGCATATGAATATGCGGAGACAATGCATATGAAATATTACCTTGATAGCTAACAGCATATGCTCCCAACGCATCTAAATGGCGAGGGGATGATTGAATGCTATACCATGTATTTGGCTTATCTGATGCATAACGTGAAAAGCGAAAAGAAACATCACTGCTGCCTGTCAAGCTTCCGCCTGGAGTTACAACAATGCCATGACGATACGAAATCGTGCTCTCTGAAAGCTGTTGTATGGAAATACCTTTTAGAAAGCATAACAGAATTGATGAATTATTGCCATGACATATTGGTAGAAATTCTAGGATAGTGTATACTTATAAGTACATTAGAATGAGGTGTTTGTATGAGGATCGTACTTCAAAGAGCGGCGCATGCACAAGTAAAGGTAGATGGGGATGTCATCGGCCGTATCCGCAAAGGATATGTGCTGCTTGTGGGAATTACCCATGACGATACGAAGGAAACAGCAGAAAAGCTGGCGAAAAAATGTGCGGAACTGCGCATATTCGAGGATGAAAACGGAAAGATGAATAAGGGACTGCAAGATGTACAAGGGGAAGTCTTATCCATATCGCAGTTTACGCTGTATGCTGATTGCCGTCGAGGGAGAAGACCGGGATTTACGGATGCGGCACGACCGGAAACGGCAAAGCCTTTATATGAATACTTCAATCAAGTGATAGAATCGATGGGCATACATGTAGAAACAGGAATTTTTGGGGCAGATATGAAGGTGGAATTACTCAATGACGGTCCGGTTACGATCATACTGGACAGCAATGAAGGATGTTAGGAGATCGATATATGAGCGAAATATTATACGGAAGTGAAATTGCACAAACAGTAAAAGACGGTTTGAAAAAAGAATTGGATCAGCTGCGTCTGCAGCAAAAACGAATACCGAAGCTGGTCGTTGTTTTGGTTGGCGATAATCCATCCAGCCTGTCTTATGTAACAGGAAAAGAAAAGGCGTGCAGCGCTATTGGAATGGATCACGAACTCATCCATCTACCGGAACAGACAACACAATCGGAATTGATGAATGTAGTACAGAGATTGAATCAAGATGCTGCTGTGGACGGTATTCTGGTACAGCTGCCGCTTCCCAAGCATTTACAGGAACGCGAGATCTTATTAGCGATCGATCCGAAAAAAGATGTCGATGGTTTTCATCCGTATAATATCGGCAGGATGATGATGCAGGATCCCGTATATCTGCCTTGTACGCCGAAAGGTATCATATATATGTTGGAGACGATCGGTCTGGATGATTTAAGCGGTAAAGAAGCAGTCGTTATCGGCCGTAGCAATATCGTCGGGAAACCGGTCGCCCAGCTGTTGTTAAATAAGAATGCTACGGTAACGGTATGCCATTCCCAAACAAAGGATATCAAAGAAGTGGCCAAGCGTGGGGATATTCTCGTAGTTGCCGTCGGGAAACCGCGTCTTATCAATCATGAATGGATAAAAAAGGGAGCGGTCGTCATCGATGTGGGAGTAAACCGCGATGAGCATAATAAGCTGTGCGGAGATGTTGATTTTGAAGATGTAAAAGATATGGTCTCCTATATTACACCGGTACCGAAGGGTGTCGGTCCGATGACCATTGCCATGCTTTTAGAAAATACGATGGAGTCTTATAAGCGAAGGGAGAATATATATGGAATATGATCTGCATGATATCGTGGAGATGAAAAAGGAACATCCTTGTCATAAGTCCAAGCAGTGGGAGATCATCCGTATGGGTGCGGATATACGAATCAAGTGTCAGGGATGCGGCACAAGTGTGTTGATGCCGCGCTCGAAGTTTGATAAAAAACTGAAAAGGGTTGTACAGAAAGCAGAAGATAAGGGGGAAGCATAATGGAAAACTTTATATATTCCATTCCTACCGACATTTATTTCGGTAAGGGACAAATTCGTCATCTTCCGAAAATCATAACCGAATATGGAAAGCGGGTATTGCTTGTTTACGGCGGCGGCAGTATCAAGCGAAATGGGATTTATGATACGATATGCGATCTATTGAAAAAGGAAGGAATCGCCTTTTGGGAACTTAGCGGCGTAGAGCCGAATCCGCGCATTACAAGCGTTCGTAAAGGCGTGGATATCTGCCGTCAATACGATGTTGAAGTCGTCGTCCCTGTCGGCGGCGGTTCTGCTATTGACTGCGCCAAGGCAGTCGCAGCGGCGGTATCGTATGAAGGAGACGCTTGGGATCTGCTTATAGATCCTTCTCGCATCGTAAGTGTTTTGCCGGTCGTTACGGTATTAACATTGACAGCTACCGGAAGCGAGATGGGACGTTCTGCGGTTATTTCCAATATGGATACAAACGATAAAAAAGGCTTTGCGCATCCGGATATGCGGCCGAAGGCGAGCATATTGGATCCGACGTATACGTTTACGGTGAATGCTTATCAGACAGCAGCCGGTACTGCGGATATTATGAGTCATATAATAGAAGCTTATTTTTCTAAGGAAGAAGGCTATATGCAGGATCGCATGGCAGAAGGTCTTTTAAAAACGTGCATAGCGTATGGCAGTAAAGCAATCGCACAGCCGGATGACTATGAAGCGAGAGCGAATTTGATGTGGACGGGTTCTTGGGCGATGAACAATGTATTGAAACTAGGTAAAAATATACCGTGGAGCGTGCATCCGATGGAACATCAGCTCAGCGCTTATTATGATATTACACACGGAGCGGGCTTGGCGATATTAACGCCGCACTGGATGGAATATGTTTTAGATGAAACTACGGTGGATAAGTTTGCGGAGTATGCACGTAATGTATGGGATGTTTCTTTGTCTGTGCAAGATCCGATGCAGACAGCGAAAGAAGGCATTCGTCGTACGGCGGAATATTTTCAAAAGTTGGGACTTCCTTCTACATTGCGGGAAGCCGGGATCACCGATACGGATTGTTTTGAAGCGATGGCAAAAAAGGCGGCATTGGAAACGAAACAAGCATATCGGACATTGACGAAAGAGGATATCTTGCGTATATTCCAAGCTGCTTTTTAGAAGGATATACCATGATGAAGAGGCAGAATGACAATAAGATGGAGAGGATGATAGTATGCCGTTAACTGCAGGAATTGTCGGACTTCCGAATGTCGGAAAGTCTACCTTATTTAATGCGATTACCAAAAGTCAGGTGGAGGCAGCGAATTACCCTTTTGCGACCATACAGCCGAATGTCGGTGTCGTAGAGGTACCGGATCATCGTGTGGATCGTCTGGCAGAGCTGTTTCATCCGAAGAAGACGATTTATACGACATTTGAATTTACGGATATTGCCGGTCTGGTGAAGGGTGCCAGCAAAGGAGAAGGGTTAGGCAATCAGTTTTTAAGCAATATACGCCTTACGGATGCGATATGTCATGTCGTTCGCTGCTTTGATGATGCGGATATCACTCATGTAGAGGGTTCTGTAGATCCGCTGCGCGATATCGAGATCATCAATCTGGAATTGATTATGGCGGATTTACAAACCGTGGAAAATCGTATCGGAAAGATTGAACGCAAGGCGATAACCAACCGCGATAAAGATGCTTTGGCGGAGTGTGCCGTTTTAAAAAGGATCGCGGAAGCGTTGAATGCCGGGAAAGCCGCACGCAGCGTAGACTTGGATGAGGATGAACGTTTATTAGTAAAAAACTTTTCTTTACTGACGATGAAACCGATGATCTATGTTGCGAATATGTCCGAGGAAGAGATTGCCGATCCGCAAAGCAATGAGTATTACTGTCAGGTAAAAGAACATGCGGAAAAGGAACATAACCGGGTCGTGCCGATATGTGCAAAGATCGAAGAAGAATTGTCAGAGCTGGATAAGGAAGAAAAAGATCTCTTCTTACAGGATCTCGGCATTCGGGAATCTGGTTTGGATCAGGTGATCAAGAGTGCATATGCGATCTTGGATCTATGTACGTTTTTAACAGCCGGAGAAGATGAATGCCGGGCATGGACATTTCACAGGGGTATGAAAGCTCCGCAGTGTGCCGGAGTGATCCATACGGATTTCGAAAGAGGATTTATTCGTGCAGAAGCCTATTCCTTTGAAGATATCGATGAGCTGGAAAGCGAACATGCGATCAAGGAAGCAGGTAAACTGCGAAGTGAAGGAAAGGAATATGTCGTTCAGGATGGCGATATCCTGCATTTCCGCTTTAATGTATAAAAAAGTTCCTTATCATGGATATGGTGTATCACCGATGTTCATGAAAGGAATTTTTTAATCAATATTATGGTAAATTTGATGATTTATAAAAACAAAACTATTTAATATATGCCAGTATTTGCGGATACATGGCTTTTGCGTCATGATACCCCTTTTTATATAAGTTTGTCAGCTTTACAGGATTTTTTTCCAGTCGCCCAATCTCAATGGAACTGGATGGACGTATGACAAGTACGCTTCCTTCCTTTTCCATTTTTTCAAGTTCTTCCAAGCTTTGATTATAACGGGTATGTCTCGTATCGAGAGCTTCTATAAAGTTCGGATACTGACGATATGTCCGACGGATCATCGGCATAAGATTATTTTTTCCTTTCCGGTATGCGGCATCCCGCGTTAATACGACAATATTTTTACGATAGCCCATCTCTTGAAATTTTTTAAATGGGATGCTGTCCGCAGCACCGCCATCCAGCAGTTTCATCCCATCGACTTCTACGATTCTGGACAGTAATGGCAAGGAAGCGGAGGCGCGGACATAGATGACGTCTTTTTTCATATCCTTGCATCTTATGTATTCCGCTTTCCCCGTTTCCAGATTCGTACACACTGCGTATAGCTCCATACCTTGTTGATCAAAGGCGTCGTAATCAAACGGTTCCAGCTCATTGGGGATGGTATCATAGATGAATTTTGCGCCGAACAGATCGCCTGTTTTTAATAGAGATCGCAGGCTCATATAGCGTTTATCTTTAATGTAGTTTACGTTTATTCGTACGCTTCTTCCGATCTGTCGGGAAGCGTAGCTGCATGCGTTGCAGGCACCTGCGGATACCCCGATCACACCATCGGTATAAATGCCTTTTTCCATTAAAAAATCCAATACGCCGATCGTATATAAACCGCGCATGCCGCCGCCTTCCAGCACTAAGCCTAATTTCTCCATATGTATCCTTCCTTCCGATTTTTCTCATATTATAACATAGATTTTTCAATATATGCGTAGGATTGTTTATATGGAAAAACGGGAATGGAATTGTATTTCCGGTTTTGAAGTGATATGATGTAATTAACGATAGGAAAGGAGAAGTTCATATAAAGCTCATTTTAGCAATTATGTCAAATGACGACAGCCCTGCTGTTTCCAGTGCATTGACAAAAGAAAATTATCAGGTTACCCGTCTTGCGACAACCGGCGGTTTTTTACGCGCAGGCAATACGACGCTGATTGTCGGTACGGATGATGATAAAATTGAAAAGGCCATCGAAGTGATCGGTGAATATAGCCGCAGACGTACGGAAGTTGTGCCTAGTACCGCGTCTTACGATATCGGAAGGTATGCATCTTTTCCGGTAGAGGTACAAGTCGGAGGAGCTACGATTTTCGTGATCGATGTAGAGAAGTTTATCAAATTATAATAATAAAACAAACGGGCGGTTCACAGAACTGCTCGTTTATCATATTGTTCGATATTCAGTTTAGGAATATGAGGAACTTTAATACAAAATTTTAGGGAATGTGAAGAATTATGTGTAAGTAAAAATCGACAGTTTAGATAGTAGATGACGAATCATGTCTAATCATCATCTGTTTATGTATTATCAGTATGCCCAATTCATCTAGGGTTATACTGATTTTTTTATATGCCTTTATCTTTACTCATTATGCTTCTACTGCTTCCATAATGGCAAGTTGATTTTGAATCATATCCCAGTTTCGACATCTCTGTGTCCATTTGCTGCTGAGGTTCTGAATAGCCAAGTAAAGCATCTTTCTCAAACTGTCATCGTTTGGAAAAACCGTCTTTGTTTTCGTGACTTTTCTGAACTGTCTGTTCAATCCTTCGATCGCATTTGTCGTGTAAATGATTTTGCGGATTTCAACTGGATAATCAAAGTATGTGCTTAGTATATCCCAATTCTCTTCCCAGCTGCGGACTGCGGTTGGATATTGCTTGCCCCATTTATCTTTGAAAATTGCTAACTGGTTTAATGCCGGTTCTTCTGTGTTTGCTTGATAAACAGTCTTAAGGTCTTTCATGAACTCTTTGATATGCTTATAGCTTACGAAGCGCGTGCTGTTGCGGATTTGGTGAATAATACAACGCTGAATACGCGCCTTTGGATAGACTGCTCCTATGGCTTCTCTGAAGCCCGTAAGACCATCTACGCAGAACAAGGAAACATCCTTAACCCCTCTGCTTTTCAACTCATTCAGCACTCCCATCCAGTATTTCGCTGATTCACTCGCACCTACCCACAATCCTAAAACTTCCTTCATTCCTTCGTTGTTGATGCCTAAAACAACATAGGCTGCTTTGGTCACAACCTGATGATCTTCTCTGATCTTATAATGGATCGCATCCATAAATATGAATGGATAGAAGGCTTCTAAGGGTCTGTTTTGCCATTCTGTTACTTCGGGCAGAATGCGCTCGCTGATCTTGCTTACCAGTCCTTCTGAAATCTCTACATCGTACAGTCCTTTGATCTGGTCTCTGATATCTCTTGTGGACATTCCAGTAGCATACAAGGAAAGGATGCGTTCCTCAATGCCATCGGCATTTCTCTGATATTTCCCAATGATTTGCGGCTCAAATTCACCGTTACGATCACGCGGTACATTCACATCCACTTCACCTAACTGTGTTTTCATCGTGCGTTTTACAGAGCCGTTGCGATAGTTTTTCTTGCCTTCACATGTCGTTCTTTCTGCACGATCATAGCCTAAATGCTGATCCATTTCAGCCTGTAAGGTCTGTTCTAAAACATCCGCAAACATGCCTTTCATGCACTCCATAATGTCCTGTGTTGATGTAAACTTTTGTTCATTCACAAGGTCCTTGATCTGCTTTGTCGAAATAAAAGATGTGTTCATAGTATTTTTCCTCCTGTAAGTATGTTTCGTATCTACATTCTTACCCGCTTTTTACTATTTACACATCTTTTGCTATATTCCCAAATTTTATTATAAATAGGGGGAATTAATATATGGATATTCTTGAAAAAACAGTTGTGAGTCATCAACTTCCGGTTCTTTTTATAGGTTCTGGAATTTTACGCTGTTATCTTTAATCACTCTCCATTTACTTTCGACTATAGATAATCGTTCATTATAATTTTCATTGATAAAATCAAGTATTTAATTTCAAATATGCAATTATTATTTTATTTTTAATTGACTGTCAAAATTTTTGTACTCAAAATGTACTCAAAATATTGAAAATATAATGCCGCTATCAATCTCAATTTCGATTTTATTTACATATTATTTATTACAACATATGGTTTTTCGATAAATTTTCTTTCTCCACTTTGATTTTGTTGAAAAACATTAACTTTAGCAATATTACTTCTTTCAGCTAGAAAAAATCCTTTTTTTGCAATTTCATAAGTATTTTTAGGGTTTGTTGTTGCAAAAATGTTAACAATAGAATCTTCTGGAAGTGATCTCATCTCTCCGACAATACTATCAATAAATTCTTCACAATAGACCCTTTTTCCAATCTTATCTGACAATCGAGTTATTCTAATTAAATACATGTTTAAATACATTTCTGGAATTTGAATATCTTTAACAGGATAGGTATCTTCTATTATTAATGTAAACTTATTCGATTGATTATTTTCATTCTTTTTTGTTACATTAACTTGGCAACATTCCTTTGAAAATATATCTTCATTGAATGGATACTCTTTAAAAGTATCCCTTAATGCTAACTTAAATTGCATCTGTATTGGAACTAATACTAAGTTACATTTATCATAACCTAGTATTTTTGAACAGAACCAGTACCATGCATAATTATGTTTATGATACACATTACCCTTATTCAAAATTGTTTTTTTGTTAGATTTTCGAATAAAATTAAATAGTACATATAATACTAATAATAAACCTATTACCCAATTACCTAAAATCATCAAATAATAGTATTTTGCAGTTTCAAAATCTGGCTTTTGACCACCAAGTAAAGTTCTAATTCTTTCTGATAAATTGACTAATTTAGGAAATACAAAGCATAAACATAATGATAATAACTGTAGGTATTCTCTTCCTGAATCCACAATTTTATTTTTTACTCTTTTAATTAACTTACTCATTATATTTTTACCTCATAATACATTTTCATTAAAACTATCAATATATATTCCGTCATTCTTCTCACATTCAAAACATTCTACAATATTAGCAGTTTTTTCTTCACCAAGCCAAACTTTAAAACCATCAATACCACAAATAATATATACTTGAAACCCAAAAGAACTTTTGCATTCAAACAATTCTTCTTTCCAAGTTGACAAATCAGTTGGAGATGGACAAGGAATCGAAACAGGATGAGTATGCCAATTACCAATGCAAAACGAGTTGTTTAAAGAGGCCTTCTTTATTTTCAAAATATGTGAGATAGATTTCCTAACAAATTTAATAATACTACTCTCATCCTTTTCATCTGGTAACGATATATCTTCTATTATAATTTCATCATATCCTCTCACTTTGTATCCAATAAGAACGCCACCTGACTCATTAATAAATGGTTTATTTTGTAAATATAAGTTCATGTTTGAAATCACATTATCCGAGATATTAATAATCATTTTATACTTATTAGAATACATTTTTATTAATTCGTTTCTATATTCAATCACAGCAATCACATTCCTTATTTTTTAAATTCTCAATTACATTTATTCCATATTCATCTTCATAATAACGTTCTGTAAATTGTATGCCTTCTATACTATTTATAATATTTTTAGTTTTATATGAGTATAAAATATTAGACTTAATAGATGACCATGCACTAATTATATCAACAATTAATGCTGATGTATTTAATAGAATATTCGTTCCATATTGAGAATAAACTCCTCCACAACCATTATACCTAATTTGTTTAGTACTATTTTTTATATAATTTAAATTAGCGTTCATTAGACAGTTGTAACAGCCACTAAATTCATTTTTCATAACCAAAGTATGAGAACCTATGGAATGAGATTCTAACCAACAAAAAATTGCTGGAATAAATTTTTTCAAACTGAATAATCGTTTATTGAGCATATATTGTAAATCTTCATTACCTGTAGTGATGATAACCAAATCGTAATCAGATTCATCGTTGATGATTTCATGAATATTACTATCTGTCACATATTTGTTAATAGCATTAAATTTCATATTCTCATATTCTACAGAAAGTAAATTACACATACTTATAGCTTTATTACGACCAACAAACATCTCTCCCAACATATGCCTAGATAAATTGCTAAATTCCAAACTATCCCCATCGACAATTGTGATATTATTTACTCCAATTTTTGGTAATTCTCTAACAATATATGAACCTAATGAGCCACATCCAATCATTAATACTTTCTTGCATTCGACAGGAATACCTCCATTCCTAATAATACTTGCTTCAATATTTCTATTTGATACTTCAATAAAAGTAATCGATTCAATTTGATTAAGTTTGCTTTTCAATTTACATTTTTCATCATTTGAAAATGTTACTTTTATTCCAATTTCAAAATTATCAAATTGTGGAATACGTAAAAAGATAAATACTTTTTCTTTGACATTATAATTTGATAAAAATTTACATATTTTTTCATCAAAACGCTTTCTTTTGATACTAAATAACAAATCCTTTAATAGCTTAATATCCCATGTTTTAAAAGGAGGAGGTAAAATTCCTTTCATATCAACAATATCAAGATATAAACAGTTTATTTGAGTATAACTATATATAGATGTATCAAAAGGGAAATTTTTTGAAAGAATATATTTCTTTGTAGGCTTCTCATCTTTTTTTCTTCTGTATTCAAACATGTGAATATTGTTAATCGAATCTAGTGGTGAAACATTTGAATACACAAATGATTCTGAAATTTTATTCCAATGGTATCTATACTCACTCATAACTTCCTTTTCTAATTCATACTTATTTAAGTTCATTAATCTTATAAATTGCTCTATAATAAATTCAAACTTTTCTTGATAAGTAGCATTATAGAATGAAATTTCATCACTTACATATAAACATATGGAATAAAAGTTAAATTCTTTATATTGTAAACTTTTATGCAAGCAAAAATGTGGATATGATTTAATTTGATTAGTTAAAACACAAATTTCTGGGATTCCATCAAAATTTGGAAATAAATAAAATGTCTCATCTTTATATTCAAATTGAATAAATTTTTCCTCAATTTCTACAATATGCGAAAATTCTGCCAATTTACTTTCAATAAACTTTTTATCCAAATTGACTTGTTCTTCTAAAGCTATTTTCACCTGCATCTACCTGCTTTTCTGGAACTTCAAATTCCTCACCTAATACTTTACGTACATATTCTCCAGCCGTGTGTTCATCACCAGCATTTTTCGCATTTCTCAATTGTAATTCAAAATCATAAATTTTATCCTTAAACTTCTTTCTATATGAAGAATTGGAATTTATTTTAAACATTGTATCCGTATAAGGAGTAACTGGCAAATTCACATGATAATAAGGATCCTCACTATAACTATTAATTGAATCTTTTATCTTTTTCACAACATTATACAAAGCTTCTAAATCATCATCATGATTATCTTCCTTTTTCGCTTCAAAATACTGACATGCTAGTAATGTTAATGTGATACTTGGAGGCATTTCATTACCATTATCTTTGTTAAAAGCATTTAATTTCCAACATTTTAAATATCTTATTGTTCTTCTTAATTGAGGATTATTTGTTAAATATCCTTCCAAATATTCTTTTAACCCTTTTGGATCAGACGATTCCCATCCATAGTCCTCACTATACTCTTTTCCTTTTGCTAAATAATATTTATCATTATGAATAGCATAGATTGGAAAATCAATATGATAAGATTCTTCACCGCCTTCAAGATATGTAACTGTAATACATGGTACCTTATAATTAATTGTTCTATTATAAGTATCAATACTATCTCTCATATAACCTTTTATAACACGGCAATCTTTATTTTCATCAACATCAAATGGAAAAGCTACTGCCAAATCTAAATCTACAGAACTATCATATGCATCTATTGCCGTTGAAATAGAATAAGATCCTTGCATGAAAAAATTCAAATCTGATTTATTGATTTTAATTTCATGTTCATCACAAATAGAAGGAAACTTATTTTTTATTTCATCTTCAAACATAGTTCTTTCTTCTTTTAATTCAGATGTCAATGTTGCTTTAATATTATCGTGAAATTTGCTAAATTGTTCTTTTAATTTCATAATTTTCAACCCCTATCTTTTGCTTTCGTAATTATGTATTCTTGAATCAATATATTTCCATTCATCTTCTGTAGAATGCCAAATCTTTTGGAACTCTTTCTCATTTACAATCATATCAAACACAGGCTCAAGAAAAATCTGTATTTCCTCAATAACTACAAGAAACTCAAGCGTATCATCTTTTATAGTTTTCAAAAAGAATTTCCAACGCTTCTGTATATCCTCATCCTCGGCAAGTGCAACAACACGCTTAAAACTATCTCGGTTGTAGGGAGTACCACGCCGCTGTAAGGTTTCAAAGATAGCTGCCTGCAATTTTGCACCTTCAAAATCGAATGTCCTTGAAAGATAATAGATGTCATAAAAGTCTTTCATCCTGCCAGTTAGTTCAAAGCGTTGCAGTATGGCATCAAATTTCTCGGCAATGGTGCTTTCAAGGGAATAAGTTTTGATTACAGGTGCTTCAAAGTCTGGAAGCTGAGTGTTGATTGTGCGTAATTCGGCACGGGGGACTATAATATCGCCTACTCCTATATCAACATTGAACGGTACACGCACATTTTTTATTTGAGCAATAATCTGTGTACTGATGCCGTGATATTTTCTTTGCGGAGAAATCTCCTCAAAGCCTTTTGCTCGCATTTCTATATAATCGTTGCCGGTCGGAGTGTCGATGATTTTACAAATCAATTCTTTTACATCATCTATTGAATTAGAGTATCCACGGAGCAGGAAATCGACATCAATGGTAGCTCGACTTTCAAAATTAGTTAGCGTATAAATGAACAATCCACCTTTGAGTATTAGCGTATCCTCACACCCAGATTTTGATAGTTTTCTCAAAAATTCTTCTTGCACAAAAAGTTGCAAGCATTGCTGATAGCTGATACCAGAAGCTTTTGCTTTATTTCTCAGCTTTGCCAGAATGGAAGCTGCTATATCTGCCATTACAACCACACTCCAATCAATTCTTTAACCTTCTTTTGCACACGTAGTTTTTTTGCATACATCATAAGGTTTGGTATATTCTTTTTCGGGTCATTAACATACCCTTGTATTGCTTTATTGAAAATTTCTTTATCCATTTTACTCATATTTTTCAGAACATCACAAATTGTTCTGTCACGGTCATAAATTCGCACTTTTGTGAAATCAATCTCACCTGTTGTTTCACCAAGCGTAACCAAACCGGATTCAATACGATATGCTTTAATGAATGGGTACTCTATATTGGTTCGCAATTTTGAAACATTTCTATCTATGGCAAAATTCCATTCAGCAGGATTTCTATCGCTGTATTCATAATAAAATAGAGCAGTTTCCATACAAAGAACAGCATCGGGAAACAAACTATTGATGATAACTATTTCTCTGGTTTCGCCGTTTTCAATCCAATGATAGTACCCCCGTCTTATTCTTTCAATAAAGCCCTCATCCAAAAGCTGCTTAATATCTGCATAATATAGCTTAGCTTCAAGAAGCTCGGCAGTAGTCATTACATAGTGATGTCGATTGAATAACTTTCTTACATTTTTAATATCGTTTTTACGAAGCATTTGTCCACCTCTATTTAATTGACCCAAATCTGATTATTGTCGGGGCACTTTATTATATTATGTTCGATTTCCGTATAGAAAGTCAATAGTAAACTGCCGCTTGAAAAATAAATAAGTGGGTAGTTTACTATAAGGAAACCAAGTGATTTATCCGTGAGTGGAAAACAGTAATTTAGCATGCTATTTCAAATTTTGCAGAAGCAACAACATATAAATTTATCGTTCGTTTTACCTCGCCAGCCTCGATAGAATAAGACTTTTCGGCGCCTTTCTCATTATCGGATTCATCGTGTTTTTGACTTTATCAAAGCTCGAAAAGCTATGTACAAATAATCCGAAAGCACTGGGCCTGATTTGGAACATTTCTGAGCACAATGTGGGAATAGAAGATCCGGATCATATATTTATTTAACATCAAATAAGAAAACTCAACTTTACAATTCTTAGAACCTAAGAAAGCAGTTGAGTTTTCTCAATAATGAACATTGTATCGTTCTATGTTCTTGCTATATTTATGTTGATATATCATGTATATCAACTGCTTTAATTAACTTAAGCTTATATTGTATTGTGTCTTTAAATAAAGTAAAATATTACTGTCGATGAAAGAAGGAAATAAACATGAAAATACTGGTAATCGGAAAAGGCGGAAGAGAGCATGCGCTGGTATACGCCGTGCATCAAAGCAAGCGGGTAAAGAAGATCTATGCCGCTCCGGGCAATATAGGAATGAAAGATATGGCGGAACTGGTAAATATCAGTGATTCCGATATAGAAGGACTGACTGCTTTTGCGAAACAGGAAGGTATCGATCTGACGATCGTCGGGCCGGAACATACCCTGTCGCTTGGTGTCGTTGATGCTTTTCAGAAGGAAGGGCTGAAGATTTTCGGACCTACCAAAGACGCGGCGCAAGTAGAAACCAGCAAAGATTTTGCGAAAGGCATCATGAGCAAGTACGGCATACCTACAGCAGCTTATGCGACCTTTGATCATTATGATGCGGCTGTCCGTTATGTAACGAAGCAAGGTGTTCCTATCGTTATTAAAGAAGATGGGTTGAAAGCGGGAAAAGGTGTGACGGTTGCTTATGAAAAAGAAGAAGCGCTGCAGGCCTTAGAGGCTGCTTTTGCGATCGCGGATAATCGTGTGGTGATTGAAGAATGCCTGGTCGGGTTTGAATTTTCCTTGATCTGCTTCGTACATGATGAACTTGTCATACCGATGGAGATCGCACAGGATCATAAATGTGCCTATGACGGTGACCGTGGGCCGAATACGGGTGGCATGGGTGTGTATTCTCCGGTGAAGAGAATTACACCGCAGATTATTGAGGAAGCGTTGGAAACGGTCATGAAACCGATGGCAAGAGCTATGGTAAAAGAAGGACATCCGTTTACCGGATTCTTGTATGGCGGTTTGATGTTGACGGAAAACGGTGTAAAGACGATTGAATTTAATGCCCGCTTCGGCGATCCGGAAGCGGAAGTAATTTTGCTTAGGCTGAAAACGGATATTTGCGATGTGATTGAAAATATAATGGCCGGATCAAAAACAGAATTGGAATGGGATGAAGATACCGTGCTCGGTGTCGTTATGGCAAGTACGGGATACCCGGCTTCCAGCACAAAAGATGCGGTTATAACGGGCAGCGATGATACAGACGGCTATGTGTTTCACATGGGAACGGCGGAAAAAGATGGGCAGCTAGTGACTGCCGGAGGAAGAGTGCTGCTTGTAACAGCGAAAGCTCCGACATTGGAAGAAGCATATGATAAGGCGTATGATGATGTAGCTAAGATAAAAAGCGATCATTTGTTTTATCGCACGGATATTGGGAAAAAAGATATGGAAGCGCTGTAACGGCGCTTTTTATGTTCCTCTGTAAAAAATATGAAATTATAATACCTACTATAATTATTTACTATATCCATTGTTGAATATCTACAGAGCCGGACGCTGAATGCGGTGTACGGTGGTACCCGTTAAGTTATTACCCGGATATAAAATATAGTAGCCGGTATTACCGATCGTCCATGCGCCCATTCTGTTATGATATAACGTAATGTTACCTGCAGGGGTAGAAGTCCAGGATTCGTCATATAAGAAGCCGTTGGAAACCGACCAGGATAAAGCAGGCAATAGGTTTCCGTTACAAAACTCGGGTCCTATACCAACACCGTTAGAACAGGTTGTCGTGGGAACAGGGAGTATTCGATAGCTGGCAGAAATCGTGCTCCCTTTATAATGAACCCAGTCCAATAGTTTTAAATAAGGATTCTCTTATGTATAAAAGCTGATCCTCTTTTTAACCTACCTTTATAGAAAGGATACCAGATAATGTATAAAAAAATCAGTAAATAATGAAAAGATATATCCTCTGTATATCATAGGAAATCATGATACTTATCATGATTCTTCATTTATACCAGAGCGGACGCTGATGACGATTTACGTTATTATCTGCCAGTGTATCGGTCAGTGTAGCATCATGATATATAGCATAAGAACGGATGAGAGTGCTGGGAGTACTTTGATGAAATCCTTCCAAAGGTTGTAAAGATACTTGTTGCCAACGGAAAGTAAAATCTCTTTTATCCGCGCCAATTGCGCTTACCTCCGTAACGTAGCCATGACGATAAGAAATCGTGCCCCCCTAGAAACGAACTCCACTCCTCTTTTAATTTTTATCCATCATATTAATAGAACCCCAGTCCGAATTTTAAACAAGGTTCCTCTTATGCATAAAGGTTTATTCTCTTTTTCCTTTTTCAGCCTACCTATACATAAAGGATAACAGATACAGTACAAAAAAATTAATAAATAATAGAAATACCTATCCTCTGTATGTTATTTGAGCTATGATACCCATCATAGTTGTCTAATCTCTACAGAGCCGGACGCTGGTTTCCTTCATCTTTGCGGTCAGCTCTGGGAATTCCCCAAGATCCCCAGCACTGAATACCTGTGGCAAGTGTGCCATTATGTGCAGAAGATAAAAACGAAGATTCAAATCCCCATGAGCCGGTTTGTGTCCAAGGATATGCGAAAACCTTCACTCTTATGCCGTCATAGGAGCTTATGATTCCATAGGAATGAGAAATCGTGCTTTACTAGAAAGATGATCGTTTTCCTTACCTTTATGGTATTTTACCATAAACGGAAAATGTATGTTCTCTTCCGTAATATGAGCGTATGAATATTGTATTGTCTATATAAAAGAAGTAAAATATTATTGAACATAACATAAGGAGAATGACAATGTACAAAACAGATTTAGAGATCGCTCAGGAAGCGAAGCTTCTTCCTATCGGGGAAATAGCCAAAAAGGTCGGTATGGATATCAGTGACTTGGAACTATACGGAAACTATAAAGCGAAAATTCCTTTTGAAGTCATGAAGCGTAATGAGACCAAGAAAGACGGGAAGCTGATCTTGGTAACCGCGATCAATCCGACAAAAGCCGGGGAAGGAAAATCGACGACGACCGTAGGTCTGGGGGATGCGCTGAACCGGATTGGCAAAAAGACAATGATCGCTTTGCGTGAGCCTTCTTTGGGACCTGTTTTCGGATTAAAGGGAGGCGCAGCCGGAGGCGGTTATGCGCAGGTAGTTCCGATGGAAGATCTGAATTTGCATTTTACCGGAGATATGCATGCGATCACGACAGCGAACAATCTGATTTCTGCTTGTCTGGACAATCACATCCATCAGGGGAATGAATTGCATATCGATATCCATAACGTAACGTGGAAACGCTGTTTGGATATGAATGATCGTAATCTTCGTCAGATCGAGATTGGCCTCGGTTCTAAAGCAAACGGTGTGGAACGCAAAGACGGATTTAATATTACGGTCGCTTCCGAGGTCATGGCCGTATTATGCCTTGCCGATGATCTGATGGATTTAAAAGAGCGCTTAAGCAAGATGCTGATCGCTTACAATACGGATGGGAAACCGTTGTACGTAAAGGATCTGGGCATTGAGGGAGCTTTGGCTATGGTGTTAAAAGATGCGATCAAGCCGAATTTAGTACAGACGTTAGAAAATAATCCGGTCATTGTACATGGAGGGCCGTTTGCGAATATCGCGCATGGCTGCAATTCCATCACGGCGACAAAAGCGTGTTTAAAACTGGCAGACTATACGGTTACCGAGGCGGGCTTCGGTGCGGATCTCGGTGCCGAAAAGTTTTTGGATATCAAATGCCGTTTTGGTGGCCTGCATCCTAATGCCGTTGTGATCGTAGCGACGATACGGGCATTGAAGCAGCATGGCGGTGTCGCTTTTGAAAACTTAAAAGAAGAAAATGTAGAAGCGATGTTAGAAGGCTGTGCGAATCTGGCTAAGCATATCGATACGATCCGCCAATTCCATCTGCCTTATATTATAGCGATCAATGAATTTGCCAGCGATACACCGAAGGAAGTAGAGGCACTGCAAGATTGGTGTACGCAGCATCAACATCCGATGTCTTTGTCACAAGTATGGGCAAAGGGAGGAGAAGGCGCCATCGATCTGGCTGAGAAAGTAGCTGAGCTATGCGAACAAGAAAACAGCTATGCGCCGATCTACGATGTAGAAGCATCGATCGAGCATAAGATTAAAACGATTGCCCGTGTTTGTTACGGAGCGAGTGATGTTGTCTTTACACCGGAAGCACAGGCACAGATTCAGACGTATAATGAGCTGGGCTGGGATAAGATGCCGATTTGTATGGCAAAGACGCCAACATCTTTGACGGATCAGGATAAGATCTACGGTGCTCCGAAAGATTTTGCGATCACGGTAAGAGAGCTGCGTCCTTCGTTAGGAGCCGGCTTTATCGTAGCGTTAACGGGAAATGTATTGACGATGCCGGGATTGCCGAAGGTACCGGCTGCCAACCATATGGATATTGATGCAGAGGGACATAGTAAGGGATTGTTTTAAGATCCGGCACGATTTCTTCTCATTATGGGACATACCTTCCGGAAGAGCAATGCGGTGATCTGTTCGGAAGCTTAGCTGCATTGTATACGACCGGCGATACGCGTATATGGTCTTCATCGCTTCCTTTTAGCAGCAGCAAGTGGGGACTGCCGAATATTGCGTTTAGTTTTGGAAACAACGGTGGTATGGATCTCATGTTTGCCGCAGGAGAACCGGACGTGCATGCGTTTACCATGGGCTCCCAGCGTCCGGCTCTGCATCGATAGGAAAGCTGTAATATGCATTATAGTTCTATATAATATGCAGAGGAAAATTCATATGATCTTTTCTTCTTTGTCACATATTCGTCACATAGCCCATGTAACATAAGGGTCATCGTGAAAAGGAAGAGGATGCTTATGACCCATATGGAAAAGTACATAGCGATATGTTTTATTCTTTTGTTTATGGTTATCGCCTTTGGTATACTTTTGCTCTCTCTTTATTTTACACTTTCTTTTTGGTAAGTGCATGGTGCACATGAGATGCATCATGCTTTTTTATTACCTGCACTATGCGTATGGTTTTCTTTTCTTGTAAGATACGGTATAATTGAAACGCAGAAAGGTGTGGTTTCATGAAAAATTCAGTTTTGGATGTGCTTTATCAGAGGACCTCTCTTCGCGTTTATGATGATCGTCCTGTTACAAAAGAGGAAGAGGATGCCATCATTAAAAGCGCTATACAGGCACCTACTGCCGGTAATCAAATGCTGTATTCCATGATTATCATAAGAGACCAAAAGCGAAAAGAGCGATTGAGCGAATTGTGCGATCATCAGCCGTTTATCGCGAAAGCTTCGTTGGTGATCGTATTTGTTGCGGATCATCATAAATGGTTTGATTATTATGAAAAAAACGATGTGCCTGCATTTGCAAAGCGAAGCGGTCTGAGCTTTGAAGCTCCGCAGGAAAGCGATCTTCTGTTAGCGATCGAAGATGCCATGGCAGCGGCACAAAACAGTGTGATCGCCGCAGAATCCATGGGGATCGGTTCTTGTTATATCGGGGATATCCTCGAAAATTTTGAAGAGATACAAAAGCTTTTACAGCTTCCATCCTATACATTCCCTATTAGCATGCTTTGTTACGGACATTATAAGAAAGATCATACACGTAAATTCCGAACGCGTTTTGATAAGAAATTTGTCGTATTTGAAGATACGTACCGGCAGTTGAGTGATGAAGAGTATGCGGAGATGTTCCAAGATCAGGAAACGATCTACCGTCCGGAAAACCCATACGGTGCAAAAAATTATGCACAGCAGTTTTATGCACGTAAAACAGGTGCTTCTTTCTGTAAGGAAATGGCACGGAGCGTACGCGTTGCATTAAAGGGATGGGACGGCAGGAAAAAATAAATTTCAGAAATGAAATTCTGCAAAATTTATACAGATGTAGTATACTTAATAAAGTAAGGTGTGATGGTTTGTTTGCATGTCATAAATGCGATAAATGTGGAGAAGATATATATGCGGGTCTTCTTTCCGGCTATGTGCATATACGTTGTAAAAACTGCGGGAACACGTATCGGCTGACACAACGCAGCATGAAGATCTATATGGTTGTTCCGCTGTGCTCGGTGGCAGTTACCGTAGCTATGAGCATATGTTTTCTGCAAGGGGCATCCATCGACATAAAGACTGCGTTTATCCTTGGTATATCATGGACGCTCGTTTTTATATCGGGACTGCTACTGGTACATGCAGATCTGCTTGTCTATGAAACAGGCAGTGATAAGAGGTGAAGATATGGAACAGAAAAATTACCGTACATCACAGTTGATTACGGTGTATTATCGAAAGAAATCAAAAGAGTACGATACGTATGGATATAAATACGCAAAGTTTGTCGGATTGCATCATCTGGGTGTCAGGATTCTTGCGTTCTGCTGTGACATCAGCATTTTGCTGCTGCCGATCTTTATATGGCTGCTGGCAATGCTTTTGGTAATTGCCAATATAATGCCGATCGGCGTTTTGGAGATCGTCCAGATGGTCACCTTTGTCCTTCTTTTGATCAGTGTTGTTTTATTTCCTTTTATCATCTCTAAAATAACAGATGGCAATACGTTTGGAAGAGCGATTTTCGATTTGAAGATCGTTGCGAAAGATAAACGCCGTATATCCGTTAAAAAAGCGGCGATGAGAGAGATTCTCGGGTACGGTATCTGCGTGCTGGTCATGCTTGTCGTTTCATCGGTATCCAATGTCTTGGTAAAATTCGGATTGAATATCGATATGTCCAGCAAAGTTTTTACCGTAGCGTTGTTTGCCGTTATCGGTTATATCGTATTGAATATCTTGTGCATCCTTTTATTGCCGCGTCATGTAGCGATCATCGATCTGCTTATGGGAACGCGTTTGGTCATCTTAAACAGCAAAACAGTTCCCAGTAAGGAGACGTCGCAAGTAAAAGAAAAGAAACAGCGCTATGTTTCCAATATCGATCTGCATATGCATTCCAGCTTCAGTGAAGACGGTTCTTATAACGTAGAAGAGATCTTTCAGATGGCGAAGTCCAGAGGTATGAAGATCATCTCGATCACCGATCATAACAGTACAAAGGCTAACGTGATTGCGGATAAGATGAGCGGGTTGTATGATATCGCTTATATTCCGGGTATTGAGATCGATTGTACGTATGAAGGGCATGATATGCATGTGCTCGGTTATTTCATAACCTATACTTCCGAATTATATTCTCATATTGAAAATGAAAATCTGGTACAAGAGCGAAAGGCTTCTTTTGAAAGAGTACGGCTGTTTGAAGAGTTTTCCGGCATGAAGCTGGATACGGATGCACTGTTAAGTAAAAACCGCCGGCAGATCATTACCGGAGAGATGATCGCGGAACAGCTGTTAAATGATCCGCAGTATCGATCTCATGAATTGCTGAAACCGTATCGCGATGGCGGAGAACGAAGCGATATGCCGTATGTGAATTTCTACTGGGATTTCTTTGCGTCCGGGAAACCATGCCATGCGGCAGTTAAATATCCTAAACTTGAGGATATCATCGAAGTGATCAAGCTTACGGATGGTGTACCGGTAATTGCCCATCCATACCAGACGTTCCGTGAGGATATATCCTTTGTTCATAAACTGATCGATAAAGGGATTGAAGGGATCGAGGTATTCAGTTCTTATCACAGCGAAAAGGAAATGGCGGAGCTTTTAAAGATCGCCAAGGAACGAAAGGTATTCGTTACAGCGGGAAGTGATTTCCACGGAAAGACAAAACCGGGATTGGAGATCGGGGAGACGAATTGTCCGCCGGCAGGATTGCGGTTAGTAAAAAACTTCTTGGAATGCCATTGATCATATGAGAGATAAAAAAACCGGCAGTTAGAACATGTCGGTTTTTCAATAGCTGTACCGCATAAGAAAAGACCGCTGTTTTCAGCGGTCTTTATCTGATCTATTCACCGTTTACTGCTTTGAAGAACGTCGCGTTGTTTTTTGACAGCTTCCAAGTATCTCCGTCTTTATAAACATAGGCGCTTACGGACTGTGTGACCACATCGGCGTTCGGCAGTTCCGCTTCCATCAGTTCTATCAGTTTTAATTCCTTATCTTCATTGCTTAATTCACTGAAGTTTTCCGTATCTGCTTCCAACTTTATTTTGGAAGATTCCAAGAAATTCGTATAGTGGATATTCGATAGTTCTACGGTGATGACGCCGTCATTGCCGTTGACGCTGACATCGGAAATCTCATAGTCCAGACGATCCAGCATGAGCTCTACCTTTCGCTTATAAATTTCATCTCCGTCATGTGACGTATCATACGTATCGCCGGTCATCTTTGCGGCTTCCGTAAAGTTTCGGTCCTGCAAATAATCCAAATAATCGGAAACGACGCTCTTTGCCGCTTTTTCTTCTGAAGAACCGCATCCGGCAAGTCCTGCTGCCAGAAAGCAAGCCAGACATATTTTTAAAATTTTCTTCATTTTTATCACCTATCTTGATTTCTAAAGCTATAGTAACATATCTTGAAAAAAAAAGGAATATCAATCCGGAGATACTTGCTTATTTTTTTATTTGGAACTGGAACAGGTTCTTTAAAATAAAGAAAAGCATAAAATCTTAATGTTGTAAAGAAGTCTTTTACATATTCAGGAAAATGTGAGATAATTCTAATATTGAAATGGCGCTATGAAGAACAGGAGGATGTTTGTGGTTAGGGAAGCAACTGGGGCAGTCGGCAAATTATTTCAGAAGCATGATGAGATCCGTTCCGATTATAATGAAAAACAAAGACATACTGCAGAAGATCTGACGATGAGCGGTGTAAAAATTCGGATCCTCAGCTTTATGTTAGATTCCATCTTCATGTTCTGGCCGTCCTTTCTTTTCATTATATCTTTATTGCTGCTGACATCACCGGCAAATATCGGAGGCAGTCTGATCAATAATATATGGGAGCTTACGGTCATATATATTCTTTCCATTTTGTGTTTTAATACCGGCAGTGCCGTTTATTGGATGGGGCAAACATTCGGCATGCGCTATTATCAGCTAAAGATCGTTAAAAAAGATAACAGCGAAGCATCCGTAGCGATCATTCTCCTTCGCGAATTATGCGGTGTAAGCATTCCATGGGTGATGATCCTGCTGTCATTCAACATGTTTAACCTGGCGGTATTTTCTGTTTTATTCTTATCATTTCTATTTGTTAATTTCGTCTTTATCGTGATCGATCGCAGACATCGCAGTATCATCGATCTGTTTTTAGGAACGAAGCTCGTTTTCTTGCCGGACGTTTCAGAAGAAGGAAATGAAGCAGAAAATACGGAAGAAACACCGAATAAGGAAGAGGTACGTGTAAAGACGGTAAAGGAAGAGATCGAAGAAAAGATCGCCAATACGATAAAAGAAGCAGAGTCCGTTATCGAACTGGATATCCCTACTCATAAGGAGAAAGAGAAAGAAAGCGAAGCGGATGAGAAAAACACACCGAAATTGAAGAGCGTTGAACCGGAAGTGGAACAGAACGTGAAGAAGGATGCCGGAAGCGTAAAGGAAGTGCCGCATGATGAGGAAACGGTGCAGAAAGAGGAAGATCCGGACACAAAGAAGAAAGAACTGAAAGAGAAATCGGTAACCGAGATCATCTCCGAAGCGGTGAGCGTCGTGGATCAGGCATTGGAATCAAAAAAGGAAGTATATCCGGTCAAGATCGAAAAGCCGGCACGTCAGACGACTGAACAGGCCGAAGAGACGACAACGGAACTGCCGAAAGAAACAAAACCGGCCAAGCCGCGTAAAAATGTGAAGAAGAAAAACCGTTCCGGACAGCGTCCGGGAGGAAAAAAGGCTGGGAAGCCGAAAAATGTAAAACCGGCCGCAAAGAACCGCAAACCTTCAAAGAAAAAAGGAAAAGGCTTGTAAACAAGATCGATATTATATATAATGAACATACGAAAAAGTGATGACAGGAAGAGTAGGATATACCGGATTATAAGAGAATGGATGGCTGGTGAAAATCCATATGAACGTATATTCGAAGATGGCCCTGGAACTGCTTCTTGCGATCATCATCGTTAGCTTGAGGCCGCTTATCAGCGTTATGGATTCAAGGCATAGGATTCTATGCAAAAAAAGGTGGTACCACGGAACTCTCGTCCTTTGATGAGGGTTTTTCTTTTATAAGGAGGAGTCATAATGAAGGAAAAGAAACCATATTATATTACAACGGCGATCGCTTATACGTCAGGAAGACCGCATATCGGCAATACCTATGAGATCGTGCTGACAGATGCGATTGCCCGTTATAAGCGTCAGCAGGGATATGAGGTGTTTTTTCAAACAGGTACGGATGAGCATGGACAGAAAATCGAAGAAAAGGCTAAGGAAGCCGGTGTTACGCCAAAACAGTTTGTCGATGATGTTGCGGGGATCATACGTCAGAATTTCGATATGATGAATACTTCCTATGACTATTTTATCCGTACGACTGATGAGAGTCATGAAAAGCAAGTGCAGAAGATTTTTAAAAAACTGTACGAACAGGGAGATATTTATAAGGGAACGTATGAGGGAATGTATTGTACGCCGTGTGAGTCTTTCTGGACAGAGAGCCAGCTTGTGGATGGAAAATGTCCGGACTGCGGCAGACCGGTACAGAAAGCAACCGAGGAAGCGTATTTCTTTAATTTGCAGAAATATGCACCGCGTTTGATTCAGCATATCGAAGAACATCCCCAATTCATTCAGCCAGAATCAAGGAAACACGAGATGATCAACAATTTCCTGAAACCGGGATTGCAGGATCTTTGTGTATCCCGAACATCTTTTCGTTGGGGCGTACCGGTAGATTTTGATGACAAGCATGTCGTTTATGTATGGATCGATGCATTAAGCAACTATATTACTTCTTTAGGGTATGATGCCGACGGTCATCACAAAGAGAATTTTAAAAAGTATTGGCCGGCTGATGTGCATATCATTGGGAAAGACATCCTTCGTTTTCATACGATCTATTGGCCGATCATGCTGATGGCGTTAGGTCAGCCTTTGCCGAAACAGGTATTCGGTCATCCATGGCTGCTTGTCGGTGATGGAAAGATGTCAAAATCTAAGGGTAATGCGATTTATGCAGATGAATTGGTACATTATTTCGGTGTAGATGCGGTACGCTATTTCGTATTGCATGAGATGCCGTTTGCGCAGGATGGTACGATCACGTGGGATTTGATGGTAGAGCGCATCAATTCCGATCTTGCGAATGTGCTGGGAAATCTCGTCAGCCGTACGTTGTCTATGACGAATAAATATTTTGACGGAGAAATTAAAAATCCGGGCGTTCATGAAGCCATTGATACGGAATTGATCGATATGGCACTGGCGGTACCGAAACGGGTAGAAGAAAAGATGAATGAACTTCGCGTAGGGGATGCCATTGATGAGATCTTTGCGTTACTGCGCCGCAGCAATAAGTATATCGATGAAACGACGCCTTGGGTATTAGGCAAGGATGAAACAAAAAAAGATCGTTTAGCGACAGTACTATATAATCTCATGGAATGTATTCGCATTTCCGCTGTTCTGTTATCTTCTTTTATGCCGCAGACAGCAGAGAAGATTCTGGATGAGTTGAAGACAAAGAAGAGGGATGCTGAAAGTTTAGAAGCATTCGGCGCTTTGGAATGCGGTCATCACGTAGAGAAAAAACCGGAAATACTGTTTGCGCGCATTGATGCAGAAGAATTTATGAAGCAGTTGAATGCGGATCATGAAGAGAAGGAAGCAGAGAAGATGACTAAGGGGAAAGAGGAGATTACATTTGAGGATTTTTCCAAGCTGGAATTGAAAGTAGGAACGATCGTTTCTTGTGAAAAGCATCCGAAAGCGGATAAGCTTCTCGTTGAACAGATTGATTTAGGGGATGAGACCAGACAGATCGTCAGCGGTATCGCACAATTTTATAAACCGGAAGAATTGCTGGGGAAAAAGGTCATCGTCGTAACGAATTTGAAGCCTGCCGTTTTACGAGGGGTAGAATCACAAGGTATGATCCTATGTGCAGCTTCTGAGGATAAAAAGGATCTGGATATTGTCACGATTACGAAGGAACTTGTTAACGGAACCGAGGTAAGCTGATGAAAAGCATGAAATTCTATATATATGTTTCTAATATCGCTGTTTTGATATTCAGCGTGATGTTTGTTGTATATGGATGTATGCATAAGACGTATGTATTGACAGGCTTGGGTATTGTGCTGGGGATATATGGAAGCTTGCGTTTATATAGAATGTTGAAGGCACTTAAAAGTCAGGAAACGGAATGAAGAGGTCTGCCATGCAGGCCTTTTTCATCATCGGTAAGCAGAATCCGGCAAATTTCTTTAGAAATTGCATTTATTTTTAAAAATCTATGATATACTGTAAGTACTGAAATCATGAGATATTAGGGAGTTTTATAAGTTCATTTATCAGGGAGGTAGCTATATGAAGTGGTACGAAAAACAAAAAAAGCTTTTTGAACAAGATGATGTTAGAAATACACAGCATTCTGATGTTAGCGAGGAAAAAGTTTCACAGTCATATGCGGAGCGTGAAGAACCGGTACAGCAGGTAATGGAATCTGCTATGGAAACAGAAGAAAACTACGTGCCGGAAGCGGCTTTGCCGCAGCCGGATGTAACGGTGATTGCGGAGAGAACACTGTTGGTCGGTGATGTGGAATCTGACTGTGATGTGTTTGTATATGGACATATCAAGGGAAACATCGAATGTCCTAACAGTAATATTACCGTATGCGGGGAAGTGGAAGGCAAGATCCATTGTGCGAATGCAGTATTTGAAAATGCGGTGGTACGGGATGATATCACTTGCAGTGGAAACCTTAGCTTGGACAGCAGTTCTGCGGTAAACGGTAATTTATCAGCTGCCGAGCTGTATGTTAATGGTAAGATCAAGGGCGATATCAAGGCAGAGGATGTCATTCGCCTGGGAAGCTCTTCTATCGTGATCGGTTCTATCAGTGCTGCGGATATTGAAATCGAGCGCGGTTCTATCATTCAGGGTGGATTGATGATCCGTCAGGATTATGTAAGTGAGAATTAAAAGTGGAAATATCCACTTTTTCTTTGGTATGGCTTGCGTAATTGTAAAACGATTGTTATAATGGTATAGCACTTACTTTGGATCAACATGGGATCCAAGGCGGAAGGAGATAAAATATGAAAAAAGGAATTCATCCGGAATACCATAAGGCTACAGTTACTTGTACGTCATGTGGAGCTCAGTTTGAAACGGGTTCTACAGCAAAAGAACTTCGTGTGGATACATGTTCTAATTGTCATCCATTCTATACCGGACGTCAGAGATTTGCGGCTGCTCAGGGTAGAATCGAGAAGTTTAACAAAAAATACGGAAGAAAATAAAAAGACAAAAGCGGTCGCTTTTGTTTTTTTATACCTCTGTACAATGTATGTAACCATGATACGTATCGTGATTCTTTACCATGTGCAGAGCCGGACGCTGATGTGCAAGTACACCGGGATTTGATGTACCAACTGCATGGACAGAATTTGCAAAATAACCGGATTTTCCCACATGATATGGATGTGTATTATTAAAGATGGAAGAAGCCCACCAAACATCGGCGGGTTTCTCTGTTACCGCATGAAAGACCATATACGGATCTACGGAACCATTACAGTTATATCCGGAACTACATGAGGTAGAAACTACCGTCTCGATATAATGAGCTTGAGAAATCGTGCACCATAGAAAGGAACACCCTAACCTCATTATCATTTTTACCTACCTTTATAGAAAGGATAACACATACTCATGAATATTTGCTAGTAAATATTGGAAATACCTCTGTATGGTATACACGACTATGATACTTACCATAGTTCTTTCATCTATACAGAGCCGGACGCTGATATTCATCAGTATCAATTACAGGAGTAGAGCCAGAGATACCGGTGTTTTTGTAATCGTGCACTCGTTTAGTATCTGCATCAGAAAGAGTTGCACTTATGTTCCATGGAAATAAGGTTGTATAATATTGAAAAACAGAACGCTCATGACTAGCAGAAATCGTGCCACCTTAGAAGCGAACACCCAGCCCTCTTTACCTTTTTCTTTGTAAGTTATATGGCATTGTAATGCTTACTACAATGTATGGAGATAATACAAAGCCGGACGCTGAAGGGGCATAAGAGCAGCTGAAGGATTTGGTTTATACCAGGAAACCCAATTATCCCAATACCATCTGTCATAACTGTTGGAGTATGTTCTTTGGGGTGCGGCAGGAGTTGACCACCATGTATATTCCCATTCTAAATTTGAAATAGAGTTCCATCGCATAGCAAGATTAATGACACCGGGAACAGCGATTCCTCCGTTATTGATCGTCATCTGCATATAGGGAATATATGCAGAAGAAATCGTGCCCTCAAAGTGAGCGAACCTCTGTCCTCTTTTTCTTTTTATCCACCTTATAAGAAAAGAATACCATATTTTGCAGGTGGCACATAAGAAAATACTGATATGAAAAGCGTTTTGTATTAATTATTCTATATTTATAATATTAATTAAATATAATATAAAGCGTATAGTGACGGAGAAATAAAAAATCGGAAAGACCTTCCGATTTTTATGACATTATTATTTGATTACTTCAACAAAACGCTTTGCGATCTGCAATGGTCTGGTAATCGCACCGCCGACAACAGCACAATGTACGCCAGTTTCTAATACAGCACGCAACTCTTCCGGAGTATTGATTTTTCCTTCTGCAATTAAAGGGACTTTGAGATCTTTTACAAGACGCTTCATCAATTCGATATTCGGTCCATCGACATTTTTACTGTATGGTGTATAACCGCATAGCGTTGTCGATACACAGTCAAACCCGATACGCTCTGCTTCCATACACTCTTCATACGTAGAGCAGTCTGCCATCGTTTCGATGCCCTTTGATTTGATATAAGCAACTAAATCCTCAATTTTTTCACCGTGCGGCCGCGTTCTGTTTGTCGCATCCAATGCGATCATTTCACATCCTACAGCCAGCAGTTCATCTACTTCCTTTTTTGTCGGTGTGATATAAATATCAGAATCGTCGTAATTTCGCTTTACGATACCGATGATTGGCAGATCTGTATTTTTCTTGATCTCCAGAATATCCGCCATGCTTTGCGCTCTGATCCCGCTTGCTCCTGCCTGTGTTGCGGCTAAGGCCATTCTTCCCATGATGAAAGGTGAATGCAGCGGTTCATCTGGCAGTGCTTGACAAGAAATAATTAATTTACCCTTTACTTCATTTAACATTTGCATGTCCTCCTCTTTGTCTATAATATAACATATTATAATATATTAATGTTATGTTTTTTCAGCTTTTTCAGCCATTTTGCATCGATCGCATCGTTCGTGATGATCGCGGATAGGGAATCACAGGAACAAAAACGATAGTTGCCTGTCTCGTGGAATTTATGAGCGTCCATTACGACATATTTATTTCGAGAATGTTCGATGACGCTGGCTTTTACAAGTCCGTCTTCCAGATCGAACGTCGTTAAAGAAAGATCATCTCCGCTGATGCCGAGGGTTCCGATAAAACAGCGATCGAAGTTATGGCGGGAAACGATATCGATGGTTGCCGCTCCGACAAAACCGTTTAATTCCAAGTTTACATTACCACCGGTACCGATGACGCTGAGGAGCGGATTTTTGGCCAGCGTCTGCAAAATATCGATCATGTTGGAGATGATGATGCAGGACTTGTTGCCGGAAGCCAACAGATTGGCCAGATAAATATTTGTCGTAGAAATATCCAGAAAAATCGTTTCTCCGTTTTCGATGATGTCATATGCCTTTTGAGCGATCTCTTTTTTTTCGGTGGAAAAATGATCCTTCCGTTTAAAAACATCGCGGATAAGATCTTCTTTTATGAGAATAGCGCCGCCGTAAGCCCGCTTGCATGCGCCTTGCAGTTCCAGCTGTTTCAGATCTTTGCGGATGCAGTCTTCGCTTACTTGAAAACGTGTGCTAAGTTCTTTTACGGTTACCTTTCCTTCGCTGTTCAGCTGTTCGATAATCGCCTGATGGCGTTCACTAGCAAACATGATATACCTCCTGTCTTTTTGTATAGTATACAACAAATAATAAAAAATAAGAAGAAATAATAAAAAATAATGTAAGCGAAGGGTTGCCAAACAATAATAAATGAGATAAAATAATAATAAATAAGAAAGGGGCTGCATTATGCTGTCAGAACGCACACAAAGAATCAAGGCATCGTTATTTGCGGATCCGCGCGTCGTATCGTTAGAGAGATCCATTTTATATACGGAAAGCTTTCAGATGACGGAAGGAGAACCGATCGTTGTTCGCAGAGCGAAAGCTTTGCGTCATATATTAGAGAACCATGTGATCGTGATCGACGACGATGATCTGCTCGTCGGAAATCGAAGTGAATTTCCGCGCAGCGGTGTCATTTCTCCGGAGATGTCACCGTATTGGATCTTAGAGGAATTGGATCAATTTGAAACAAGACCGCAGGATAAATTCCGCATGAGCGAGGAAGATAAGCAGTATTACCGCGAGCATCTATATCCGTATTGGAAGGGACGCTCATTAAAGGACTATTATAACGAGCATGTTTCCGAAGATGTGAAAAAGGCGGTGCAGACAAAGGTAGTTGCGATCAACCAGACCGATAAAGGACAGGGACACATCATTCCAGACTATCCGTATTTGTTGGAAAACGGGTTGGAGAAGCTGCTGGAAGAAATGCGGCTGCTGCGTAAGGAACATCCGGAAAATGCTTTTTATGAAGCAAGTGAAATCTGTTTGGAAGCCGCTATCCGCTATGTTTTGCGCTATGAGGCGGAAGTGGATAAAAAGATCGATGATTGCCGTGATGAGAAAAGAATAGAAGAACTAAAGGAGATCAAACGCATCTTGCATAAGGTAGCGTATGAACGTCCGGATACGCTTTATGAAGCAGTGCAGTTATTTTGGATCAGCTGTGTGATCTTCCAGCATGAATCCAATGCGAGTTCTATTTCCGTCGGGCGCTTTGATCAGTATATGTATTCCTATTATAAAAAGGAAACAGATCCCGAATTTGTGAAAGAATTGTTGGATTGCTTATATTTAAAGTTTAATTCCATCGTAGCGATACGCAGCAGTGAAAGTGCAAAATTCTTTGCCGGATTCCCGATCGGCTACACGCTGATGGTAGGCGGTGTGGATAGAGATGGAAAAGATGCCAGCAATGATTTTTCAGAGCTGCTTTTGAGGCTGCATGAGGATATTCGTCTGCCGCAGCCGAATCTCTCTGTTCGTGTGCATGAACAAACGCCGTATACATTGTGGAAGACGGCGGCACAAACCATTCGTCTGGGAACGGGACTGCCGCAGATCTTCAATGATGAAGCCAATATCCTGGCATATGTGAACCGCGGCGTCAACTTGCATGATGCGCGCGATTATGCCGTGGTCGGATGTGTGGAATTAAGCATTCCGGCAAAGACATACGGGCTGCACGATATTGCGATGTTCAATCTTTTGAAGTGCATGGAGATCACCATGAAGGAACATCCGGAAGGATTTGATAGCTATGATGAGTTCCATGAAGCGATCAAGAAGAACATTGCATATTATATCCGCTTTATGGTAGAGGGCAGCAATACGTGTGATATCGCCCATCGTGAATGTGCATCGACACCGTTTCTTTCTACGTTTATTGAAGGATGCAAGGAAAAGGGACTGGATATTACTGCCGGGGGCGCGAAGTATAATTTCTCCGGTGTACAGGGGATCGGCTGTCCTAATTTGAGTGATTCGTTGTATGTGGTAAAAAAGGCAGTGTTTGAAGAACAGCGTTTATCGTATCAAAAGCTGCTCGATATATTGGAGCATAACTGGGAAAACGAAGAGACTTTGCGTCAGTACTTCATCAATAAATATCCGAAGTACGGCAATGATAACGATGAGGTGGACACTTTGGGCGCCAGTCTGCTTTCATTTTATGGCGATGAGGTAGCGAAGTATGAGAATCCGCGCGGCGGTACGTTCCATCCCGGTTCTTATACCGTAAGTGCTCATATACCTTTGGGAGAAGGTGTCGGTGCTAGTGCTGATGGCAGAAAAGCGGGAGAACAGCTTGCGGATGGCGGATTGTCGCCGATGGTCGGAAGAGATCAGCAGGGACCGAGTGCCAGTCTGAAGAGCGTCAGTAAGCTTGATAATATCTTGAATTCCAACGGCAGCTTGTTAAATGTGAAGTTTTCTCCTTCTACCTTAGAAGGGGAACGCGGCATTGAAAAGCTGATCAGCTATTTGAAGAGTTTTTCTCGCTTGAAGCTGCAACATATTCAATTCAATGTCATTCATCGCGAAACGCTGATTGATGCGCAAAAGCATCCGGAGAATTATAAAGATCTCGTTGTGCGCGTAGCCGGTTATAGTGCGATGTTTACGGAATTAAGCAAGCCGATTCAGGATGACATCATCCGCCGAAGCGAGCATGTATTATGATGCAGGCGTGTATCTTTAATATCCAGCGCTATTCGTTGCATGATGGCGGCGGTATTCGCACGATCGTATTTTTTAAAGGATGTCATTGCCGATGTCCGTGGTGCTGCAATCCCGAGTCCCTCAGTATGAAACCGCAGCTGTTTTACAAAAAAAGCATATGTATGAATTGTTCAAAGAAGATTAACGGCATGTGTGAAACCGATGCGAAAGACTGTCCGACAGGTGCCAAAGAGATCATCGGAGAGATGAAGAGCATCGATGAGGTATTTGATATCGTACAGCGTGATCGGGTATTTTATGAATCCAGCGGCGGCGGTGTAACGCTATCCGGCGGTGAGTTTTTATTACAGATCGATTTTGCGATCGAGCTTTTGAAGAAATGCAAAGAAGAGCATATTCATACGGCGGTAGAAACGACGATGTCGCTGCCGATCGCAAGATTGGAAGAGCTTGTGAAGTATGTCGATTTATTTCTTGTGGATTTTAAGATCATGGATCCGCAAAAGAGCCGTGAGATCCTGCATCTGGATGTGCTGCAGATGAAAGAGAATGTACGTTCGATCTTGGCAATGAACGGCAAAGTAATACCGCGTATACCGCTTATACCGACATATACGGCAACACCGCAAAATGTGCGGGAGGTCATAAAAAGTGTAAAAGAGCTGAATCTCACAGAAGTGCACCTGCTTCCGTTTCATCAGCTGGGTGCCAATAAATACGCATCCATCGCGATGGAATATACATGTGAAGAACTGACACCGTTACGTGATGAAGAGGTTCATCAGATAGAAGAGATGTTTCATAAAGAAGGAATACAAACGATTGTTCACGGAACATAAGAAAAGGAGAGAGAACAATGGAACTTATTTTAGACACAGCTGATGTAGCGGCAATCAAAGAATTGAACGATTTATTGACGGTGACGGGAGTAACGACGAACCCATCCATCATTACGAAGAGTAAGAAACCGTTCGATCAGGTAGTAAAAGAGATCATCGATATCTTGAGTGAGGATCAGAAACTGTTTATTCAGGTATTGGCAACGACATGTGATGAGATCGTGGAAGAAGCCAAGTATATCTGTTCTTTGAGAAAGAAGAATATGTATGTGAAGATTCCGGTTACCCATGAAGGATTGAAGGCGATCAAAAAATGTAAGAAACTCGGTCTCGGAGTGTTAGCGACTGCTATTTATACAGCGGATCAGGCATTTCTGGCAGCATTATCCGGGGCGGATTATCTGGCGCCGTATGTAAACCGTATGGATAACTTCGGTGACGGTGTGGAAAATGTAAAAGAACTGATTCAGATGCTGGAAAAAAATCATATGGACACAAAGGTCGTTGCGGCGTCTTTTAAGAATACGAAGCAGGTGCATCAGCTGCTGGTTGCCGGTATTCAGGCAGTTACGATCCCAGTAGATGTAGCGTTCCATATGATCGATCATCCGGGCACCGACAGTGCGGTAAAGACATTTACCGACGATTGGAAAAAAGCATACGGTATCACTGCTTTGCGATAATTATACGAAATCCGAAAAAGAAAGGACTTGCCCTTTCTTTTTTTGAGATAGATATGTTAAAAAAGCGGGCATAAATGGAAAATGGAACCGGTAGATTTTCCCGTGTCTTTCTTTTATACTTGTTTTGTATTCGTAAAGGAGGCAGGTAAGATGAGTTTGGGAAACAGTTTATTCCATGCGCGTAAGAAAAGCGGTTTGTCACAGGAAGCGGTGGCGGAAAAATTAGGCGTAAGCAGGCAGACCATTTCGAAATGGGAGTTGGATGAAACGCTTCCGGACATAGGGCAGTCGAAGAAACTGTCGGTATTGTATCATGTGACGTTGGATGAGCTGATCGATTTTGATGTGGATATGAAAGAGATCGAGCATGCGATTGAAAGCATAAGCGAGGAAAAACAGAAAGAAGTCGATTGGACGAAAGTATGGGCAAAAAAATATCCGATCTTGGAAAAATACCGGCAGGAAGTGAATACGCAAGAGTATGATGCAGCACTTCAAACATTATTACAGAAGCTGCAAACGGAATGCGGATATGGTGATGAGGATGCTTCTTTGGTGCTTAAGGACATATTGGCACAGGTTTGGAATAAGAGAGAAAAGTAGAGTAAATCGTATAAAAAATAGGGAATCAGTTGCATATTCCATTATTTTTTAATAATAGTGTGATATAACTCACAAAATCATTGATAATAATGTGATTGTCGTTGTTTTTTCCTGCTGTTCTATATATAATAAAAATGTATGTAGCTCCAATAATAAGGAAAGGGAGTGTTGTATATGGAACGACTGTTGTTGAAACGATTGTTGGAATGGAAGAATTCTCCTTATCGAAAACCGTTGATCTTGAAAGGTGTTCGTCAAGTAGGGAAAACTTGGATTTTAAAAGAATTCGGCAAGTTATATTATGAAAATATAGCCTATTTTAATTTTGATGAAAATGAAGAATATAAACAGTTCTTTGAAACGACAAAAAATGTGGATCGAATCTTACAGAATTTAATGCTGGCCAGCGGTCAGAAAATTATGCCTGAAAAAACGTTTATCATTTTTGACGAAGTACAAGAATGCCCTAAGGCAATCAATTCTATGAAATATTTTTGTGAGAATGCACCGCAATATCATATTGCCTGCGCCGGTTCTCTTCTCGGGATCTCCTTAGCCAAACCTTCTTCATTCCCTGTAGGCAAGGTTAATTTTATGCAGGTCGATCCTATGACGTTTACCGAGTTCCTGCTTGCAAGCGGTGATGAGAATTTAGCGGAGTATCTGAATAAGGTAGATACTATCGAACCGATCCCGGATGCTTTTTTTAATCCTCTTTATGAAAAACTTAAAATGTATTATGTTACCGGCGGTATGCCGGAATCGGTGCGGATGTGGACGGAAGAACGGGATGTATCTGCTGTGCAGGAAGTTTTGTCGGGGATTATCAATGCTTATGAACGAGATTTTGCCAAGTATCCCGATGTTAATGAGTTTCCGAAGATCTCTATGATTTGGAAGTCGATACCATCTCAGCTCGCAAGAGAAAATAAAAAGTTTATCTATAAAGCGGTTAAAGAAGGTGCAAGGGCTCGTGAATATGAAAATGCTTTGCAGTGGTTGGTAGATGCCCGGCTGGTGCATAAGATTTATCGCAGTTCTGCTCCCGGTCTGCCTATGTCTGCTTATGATGATCTCTCTGCCTTTAAAATTTATTTGGTAGATGTAGGATTGCTTCGTCGTCTGTCGCAGTTGGCTCCTACTGCTTTTGGAGAGGGTAATCGTCTGTTTACCGAGTTTAAAGGAGCATTGACGGAAAATTTCGTACTTCAGATTTTAATTACTCAATTTGAAGTTATTCCTCGATATTGGAATCAGAATAATCCTCCTTATGAAGTAGATTTCCTTATCCAGAGAGAAAACGATATTTTTCCTGTAGAGATAAAATCCGGAGTTAATACAACAAGCAGGAGTCTGAAGAAATTTAAGGAGTTATTTCCGGATCAAGTGAAGCTTCGTATTCGCTTCTCTCTGGATAATTTGAAATTGGATGATGATGTGTTGAATATTCCCTTGTTTATGGTCGATCAGACAGACCGGCTGATTGACATAGCACTGGAATATCGTCGCTTACATTAGTAAAGTATACGAAAAATAACAAAAGAAAAGAAGGAACGCGTTCCTTCTTTTTCAGTGATTACTTTATAGTGGCAATTTTGAAAGGGTTTATCCGCCGATCTTTAAAGTAATCCCCTGTGACAGGGCATATGGTTTATACTTTTCAAGTTCTTCCTCTTTCATCATCGTCGGACTCCATGTGTAGTCTTGCAGCATTTTTTCATACTTGACTTTGCCCAAAGTATGATAGGGAAGAAAATGGACTTCTTTTACGTGATGCTGTTTTGCCAGATCGATAATGGCGTTCAGTGTTTTATCATCATAGTTAAAACCGGGGATGACGGGTACCCGAAAGACGATCTTATCGGGATCTTTCCGTGTCAGGTATTCCATATTTCTCTGAACTTGTTTTCGGTTTCCTTTTACCGTAGATCGGTATATATCATCATCGACATGCTTGATGTCAAAGTAAAACAGATCGATATATGGGTATGCCTGTTCCAGATATTCGCTTGGAAACTGTCCGCAGGTCTCTATCGTGACATGCAGGTCTTCCTCTTTCAGCTTTTTTAACAGCTCCATCAGTTGCGGAAATTGCATGAAGGCTTCTCCGCCGGAAATGGTAACGCCGCCGTGAGAAGATCGATAATAATCTTTATCTTTCCGTATCTCTTCCATGATGTCATCGATGGATCTCTGTTCTCCGGCAAAGCTGATCGCATGATGCAGGCATGCCTGTTCACATGCTTTACAGTGAATACAAAGGCTTCTATCCCATGTGAAACGATGATCGGTAAATTGGATCGCTTTTGTCGGACAATGCTGCTCGCATACTTGGCAGCCGACGCATTTTTTGTGATCGTACAATAGATGTGCCTGTATGATCTGTGATTCCGGATTGGCACACCATGGACAGCGCAGTGGGCACCCTTGAAAGAAGACGACCGTGCGGATACCGGGACCGTCATGCGTCGCAAAACGCTCGATGTTGCAAATGTTAATCATACAGTTCACGACTCATGAGTTCTTCTTGGATATCCTTTGTCAGATTGACAAAGACAGCGCTGTATCCGGCAACGCGGACGATCAGATCTGGATAGTTCTCCGGATGCTTTTGTGCATCCTCCAAGATACCGTGATCGACAACGGTCACCATCAGCTGACAGCCGCCTTTCGCAAAATATGTCTGAAACAGATATTTGATCTTCTCTCTGTCTTTTTGGAACATCCGCGGTGTGAATTTGATATTTTGTACACTTCCGCCATGGTATTTGGCATCAAAGCGGCTCAATGAATTTAATACGGCCGTAGGTCCGCTCTTTGCGGCGCCGCCTTGCGGATTGTTGGCGGGATTCATATAAAGCCCGGATTTTCTACCATCTAAAGAAGCGGCCGTTTTATGTCCCCAATCGGTATTTGTCTGGTTATTGCTGATAACAATCAGATAATATCCCATACCGGCGTCGATCCCGCGCTGACGGATACCTTTTGCGACAAACTCATAAAGATCATTTGCCAGTTCATCACATGCGGTATGGTCGTTTCCGTATTTCGGTGCATCCAACAAATCTTTCTGGATATATTCATAACCTGCAAAGTCATGATCCGCTGCTTCCACTAACTGTTCCAGCGTATATTTTTTCTGCTCATATACAAGTGTTTTGATGGCATACAAGGCATCGCTTGTATTGATATTTCCATACGTTTCGTTTGTACCGCCGAGGATTTTTACACCACCGTCCAAAAGCGCTTTTTTTCTAGTGATGCAGTCATCCATCAATATGCTTGTAAACAGGAAAGAAACTTCCTTGTTCATTACCTCATAAGAATAGCTCTGTGCCTGTACGCTTATATCGAAATAGTAATCTAAGAGCTTTTTATATTGCTCATACAGATCATCAAACGTATGAAATTCGCTTAATGGTTTTACATGTACCGGCCCGTTTTTCTTAATGCCGTCAAAGGAGTCGGCGCCTTCATGCAGCGTCATATCGAAGATCTTCAACAAGTTTAACATTGTGTTCGGTGTACCGACGCTTTGTCCTTGGATGACGAATTCTCCGCATCCGAACGGTACATACTGCTGGGCTGTTTTTTGATCTACCCGCATAGCGTATTCCACTGCCGGTATATTGACATCATCGTTATATAAAGTAGGATACGTAGCACCGCTGCCGATGCAGTCATACGCCATATCCATGATGTCCTGCGGCGTATCGGAACTGAATCGAAGAGTAAACTGCGGTTCTACATAGCGGGTATCTTTGCATACGCGAAGACAGATGCGGGCGAACAAATCCGCTGCCTCTGCATGTTCTCTTCCTTTGCCGCCGACAATGATGCGTCCGTTTACCGTTGTTCTGCGGTTTTCGATCATCTTCCATAAGGATTTTAAATAGCGGTAAGCTTCTTCTTCATCGATCCGTCCGGCATCGATATCATCTTTCAGATAAGGACCTAATACATCGTCCATGCGTCCGTAGTTGATGACGCCGGCACATAGAGCGTAGATCCAAAACAGCTGTAATGCCTGATGGAACGTATGCGGAACATCTTCCCGTATCACAGCCAGATCATCCTTCATCAGCTGCAGATCTTTTTGACGCTGTCCTTGTGCTGTTGTCAGCTTTTCCTCCACAAGCTCGATCTGACGGTCGATAACTGTTTTTAACAGCGCAAGAGCTTCTGCGGAACTGGTTAAGAACGCATTATCTCCTTGCCGATTGATCAATTCGATCAATCCGTTGATACCGTATTTCATCAACTTTTTGTAATTTAACATCATACCGCTTAAACGGGCAGTAGCCATAAACGGATAATTGCAGTCGATAAAACGTCCGGTCGTCGTATCGTTTAATACATCCTGACAGTAGATGGATTTCACATCATGTTCCTGCCAGTAGTCATAAAGAGCATCGACTCTTGCTTTTTCTTCCTCGGTAGTTAACTGTTCCTTGAAAGCACGCAGCTTATGGAATACACAGTAGTGACCGACACCGCCGATGCTTGTTACACTGCCGAAGCCGATCGGAAGAAAATCCAGTCTTCCGGCAATCAAATCATCCTCCCCGATGGAACGAAACAGCACCGGAAAAATCGTTTTCAGACAGTTGATCTCGCGCTGTGCTTTATCCAGATGTGCGCTGTTTTTATGCGCTTCTGTATACGCCTCCATGATCGCCAGCTGCTGCTGAGGAGTTTTCTCGGAAGGAACCGGTTTACTGACTTCTACATTTTGTTCGCCGTCAATGTTGATCCTTGCCATATCAGTGTTTCGCTTTCTCTGCATCTCGCCAGTTGTTTTGATAACCGCTTAACAAATCAACAAAGCGTTTGGCAGTTAAATGAGGTCGTGTGATCGCACTTCCGACAACAACGCTGTGTGCTCCTAAATAAATGCATTTCATCGCGTCTTCCGGTGTATACAGATGTCCTTCCATCATAACGTATGCCTCATCTTTGAAATCACGGCACATTTTCGCAAATGCACGGTAATCGGCACCTTCGATATGCTGGGTTTCTTTTGTATAGCCATACAATGTCGGAGCGACGATATCCGCACCATTGTCGATGGCTCGTCTTGCTTCTTCATAGTTGGATACGTCCGCAAAGATGATTGCTTCCGGTATTTCTTTTTTTACTTCTTTGATCAGATCCCAAGCCTGCGTTCCTTCGTGTGTCGTCTGTGCGGTACAGTCTAAGGCAATGATCTCTGCACCTGCTTCCCAAACCGCTTTTGCGGCTTCTAAGGTAGGTGTGATAAATACGTCCGTATCGTCATGCCAGATCTTCCATAAACCGATCATCGGAAGATCGACTTTTTCCTTGATCGCTTTGATTTGTTCCGGAGAATTGGCGCGAATAGCGACAGCTCCCGCCCATTTTGCCGCTTCTGCCATTTTGACGACGATATCGTCCGTGTAGATCGGATCATCGTGCTGCACCTGACAGGATACGATAAGTCCGTCTTTCAATCCTTCTAATAATGCTCGTTTTCTGGTGTCTGTTGTTTTCATGATAAACCCTCTCTTTCTACACAGTCATCATACTATTCAAAATAAGTCACGTCAAGTCATTTTAAGTCATAATGAATAAAAAAATAAGATGCATTTCTGCATCTACGGACATAGGATGATCTCTTTGGGAAGCTTGCCTTTTTTCTCATACGCATCCGTCAAGATCTGATCGACATCGGATAGTTTGGCATACGTATGCATCGCTCGGATATTGAATTTGGTATGATCGGCGAGAACATAGTTTTTCTTGGATCGATGAATCGCCATTTTTTTGATCATTGCGATCTCCGATTCTACGACATAAAGTTCACGGCTTTCCATATCGATACCGCTGGCGCTTAAAAAAGCATAGTTAAAACGAAGGCTTTCCAGCTGCATAAGCGTGGATGCACCGAGTGTCATATCGAATTTCGGATGGTACATGCCGCCTAAGAGAAACACGTCACAGCGACATCCGATCAGCTTTTTTTGCAGATAGATGGAATTGGTGATAATGGTGATGTTGCGGTTGCGGATATACGGTACGAGATAAGGGATCGTCGTTCCGGAATCCAGAAAAATACAGTCGCCGTCATGAATGTATTGTGCGGCTTTTGCGGCGATGCGGTCTTTTTCCGGTTCATTGAGGTGAATCTTTTCAAAAACGGAGATCTCATTCATTCCCGAAAGCATCTCGGAAACCTGCTTGGAGATGGCCCCGCCTCGTGAACGTTCAATGTTTCCGTTTTGTTCCAGTTTTCTAAGGTCTCTTTGCACAGTAGAAAAGGAAACGTTCATCTCTTTTGATAATTCCTGTATAGAAATGCTCGGCTGTACTTGTAACCGTTTTACGACATAGGCCAAGCGCTCTTTTGCTAACATGTGCTCATCTCCTTATATTTTCTTAATAGTAGCATAACCTTTTTGAATTGGCAAACAACGGTATCCTCTGTATGCTGTATAGAACTGTAATACCTATTATAGTTAGCAAACATTTAACAGAGCCGGACGCTGATGAAGACCTTGTTTATTGTTTGTCTCGCCAACAGCACCGATATCCGTAACGCCGAGAAAGCCGATGAAGTAGACGCTGTTTTTATTGACAGGATATACGGTTGCAGTGTGTGTGGATTCCCATTGATAAACGGATATGGGTTTCCATCTCATAGTAAAATCTTTGCTGCCGCTAAAGCTGATTGATGGGCTTACGACGACTTTATGGTTAACAGAAATCGTGCTATAGCTGATCCAAGTACTTGGGTATTGATAAGATCCATAAATTTTCTACTTTTGTATGTGTTATAACTTTATATACATACATCCTACCTTTCTTATTTATCATAAACTACTAGGACTGTTTCTGTCCTTTTTTCCTCTGCATGTTATATAGAACTATAATGCTTATTATAGCTATCCAATTTATACAGAGCCGGACGCTGAAAGTCATATTGATCATGACCGGGTCGTCTTAGTGTACCCATTCCCTGAAAATCATAAGCAGAAAATACTACATTACTACCGGGAGTTGAACCCATATACAATCGCGGGCATGTTGTTCGTTCATCGCAATAACCGGGATCGGGGTATGATAGAGCGAAGACTTTAGAACCTTCAAGGCAGATACCGATATGCTGACATGTAGTAACATCCTTATGAACGATGTAATTATGATAAGAAATCGTGCTCCCCTTATAATGGAACCCCAGTCCAATAGTTTTAAATAAGGCTCCTCTTATGCATAAAATTTCATCCTCTTTTTCCTTTTTTAACCTACCTATAGGAACAGGATACCAGATAATGTACAAAAAAATATTAGTAAATATTGGAAATATCTATCCTCTGTATAGTATACACGACTATGATACTTACCATAGTTCTTTCATCGATACAGAGCCGGACGCTGTGGGAAAATTCCCTCGGATGCACGGTTATCCCACCATGATTTCCCATCCATAGAGCCATCATACATTACGATAAGAGGTATTAGGGCTGTTTGAAAAGAAGATAGCCAATAAGCATTTGGATAGGGTGCAGAGGTATTGTCTCCTTTGTAAAATAAGGGAAATAATGGCTCAAGGCTGACCATCGTAGCAACTCTGTTGTTTTTTACAGAAATCGTGCTCCCAAAGTGACCGAGCCAATCTTAGAAACGAATCTCAATCCACCATATTAACCGAATCCCACCTTACAACGGAACCCCTAGCCTCATTTTTCTTTTACCTTCTCCTCACCATTTTGACCGAATCCCTTTCCGTCATATTAAGCGAACCCCAATCCTCTTTTTTCTACTTTTTCCTCTGTATGTTGTTTGAACTATGATACCTATCATAGTTATCTTAGATCATCAGAGCCGGACGCTGGGAATATTGAATGGAACCGGCAGATGCCGGGTGGTCACTTGGATAATAGGCAAGTGCGCTTTGTCCATAAAGTTGATGAGGATTAGAGGGAGAACAGGAAAGTGTCCAAAGAAATACACCATCATTAGTTGCATACCAAAAGGAAGGTGTATGAGAACCTCCGGAACAAACACCTGTTGCACAGCTTGTACCAGGACGAGTGATGATGAATTGACTAGCAGAAATCGTGCTATAGCTGATCCAAGAAGGGAAGGAATGTATAAAAAGCCTACCTATAGGAAAAGGATAACAGATAATTTATAAAAATTTATTAGTAAATATTGGAAACCCCTCTGTATGGTATCCACGACTATGATACTTACCATAGTTTTCTCATCGATACAGAGCCGGACGCTGACCGCGAGGCACTTGAGGTGCAGTTTCTGTTGGGGTAAGATTCGCAACTTTTGGATGAATATAACCATTATCGCCAGTGATCAAGGCTTGAGTTTCCGTAAAACTATGAGATCCCCAAAATTCCTCAAAATTATGTCCAGTCTCTCTGTTCCATTGGAGTACTTGAAGTTTACTGCCGCTGACATATTCTGAACCTGTTTGAGAACCGTTAGTTCCTTTTGTAGTAATCACAACCATAATTTTATTGTGAACAGAAATCGTGCTATAGCTGATCCAAGAAGGGAAGAGAAGAATAAAAAGCCTACCTTTATAGAAAGAATACCAGATAATGTACAAAAAAATATTAGTAAATATTGGAAATCCCTCTGTATATTATACATGACTATGATACTTACCATAGTTATTTCATCTGTACAGAGCCGGACGCTGATGAAAGCCTTCTTCTGAGTTTAGGTTAGGATAATCATGTCCCAGTCTGCCTCTAATATCCCATGCAAAGGAACCTAATGAGTAGGGAGATGAACCCCATACGGTATCATATACATAATTGGTTTCACTATATTGGAAATATGAATCGCTGACATTATCACAAAACCCTCCGCTGCAATGTGTCAGCGGTTTATAAACGATGTCATGAAATACAGAAATCGTGCATTATGGAGAAAGGTTTCTTTTCTACTCTTTCTTAAGTATCATAACATAAAGAAATTTATAAAAATAAAGAAAGATGGATTGACAGATAGAATATGTATTGTTATAATGTAATTACATTAGGAGGGACTTATATGAAAACAAGTGAATTGACAGAAAAGACATTAGCGAAGTTTTTTGATCACACATTGCTGAAAGCATATGCAACGGAAGAAGATTTATTGGCATTATGCAAAGAAGCAAAAGAAATGGGAACGGCGATGGTTGCCATCAATTCCTATCCGGTAAAGCTGTGCAAAGAATATTTGAAAGATACGGACGTACATGTCGGTGCCGCGATTTCTTTCCCTTTGGGACAGACGACGATTGAAACAAAGGTATTTGAAGTAAAGAAATCCATTGAAGAGGGCGCAGATGAAATTGACTATGTCCTCAATATCGGAAAAGTAAAAGAAGGCAATTATGCATATATTAAAGAGGAAATGGAAGCGATCGTTTCCGTGTGCAAAGAGCATAACGTCCTCTCCAAGGTCATCTTTGAAAACTGCTATCTGACAAAAGATGAGATCCGTGAATGCGCCTTGGTCGCAAAAGAGGTAAAACCGGATTATATTAAAACGAGTACCGGATTCGGTACCGGAGGAGCTACATTTGAAGATGTGGAGCTGATGGTGAAAACTGTAGACGGTGCCTGCAAGGTAAAAGCAGCAGGTGGTATCCGCGATTGGGAAACATGTAAGAAGATGATCGAATTGGGTGCCAGCAGGATCGGTACAAGTTCCAGTAAAAAGATTTTGGAAGGTTTCAAAGCAGAACAGGGGAAATAACTATGAAAAAAGTTGCGGTTACCGGAGCGAATGGCTATATCGCTTCTTTGATACAGAAGACGAATCAAAATAATTTCCTTTTTCTGCCGATTACGAGAAAGACGCTGTCATTGGATGATCCTGAAAAAGTTCGCGATTATTTTAGAAAGCTTGATTTTGATATCGTGCTTCATACAGCTGCGAATGCAACAACGGCGGATTGTGAGGAACACCCGGAGCTGACGCATATCATCAATGTGCAATCTGTAATGGCGATCGCAGATGTATGCAAGGAACGAAATAAGCGTATGATCTTCTTTAGTACGGAGCAATGCTTTAACGGACAGACGAAGGAAGGACCGTTTACGGAAGAGGACGAGCTCATTTCCGTGACGAACTACGGAAAGCAGAAAGCAGAGGCTGACCGTTACATTCAAACGCATTTGGGAGATTATGTTACCTTGCGTTTATCTTGGATGATGGGATTGGCGCAGCCCGGTGTCAAGCCGAGTCCGAATATCATTAAAAATGCCATGCATGCGGTTGTCAACGAAGTTCCGACGTTATTTACCGTCAATGAAGTAAGAGGCATGACATATGCTCGAAGATTGGCGGATCAGTTTGCGGCTATTACGGAGTTGCCAAGCGGCGTATATCATTTCTCCAGTGTAAATGAACGGAATACGTACGAAAGCGCTAAGCTGGTCGCAAGAAAAATGGGCATCAGCGAAGAACGCATCGCGAAATTCATATTGCCGAATACGGAACGCTATAAGGATCGTTTCCGTGATTATCGCTTAGATAACGGAAAGATCACGGCGGCCGGTATAAAACTGGGTACATTCGAAGAAGATCTGGAAGCTTGTCTGAAAGATTACGGATGGATGTAGACGGTAAGATCGAAATAAGGAAAATGGATATCTCCTATAAGGGATATCCGTTTTTTTGATGAATACGAATGTTGAAGTTCTTTCCGGTTTATTTATCGATGAGGTACGATATCGATGATACGATCTGCCAGAACCGAGAACGGCATCGTTTGCAGCCATACTTTTCCCGGTCCTTTCAGGGTCGCTAAAAAGAAGCCTTCCCCGCTTAAAAATTTATTTTTTAATCCCTTTACCGTCGTGATATCGAATTCGACGCTTTCATCAAAGGCAGCGATATATCCTTGATCTACATGGATGATTTCTCCGGGAGCCAGTTCCTTTTCTACGATATCACCGTCAATTTCCAAAAATGCCGTTCCGCTGCCGCTTATCTTCTGCAAGATAAAGCCTTCTCCGCCAAAAAAGCCGGTCCCCAGTTTTTTACGGAAATGGGTTGTCAGCTGAACACTGTCTTCTGCCGCAAGAAAGGCTGTTTTCTGTATGATTTTACAGTCTCCTTCCTGTAGTGTGATCGGGATGATCCTCCCTGGGAAACTGGATCCGAAAGCGATTTCCGCCATGTCCTCGGGATTGCTGTATGTCGTCAGGAAGATGGATTCTCCGCTCATGGCTCTTCCCAGTCCTTTTAAGAGTCCGCCGCGGGTGTTGCTGTCCATATGGAATCCTTCATCCATCCAGCACATACCGCCGGATTCCGTGTACATCTTTTCATTGGCGCGCAGTTTGCATACGACGACAGGAAGCTGTCCTCCTACGATTTCATAGTTCATTTGAATTCCTCCTTTATAAAAACAGTATAATATATATCGATGATTTATAAGACAAAAAATGTAAATTCTGCTGAAGATCTTATCATTATAGGCAATTTGTTTCGAATGAGAAGCTTGAAAATATAGAGGAAGGGGATATAATATAAGTATCTGACCGAACAGGTGGAAACATCTGAAAAGGGGCAAGCAAGCACTTGCCCCTTTTAAATTGGGAGGCTCTGACCTGAAAGAAGGCTGGGATCGTAAATGTCGGGCTTTCATAAATTCTTATCTTACCGCTTTAACAATACAGCGGTAAGAAGGAGAATCAAGTAAAGAATTACAAGATATTCCACATGCCGTCCTTTTTAATCCGAGCGCATATTTCAGAGCTCATCTTTGTTCCTCCTCAATAATCTCTTACACATCTTTTTTAACGATTCCTAAAATTTTTTGATTTTTTTAGCGAATGGCTTTGATGTAGGGAGAAAAAGGTCGGAGAATACAAAAGCAGGAGTTTTTTTCATGGTGTTACTTTATGCATGAACGATCTCTTGCTTTTTGTTTGTTTCACTGTGATATATGTATGAAGTCAGATAGGGAGGAAAGGCAGTTGCATAGAAAAAAGTTTGCGGCAGTGTTTGTATAGTCGTTTTGTGTTTTGTATATTATTCTGCTATAATAATATACAAGAAAGGAGGCGCGTAGCATGCCACAAATCAGACCGATTACAGATCTTAGAAATACCACTGAAATTTCCGAGCTTTGTCATGCAAAGCGTGAACCGCTTTTTATCACAAAGAATGGCTATGGCGATTTAGTGGTTATGAGCATTGAAACATATGAGGAAATGATAGAAACAGTAAGAACAGACGCGGCAATCAGTGAAGCTGAACGGGAATACGCCGCGGATGGTACTTTATTGGATGCAAAGGAAGTTCTTTCCTCTTTACGGAGAAAACATTTTGGATAAATATGTTGTAAAACTCTATGCACGTGCTTACCGAGATTTGAGCGATATTTATACTTATATTGCCAAAACCCTTTTAGAGCCCAGCACAGCCTTGAACATAGTTGATGAACTGGAAAAAGCGATTTTCAGTCTGGAGCAGTTACCGGAACGCGGTGCAGTCCGTCATATCGGTGCTTATGTAAGCGGAAATTACCGCCAGTTATTCGTTAAAAATTATTGTATTATCTATCGTGTGTTGAAGAAAAATAAAGAGGTGCATATCGTTACAATACGGTATATGACAAGCAGTTTCTAAAACCGATTAAAGATAAACGGAAAAGACAGTTCAAATCGAGCTGTCTTTTTTTGTAAGAAATGTACCGACATATTATTGCAGAGAAACTAAGCATCGAGGGGATTGTTGTTTCGGACAGGTGGCACCGTTTATGGGTACCGTCATTTATGAGGAATAATTTTTTCCTTATCTGGATCTGTACATGAATCATAAATCAGTAAAATTTTATTACGTAACAATGTCATAACATTGTAAAAACATAGTTTATCTTATATAATAGTAGCCATGAGGGATGTTTATGAGCAATAATTTAAAACAGATATTTAAAATAGATAAGCAGTCACCGGTGCCGATGTATTTTCAAATACGCAAAGAGATCATAAAAGCGATCAAGTCCGGTGTTTATAAGGTCGGAGATCGGTTACCGACGGAATTGGAGTTCTGCAATGAGCTGGATATTTCCCGTCCGACGATACGGCAGGCATTTCAGGAGCTTATCAATGAGGGGTATATTACCCGTAAGAAGGCAAAGGGAACCTTTGTATGCAAACCGAAAGTAGAAGGATACTTTTTCAAGAAACTGGAAAGCTACAATGATGAGATGCGCGCATTGCAGCTGACACCGCGTACGGAAGTTGTCACGAGTGAAGTGATTCTTGCGGAAGCTGATATACGAGAATGTCTGCAGCTGCCGGAAGGTGCGTCCGTTTTCCATTTGGTGCGTTTGCGCTTTGCGGATGAAGAACCGATGGTATACGTGCATACGTATATTCCATATGATCGGTTTTTACATATTGAAAAAAAGGATTTTGCGGATAACGATGTATCGTTGTATGATCTGATGAAGCGTGATTATCATGTGTATATTTCTTATGTAGATCGTACGATCGAAGCCAGCAATGCAACGCTGCCATTGGCAGATATGCTGGATATTGCAGAAGGACAGGCGATCTATACGATCACGACACTGGCCTATGATGAAGAAGATACGCCGATTGAATATTCCGTTGCCAATTATCGGGGGGATCGCAGTAAGTTTACGATCCGTCTTGTCCGGCAATAATAAACGGTATTGGAATGTTACGGACAAATAAGAAAAATTGTGGATTGTGATGTTTTGCAAAAGAAGAAAGCTTTAAAATTATTGCAAATAGGGATTGATTTCTGTATTAAACGGAAGTTAGTCCTTTTTATTTTATATAAATTTTTAATTTATTGAATGTGTGAAATTCAGAGGTATGAAATAAAGCACTCTTTAATTATAATGAAAAAGCGGCTACTACTTCCGCTTCTTCCTAACATTTACCGTTTACACAAAAAATGAAACACTCTCGAAACATGTTTGAAATATTATTGGTATCTTTTAACTCAAATTCTTTCATTAGTTCTTTTATTAATTCTTTTCTTTTGTTCATTAGAAAAACCTCCAATTTCATATGTTTATCTTACTACTTTTGAAGGTTTACACAAATTTTTGCACACTACTTTAAAAGCCTAAATATACTTTAAATGATAAAACCTTAATTGAATATACTCAACTAGGTTTTATATAAAGTTACTTTTTATTGATAGTTAAAGTCATAAATTAATCATAAAATCTTATATAGAGTAAGTTACCACCTCTTAGTTCTACATGAGTAGAATGTACTGCTTATACACCCTAGTAAGATAAGATTATCATTAATAATCTAAACTACTTCGCATGTTTACACTTCGTACTCTGAGAGTGGTTAAAAAGTAAAAGCATGTATCTTGTGTATCATATAAGTTTTAAATAATTATTTGGGGTGCTTCTATATTCTCTTGTAAAGATAGCTCTTTTACAATATTATTTACAACCTTTATAGCTTCAACATCATCTTCTATAAAGCACCCCCAAAATCCTTCTATATTTTTTTCATTTAAAGACGAATTTAATATATCTTTATGTGACAATATAAATTTTGTATCATTCAATAAAACAGCACTATTCTTATATTCATTAGAAACTATCTCAAATTTTTCAAATTCATAAATCGCTGGATAACCTTCATTATCAATAACTCTATAGAATATAGAATTATCGGATAACCTAATTATCATTTCTATTACTAAATAAATATCTCCTTTAGTTATTTGATGCCTAAAGGACTCTTTACACTTTATCAACATAATATATCTCCTATTTTCGTTATTTATTTAAATTTAAAATCATCAAATAATTTATTTATTGGATCATAATTAAAATGAATATTTATTTTTCTTCCTTCATTTGTTCTAAAAATAATTTCCCATTTCTCCCACTTTAACCAACGTTCATCATCTAAAGATGCTACAATACGTCTAATTGTATTTCCTTCCCCTGGATCAAACGGGTTTGTTTTAGCACTTTTCATTGCTATTTGCTCATATAAATCTTTTGCAACTGTCCTTCCCGTCGAACCTCTATTTTCAATTTTAACAAAATTTCTAGCTTCACTATTCCCCTGAGAAGACAACTCCCCGCTTACATACGTAATCGCTCCAGCTAAAGCTCCAAAAGATACTCCCGTAGACGATATACTAGCATTAAACTGACCATTTAATATCCGTTCCTTCGCCTCTTCTTCTGTCAGCTTTGTTCCATCTAATCTATACCCCATCGTTCCGGATGCTATTTGAGTTATGGATCCACCCATTCCTATAGTTCCTGAGACAATAGCTACTGGTGCTGTAGATGTTGCTATTGTAGATACTGATATCCCTGCTATTGTCCATCCGGCACATGTTACTTTTTTGACGAAAGATAAAGCCTATATGTTTATGATTCTCAGTTAGGAACTATCCATATAGGGGCTGTCGTTCTATATTTGATACAGCTTTGGGATATTAGATCTACAGAGATGGATAAGAAGATACCTATATTTTAGCACTATGCAACAAAAAACCCAAATGCTTATTAGTTCATTTGGGTTTTTACCGCAATTAAGCTGATTCAAATTTTTCTTGTTCTCAATATATTAATATATGTAATCTCTTTATTTTAATGGAATGTATCTAATTTATTTCAAACATATACTCATTTATTAATTTGAATCTATTATATTTATTAGATATATTAATTTTCTTTTCTGCACTCATTTATTCTAAAACAATTTTATCTATACTCAAATTATTGTTCCATCTTTTCTAACACTTCTAAATTCCTTTTCTCTGACATATATATAAGTTGAGTATCCTCATTAACATTTGACCAACTCCCTGGTACATTAGCATATCCTTCTAATGTAGAAATATATCCATTTCTAACATAAAGGATAAAACCTATTGCACCTACTATTCCATCAACAATACCGTTTACATCACCAAAGTTAAAATCTTTTTTATTTTTACTATTGACAGGGCGTGAATCTCTAGTTATTTCAAATCTCACAAAAATACCTTTTCCTGTTTCTTCAACTTCCACTATTTTGCTATTCTCATATTGATGCTTTAAGGTTTCTAAAACCTCAGATCTTCCATCAAGTAATAATTCCATTACTCTATCTATTAACTTAACATACATATTTTTTCTTCCTTTCGTTAATCAAGGTATAAAGAAAGTTCCAACTCTAAAGACACCATTTACAAATGCTCCACGTACCGTAATAGAATACCCGTTAACGCTCAAGATATAATCACTTCCTGTAACATAAGTACTTGGATTAATATTATTTTGTGCAGCATTTTGTACAGCATTAAATGCATCATTTTGGTTTCCTCCATAAGAATTTAGAAAACCATCCAAATTATGCTCTGGCTTACCAAATATATGATTTAAATCTTCTCCTACAGCACTTCCTGGTCCTGGCTTTTTTCCAACACCCTCAGTAATTACTTCATCTGCATTTTCCTTAGCCGCTTTATTAAATACCGAATCTATAAAGTTTGTGAATGCCTTTGCAATGGAGGATACCTTTTCTCTTATCCACTTCGGTATCCATTTCTGACTTACGATCTTATCTGACAGCTTTATAATTCCTCTGTTTATTGATCTGGCAAAATCCGGTATCTTCTTTACGATCTTCGCTGCCAAATCATCTACGGATTTCGCTGCCCATCTCAATGGTTTTAATAATGTATCCGCTACAACTGAGAATATTACACATCCTACCGAGATTACCGCATCTATCATCATTCCTCTTGCATAATAGATAACGGCATTCAATAGATCTAGTACATCTCCAATACCCGGTATGATTCCTCCCCAGTCCAATATCGTTTGTAATCCATCTAAGAAATCTTCTGTCCAATCCGGCTGTGGGCATGGTACTGGTAAGTTCAAAGTTACCGGCTCTATCCCCGCTCTTATACATGTCTCCGTTACTCCACTTTGATAAAATTGATTCCCTGCATAAATCATTCTTTGTGTTTGTGTTCTTGAAACAAGCGTTTGCGTCTTCGGATCAAAATACAAATTGGAAAGGTTTTTGGCGGTATTTGCGATAAACTGATTTATACCCTTCGGTTTGTACTTATCTCGGAAATCAAAATCCTCCAATAATTCATTCCCACTCGGATCGGTATACTTATACGGATTATTCTGTGTATAGATATATCGATTCTGGCTTTCGATACTGTCATTGTCTCCCTTGAAGCTGTCGATCTGGATAAACCTTCCGATCTTCGGATGATAATATCTCGCTCGTAAATAGATCAGTTCACTCTCATCTCGGAATTCTCCGTTATATCCATATCCGCTTCCCATTCCCTTGGCATATCCAAAATCATCATATCTCTGCTTACGGATTGTTTCCTTCCCGTCTTTCGTTGTCAGATAGCCATATACACTGTTATGAAGTCCGTACAGATAGATCGTTTCACTATCGGCTCCTTCGCTGTACAATCTCTCATTTCCGTAGATCTGATTGCCTTCTCCGCTTTGCCACAGCACTTCATGGTATTCCTTCGTCTTATCGATGATCTGTTCACTGCTGCTTTGGTACCAGTCTGTATGGAAGTATTCTTCATCAAAGGTACACAGGTAATCATCTGCTTGATCCAGCTTTTCTTTGAATACTTGGAAGCTTTCTTCCTGATGTTCTTTTACATAGGCATAGGCTTTTTTTCATTAAAGATAAAGCTCGTTTGTTTATGGTTCTCAGCTAGGAACTATCCATATAGGGTGCTGTAGTTCTATATTCGGTTCAGTCTTGGAGATACCAGATCCATAGAGATGAATAAGAGGATATTTCTATTTTAGCACTATTATAGGTTATTGCCTATATATAGTAGGGATTATGAAAACTGCTTTCATTTTTAGAAAAAACAGTATTAGTTATTAAATCTTACTAACACTGTTTATTATTTACTATACTTTAAAGTTTATCTGTTCTTCCTCCCCATATCTTGATTATACCATCTCTCATAATTTTCATCCGTTATCTCTTGTATTTTCTCCTCATCGTATTCTGTATATCCTTCCCTCTGTAATATATTGATTAAATCATCATACCACATTTTAAAATTAATATATTTGTTTTCTTTTTTCAAATATACATAACTTTCAATATTTAATATATTTCTTCCATCCATTACATCACCATTTAAATAATATTCTATTTGAATGTCATATATAATTATTTTATCATCCTGATAATCTTCATCTATATAGATGTTCGTTAGCTCTATAGGATTCTTATCACTCACTAAAGTTAACTCTGTATCAAATGCCTTTTTATCCATCTTGGCAGTATAAGTTATTAAACATTGATACTTATCTTCCGGGGAAGGTTTTATTATTAATTCTTCATTCTCATATGCTATTGAAACTTTAATCGGTATATCATTTAAAACTACTTCCTCTTCTATATGGGTTCTTGTATCTTCTCTATTCACGTTTTCTTTATATGTCACCCATCCAAACAGGATTATGATTCCTGCAATTAATAATATTATATATTTATCATCTTTCATTTCCGAAGTTCCTCCATTATATGATAATTCAATGCTATCTATATCTTCCCAATACTTTTACTTGTTTTTATAACTTACAACCATGATACATCTCTCAGCTATGTGAAATCATTATATCATGGAAATTTAATTTTTAAGTATACAGCGCTGTGATTTCCTAGTTTAACGATTATATCATTCCTTCTGAGATACTTTTTTATTAATAGGAAAGAATCTACATTTCAGTTTGAATTAGGGATGATGTAAAAAAATACGCTTTATTTATCTTTTTTATATTAATCCGCAATTCGAGGGTATTCTATTGCGATTCATAGTATAATATGAAATACTATTGCTATATACATCATGGGAAGGTGTATTGGGGGAAACGATATGAAAAAGAAGGGGCTTTTTTGCATCGTGGTGATATTGGTATGCGGGGGATTTTTTTTCATAGCCGATCATTCACCAAAATCGATGCTTCATCTTTATGATAAGGATGAAGGTTTTTTTCTGCGCGCCCGCAGTGAAAAAGCGACGGAACATATAAAAATACAGCTGAAAGAGGATCGCGCTTATCTGAAACAGCTGCACGAAGAATTTCAGTATCTGCATACACAGTTTGAGGCTCATGATTTTCTATATGAAAATCTGCGGTTAGACGGGCCTTCGTTTGCGGATACTTTTTTATATTTAGACGCATGCGGTGCATCGTATGATGAACTGCGGGAAGAAGCGCTTCGTTATATAGCGAAAGACAGCGTCCGGAAGCGGGCGAAACAGCTCAGTGACAACCGGGAATATCAGAAGATCTATATCGCGTATGTCAATGAGAATTTTTCTGATGTCTCAGAAGCATTTACAACACCGCTGCCGCAGCAAATCGCATCTTTGCGAGAGATATTTCAGTATTTAAAAGATCATCAAAAGGATTGGACAGTATATGATCGGGGAATCCTGTTCGATCGGGAAGACGTTCGCATCCGGTATGAAGAGATGCTGCATGCGTTGATAAATGGGGGAATGAAAGATGGAGAAGATATATAAGCAATACCGTGTGATAGGAGCGGTATTGTTGCTTGTTTTGGTATTGATGCTGCTTCCTTCGCAGGACGATTCGCATGCGGCCTTTGATAATTCGCTGCATGATGATTTTTCTTTATGGAATGATCCGTTTCTGGAAGGTGTGCGGGTGCGGTTTTTGTTGATGGAAGGCAATCGGCAGTTTCATTTAAAGACGACACCGGTTGATAATATGCAGATTTTCCTGCAGTCGATGGATTCCTTTTATCTATGCGAGGAGACATGGATGAAAGAGATGAAGTTTTGTGTAGCGTCGCTGAAGGAGCAATACCGACTGCATAAAAACAGTTTGGATCCGCAAGTGCAGGAAATGCTGGAAGTGCAGAGAGTGCTCATTGAAAAGTTGGATATCTTGATACGAAATGCGGACTCTGCCAATGCGGAAGCGTTGGAAGAGGCGTTTTATGAGTATGTGAATACATATGAACGATTAAACAAAGAAGGGGGAGCTTTGTATGATGGGGAAAAGAAAGATTAAAAAACGCGTATTACAAGTCGTTGTATCTTGTATATGTATTTCTCAGCTGCAGTTTCTCGGGGAAGTAGCCGCAAAAGAGAATTCGCTGATACGTATTGCTGATATATACGGCGATCTTTTTCAGAAGGATATACAAGATCCGGAAGTGCCGCCTTCCGATATGAAAGAAGAGGAAGCGGACGTATTGCTGAAAGAGCCGGATGTGCAGGAAGAAGTAGCGCCGGTACAAAGCGATCAGGAGATCGTAGAAGAGCGTACGGCGACATCACGGACATACCGCATGGCAGACGGAAGTTATTTGACTGAACAGTTTTTTGAACCGATCTTTAAAGAGGAAAACGGTTCTTATGTAGAGATCGACGATACGCTGGATAGCGGCGGTGTTCAGCTGTTTTCCGGCGAACAGCAGTTTGCCAATGAAGATGGCTTGCTGCAAGTCGGGATGAATGAATCGGCCGTATATATCGAAGATACGACGATTACGTATCCGCAAGGAGATCTGACGCATCCTGTAGCCAAAGACAACGCTGTTCTTTACAATAGTTTTCAAGAACAGCAGGATATGCAGATCACCGTACGTTCCGATAAGGTATTTCAGGAATTAAAGTTTACGGAAAAACCGCAGGAAGCACTTCTTTCCATGAAGCTGGAAACACCGTATACCGTAGAGGAACAAGGCAACGCGCTGATCTTTAAGGATGAAGACGGAAATGAAAAGGCGGTATGGAAGGCGCCGGTTCTGGAAGATCAGCAGCATCGCATGTCATTGCAGGTCGATACCGTACTGGAAGAGCAGGAAGATGGCTATCTCGTTACGTATCGCGGGGATACCTCTTTCTTCAATGAAGAAACCGCATATCCCGTCGTTATGGCTTCTGCCTATGATGCCCGTTTGCAGATCGATGTAGACAGCGGTTATATTCGCAGCGGTTCTCCGTATGAAACGAGCAACTACTATGATCTGTTCGTCGGATATGATACGAACGGAATAGCATCCGGTTTGGGAACGGCTTCCATTATCGGGAACGGCCGTACGTTTATCGATTTCCCGATGCCGAATATCGGCACGAATCAGCTCGTGACATCCGCCAGTTTGGTTTTGACGAAAAAAACGGATTATGCAGGATGGGAGATCCCGTCAATTGACGTATATGATACAAACGGATCGGTAAATCCGGATACCGTTACATGGAATACACAGCCGAGCAATCTGACATACATATCTTCCTTCAGCAATCTCAACGGCATGGGAGATAAGTATTTTGATATTACCGATATCGTTGCTGCCATGTATAAGGGCAAGAAGACGAGTATCATGCTGAAATCCAGTGCGGAAAACAATACGAGTTATATTCCGTCTGTCTTTTACAGCGAGTCCTCCGGAAGCGGTACGCGTCCGCGTATTCAGATCGCACACCGCGATGATTACGATGTCAGTCCGGATATCGGCATCAATACCTTTCAGGCCAAATTCCGAGTATTCTCTTCCGGCTACAGCCGTTTTCAGGCTATCAGCATGGATGGGATCGCCAAACCGCATGGGAAGGTCAATGTCGAATTGCATGAGAAAAAGGACGATCAGCTGACACCGGTCAAAGATACGCTGTCCGGCTTTACGACAGGTGTTTATTTCGTTCATCCTATTTACCAGGATTCTCCGTTAAGCAATGTGCAGAAATATCCGTATGAGGACGCTAACTATACGACGAACTATTATCGACGTGATTTTTTTCCTTTGACGGATACGGTATATACATTTTTGCTGCAGCCGACCAAAGGAAGCGAATACGGAAAGAAAGTAGAAAGCGACAGCTTCTTATTTTACAAGGTAAAATTAGGCGATAACCTGAAAAATATCGCGGCGCATTATGGCACGAGCGTCGCACGCATCAAAGAAGATAATAATACGACAAGCAACATCGTTAAGGAAGGCGATGAAATCTTGATCCGCTATCCGGCGGATATGCCGACGCTCACCAAAGATGCGTATACGCCGCCGATCCGCATTGAGACATATGAAGCGAAATTTAAGTACCGCGGGCCGGCCTGCTTCGGGAATTGTTTTGAAGGTGATCCGATCAATACGAGCACCGGAAACTTTTATCATCAGACAACGGATTTCACCTTACAGGACTATGATGATCTGAGCTTTCAAAGAACATATAACTCTGTCGGCGAAAACAGCTCTGTTTTCGGAGATGGTTTCAATACGCCGTTTGAGCAATACGTTTCTTATGATGCCGACAGCAATATCCTCTATTTTGCCGGGGATGGAAAGATCCTGCAATTTCCGTATAAAAACGGCTCTTATCAAAACGTGGAAGATCATAAGATTTCCATAATCGATGATAAGGTGCGCATTGAAAATACGCAGACCCAAGAAACCATGGATTTCGATGTGTACGGTATGTTAACAAGCATTACGACGAAAGAAGGACATAAGATTGTTCTGCGCTATGATCTGAAAGGAAGGATCCAAGGCGTTTCCGTCGGCGGTAAGGAAGTGGATTTTGAATACTATCCGGATCGCATGCTTGTTAAAGCGATTCATTTGCCAAGCGGCGATAAGGTACAGTATGAGTATAACGGAAGACGGTTAGTCCGCTTTATCGATGCCGCAGGCAATCAGGAAGAATATCATTATGATGAAAACGGGAAGATCCGTTCCATTACCGATCGAAGCGGACATGATATTGCGAATAATACGTATGATGAAGAAGGAAGAGTGCTTACTCAGGAAGACGGCAAGGGACAGAAAACGACGATCAGCTACAGCGGCAATGCGGCGACGATCACCTATCCCGATCAGACGACCAAGACATACCGCCATGACGGAGATTATAAGATCAGTACGATCACGGATGAAAACGGCGATACTTCTTCTTACACGTATCAAAACGGACGGATGGTAAGCAAGAAAGATAAAAGCGGTACGATTACCTACGAATATGATTCGGCAGGCAATCTGACGAAACAAAACAATCCCGATGGTACGACATTGGAATATACATACGATGACCGACAGAATTTGCTGATGAAGAAGGATAGTGTCGGGAAGACGGAATCGTATACGTACAGCGCCGGGAACGACGTTTTATCGCATACGGATAACGACGGCATTACCACGACGTATGTCTATGATGCGCAGCACCACGTAATGAAAGAAACGGATGTCTTCGGTGCATGGAAAAGCTATACATATGAAGGCAATCAGATCAAGACGATCACGCATTCCAACGGTCTTGTCATCACTCTCACTTACGATGCCAACGGCAATCTGTTAAAGGAAAGCGACAACAACGGACGTACGACATCGTATCAATACGATCACAATAACCGGCTGATTCAAAAGACGGATGCGCTCGGTTACAGCGAGAAGTACCAATATGACGGCAACGGCAATCTCATCGCCTATGTCGATGGCAACGGCGGTGTTACGACATATGTTTATGATGCCAACGGCAATCAGATCCAAACGAACCGCGGCAATTTGACATCATCAAAACAGTATGATGCGAAAAACCGTATCCTTACGGAAACCGATGAACAGGGACAAACGACAAGCTATGTATATGACGGTGCGGGAAACAAGATTGCCTCCATCGATAACTACAGTCAGAAAACGAGTTATGTATACAACGCGCAAGGCGATGTGATTGAAACGATCGATCCGAAAGGCAACCGCATGATCGAAGAATACGATGAAGGTCACCGCCGGCTTTCCCTTACCGATCCGCAAGGCAATCAGACAAAATATGCCTATGATGATGCCGGACAGCTCATCGAGACCATACAGGCGAACGGTAAGACGACTGCGACGACTTACGCGGATCATCGTCCGCAGGAACAAAAAGATGAATTTGGTAATATTACATCTTTAGAATATGATGCATACGGACGTGTCATACGAAAGACGGATGCGCAAGGAAATGTAACGGAAACGACGTATGATATGTACGGACAGCCGAGTGTCGTAACGGAAAACGGCATGCGGACTACGTATACATATGACGTATACGGCAATGTCATTCAAACGGTAGATCCATACGGTATCGTGACAAGACGCAGTTATGATGCACTCGATCGTATATCCGTAGAAACCGATGCTTTGAACCAGACGATCCGTCATTACTATGACGGTATCGGCAATGAGGTACAGACTGTCGATCAGGCAGGATATACCGTAAAACGAGATTATAACCTTCTCGGTCAATGTATAAAAGAAACCGATGAAAACGGCCATGAAACATTGTATACCTACGATAACCGCGGACAGAACACGGGCGTTTCCAAAGGCAATATGCATACGACGTTCCTTTATGATGCACATGGCAATATCACGGAAACGAAAGTCAACGGCGTTACGGCAGAAGAAAAAGAATATGATGCGTATGGCCGTGTGATCCGGGAGCGTACACCGGAAAAGACGATGGCATATGAATACGATACGTTTGACAATGTCATTTTGGAAACCAATGAAACGACCGGATTGTCCATTGAAAAGGAATATGACAGCTTCTCCAATGTGCTGAGAGAAGAAGACAGTGAAGGCAGAACGACGATCTATACGTATGATGACTATCACCGGCTTGTGGAGACCGAGGATGCCTATGGCCGTGTACAGACAAGCGTCTATGATGATTTTCAGCATGTCATAGAAGAAACTTCTTTCACGGGAGAAACGACGAAGAACGTCTATGACGAACATCAGGATCTTGTATCTTCCGTGGATGGGAACGGCAATGAGACCACCTATATCTATGACGGGCAGCATCGCCTGCTGCAAAGTACGTACCATGATATCGTAACATCTTATACGTATGATGCATTGGGAAGAACGATCGCGATACATACGTCTCATGATGATAAGAGCACGTATACGGCTTATGATGCCAAAGGCAATGTGATCAGCGAAACCGATAAAAACGGCAATACGGTAACGCATGCCTATGATGGAAAGAATCAGGAAATAAGCACCACGGATGGCAGAGGAAATACGAGTACGAAGGAATACGATGCCTTCGGCAATATCATCAAAGAGACCGATGCCAACGGAAACATTCGTCAGACAAAATACAATGCCTTTAATATGAAGGAGATGGAAGTGGATGAACGCGGTTTTTCCACGACGTATATTTATGATGAACAGCTGCGTTTAAAAGAACTTGTCGGTAAGTTTGATGAAACGACACGCTATGTATATAACGAACATAATCAAGTAAAAGAGATCATAGACGGCAATGGCAATGCGACGTCTTACGCATATGATCCTTACGGCAATACGATCAAGGAAACCGATGCGAACGGCAATGTGACGGAAACGACGTATGATGCGTTAAACAATGTCATTCGGACGGAAGAAGGCGATAAGATAACCGAGCATACGTATGATGACTACGGACGCTTGGTGCGCACAAAGATCAACGACGTCACGACGCTGCAGCAGACATATGACGATACCGGACGCATCATAGAGAAGACCGAAAACGGAAATACGTCAAAGATGACGTATGACAGCTACGGCAACTTGCTGCATGAAGATATCAACGGACATTCTGCGGACTATGTATACGACAAAAACAACCGCATCATAGAAAAGACAGACGGAGAAAGTCGGATATATACATATACGTATGATGACAACGGCAACGAATTATCGCAGCGTGTCAACGGCACATTGGTAACATCGGCAGATTATGATGAAAACAACAACGTCATCCGTCGCTATGAAGACGGTATTCATAAGCAATACGTATTGGATGCGAACAATCAGAAGGTAGAGGAACAATACCGCATCAATGACACATATGAAACATATTTCCGTTATGTATATGACGAAGGCGGCAATCTGGTAGAAATTGAAAATGCGTTAGGAGAAACGGAAAGCCGTACCTATGATGCAAACGGTCAGGTTACTTCGCAAACGGATGCCAACGGTCATGTGACGAAATATGCTTATGACTGCATGGGCAATCTCTTAAAGGTGCAAAATGCCAAAGATACGGTCATGACGTATACCTATGACGGCAACTATAACCAAGTCGCAAAAACCATTGGGGATCTGAAAGCGGAATATGTGTATGACGAATATGACCGCAAGATCGAAGAACATAATGAATACGGTTATGAAGAAACGTATGCATACGATGCCTTCGATCAGCTCGTATCGTATACCAAGCCGGATGGCACTGTTATTGCGTATGCCTATGATGCTCAGGGAAACAAGATCAAAGAAGGAAAGCGCAGCTTTACATACGATGAGGAAGGCAACCTCATCAAAGCAAGCGACCCTGATCAGACGATTACCTATGTTTACGACGATTACCGCAACATCATCGAAACGACCGACAGCAAAGGAAGAACGACGTCGTATACATACGATGTGTTAGGCAATCAGACATCCATTACATACGATGACGGCACGCTGGTGGAATATGAATACAATGCATTAAATAAGATCACAAAGGTCATTCAGGACGGAGAAGTCACGGCACAGTATACGTACGATGATATGGGACATGCGCTGACAGCAGAGCGCAAGGGTGTTCTTACCGTAACGCAGTATGATGCGCTAGGCAGGAAAACGGACATTCTCAGCACAAGAGACGGTATACCATTATCCCATGTATCCTACACCTATGACGGTGCGAACAACATCACGAGCGAAACGATCGACGGCAAGACGAATACGTATACGTATAATGAGCTGGATGAACTGAAAGAGAGTGTAAAATACAACGAAGACGGACAGCAGGTTACCGTCGTTTACGGTTATGATTTCTTCGGCAATCAGACCGAAACAAGCGGCGACCGTGTGAAAACATATGAATATAAGGATCAAAAACTCGTCCGTATCAAAGATGAAACCGGCATTACGAATATTCAATACAACGACAACGGAAATATGGAAAAAATTTCCAAAAGCGACGGCGTAAAAGAACAGTATACTTATGATGAATACGGTCAGTTAGTTGAACTGAAAAAGGGGGATGGGACAACTTATACATATATCTATGATCCGCAAGGAGACAGAGTAGGGTATAAGAAAGAAAATAACGATCCGATCCATCAAAATGCATGGTATGAAGATCTGCATAAGAAAACCGCAGAAGAAGGTCTTGCCTATGTAAAAGAACATCAGGAAGAGAGCTTTGCGGTATTCAAAGAAAAACTAAATCAAGCAGATGATTACCTGTGTACCTTTGATGAAGAATACTTCCATACAGACTGGTACCAAAGCAGCAGCGAACAGATCATCGATAAGACGAAGGAATACCATGAAGTATTGTGGCAAAGCGGAGAAGGCAATCAGATCTACGGAAATGAGAGATTGTACAGCGAAGGAGCCGATAGTGAAACGATCTATCTGTACGGACTTCATAACAGTGTATATGGCTATCTGACAAAGAAAGACGGAAAGGAAACGATCCGTAAGCAGAGATATGATGATTTCGGATATGCGAAGGGAATCGGAAGCGGATATGGATATAACGGAGAATTCCGAGATGAGAGTGAACTGATCTATTTACGAGCGAGATACTATCATCCGAAGATCGGAAGGTTTATCCAGATCGACAGTTTCAAGGGAGATACCGATAGTATCGAAAGTCAGAATCGATATATTTATACACAGAATAATCCGTATAAGTATACCGATCCGAGTGGACATAATGTATTTGATGATTTCCGAAAGAATGCAGGTATCCTAAATGCACAACAAAGGAAAAATCATATATCGCTGGTAAAAGAGGCAGAAGAAGAGAGAAAGCGGTATACGAGAAAGAACATCCTGCATGTAGAAGAGAAAAAGCAACCGGCACCAAGAATGACATGCCAATATGACTTATACGGAAATAAGGTATGTAAACCGGCACCACCACAGCCATGTCCGACGTTATCGGATCAAATTGTAGGATTGATAAAACCGGTAACGAATACGGTAGATGTAGCAGTGAGGAATTTTTTCTCATGGGTGGACGAAAATCTTAATACTATTGCGCGAGTGGCAGGATTTATAGCTTTAGGAACAGGATTTATCGCATTAACAGCAGCGACGATGGGATTGTTTCCAGCATGTGCAGGATGGACAATAGCAGGGATATCAGTATCTACAATAGCAACATCTACAGCACCAGTAGCTATTGTCTCAGGAACTATAGGAATGGGTGGATCCATAACTCAAATAGCATCCGGAACGATGGGGTATAGATTAGATGGAACAAAGCTGACAGAAGAACAGGCGAAGGAACGGATATTAAACGGTCAGTTTAATGCTAGTATATCGTCTACGGGAGTATCTTTCGGAACTTTAGCCGGAACGATTATGTATGTAAACGGGGAGTTGTCTTCCAATACTGCTAATAAAGAGTCTGGAAATCCTGTTAAATTAGAAGGCAGAGGGTCTACGGGTAGGACTATACCAAATAATATTTTAGAGCAAACGGCAATGAATAATGCAAAAATTGATCCCCTTTCTCAGTCTATTAGGATTATGGAAAAAATGAGTGATCCTAGATGGAGTGGATGGGATAAATACCAGATTGTATATTATACCAGTGATAATAAAATCACAATCCATTTTGTATATGATCCAATAAATCATTTATTTGATGATTTTAAATTTGTTTTCCCTAAATAGAAAGGTAAAGTAATTATGAAAGTAATTTTTAAGGAATGTACAAACGAATACTTGACATATGGAAAAGAGTACCTAGTTTTTGAGATTTATATGAATTTTGACAGACAAACAATGTCATTTAGACTGATAAATGACAAAGGAATTCCATCTATGTTTAATAGTGATGAGTTTAGTTATACTTCTCTGAGTTTAGATAATATGGTTTATTTGAAAGGAAATAATACTTGTGTTATTACACTGGCAGAGATTTATTTATTATTAAAGGATTCAGAAGATATTAATATTGTTTGGGAAGAATATTTCGACAATAATAAAGCTATTATTAATGATGTTAATAGAGCAATTATGAAGTATGCAAGTGAAAAAAATATTTCTGTTGTTGAACCAAGCCCATATGGGAGTTAAATAATAAAAATTAAATAATTTCTAAATAAGGTTCAAAAATTTGACTGGTAAAAATTCATGGAATGAAAAAGTAAAATCTATGAAAACTATTTTGTCTGGCTTTTTCAATTCATAAATATAATAACATTGAAAAAAAGAAAGCTTAATGTTATATTTTTATATAAAAAATATCCTAAATATTATGTATGTGATATAAATGGTAGATTTATATTTAATATTAACGGTAAAAGTACAGATAATTTTGATCTTGAAGTTGGAGATGTTCAAATATTAGAAGAAGGTATTGATAAAACATATCAAACAATTTTGTACCCAGTTTTGGAAAATGGATTAGGTGAATATTATAAAATTTTACCAGAATGTATTGTATCAGCGACACTGAGAACAAAAAAATATTTAGGTATGGAATAAGCCTTTTATATGTGGGGATAGATGGAAATCTTAGTTTGTATGCATACTACATTTTTTAGGCTAGCTATAACATAGTTTTATGAATATAGTCATGTGCTTTATATATAGGAAACAGATCATAATAGTGCTAAAATATAAATGTCTTCTCATCTACCTCTGTGGACTTGATATCTCCAAGACTGAACAGAATATAGAACTACAGCACTCTATATAGATAGTTCCTAGCTGAGAACTATAAACAAACCAGCTTTATCTTTCATCATAAAAAAAGTTATACAGGATGGAACAAAGCTGACAGAAGAAGAGGCGAAGGAACGGATATTAAACGGTCAGTTTAATGCTAGTATATCATCTACGGGAGTATCTTTCGGAACTTTAGCCGGAGCGATTATGTATGTAAGTGGGAAATTGCCTGGTAAACCGCTTAAAGAAGAAACTTCGTCACCACCGTCAACATCAGTACAAATACCAGGATATGAGCATCTGGGGAAGACGATGCCATATAACGAAGCAAAGAAATTGACGGCAGGATATCAAGGAGAGATACAAGCACATCATTTATTGGAACAGAGAATAGCAGAAAAATTTGATATAAATACAAATAATCTAATGAGTACCATTGTTACAAGGGCACAACATCAAGATTTTACAAAAGCATGGAGATCAACGTTTAGCTATGGAACTGATTACAGTGCAATATCATGGGAAAGATATGTAAATGCTGGTAAGAGTATCTATGCAAATTATCCGGATATGTTAAATGCATTTTTGAATGATATGAATACATATAAGTCCTATTTCCCATTTTAAAGGAGAAAACTATGAGAAAATCATATAGATTTGTTAACTTTAATTTTAGTAAGAATAAATATTTGAAGAAATTTTTAGAGCGAAATAAAATAGAGTATACATTTGAAGAAGATATTGATTGTGTCATTTATTATTTAAAAACAGATATGAAGAATTTTGATAAAATATTTGCGGAAGCTATGAAGTTGGTAAAAAAAGAAAAAATAAGTGATTATTTACAGACAGAATATGAATATACAGACGAGGAATTAGAACAAGCAGAATGGATAGAAGTAAATGTTAATTCCAGATTTCATTATGCAGAACCGTCACATGTAGGAAAATATAAAGAAATATATTATCAAAAGATAGCGGGATGTGAAGACTGTATAAATTCTTATAAACAAATAGATAATATACGAATGAAGAAATCCATACGGTTTACAGGGAAGAGAAATATCGTAGGTGTATTAAATATCATGGACGAGTTCTTTATAAGTGAAAAGGTAAAGAAGCTACTAGAAGAAAGTGATTTGAAAGGCTTTGAAATATGGCCGGTATATAACGAGAAAGGAGATATGGAGTTAAAGAATACTTATCAAATATATATTCAACATACAGCAGATTTTGCGATGGAACCGGAAAGCTATAAGATAAAGCATATTTGTAAGAAATGCGGCAGAGAACGATGCACAATGCATGATGAAGCATTCCAGCTGGTATATAAGAGAGAAGAGATTAAGAATATGCCATATGATATATTTAAGACGAAAGAAGAATTAGGAAGATCAGGCCCTGTTTTTAAAATAATAATATCGCAAAGGATGTATCAATTTTTTAAGGAGCATAATATGACAAGAGAATTAAAATTTGATGTTGTGAAATTAGTGGATTAATTATGAAAAACCTCTAGATAATATGGGAATATATGATTTAGAGGTTTTTAAATATTAAAAGCAACCATAATAAATATAATAATTCTTACTATATATAGGAAACAAATCATAATAGTGCTAAAATATAGGTGTCTTGTTATTCACTTTTGTAGATCTGATTTAGAATTATCTGTAGCATCAATAATGTCAGGAACATTTGCGTCAGGGATCAGTAGTGTAGGAAATAGCTACGTACTTTATAACTATCGAGAATATATCACATTTAAGGAATTTAAAAAGAGAACCCAACAAAAATAAAAGGAAATCACTGGCATCATATAGTGGAACAAAACCAAATAGAAAGATCAGGGTTCAGTCCGCAACAAATACACAATACAAGAAATTTGATAGAGTTGACACCAGACCAGTATAATCAGATAACAGGGTATTATGCATCTAAACCATCATTTGCAAATGGCTTAACTGTGCGTCAATAGTTAGCAGGGAAAAGTTTTGAGTTTCAGTATGACTTTGGTATTAAACGTTTAAAAGATATGGGAATTTATAAATAGGTGAGGAAATACATCGTGGTAAAAAAAGAAATAAAGTTAGTTGATTATGTTGGACAATATATAGAAAATGGTAAAATATACGGCAATTGTATGATTAACGGTGATTATAGAAAGAGTAATCAAGCATACAGCAGATTGAAAAATATTTTTAAAATAGCTAGAACAAAAAGTGTTCAAGAAGTAGAAGAATTTTATGGTATGCTTTTATTACAGATAAAACTTGAAATTGCAAAAAAAGACTTAAAACAAATACTAAACTGCTTTTACAAGAATGGGATAATGGTAATATTAAACTACTAGATTGGCACTAATGTATTATATGAAGTTTAAAAAGTTTGATATTTTTATAAAAGGGTTTGAATAATAAAGTATAGGTATGAGTCTTTATGATTTTATATTAAAGTATTACTTAAACTGGGATAAAACTACTCAAGAGCAGAATATTTAATGATGGCTCATACATGGCCTGATAATAGCTACAATGAAAGTAGACTACCATTTGAATATCAGCAAATGATCATTGATTTATTCATGGAGGAGCTAGAAAAATGAAAAAAAATAAAAAGCTGATTGTATATGGAGTGTTGCTGATTTTAATAACAGGATTATTTATATATTTAAAAGATTATCAAGGATATGTATTTCTTAATAAAGAAGTAGAGTTTGACGGAATATCGTTTAATATTAATTTCAAATATAAAAATAAAGATATATCAGGGGGATTACAGCCACAATATGAATATGAATGTCTTATTAATTACAATATAAAAATAGATGGAAAGGTAGTTAAAGATCAAGTTAAAGAATTAGGGGAAGAAATGCCAGTTGTTTTTAAGAATATTTATGTTGTAAAAGATTTTGAAAATGAAGATTTTATAAGTTATTGTGTAGTTGCGCAGCATGATAAAAAGAATGGAGATATATCCTTGATGCCTTTAACTAAATATTTAGTTATTAAAAGTAATAATAAAAGATATGTATATGATAATTGGTATAAAGATTTACCTTATATTTTGAATAACAACGGATTAACACAATATAACAAAAATAATATTGGCACCATTGATGAGAATTTGAATAAACCTTGGAATGAAATATTTGAAATATTACCTAAAAAATAAATATGATTGTATATAAGAAAATAAAAGCAATTATACTATAGTAAAAAATTAATTTTAGTAAAGTTTCTAAATAATATATTTTCTATATTGTTTAGAGACTTTTTTTAATAAGTAAAATTTATCATAATGTAGGAAACAAACCATAATAGTGCTAAAATATAAATGTCTTCTTATCCATCCCTATGGATATGATGGTTTTAAGACTGAACTGAATATAGAACGACAGCATCTTATATGGATAGTTCCTAACTGAGAACCATAAACATACAAGTTTTATCTTTAACTAGGTAAAAAGATACCGGATTTTGCCGGGGCAGTGAATAAAGCAATCTTAAAGGCAGCGGATAAGATAGCGAGTCAGAAATGGATACCGAAGTGGATAAGAGAAAAGGTATTATCCGTTGCGAAAGCATTCACAGATTTTATAGATTCGATATTTCAGAAAGTTATTAAAAAGAAAATTAAAGTAGGAGATTGGGAGTACAGTGATAATTCATACCATAATGGAGATGGAAGCAGGCCGTATCAAGATTCACCCAACATAATTAAAGAAATTATTAATTCTGGACCTGCAGGTGTGGACCCTGGAAAAAGTAATGGACTATGGTGGAAAATTGATGGACACTTAATGGTAGTAATGGAACTTATGAATTACTACTTAGCCCAGATGGAAAAACAATATGGCATTTTGTATATAAAGGTTATTGATGGAGGATAAAATGATTGATAATAAAAAATTAGTATATGATTTTAATAATCATAGGTTATACTATGATAGCAATCAATTTTTAACTGAAGATATAAATAAATATATTTCATTAACAGTTAGTGCTATAGAACTGGACTTTGATTACTCAACAGGAGTGTTATTTTCAGTAACTGGTTTTCAACCACTAGTAAAATCTATTGTAGATAAGTTGGAAATCCCAAATTACAAGGATAGAAACTTCAATATACCAATGAATGAAATAGAATATCAAAAAGGAATAGTATATGATTATTTTAACTTTTTTCCTGCAAGTAAAGAATACTTTATGATTGATGAGTATAATCCTAAACTTGTTTATGATGAAAATAATAAAAGAATTCAAATTGGAACAGCAGATATAGATGATGAGTATATTAGGATTAATAAAAATACGATTTGTGGATTAGATAAAAAAGGGAATTTGAAAAGTATATTACTTTTAATTGATGTCATTATAAAAGCAGATTAATTTGAATTCTTAATAAGGAAAAAAACAAGTGTTAATAAACAGTATTAGTAAGAGTCAATAACTAGTACTGTTTTTTGTTAGTAAAGTGGATTAAAATACCTTTAATAATTTTTACCATATATAGGAAACAAACCATAATAGTGCTAAAATATAGGTGTCTTCTTATCCATCTCTATGCATATGATGGTTTTAAGACTAAGCCGAATATAAGACTACAACATTTTATATTGATGGCTATTAGCTTTATCTTTCAAAAGTAAAAAGGGGAATGATCCATAAGCAGAGGTATGATGATTTTGGATATGCCGTGAGAACGGCATACTTCTTATTAACTACTGATCATCCAGTAATATCAAGGAAAAGAGAACATACGTTTACAGAAAAAGAGATAAAAGTAGTAAAAGATATGTTAATGGAGGAACTTCAGAAATGAAAGATGATAAACATATAATATTGTTAATTGCAGGAATCATAATCCTGTTTGGATGGGTGACATATAAAGAAAACGTGAATAGAGAAGATACAAGAACCCATATAGAAGAGGAAGTAGTTTTAAATGATATACCGATTAAAGTTTCAATAGCATATGAGAATGAAGAATTAATAATAAAACCTTCTCCCGAAGATAAATATCAATGTTTGGTAAATTATGAAATAGAGATAGATAATAATAAATTTCATGATAATTTTTCTTTAATAAGTGATGAAAACCCGATTGATATTAAAGATATATATATTAATAAATACTATGAGGACAATAATGTGAAAGTTTATCTTTTAGTTGTAAAGTTTTATGAAAATGGTAATCCACAAAATGAAGCCATAGTTTATGATGTAAATTTTTATGGATATTTAAAAGAAATAAAGCAATACTTTGATTTTAAAGATTGGTATGCTGAATTTGCCAAAAAAATGGAAAAGTCAGGCTATATAGAATATGATGAGCAAAAAATGGATGAAATTTTAGTGGAAAGTCGTGAAAAATGGCTGGATGAAATTAATTTTTTATATCAAGAATAAGAATTCATTTTGAAGTTTTGATTGAAAATTATGCGTTTTATATTTTTGATCTCTAGATGATATATATTTTATATCGTCTAGAGGTCTTTTATGTATAATAAAATTAATCATAATAATCCTTACTATATAGGCAATAATCCGTAATAATGCTAAAATATAAATGTCTTCTTATCTACCTCTATGGATCTGATATCCTTAAGACTGAACCGCATATAGAACTACAGCATCTTATATAGATAGTTCTTAACTGAGAACCATAAACAAATTGGCTTTATCTTTAATTAAAGTAAAGAAGATACCGGATTTTGCCAGATCTGTGAATAAGGTAGTTTTAAAGGTAGCAGATAAGATCGTAAGTCAGAAATGGATACCGAAGTGGACAAGAGAAAGAGTACTAGCGTTAGCGATGTCATTTACGATCTTTGTAGAATCTACGTTCAATAAAGTAGCTACTTATGTGGTTGGTGATGCGATTGTTGAGAGTGTTGGTGAGGTTGACATTCCTCAAACAAAACCTAATCAGGTTCACCACTATGCTACCGATAAGAACCAAACATATACTCCAGAGTTTGAGGGAATTGCTAAGAAATATGGTTTAGATTTAGATGATGATTGGAATAAAGAATTCTTACCTCATCAAGGGCGTCATCCTAATAGTTATCATAATTATGTTTTGGAAAGTATGAGGCAATACGATAGTATTGCTCAAGGAAATAAAAATATATTTTTACAGTTATTTGAAAATCTAAAAAAAGAAATTTCGTCAAACCCAAATATATTATATAAAGATTTTTGGAATAAAAAATAGGAGATAGTAATGAAATATTTTAAATTAAATATGGATATGAATGAATCTAATAACGTAGTTTGTCATTATGAAAATGATTTTGGAATTCCTTTAGATGAATTTTTTGTAGGTAGAAAAAATCTTAATTGGGATAATTGCTTTTATTTTTTCTATGATAAAAATGAAGGAGAGATATTGACAGACTATCTAGTTAATGATAAAGGTTGGTTTGTTGTTTCAAGAAAATTTAAACATTTACTTGAAATAATGAATACAGAGATACAATTTCTTCCGGTTAAAATAATAGAAAGAAAAAGTGGAAAAGAATATACTTATTATATTGCCAATATACTTAGATTAGTTGATGCATTATGTTTAGATAATTCTGAATATTTTGAAACGGAAATATTAGGAATTGGTATTATATATACGATTAGTAAATTTGCTATATATGAAAAAAAAGTAAAAAATTCTGATATATTTAAACTTTCTAATAGACAAGAAATTCCAATTTTTGTATCTGAGAAATTTAAAAAGATTATTGAAAAGAATAGGATTACAGGGGTTTCGCTTAGAGAAATAGTGGTCGTATAAAGAACTTTTTTACTGGAAAATCAACCATAATCCAGTTGATAATGTTACAAAGTAAATTGTACAAGTTAGTAATGCTTTAGATCCCCTGAATTGGATACCTGATAAAAATATTATTAATCCATATTTACCTAAATAGCAAAGGAGAATAGTATGAAATTATTAGATAAATTGTCTAAACTTGATGGGAATTTATATATTAATCAAGATATATGTATATTGAGTCGGTTAATATGGAAGAACTTGTAAAATTAATAATTGATTCTAAAGTTGCCCCTAGTATTTTAATTACACCGTATCTTATAGATCCTAAAGAGAAAAAAGTTTATGAGTTATATTATTGCGAGTTTAGTGTAGAATTGCACATGGAAAAAGATAATATTATTAAAAAGCAAAAAGAAAGAAATATGCTTTCAAAAGAAATAAATGAAAAGTTATTTAGAGGAATTATTGTTAATGAGGCAAACTATATGTTTGCCGCTAAAAAAATACAAGAATATCTTACAATAATAGGGAATATGGAATTTTTAGAAGAAAAAGAAGCTAGTAAAGAGTTAAAAAATGCAAATATTTACTATCAAATATTTCAATGATTAATTACGATAAAGCCTCTAAATGATATATATTTTATATCGTTCAGAGGCTTTTATATGTAATAAGATTGATTATAATATCTTTCATAATCCCTACTATATATAGGCAATAACCCATAATAATGTTAATATATAAATATCTCCTTATTCATCTTTATAGATCTGGTAACTCTAAGACTGTATCAAATATAGAACTACAGTATCTTATATGGATAGTACCTAATTAAGAATCATAAATAAACATGCCTTATTAACTAAAGCATCAAAGATAGCTTTGGAGAAATCTGAAAGTCCATATACTATTAAGAAATAATAGGAAGGAAAGCTTATGAAATTAACTAAGAAAAATATTGATGATTATTTATATGAAAGTTATGAATCATTAGTTGTTTATTTGAAAAATGAATATTTCGGAGAAGAATTGACAATGATATGTGAAGATAATCTGGAGGAATATATTGTATATAAGTTTTTAAATTGCTATAAAGTAGATATCTCTCATAGTATAGGATATCCGAAAGATAAAATGTATAAAGATCAATCTATAATGGAACTATCATGTTATCTAGTAAATTGGAATATAGAAATAGAAGAAGAGTTATATAAAATAAAAATAACAGCGCATCCTTTATATTTAGAAATATGGTGTAAAGATATAAAAGCATATAGAATAAAAAAAGATGAATATGATTATCCGAATTTTGATAATGTTTAGATATAATAATAAATTTTATTTGACACAACTGACACAGTGGTGGAATTGTTTGCATTACAAGATATAATGACTGAAAAAATTTAATAATAATTTATAAAATTTTAAGGAGTTAAGATGGATAGAAAAAAATTAGAAAATATTTGTTCTTCTACGTGTTTTAGATTTATTGAACATGAGCTTGTATATCCTCAGGGAATTGATAATATGAGCTTTATGATTATTTATCCAACAGATGGGTTTTACTTCACGAAGAAGCAATATTTAGCAATATTCAATGTGATAAAAAAACAATTTAATAACGAATATTATATATCAGATATTGAGTTTGCAGATAGTTTTTCAAAAGAGGAAAAAAATACTGAGTTAGGTTATATGCATAGGAAATATACATCTTTCGACTATGATAGTTATATAAAAGAAATATTGCTATTTGAGTATGCTATATATGATACAGAAGGACTTTGGGGAATAAGTGTTTTCCAAGATTATTATGCAATTATTTGTGCTAATGAAAAAGTGATAAAAGATATAATGAAAAATTATCCTAATAGTGTTGATAAACGGAAATTTAAAGAATTATTACAGTGTTCAAATTGTGTAGATAGTGAATTTAAAGAGAAAATTAAAGAATTAATATCCAAAATGTAATGATTTAATAATTAATATTTTAATTTTGATGTGTAAATATACCAAATAATGGATGAAAGAGGAAATATTGGGAAAATAAAATGAAAAGTAAAGAATTGAATCAATTGTTGATTAAAAAGTTCCCTAATTTAATGGATGACTATCAGCGGGAAGTGCAGTGGCAAGAAGGAGATGAAACAGGTTCTCATGTAGTATATGGGGATGTATTTAGTCCCTATATTATAAAATGTTTAGATGGGAGAAAAAATATTGAACTTGAGGTTGTTTTTGAATTTTTAGAAGCAATGTTATTACAGAAGGATGAATATGTAACAGAAGTAATAGCATTAAGTGTCATAGAGAGTATTAGACGATTTTTATAAATAATAGATGATTCATTGGTTAAAAAGGAAATGTTTATGCAACAAAAAGTTTTAGATGATTTAAGGAAAAATAAATAATTGAGTTAAAAAAGTTCTATAGTTTGAAATAAATCCAATTATTTGGCAAACAATATTTTAAATGTGGCCTTATCTGAAAATAATGGATATCATATTCATTCATCTTGATGAATCTAACCATAGCATTAAAAAGATAGAATGATTAAATAATATGGTTAAATGGGAGGATATATGGATGCAACGTTGATTGATTTATTAAATGAGTATGTTGAGGAGTCTAACAAAATGGCTAATAAAATGCTTCTTGATTTTAATGTAGCATCAAAAAAAGATTTTTTAGAGAAAAAAAGTTTATTTTTAGAAGGGAAAGTAACGATTAAAAGTATAAATAAGTATATTTTCCATGGTCGCGGATGTCGAGTTACAAATCAGCAAGGCGACGTTTTAATTGATTGGAATTTTGGTTATGATGAAAATTGGGTAGGGATTGATCCTTGGCTTTTTATTCAGTATCTCCAAGTTAGGAAATCTGTAGAAGCAGAATCATATTCTTATGACATAGTAAAAAGAAAATGCGAAGAAATGGTAGCAGAGGGAAAAATGTATAAGAAGTATGGTCTTTACTATTTCAAATAAAGAAAGATTAATATTAACTGATAAGTATAGAATATTAAAAATAATTTATAAATAAAAGGAGAAATTCAAATGAGTGATATATGGAAATACTGGGAACCTAAAAAAAGTTAAAAAATAAGTATTATGTTGACAGTATTAAAGATGAAGAAAGTTTTATGATAGAATTATCAAATGAAGATGAAACAGAGAAAATTCTTCTGAAATGGGATGGATGTGTAGTTTCATATACTTGCTCTGAAGAAAGTGCGAGAAGTATATTATATGATAAACAAGAATTAACAAAATGGACTTTTTTTAAAGTAGAAAATTCTTCCTATTTAAAATGGATAGAAGAACAATCATTAGGAATTGAACAAAGAAATAAACTAACTCATTACTGTATAATAGGCATTAATTCAGTTGTGGATATAATTGCTAGTTATGAACCAGAAGTGTATTAAATAGAAGTAAGTTTAATTGATTCAGTGAATAGAACAATATTATTAAGAGGGAGTTTATTAGGATATATTATGTATATAGACCGCATATATTAATTTCTCAAAGAATGTATCAATTTTTTAAACAATGACTATACCGAATACAGAACTGTAGCACTTCTATATGAATATAAAGACAACAAAAAAATTTCAGAATAGTGATGGAATACTTCCTAATGGCAATTATAGAGAATACGATTTATATCCAAATAATTCTAATGGAAACAGAGGATTAGAAAGAATTGTTATTGGAGATGATGGCTCGGTTTGGTATACTCCAGATCATTATGAAACATTTATTAAGATAGAGTAGATATAGGTAGAGGTAAAAAAATGTGGGATTATAAATTGTTACAAAATGAATTAATGCAAAGAGAAATTAAATTTGATTGTGGATTATCTAATCAAGAGATTATGGAAATAGAAAAGATTTATGAAATTCGTTTTCCTTTTGAATATTCTGAATTTTTAAAAGTAGGGATTCCTGTTAGTGCGGGATTTTATAATTGGAGAGATTTGACTCAAAAGAATGTTAATTATATAAAAGAGAGAATGAATATTCCATTTATGGATATTTTAGATTGTTATGATGAAATTGATGAATGGCCGAGTTCTTGGGGTATAAAGCCTGAAACAAGTCAAGATTTAAAAGAAAAAATAAAGAGCCTTCTTCAAGAAGCCCCCCGATTAATTCCTATTTATAAGCATAGATATATAGCAATGATAGAAAAAAATTCTCCGATTTTTTCCGTTATGGGCTTAGATATTGTGTATTATGGAGAAAATCTATTTCAATATTTCGAAATTGAATTTGGAACCAAAAAATATTCTGAAATAGAATTTAAAGATATTGAGTATATAAAATTTTGGAGCGATGCTATAAATTGGTAAAAAAGAAAAAATAAGTAATTATTTATCTTCAGACACAGAATATGAATATACGAATATACAGAAGAGGATCTGGACAGGCGGAATGGATAGAAGTAAATATTAATTCCCGATTTCATTATGCAGAACCATCAGAAATAAGAGAATTATGAGGATAAGTATACTTGTGAGAGATGTAGAAGAGAACGATATAATATTTATGATGGGGTCCATTTATTGTATATAAAGAGGAGAAGTTAAAAAATGTATCGTATGACATATTTAAAACTAAAGAATCGTTAGGAAAATCTGGATTTTCACCTTATGTAGTAATATCACAAAAGATGTATCAATTTTTTAAAAAGCATAATATGATAAGAAAATTAAATTTTAGAATCGTAAAATTAATAGATTAATTATGTGAAACCTCTAGATGATATGAAAATCATATACTTTAGAGGTTTTTAAATATTAAAAGCAACCATAATAAATATAATAATTCTTACCATATATAGGAAACAAGTCATAATAGTGCTAAAATATAAATGTCTTGTTATTCATCTTTATAGATTAATACTTCAAGATTGTATTAAATATATAATTGTAGCATTCTGTATAGCTTGTTGAATAAAGCAATCATAAAGGCAGCGGATAAGATAGCGAGTCAGAAATGGATACCGAAGTGGATAAGAGAAAAGGTAGCAGAGATAGCGATATCATTTACGATCTTTGTAGAATCTACATTCAATAAAGCGGCTACTTATGTAGCTGGTGATGCGATTGTTGAGAGTGTTAGTGAAGGAACGGGAAATTATAGACCAAGTGTTAATACAAAAGTTAATACACTGCCTGAAACTAAAGCACCAAATGCAATGAGGCCATCTGATGTTGTAGATGCATGGAATGATTATTTAGGACAAAATCAGACCAATATAAATCCGCGAACTGGATTGGTTGACAATAATAGAATATTTTCTGCAGACGGGACAAAAAGTATTAGATTTGGGAATCATGAGATGGGAAGTTTAGGAACGCCAAAAGGTCATTTTCACTTTGAAACTTGGACATATGATCCTGTGAACGATGTAATGACTATAAGCAATATATTACAAAGAATCATACCATAGGGGGTCTGAATGGAATTAATAATTTTATCATATAACGATGAGCAAAAGAGAGATTTGAAAGTTGAATCAAAATATGGAAAGTTTAATGTTCTTTGGGAAGGTGAATTACCATTACTTGGTGAAAAAATAGACGTTGAATTAGATATTGATCAACATCTTATTTGGAATAAAGACATATATTTATCAATGAATGATGAACTTCAAATAAAACAATCTGAAGAAGAAACAATAATACAAGGGAAATTAGAAGAAGTATCAGATGCTGGATTTGCGGTACTACGTTTAGGTAATAGTATCATTACTTTTATTACTGAAGGTACAGCCTTTCCTATTAATAGTAATATTCAAATCAAAGTTGTAAATGTCACGGCTTATCCAATTGATTATTAATACAAGATTTAAGTAAAATCTTAAATTTTATGTTAGTAACCTCTAGACGATATGAAAACCATATTATTTAGAGGTTTTTATATTAATAAAAGCAACCATAATAAATATAATAATTCTTACCATATATAGGAAACAAATCATAATAGTGTTAAAATAGAAATGTCTTCTTATCCATCTTTATAGATCTAATATCCTTAAGACCGAACCGAATATAGAACTACGACATCTTATATTTATAGTTCCTATAATTGAGAATTATAAATAAATCAGCTTTATCTTTGAAAAGTAAAAAGGGAAATGATCCATAAGCAGAGCTATGATGATTTTGGATATGCTAAGAGAACGGTAAATATGTTATTGACTGCTATCGATGGATATAGTATCAAGGAAAAGAAAACATACGTTTACAGAAAAAGAGATAAAAGTAGTAAAAGATATGTTAATGGAGGAACTCCAAAAATGAAAAAAGAGAGATATTTGATAGTATTAATTGCAGGAATCATCATCCTGCTTGGATGGGTGGCATATAAAGAAAGTGTAGAAAGAGAAGCCGCAAAAACACATATAGAAGAGGAAGTAGTTTTAAATGATATACCGATTAAAGTTTCTATAGTGTATGAGAATAAAGAATTAATAATAAAACCTTCTCCGGAAGATAGATATCGATGTTTAATAACTTATAATGCCAAGATTGATAAAAAGGCATTTGACATAGAGTTAAGTTTATTAAGTGATAAGAATCCTATAGAGCTAACGAACATCTATATAGATGAAGATTATCAAGATGATAAAATAATTATATATGACATTCAAATAGAATATTATTTAAATGGCGATGTAATGGATGGAAGAAATATATTAAATATTGAGAATTATGTATATTTGAAAAAAGAAAACAAATGTATTAATTTTCAAATGTGGTATGATGATTTAATCAATATATTACAGAAAGAAGGATACACAGAATATAGCGAGGAGAAAATACAAGAGATAACGGATGAAAATTATGAGAGATGGTATAATCAAGACATGAAGAGGAAGAATAGATAAACTTTAAAGTATAGTAAACAATAAACAGTATTAGTAAGGGGTATTAAACTAATACTGTTTTTTTCTAAAAATGAAAGCTGCTTTCATAATTCCTACCATATATAGGCAATAACCTATAATAGTGCTAGAATATAAATGTCTTCTTATTCTCCTCTGTAGATCTGATATCTCTGAGACTGTATCAAATATAGAACTACAGGAATTGCAGGGTGTAAATTAGATGGAACAAAGCTAACAGAAGAAGAGGCGAAAAAGAGAATATTAGACGGTGAGTTTAATGCCAGTATATCATCTACGGGAGTATCTTTCGGAACTTTAGCCGGAACGATTATGTGTGTAAACGGGAAATTGGCTGATGAAGTGCTTAAAGAAGAAACTCCACCACCTCCACCGTTATGGAATAAAGATGTAGTAGATATGATGAAAGAAAAGACCTCTTTTTATTGCACAAATTATAATTATGATTGTTCTGAAATAGCAGATGATTTATATAATGCTACTGGAGGAAAAGGGATTATATATGAGATTACTGCATCAAAAGGAGAATTAATAGTACCTGAATATGGAGTTAATCAAAATTTTATATATCATACAGTTTATTCTGATGGTACGTATATTTATGATCCACGTTATAATATGGAACCGATACTTAATGATGTCTATATGAATATGCTGAAACAGTTAAATCCAAATGGAATTATCGTTAAAAAGGAGTGCTAAAATGAACAAATATGAAAAAATTATCGGAATGTATTTTAAAGAAGTACTACCTTTGGCACAATGTCGTTATAATATGTATTATACGGAGGATATTTATTATAGAATACCTCAATTAGTTTATCGTCTTTCAAATGATATTGAAAACCAAGAAATATATAATATAATTAAAAAATGTATAGAAAGTTTTGAGGGGAATTTAAAGTGGACAGAATTTAAAAGCCCTTATAATAAAAAGGTGTTTAATCATTCGATTGCTCCATTGAGCTTGTATAATATGCAAAAAGAAAATTTTATAGTGAATAAATTTCTTTCAGAAAAAGAATATTTTGGTGAAGAAAGATATCAACTATTATGTGAAAAAGCAATTGAAGATATTCCTGCGCTATACAAACATATTAAAAATTACTTACCCAAAAAATTGAAATAAAAGAAAAAATATATTATGGGATAACAATGGGATAGAAATATTCTTGCTTTTATAAAAAACATGAAAAATTGAATAAAAGTGAAATCAACTATAATAAAGTTGATAATTCCCACTATATATAGGCAATAACCTATAGTAGTGCTAAAATATAAATGTCTTCTTATTCACCTCTGTAGACTTGATATCTCTAAGACTGTATCGAATATAGAACTACAGCATCTTATATGGATAGTTCCTAACTGAGAACCATAAACAAACGAGTTTTATCTTTCATCATAAAAAAAGTTATACAGGATGGAACAAAGCTAACAGAAGAAGAGGCGAAGGAACGGATATTAAACGGTCAGTTTAATGCTAGTATATCATCTACGGGAGTATCTTTCGGAACTTTAGCTGGAGCGATTACGTATGTAAGCGGGGAATTAAAAAATACTAATGGAGAACAGCAAAATAATGATTTTGGAAATAAAATATCGGCAGATGATATTAAATATAGTGATAAGTTTAGTAAAGGTGCTTATGTAAACCAAGTTACTGAAAGAGGATGGAGCAACCAAAAAATTGCGGATACAATTAATAATCCATATAAGGTTGTTGATTCTGTAAACACTTTTACGGGAAATCCGGCAAAAGCTTATTTTATTAATGAAATACATTACGTAGTAATAGATACAATTACAAATAAAGTTGTACAAGTGTCAGATTTAGCAGATGATTTTTGGAAGTTTACATCTGGAAATTTTTCAAAGTAGGAGAAAAATATGATAGAAAAAAAACAAGGGAAAATTAACGAGTTAATATATAATCGAACTATTTATAATAATGGAACAAGTAGACTTTATCCGACTGTAATTGAATTAGAGGTATTAATAAAAGAAATACAAAAGTTAAATGAAACTACAAAATATATAAAATTTAATCCTTTTTATAAAAACTCAAAAGTAAATACACAAATAGAATATGAGGACTATATGTTTTATATGGAGTGTCGAGATAACTTTACAAAAGAAGAATTAAAAATACATTGGACGGAATGTATGGATAGAATTCATGATATTCCGCATGAAGCAACACATTATGATAATATGACGAAGGAAAATCAAATAACAGCAAGAATATTGTATCCTATATGTACGCCTGATGATATAGAAACCTACCATTTATATTTAGACAATTATAGATGCTATATAAATGAAATATTACCGATATTGTTTGATGATGCAAGAAAAAAATTGAATCTTAGATATGAAGATTTGGCATTTGGATATTTTTGTTTTGAAGTGCACAGCAAATGACATATCAATTAAGTAAAATTTATATAAGCTGAAATAAGAATAACTAACATTAATTTATATTGTATGAGTATAAAAATATTAGATTATATAGAACATAGAGATAATATTCTTTCTTATTAACTAAGGATAAGGGGATAATTAATAGTACTAGCCAGATCATATGGTTAGTACTATTTTTATGTGTTGCTTAGTTTTTACAAGAATAGAAGAAATAAATATAATCATCTATTTTATATAATAGGAAACAAACTATAATAATGCTAAAATATAAATGTCTTTTCATCTACCTCTGTAGACTTGACATCTCCAAGACTGAACTGAATATAGAGCACAGGAATTGCAGGGTGTAAATTAGATGGAACAAAGCTAACAGAAGAACAGGCGAAGGAACGGATATTAAGAGGACAATATTATGTAGGAGTAGCAGCAACAGGAATGTCGCTCTCAAACTTATCTGGAGGAATCATAATTTAAGTACTGTGAAATTGCTTTCACAAGGAGATAGTAGGATTAATGAAAATATAGGGAATGCTGATTTTTATGTTGGCCCTGATAGAACTGTTACACATCAATTATTTAGACCTAATTAAGCATATTATATTCAAGAGAATTCGAAAATTAAATGGAGGTTAATAATGTTAAAATATTCAAATTTATTATATAAAGATTTTAAATTCTCTGAAGTAATCAAATTAATTCAAAATTGGACATGGAGAGAATTGAGTGTAGGATTAGAAAATGAAATAATAAAAAATAATGATATAATAGAGTACTCTAAAATTGTTTTACAAGACGGGATCCAAAATTTTGATTTGATTTTAGAAATTGCTATTTCAGATGTATTAGATGATATTAAAAATAAAGTCCAAACATTAGTTAATCTTGAAGATAATGAAGATATTGAAAAAATAATGGATAAATGGCGTTTTGCAATGCTGTTGCAATTATATTTTAATAAAGATAAATATTCTAATGTTTATGAACAAATATCAGAAATAGGTGCTGATTTTAATCATCCAAAAGATATAGATGGATTTATTTACTATATGCCTGCTGATGGCACTAGCTTAGATATATCTTGGTTAAATTATTTAAAAGAGCAATGTGATAGATTTGATATTGATTGTTTATTTTAATTAAAATAGTTTCAATGATTTATCATAAAAGATTCATAGGAATTGACAAGTATATGATATTCTAGAATATTCGATATGACAACAATCTGAATTTGATGTTAAGAATTAAATTAAAAGCAAAAAAGCTTAGTGATCAATATGTTTATAGAGGTAATTACAAAATGAAAAAAATAAAGGAAATCCTTCTATATGGATTAATTGTATTAATCATAAGTATGAGTTATTTGTATTATAAATCAAAAGATTATCAAATAATAAGTAAAGAAATAATGTTGGAAGAGACAATAATAAACATAGAAATAAAATATAAAACCAAAGTGGTAACAGCATTATCTCCTCCAAGAAGTATAAAATTTCCAATGGAATTTGATATAGATATAAATGGGGTTAATATTCATAGAAATACAGAAATACATAGTGAAGCAGATAATGCAGAATTGGAAGATGTTGGAGTGATAAAAGATTATGAAAATGATGATTTTATTACTTATAATGTATTTTATTTATTAAATGAAGATGGTAAAGATAATTATAAGAATTTGGTTAATATGGTATATCTTAAAAAAGAGAATGAATATCAGTTATATTTAAGCTGGGACCATACGTTAGTAAACATATTGATAGATCATGGTTATGAGCAGTATACATCTGAATATATGAAAGAGCTTGAAAAGAGTAGACTGAATCTAGAAAATGTGATGGATGATATTAAATAAAAGAGTATAAACTTTAAATATTGATTTTGATGAAACCTTTAGATGATGTGAAAAACATATTATTTAAAGGTTTTTAAATAAATAAGACTGATTATAATTAAGTGTAATAATTTTTACTAAATATAGGAAACAAACTATAATAGTGCTAAAATATAGATGTCTTTCTAAGACTGTACCGAGCATCGAAGATTGCTTTGGAAAAGTCCGGAGTATATATACCATTAAAAAATAATAAGAAAGCCTATGAAATTAACTAAGAAAAATATTGATGATTATTTTTAGGAGGTTCAAAATGGAGAAGTTAATGCAGTTTATATTTCGTGATTTTAAAAAGATGCTGTTAGCAGCAATTATGATTAATGTAATTTTTATTTTTATATATCAACCGGATTTAGAAAAACTATTTACATATATTGGTCAATCGATATTATTATGTATTATATTTCAGTTCCCGATTCTATTTGCGAAATTTAATAATTTTATCGGAACTACTCATTTTTTTAGAAAAATTTTTTTCATGAAATATGCTTATCTTATTTTTATGCTTTTTTTGGTCATACCGTCATTTTTATGTGCATACATGGCTTTCGTCCATAAGAATATAGAAGGCTTATTGATCTTATGTCCAATGGTATGTGGACTACATAGCGGAGCCAGATCCGTTTTAATACATCAAAAAGAAATAGATGAGCCGCAATATGTTGGTTCCAAATATGAAGAAGAGTATACTAATAAGAGAGAAGGCTTTGCGAATGGTTTTGAAAAATTTATCATAAACAAAATTTATATTTTATTGGTAACTGCGCTCTTTGTAATTCTTTTATGTCTTCTTTTTTGCATGCCTATTAAAAAGTTTAATCCGTTTATATTTTTAATTAATTATATTTTTCAAATCATACCTTGTATTTTACCTTTGATTTTTCAAAAGTCACAAAAAATCATGGGATCTGATGAAATGTTTTTTAAATTTTTCCCGGGAGAATATGTGTACTATATAATAGCGGTTTTTGTAATATTTAGTGCCTTGTTCAATACGACATTAGGACTCTTCCAAAAAGACTTTTTTCCTTCAACATTATTGATTCCGGCAGTTTTAAGTCTTTATAGTGCGGTACAAGCCAGCATCTTGTATAGGAATAGAAGGGTAAAGGCTATGAAAAGTGATAAAGGAATTGTATAAATTAGATAGGCAGGAATAGTCGCTAGATTAAAAATATCATGTTGGTGAAAAGCTTTGGTAAGCAAAGCTATTGTATTTTTGAAAATTCAGAATATGAACAACAGATCCTTATAAAAATGAAAGAGTATTCCTTTTGCAGTAACCGAAAATAAACGGAAATCATTAAAATCAAGATGAGATTCTATATCCGTTCTGTTTACATGATCAAACCTTCTATAATAAAAGATGAATATACAAAAAGAACCGGCTTCTATAATATCAAAGTCAGTTCTTTTTAAATCTTTTTTATTATCCACCCAGCTGAATGCTGTAAGAATAGCGGTCACCGCGATAATACGATATCGTATATTCAATGGCCTTGTTTTCCGCATTGTATGATGTACGGCAGCGTTTCAGGATAGGGCTTCCGGTGCGCACATGCAATAGCTCTGCAATTCGTTTATCCGCCAGCATCGCCTGAAAGTTTTCCAGAACACGCGTCGGCAGCTTTGCCCCTACTTCTTCAAACACCTGATACATTGCCCCTTGATAGCTTTCCTTATCCAGCGGGAAATCATAATCATTGCTTAAAAAAGTCTCGAAGATAACGATCGGTTCATCATCCGCGGTTCTGACACGATACAGATGATACACCTCGCTGCCGATTTCTATACCCAATGCATTGGCAACTTCTTCTGTAGCGGCGGTCTTACGGATATCGATATATCGGGTACCCGGCTTACGCCCGCGCTCTTCCATCTCTTTTGTAAAGCTTCGGATCTCGCTGAGAGATTCATTAATACGACTGGTATACGTAACCGTTGTCCCCTTACCTCTGGCTCTTTTTACATATCCTTCCTTCTCCAGCTCCGCGATCGCCTGTCTGACCGTAATGCGGCTGACATGATAATGCTTTTCCAGTTCCAGTTCACTCGGAAGAAGATCACCGTAAACATACGTTTCACCTTCTATTTTACTCCGCAGTATCTCGTAGATCTGGAGATATAAAGGAATAGCCCCCCGCTTATGGTTCAGTTTCATGTATTCCATCTCCTTATATCCTTATTATATCGGTATAAGAAGGATTTGAAAAGCGGTTTACGGTTCAAAGTTTTCCCAAATAGCGGCAGCTGTCTGCGGCTGTGTAACAAAGGTAAACAGATCGCGGTTATGTTCATACTGCGTATAGATAGGGATACCTTGTTTCAGATGAAACTCCGGATAGCTTCTGGCTTCTTTGATGATGATATCCTCACTCTGATAAGCATTGTTTTTCACAAAGACCACGTGATCATCTTTTACCTTCGGGAAATAGGCAACTCCGTTATGTGCCCGTACGTCATCGTAATCAAAACCGTAATCACGTACGCACCAGGCACCGAAGAGCATCGGCTCTTTCGGATCAGCATTTACGGTCGCATGCGCCCATGACGGCGGTACGATAACGACATCTCCGGCTTTCGCATGAACCGCAAAGCATCTGCCCGGCTGATCCTTGGCCGTTTCCTGCATATAAATATACGCTTCTCCCGACCATATTTCATATACTTCACAGGTAGAAGCATTGCAGGAAGGGGAGATCGCATGAATATGACCTTGTGAGCGAACCGGCTCTTCACCGATGATGCCGCTGCCGAAGATCATAGCCCCGTATAATAAATTACGGTTGATCAGATCTTGCCGGTGTTCCTTTTTCGCAACATCCATAGCGACTGCATAGACATATTCCGGTCCTTCCACATTCGGATCACTTAAACTTTGCCGGATATCATCCAGTTTTCGCTTCTCCGTGATCGGACCGTAAACATCCTCACCATAGATAAACTCCATGTTCTTGATATCGGCTTTTATATCAAACCCGGTATTCATAGCTTGTTGTAGAAGTCCTTCAATTCACGCATGGACTTCATCGTGCCTTCCTCATCTACTTCCGGTTCCAAACTGCAATAATATGGATACGTATCTGCCATCGTCTTTAAAAGAGACGGATAGTCAATGTCACCGTCAAATAAAGCAGTATGTGCAAACGGTTTTTCCAATGTTTCATCGTATGCGTAGTTTTTAACGTGGAGATGACGCACTTTTCCTTTGATCAGTTCATATTCCTGAAAGAGATCCAAGCTCTTATACACTTCCGGAACGCGATGTGCTTCCGCACGGTAAGAGTTTGCCGGATCCCAAAGCAGTTTCATATGCGCGCTGTTTACAGCTTTGATAAGCTTGTATGTCATCTCTCCTTTTGGACAGTGAGAATACGGACAGTTTTCCACGACCAGGGTCACATCATTTTCTTCTGCGATCACGGCAGCCTTTTTGAAGTTTTCAATAATGCGTTCCATATCTTTATCGGTACCGACGACCGTCACTTCCTCATTATCCGGGAAACGGAAAGGGAAGATACGGATCGTTTCACAATCCAATGCGTTGGCAATGCGGCAGGCATTACGCAGCTTTTCGAGATGCTCTTCCACATTTCCTTTGAATGCATGGAACATAGGATTGAACAAAGAAACGCGGTAATGATCATACAACGGGCAGAGGAAGAAGACCGTCGTAGCCAGATTGACGACGTTTAATCCGTATTCCTCGACGATCGCTTTGATTTCGTTCGTTTCCTCTTCGCTGCATTCTTCGATGCTCTTACCGAATACGTTATGCAATTCGATATTTGTATAGCCTTCTTCTTTTATTTTTGCGCATGCGATACGCAGATCCTGATCGACCTGATCTGTGATGATCGCATAATTTTTGTTAGTTTCTGACATATGCTTTTACCACCTTGATTTCTTCTTTCTCGCTTCTTCCGTATGGACGGATCGTATATTCGCTGACAGATGCCGGAATGATGAACGTTTCCGCATAGTGAACGATAAACGGCTCAAATTCATTGTTTGGACTTTCTACGATAGCTTCCTTGCCGTCTACCAGATTCAGCATGTTTACATTGCCGTTGGTCTTATGATAAGAAGAGTCGGTGACGGTATATCTTCTCGTTTCGATGAATTCCAGTTCATGAAGTCCGGTATGTTCGATGCGGCAGGTGTTGTTTTCTTCTTTCACATCATACATGGCATTTACGAGATGCTCTTTTACCCAAGGCGTCGTGCGGTTCCACTGAATGACTTCTTTACCGTGTTCCACATGAACAGGACGAGGCAGTCCATCCAGACCTAAGCGTTCCCAATCCCACAGTTTAAATGTGAAGATATACGGAGTAGCGCTGATTTCCAATACCATGGATCCGCTGCCGGAGCAGTGACATGTACCGGCAGGAATTAAGAAGTGATCGTGTTTTTTTGCCGGGAACTTATTGATGTATTTATCCGCATCAAAGACGATGTCACCCTTCTGCGCTTTTCTGAGATCATCGATCATCTCCTCAGGATCGATATGTTCTTTCAATCCCAAATATACATATGCATCTTCTTTCGCATCTAAGATATAATAGCTTTCATCTTGGGTATATGGCATACCGAAGTTCTTTTTGATATATTCGGTCAACGGATGTACTTGTAATGAAAGATTTTGTCCTTCCATCGTATCCAAGAAATCAAAGCGCATCGGATATTCGGCACCGAAGCGGGCATATACCTTTTCCCCCAGCAATTCTTTCGGCTGATACAATACGGCATCCATTGCCGGCAGTTCAAATTTCACACCGTCATAGTCAAACAGCAGGCTGTTTTCTTCCGGTACACCGTCGAAGCTCCATGCGTAATTTGCTTTGGATGTATCCAAGTTGCACACTTCTTTCATCCATTGTCCGCCCCATACGCCCGGATCAAAATAAGGAACGGTACGGAATGGACGCTTCACGAGCTGTTTTAAACTTTCGCGGAACGTATCTCCGGTAATCATCTTCGGATCGTTTTCTTTATTGGTATCCACCACGTAATCAAAACGCTCAAACAGTTTTGCTTTATGCTTATCCGCAATACGCCATTCAATGAAGAATGCGCGTTTGTATTTACGCAGATTGTCTTCCTCATTGTTATCGCACTTATAGTTCGGCATACCGGCACGATAACGCATCTGAATCTCCCAGCGTGCCAGATCGAAATATACGTTGATGTCGCCTTCGCTGACCAGACTGGCAGCCGCACCGCAGATGATCGTCAGACCTTTTGCGTTTTTTACAGCTGCTTTCGCTGCGTTTAACTTTTCTTCGTCCATGAAATCAATGAACTCACCGTAATACATTCTTCCGAATACGCGGTCATCCGTCAGATGATATTTCATCTGTTCCGTGATCGCTTTGCTTTCTTTGAATAGATCGATCGTTTCGATGACTGTATCCGGCTGCAGGGCGTTTACCAGCTGTTTTACTTCATCCTCGCGTACGCCGGGATAATAGTCGAATACAAGAACGGTATCTCCGTTGATCTTAGATGCCAGTTCTTCTTTGATCTTGTCGTATCCGCATACGGCATAATGTCCTTTAATAGCCGTGCTCGGATGTTTTTCGTACGTTGATTTAAAATTTAAATAGCTCATGAATGTCTCTCCTTTACAACGATGTTCCCGTTTTCTTTAAATATTCTCACTTTAAAAGGGTTTTTCTCAATGCGCGCATAGTCATGTCCGGCAGTGGTCGGCCAGCATGCACCGACGCGGAGTTCTTCATCACCGGTATTGACCAAGCGATGTGCCAGATGTCCGTCGATATGATGAACGGTACCGGTCTTCATCTTTTCTGCATAGCAGTGATCGTTTTCGTCCATGAACAGCAGCAGTCCTTCTCCATGCAGGCAGAAATATATTTCCGCACAGTTCAGATCTTCGTGAAAATGCCCGCGTGTGATGTTGCATTCCTGATTGACCGTGACCGGTTTCATGACGGTCAGTCCCCAATTCAAATTGCCTGTCTGTTTTGGATCGCCTTGGGAATAGGAATAAACCTCATACATGACTGTATCATCGGAAAGGTCACAGTCGCTGTTCTCATAGAAGGATCTTGCATCCTTGAACAGCTTTTTTGATGTCTCTGTTTCACTTCCCGTGATAACGCCGTTAAGATAATCCTGAAAAATCTTAGCTTCTTTGATTTCCATATATACACCCTCTTTCACACATAAATGTTATAACATTATAATATGTACGTCAATACCTTTTTGATAAAATTCAAAAAAAGATATAAAAATATAGCCGGGAAGAACAATTTTATGAAAAAAGATAGGGAAGTTTTTCTTTTTGATATATAATATATATACTATGCAGCAACAGATGGCAGACAGATGCCATTGGAGGTCATAATATGAAAATTGCTTATTTGATGTATTCTACCCGCGAGTATGATGAATTGATCGAAACGATCAATCAGCTGATTCGTCAGGGTGATCATGTATTTATCATGATTAACGATAACGATCTGCGGGGAAAGATCCACTTCGTATATGCGGAGGATCGCCGTGTACACATATCGGAAACACAGGAGTTTGCGCAAGAAGGAGATATGTCACTTGCCCGCGGTACGATCATACAGATGAAGGAAGCGCTGGAGTACGATGAGTATGATTATTTCATCAATTTGACGGATGGCATGATGCCGATCAAACCGAGAAGCGAGATCATCGCATTTCTGAAAGAACATGAGGGAAAGGATTTTTACCATATTGCTCGTACGGAAAAAGAGGATCCACAGCTGCGTAAGAAGGCATTGAAATATTATACGTTTACGAATCTGTTGTCATTTCCTACGGGAGCGTTTGTACGTTGGTTTACCAAAGCGAACGCATCGTTTCTGAATGTGTTCGGTCTTCGCCGTAAGCTGAATGATACGATCATGATCGGCAGTCCTTGGTTTATGTTGTCGAAAGAAAGCGCAAAAAAGATCGTAGCGGAGTTTAATTATGTATCCGCGAATTTCAAGCTGTCTTGGTATCCGGAAGAGATGTATATTCCGATGATGATGGAAAAGTTTGCGCCGGATGCCGCTAAGGCGCATATCAATGAAGATTACCGTGTGGTCGGGCCGGATGGCGCATGGGTGGAAAGTCAGTGTGCGAGAGATCTGACCAGAGAAGTCTTGGCGGCGCATCCGGAAGCCTTATTTGGCGGAAGGATACTTGCCCAAGGGGATACGCTGTCTTTATATAACGATTATTTTGATAAATATAATGAGGGATATGTTCGCTCGAAAGAGAGTATCGAAAAAGAAGAACGGATGATCGATCCGGATATCTTTAATACAAACCGTAAGAAATAGGATAGTTAATGTTCCACTGTTTGAATAATCAAATAGTGGATTTTTTTATGGCTTCTGTACATATGGCATTCGTTTTATGTTTCCTCTGCATCATCTACAGCAGTATAGAAGCATTTCTATATGAACGGATGATTTCTTTGTTGCAGAGCCGGACGCTGATTTCCTTCGTCGGTACGATAAGCCCAAGGACGTCCCCAGGAACCCCAACTTTGAATACAAGTGGCAAGTATATTGGTGCCGGCAGAAGACATAAAAGAAGATTCATAGCCCCATGATCCTGTTTGTTTCCAAGAATATGCAAATGCGGGTACTCTTATATCGTCATAACGGCTGATAATACCGTATGAATGTGAAATCGTGCTATAGCTGATCCAAGTACTTGGGTATTGATAGGATCCATAGGTTTTTCTTCTTTATATTTATCATAAACTTATATACATCTATCCTACCTTTCTTATCCATCATAGCAAAAATCATCCTATAACAAACTATTAAGACTCTTTCTATTTTTTTCCTCTGTATGTTATATACAACTATAATACTTATCATAGTTATCCAATCTGTACAGAGCCGGACGCTGATAGAGTCCCCAAGTGGAATGTATGATATCTATTGTCTTACTGGAAAGGTCAACACGTCCCTTTGAGAGAATAGTGGCAGCATTTTTTGAACCGCTTGGGCTGGAATCCCAGACTTCCTCCCAGGCCTTATTTGGTATGACGCGAGGCCATGATATGCTGGATAAAGCAGGATCTTTGCAGTCGTTCTCGGAAGTACTACAGCGATTTAAGACGGGAAGGATATAGCTATGTACAGAAATCGTGCCACCTTACAACGGAACCCCAATCCTCTCCATAGCAAACGAACTCCCACTCCAATCATTTTAAATAAGGCTCCTCTTATGCATAAAATTCTACCATTCCCTCTGTATCTTATATAGAACCATAATACGTATTATAGCTTTCCAATTTATACAGAGCCGGACGCTGAAAGGTGGAATCACTTATGGAGCGTGTACGACATTGCCCACCTAAATGAGTTATAAGCATAGTATGTGTACTGCTATACATAGAGGGTGTAAAGACAGCTTCTGTTGACAGCTGCCAGAAACTAAGATCTCCCATATTATCGCCGCAGGAAGATCCAGTCAAATTGCCGGAGGGAAGTATTTTATGATGAACAGAAATCGTGCCCCTATGGAACCGAACCTCTGTCCTCTTTTCATTTTTATTCACCATAGTAAGCGAACTCCAATCCTCATCACGTTAAACAAAGTTCCTCCTATACATAAAAGTTCATTCTCTTTTTCCTTTTTAACCTACCTAATAAGAAAAGAATAGCAGATAATGTACAAAAAAATTAGTAAATATTAGAAATCCCTCTGTATGTTATACACGACTATGATACTTACCATAGTTCTTTCATCGGTACAGAGCCGGACGCTGCGAAAGGATAGTTTCATAGTTGAAGCCACCGCAAGGACTTTGAGCTTGCTTTGCTATACAGAACGTTTGATGTGTTAGTCGAGATGTTGACAGCCAAACATAACTGCTCAAAGTAAAATTAAATGTAGGATCAACTCCATAATAATCTTTTTCCGCAATTTGACGAAATGGCTGTAACCGATGGAAAACAGAAATCGTGCCGAAGTAAAAGAGGGTGGATGCTCTTCCTTATCCTTTGTAAGTTATTCGACATTGCAATACTTATTACAATGTATCGATATAATACAAAGCCGGACGCTGATGTTGCTCTTTATCTTTGATATTCGTAGAACCGTTAGAGCCGATTTCAGAAACCCCGGTAAAACCGAACCAATAGACGATTTTGCTATCGGGAGATATGGTTGCTGAAGGAGTTCCTTCGTACATATAATCAGATAGAGGGAGCCATTGAAAATACGTGTCTTTGCTGCCTAAAAAGTTAGTTCCTGGTTTCATGACGATCATATGATGTGCAGAAATCGTGCTCCCCTTATAATGGAATCCCTGTCCTCTTTTTCCTTTTTTTACCTACCTTATAGAAAGGATACCAGATAATGTACAAAAAATATTAGTAAATATTGGAAATACCTCTGTATGGTATATAGAACTATGATACCTATCATAGTTATCTTAGATCATCAGAGCCGGACGCTGATTTCCTTCGTCGGTACGATAAGCAACAGGATGACCCCAAGAACCCCAGCTTTGAATACAGGTAGCAGCAATATTGGAATCAGCAGAAGCCATAAAAGAAGATTCATAGCCCCATGATCCTGTTTGTTCCCAAGGATATGCAAATACGGGTACCCGTATATTGTCGTGGCGGCTGATAATACCGTATGAATGAGAAATCGTGCAGGATAAAAGGAGCTATCTGCATCTGCTACCTAATATATTATTTGAAAGAAACGATGAGAGATCGCATGCTTCTATTTTACCAATACAAAGTTATCGGGAAGTTCCTGCGGGAGATCATCGCTCATGTCGCAGAAGATCTGTTCAAAAGTATCGATATCCGTGAATTTGCAGAAACCCTTGATCTTCAGTTTTTCATGATCGATCAGCAGATAACTGCAGCGGGCATTTTCCATAGCTATTTTTTTGAGTTCTCTTGTCCCCATCTCTGCGGTAAAGCTTTTCTTCGTTTCCACATCGACACCGGCACAGCCGATGAAAGCGCGGTCAAAATGATACAGCCGCAGCATTCCTTCTGCCATCGGGCCCTCACTCATCGTATATTTCCTATTATAATCACCGCCGATAAAGATGATCTGTGCCAGCGGATTATGGAGTCTTTGCATGATCAGATGATTATGAGTAACAATCGTTACCGGACGCTTAGCGAGATCATCGATCATAGGCACAATGCTGGTACCGCCGTCCAAAAAGATACATTCTCCGTCTTTTACGAGTTCGCTGGCTTTTTGGCATATACGCTTTTTTATATCGAAGTTAATGTGCATGCGATCCGTCATGGCAGCTTCTTTTGATTCGCTGAGGATGTGTTCATAGCCGGCTTTTAATGCACCGCCGTATACTCTGGTGATGCGTTTTTCCTGTTCCAGTTCCATCAGATCCCTGCGGATGGTCGTTTCGCTAATGTTCAGTTCACGGGCAATTTCTTTTACATGAATGGTTCCGTCGCGATCCAAGCGATTCAACAGATATAGTTTTCTTTCTGTAGACAGCATTCTATCATCTCCTGTGCATAGTTTTATATCATTGTAGCATGCTTTCGTTTATATTTGGGTGATAATGGCGATTTTGTTAGAGAATAAGAGTGCATAATGAACATAAAAATATGATTGATTGCTCAGTTTTGCTCATTTATGTGTGTAAATGTATATTTTTGTTGACTTATGATTGTGAGATACGTATACTGTGAGTAGTAATACAAACGGAGGTGTACAATGGAATCAAAAAAGGAACAGGCCGTTTTTAACTTCAAACATGGGCATAACTGCGCACAGGCTGTAATCTGTGCTTATAGTGAAGATTTTCATGTGGATAAAGAAACGGCATATCGCTTAGCGGAAGGCTTTGGTTCAGGAATTCCGGGTCAAAGTACCATCTGCGGAGCTGCCAGCGGAATGGTGATGTGTGCAGGACTTAAGAACTGCGAAAAAATGGATGTGGAGCATACGACGAAAAAGATCACATATCCATGTGTGGAGAGCATGCTTGCGGCATTTCAGGAACGCATAGGAAATTTGGAATGCAAACATTTGCTGCAGCAGGATGACGAGCTGATCGACGGCAAACGGGCAAAGTGCATTTCCTATGTAAGCTGTGCTTGCGATATCATCGAAGAAATGCTTTATAAATAAAAAAAGAAAAGAGGAAAAACAAATGAAACCAGAAAAGAAAGCAGTTGACATGAGTGTTGAAGAATTGGCATCTTATATTGATTATTCTGTATTGAAGCCGGAATTTACCGAACAGGAGATCATTGATCTGACGAAGGACGGCGTTTCTTTGAAATGTGCGACGATCTGTATCAATCCGGCATATTTGGATTTATGTGAACCATATGTAAAAGGTTCTGCAACGAGTTTATGTCCGGTATGCGATTTCCCATTCGGAACGAGTTCCACGCAGTCTCGCATCGAACAGATGAAGATTGCCGCAAATTACGATACGGTAAAAGAAGTGGATATCGTTGCGAATTTCGGTTTGATCCGCAGCGGGAAATATGAGGAAGTTACCAAAGATCTGAAGGCATGTGCAGACGTATGCCATTCTTATGGCAAGGAGATCAAAGTGATCTTTGAAACGGATGCATTGAATGAAGAACAAGTGCGCAAAACTTGTCGGTGCTGTGTAGAGGCAGGCGTTGATTTTGTTAAGACAAGTACCGGCTTCCTGACCGGATATGAATCTCATGGTGCGACACCGGAGATCATCAAAGTGATGATGGAAGAAGTAGATGGCAAATGCAAGGTAAAGGGAAGCGGATGCATCCGCACCAGAGAGCATTTCCTGCAGCTGATCGATATGGGGATCGATCGCATGGGTGTCGGATATAAATCCGTACCGGTCGTTCTTGATTTAAACAAGTGATCGATTCGTGTAAAAGTCGGGCATCCTATGTGATGCCCTTTCGTTTTTTGTGTATAATGAAAACGGAGGGATATTATGAAAGAACTGTTTCATTTCCGATTGGAAAATGACGATTGCGATTTTGAGCGTATCGATCGTCTGCGCAAGAAGATGCAAAAGCGGACGGCCAGCATATGTGCAGAGCGCGCTCTCATCTATACCAAGTCGTTTCGGGAAACTGAAGGAGAACCTTACATCATTCGAAAAGCGAAAGCCTTTGCGAAGACGCTGCAGGAGATGACGATCTACATTGAGGAGGATTCTTTGATCTTCGGAAATATGGCGAATCGCAACTTTGCGGCGCCGATCTTTCCGGAATATTCCATCGATTGGGTCATCGATGAACTGGATGCTTTTGCGAAGCGTACTGGGGATGTGTTTATGATCGATGAGGATGTAAAAGAGGAATTGCGAATCATTGCGCCTTATTGGAGCGGACATACGCATGAGGATGCGGTGTGCCGTCATATGCCGGAAGTCAACTTGTTGTCTGAAAAGCAAGGTGTTTTGCACAGGGGCGGTATTTCCATGTCAGGAGACGGACATATCGTGCCGGATCATGAAAAGGTGCTGGCAGTCGGTTTTGGAGGTATCATCGAAGAAGCAAAGCAAAGAAAAGCGGAAACGGAAGATCCCGAAAAACTCGCGTATTATGATGCGGTCATCATTTCCATGCAGGCATCTTTGGACTTTATCAAACGCTATGGCCGTTTGGCTGAGAAGCTGGCGGCGGCAGCGAAGGGTAAGCGTAAGGAAGAATATGAACGGATAGCTGTGATGTGCGAGACCTTGCTGGAAGGAAAGACCGAGCATTTTTACGAAGGCGTAGAGGCTGTCTATTTGATCCATGTTTTGCAGATGATCGAAAGCAACGGACACTCCTTCTGTTACGGTCGGTTTGATCAATATATGATCGATCTGTATGAAAAGGATATCGCCGCGCAAGTTATTACCCGGGAAAAGGCATTGGAGATCATTACCCACATGTTTTTGATGAATTCTTCCTGCAACAAGGTACGTCCGTATTCGCATACGCGCTTTTCTCAAGGATATCCGTTATATTCCAATTTGATGATCGGAGGGTATCGTCCGGATGGGAAAGACGGTACGAATGAACTTTCTTATTTATGCATAGAAGCGATGCATCAATGTTCCATGGCCGAACCGAATTTTTCCATGCGCTATAATCTGCAAACGCCGAAACCGCTGTTGAAAGCAGCTGCCAGATTGATTGGAACAGGCTGCGGCATGCCGAGCATGTTTAATGATGAAGTCGTCGTGGAAGCGATGGAGGGTCTTTCCATACCGTTGGAAGATGCTCGTGATTATTGTGCTATCGGTTGTGTGGAAACGGGAATTCCCGGTAAATACGGGCATCGGGCAACCGGTATGACGTATGTCAACTGGGGAAAGCTTTTGGAACTGTTGGTAAATAACGGAACCGATCCGAAAACGGGGATCCAGCTGTTGTCTTTGAATGGGAAGAAGGGCAGAGATATTCACTTTGCGAATTATGAAGAACTGTGGGATGGATGGAAACGGTTATTGACATACTATAGTGATCTGGCTGTGGATTGCGATCATATATGTGATGCTTCGCTTGTGATATATGATGCCGATCCGTTTGCCAGCTCCATGATCGACAATTCGCTTCGCCTCGGTAAGACATTGAAAGCCGGAGGAGCGAAATATGATTTTGTTTCTCAGTCTAACATCGGTCCGGCGGTTGTCGGAAACGGATTGATGGCGATCAAGAAACTCGTGTTTGATGAGAAGAAGCTCACATTGGAAGAGATTAAGGAAGCGATGGAGCATAATTGGGAAGGAAAGGAGTATGGGCGTATTCATCAGATGGTCTTGCGTGTTCCGAAGTTTGGAAACGATGAAGATGAAGTGGATGGTATCGTCCGGGACGTATTCGATTCCTATTTGGAACTGCTGCCGAAATATCAGACGAATTGCAGCGGTAAAGGGCCTCTGTTAAGCGGATATACGATGTCGACATCCAATATTACCAGCTATGTGCCCAATGGTCTGGATGTCGGGGCTACGGCAGACGGACGTTTTGCGTACAGTCCGTTGAATGAAGGCTGTTCGCCTACGCAGGGAACGGATACGCATGGGCCTACAGCGGTCATTAATTCCGTATCGAAGCTGCCGAATCATAGGATCGCAGCCGGTCAGCTGTTGAATATGCGGTTTTCGCAAAGCTCACTGCATGGATCGAAGCTTGATCAGTTCGTTCATTTTTTGGAAGCGAGCTGCCGCAAGAAGATTTTTCATAATCAGTTTAACATCATCGATTCTGATACTTTGCGCAAAGCGCAAAAACATCCGCAGGAGTATACCGATCTGATCATTCGTGTCGCCGGCTATTGTGCACAGTTCATATCACTGATGCCAGAGGCACAGGATGCGATCATCGCAAGAACGGAAAATCGGTTATAAAAAAAGCGCTGTAAGGCGCTTTTTGTCGTTAACAGGCAATGAGCGGTATACCGGCTTGCCGGTATTGTTGAAGTATATCGTTATCGAGGCCGTCATCGGTAAGAACGGTGTCAATATCGGTAAGCGGGCACAGGACTTTTAATGCGGTTTTACAAAACTTAGAATGATCTGCGGCGATGATAACTTTTTGCGATTGCTGTAAAAAAGCCTTTTTGATCGCATGTTCTTCGGTAGCGGAACTTGTTACCTGTCCTTTGAGATCGATCCCGTTAGGGGATAGAAAATAAATGTCGCTGTATAAGGAGGATATCATCTGAATAGCGGTCAAGTCATGAAAGGAAGCGTGTTCTCGGTCATAGGAACCGCCGATGAGATATAGCCGGATATATTCGCTTTTTTCTAAGATGCTGGCGGCGGCGAATGAATTGGTAACGACACTGCAGGGGATTTTTTGCATGAGCAGCTCTTGCGCGATACAGCGGCATGTAGTTCCGGCATCAAGGGTAAGCGTGCAGTTTGGTTTTATCCAGTGCTTTACCGCATAGGCGGCGATCTTCTGTTTTTCTTCCGTATATAAGGATGAACGAAGATGGAAATTGCTATTGCGCGGTGTTCCTTCGGTAGAGATGGCACCGCCGAGGACGCGCTTTAAGACGTTTTGCTGTTCCAGATAGGTAAGGTCGTTGCGGATCGTTGCCTGAGAGGCATTCAGCTGTTCGCAAAATTCCTGAACGCTGATCAATTCTTTTGTCAGTAGCATATCGCGCATTTTATCTTGTCGTATTCTGGCTTTTTTTGAATTGTTCATATATACTCCTGTCATTTATTGTTTCCAGTATAACATAGGAATATTATCGCGTTCAATAATTATGAGATCTCGTAGGGGAATTGCACTTTTAAAATATCGATAATAATAAATTTGTTATTCAAAATTATTGACATCAATAATTTTGATGATATAATAGCGGTGTATGATAAAGGAGGAATCCCATGAAAGTCATTTTAGTGAAAGATTATGATGAATTAAGCAGAAAAACAGCAGAAATCATTGTGGAGATGGTAAAAGAAAAACCGAATATGATCTTCTGTCTGCCGGCAGGCGGATCACCGATCGGTATGTATGAGTATCTGGTAAAGATGTATCAAAACAAGGAAGTTTCTTTTAAGGATATGATCACTTTCGATATGGATGAGTATGCAGGTATCGGTCCGGAAGATAAAAACAGCTATGCGTATTTTATGCAGGAACATTTTTTACGGTATGTCGATGTAGATCCTAAGAATGTACATTATCCAAATGGTCTTGCGGAAGACTTAGATGCGATGTGCAAGGCTTACAGCGAACAGATTTTTGCGATGGGCGGTCTTGATCTTGCGATCACCGGTATCGGCGATGACGGCCATGTTGCATTTAATGAACCGAATTCTTATTTGCTGCCGAGAACGCATGCCGTGGAATTGGCAGAGTCTACAAGAAAAGCGAACGCACGTTTCTTTGACGGGAATATCGATCTCGTTCCGACAAAGGCATGTTCCATCGGTATGGAAGATATCATGCGCACTCGTACGTTTATTGTAGTTGCCAGCGGTAAGCATAAGGCGGAATTGATTAAGAAGACGTTTGAGACGGATCATATCGATCCGATGTGGCCGGTGTCTTTCTCTAGAATGCATCCGAACTGCATCTTTATCGTCGATGAGGATGCCGCATCTATGACCGATCCTGCGCTTTTGAAGGAATATCAATAAGTATGTTTAAAGGCTATTGATGAAACATCAACAGTCTTTTTTCATGTAAACTTTCTAAATATTCTTCTAAACAAATACCCTTTTCATGAATTTCAGTAGCGGCTTCCAGCATTTTCATCAACGGCTGATAAATGCGTTCATCCACTTCCTCACCTTTGGGTACTTCTACTAACTTTACTTCGTAATTTGCCGGTATTGCGTTTTATTTGTTTACGAGTGTTAAATGCCAGAGGTCTTCCGTTGAGAGTTTTTCTGAGGAGATAAGAGGAAGACTGGTAGATGTGACGGTAGTCGGTAATACGCTTTGTACTGCCTTTGCCAATAGAACAGTAAGGAACAAGACGAAAAGGATGCTTTTTCTATATCGTCTATACGATACTCGTTTTTTTCATAAATAAACTCCTTTCAAAATAAGAAAAGCCATAAGATATTTAGTGGTAATAAACATTCATATATGATGGCCTGTCACTGTTTTATAACTTTCTTGAATTGTTGGGAACGGCATAGGTATGTTTGTTCATGACGTATTTTTTGTATGTCCTCTGTATGTTGTATGCAATCATAATATTGATCATGATTATGGAACGTCGACAGAGCCGGACGCTGATGAGGTTCTATTTGTGAAGTGTTGCCCATAACAGTAGCTGATCCGGAATATAAAACTGCATGTGCGGATTTGGGAATCCAGCGTGGTTCTACTGTTACGGGAGAGGAATTATAAAAGGAGTTATGGCAATCCATAGGTCCCGGATCCGGGGTAAAAATAGATTTCCAGCGAAAAGAGCCGTCGACACTTCCGGTAGTGCTGGGACCCATAACAGCGAGAATTTGATGATGAGCAGAAATCGTGCAGCCAAAGCAAACGAACATCCTAACCTCTTTCTTCTTTAACCTACCTTTATAAAAAGGATAACAGATATTATCAAGATATTTACTAGTAAACATTGGAAATAGAAAACCTTTGTATGATGTATGAAATTATAATGCTTATTATAATTATTTAATATTTTACTTATGGTATATATACAGAGCCGGACGCTGATAACGTTGATTTTCACTTGCTCCACCTGCATAAGTAGAGCCTCCGGTATATGCAATGGCATAGATACCGCATTTTGCATAAGAGTTTATACTACCGTAATAAGGAGTGGATTGGAATATCCAGTCTTTAATATTCGGTGTCGGAAGAAGACTTCTCCATTGGAATGCGAAGTCCTTGGTTCCTTTATCACCGCTTTGCATACTTACTAATATCTGATGATGAACAGAAATCGTGCCTCCAAAGCGACCGAACCTCTATCCTCTTTTCATTTCTATTCACCATGTTAAACGAACTCCTATCCTCATCACTTTAAACGAATCCCAGACCAATTATTTTAAAGAAGATCCCCCTTATGCATGAAATTTCGTCCTCATTTCTCTACCTTTCTTCTTTATCTTAGTACATAGCAGCTTGCAATAAAAAAGGCAGATGTCATCTGCCTAGTTTTTTAAGGAATGTCTGTAGGATATCGGCGCCGTCATCTTTGTGATATCCGTATTCGCCCATCATGATATTCGGCTTTTTACTGCCATGAAAATCACTGCCGCATGTCATAAGGACATGATATTTTTTTGCGATTTCTTCATAATACGCATTGTGCTTCGGTTCATGGTAATTGCTATAGGCTTCAATGCCATCAATGCCCCAGGCAAACGCTTTTTCCAACAGATTCTCCCGTTTGTAAAAGGTCTTCCACGGATGTGCTAAAACTGCGATACCGCCCGTCTCATGGATGATATCCACGGTCTTTTTAAAATCGGGATATTCCACTTTTACATAATTGTCTGTGCCGACACAGCATTTATCCCAATAGAAGTTGACGACCTGTGGCGTACTTCTGCGACCGCCGGGCAGATAGTCCTGAAATTCCGAAATATCCTTATTGGCAGGATCATTCAGCATCATGGAAACGAGTGTGAAAAAAGGGTTTTCTCCTTTCGGCGTACGGGCATACACTTCCTTTTCATCAAGCGTGACACCATAGGCTTGACGAAATTTTTCAAAACGCTGCGCCATTCCTACTAGTATTTTGTCATCGACTTGCTTTGCCAGATCCGTAAAATAGGGATGATGATAATCGATATTGTAGCCGAGTACGTGTACTTCGTGAATATCGAACAACGTATCGAATTCAATGGCAGGTATGACTTGTATATCGTATCGTTTTCCCGCTTCTTGCATCTTTTCAATACCGCGGTAGTCATTATGATCGCTTAATGCTACATAACGCAATCCCTGCTTATGTGCTAACTCGATGAGTTCCTCGGGAGTCAATTCTCCGTCATTGCTTATATTAGAATGCATGTGCAAGTCAAAATTTGTCATGATGGATACCCCTTACTGTTCGTATATTTTAACGCAAACGGAGAAAAAAGAAAAGGAGCACTTTTTATAGTGATATGAAATACTTGGCATTATAGTAGGAACACAATCAATAAAGTTGGGAATTATCCCATAAAAAATATAAAAAACCAAGTTTTCTTTGTTTTGTTTGGGAAATCTTTGAAAATCGGCTTGTATTTGTGAAAAAAAACAATTACGATGATGGCGAAAGGGATATGGTATGTCAAAAAATACAAAAGATCGCAGAGATGAGATTACAAAGATGGTCCTAAGTGAAACAGAAGTAAAGGTCAGTGATCTGGCGAAAGCATTTCAGGTTTCTATGGAAACCATACGCAAGGATTTGAATTATCTGGATGAAATCGGAATGGTAGTGAAGACCCATGGCGGTGCGAAGGTCATTCATGACTATTATCAGCTGCCGGTAGATGTCAAACTGCAGGAAAATGTGATCGCCAAACGGCTGATTGCGCGAAGAGCTCTGGATTTGATCGAGGATCACAGCGTGGTATATTTAGACAGCGGAAGTACGATGATCCAGCTGGCGAAATTGTTGAAGATAAAGCAATCGCTGACCGTTGTGACCAATTCGCTCATCGTGGCTGATATTGCTTTAAGCAGCAATCATAACGTGATATGTACAGGCGGCGTTGCCCAGAAGCGAGGGAAATGCCTGACCGGTTATTATGCGATCAGCGTCCTCGATTCCATTCATATGGATGCGATGATCACGGGAACGGATGGTTTTCTCGGTATGAGCGGACCTACGACGTTTTCTTTGGAAGAAGTGGAGATCCGCCGTCATGTGCTGAAAAATTCAGATAAAAAAATACTGATCAGCGATGCTTCCAAGTTTACCCGGACATCGACGTATCAATTTGCGAAGTTTGAAGAATATGATTACTTTGTGACAAACGAGAGTCCGCAGATCGATCACTCTGTTTTGGATAAAGTAGGACATGCCATTATCGTGAAAGGAGAATAGATATGAAATTGCAGATTGCGTTAGATACGCTGACGATTGAGGAATGTATTTCTTTGTTGGATGAAACGAAGGACTATGTGGATGTTATCGAGGTAGGAACGCCTTTTATTATCGAAGAGGGGATGCGCCCGGTAAGAGAGTTTAAAAAACGCTATCCGGGGTTGGAAGTGTTGGCAGATGCGAAGATCATGGATGCCGGAGAACTGGAAGCGGAATGTGCGTTTAAAGCAGGTGCCGATATCGTTACGGTCTTAGGTGCCAGCAATGACGAAACGGTTCTCGGCGCTGTGAAAGCCGCAAAGAAATACGGCGGAAAGATCATGATCGATATGATCGCGGTAAAAAATTTGGCGGAGAGAACGGCGGAGCTGGATGCTATGGGTGTGGATTACATCTGTGTGCATACGGCATTTGACGTACAGGCCAGCGGAAAAAATCCGTTGGATGAGCTGATCGTCGTTAATCAGGTCGTTAAACAGGCGAAATCTGCGGTTGCCGGCGGCGTAAAGCTGGCAACGATCGATGATATCGTAAAAGAAGGCGCAGAGATCGTCGTTGTCGGAGGAGCGATCTCCAATGCTGCGGATCGTCCTGCCATGGCGAGAGAGATCAAGCAGCACATGCAATAGGAGGAACATCATGAACAATAAAGAATATGCAAAGATCGTGGTAGAGGAATTGACACATACGTTAAGCAGTATCGATACGGAAGCGGCGGAACGCTTCGTACAGCTGGTAATGGATGCGGAAGAAGTATATTGTGCCGGTGCCGGACGCAGCGGTTTTCAGGTAAAGGGCTTTGCGATGCGCCTGATGCATATGGGTGTCAACAGCTATGTCGTCGGAGAAACATGTACGCCGAATATCAAGGATAACGGTCTTCTGGTCGTGTGCAGCGGCAGCGGAGAGACGAAATCTTTGGTAAACCATGCCGCAAAGGCAAAGGAGATGGGAGCTAAGATCGCATTGATTACGATCAATCCCGCTTCTACCATTGCCAATATGGCAGATGTCGTGATCGAGATCAGCGCACCTTCTCCGAAGAGCGCCAAGGAAGGCGATATCAAATCTATTCAGCCGATGGGTTCTTTATTTGAACAGTCCGAGGGCATCTTTATGGATATTGCGATCATGATGCTGATGGAAAAGAAAGGTCTGGATTCCGATACGATGTTTGGCCGTCATGCCAATATGGAATAGGAGGACGATGCTGTGAAAACAAATGCGGTAAAGTCGGTAGACAAGCCATGGGGCGGTGAGAAATGGATCGCGGTAAGCGACCATTACGCATTGAAGATCATTACGCTGAATAAGGGAGAGCGTACGTCTCTTCAATATCATAATCAAAAGGAAGAGCATATCTATGTGCTGAACGGAAAGCTTTCCGTAGAGGAAGATAACGAAAGCGGCGTATTGCAGACGACGATATACGAATCCGGCGAGATCATGCACAATGCGCCTTTGATGAAACATCGTTTAACGGCATTGGAAGATACGGTGTTTGTCGAAGTAAGTACGCCGCATCTCGATGATGTCGTGCGTGTGGAAGACGATTATAACCGATAGCGAAAATCGATACTATGCAGTCTTGTATAGTATCTTTCGTGCATTTAAAAGAACGGAAATGAGGGAATTAGAATGAAACCGAAATTAAAAAAGAATATTCTGATGTTATGCCTGTTGTATTTTGTTTCTTTTATATCGTTTGCATTGCCATACGGCTACATGCAGACATTTCTGGTATATGTAGGGTATGATGTTGTAGAAAGGGGCATCATCCTATCCGGCTGTGCGGTGGTAGCGATCCTCGTACAGTTTTTTGCGGGTTATCTGTGTGATAAATATAAGACAGACAAGGTGTTTTATAATCTGATCGTGATCCTGTTTGTGATCTCTACGTATGTCATGTATCGGGTAACGGAAATGAATTTCTTTTTGCATCTGATTTTCATCTCTTTGGTAGGAGGGTTATTCCGTACCGTTATGGCGGTGCAGGATGCCTGGTGTTTGGAAACCGATGATGATTGTAAGAACAATTACGGGCCGATCCGCGCGTTCGGTGCTGTCGGATGGATGATCGGATCTCCGCTTGGCGCATGGGTCATTGAACAGTACGGCTATCCTTCTTTAGGGCTCGTTTTTGCGGTTCTTTCAATCTTCAATGTGGCGATCACGTTCTTTATGCAGGATGCGATCAAACAGGAAAAGAAAGAAGGTATTCATTTTTCTGATCTGAAGAAGCTCGTTGCGGATAAACGCTATGTGATTATCGTTTTGATCTTTTTGATCATTAATATCATTGCGACGGCAGATACGTATACGATGGTCGATAAGATGCTCGTGTTAGGGGCGGATGAAGGGATGATCGGTGCCCGCTGGTCCATACAGGCGTTTACCGAGCTTCCGCTGTTTTTTGCGGGCGGTTATCTGTTGAAGAAATTCGGTGACTACCGACTGATGATTTTCGGTACTGTCATGTATATCATTCGTTTTCTGCTGTATGCAGTCGTACAGTCTCCGGAAATGCTGATCGCCGTATCGCTGCTGCAGTGTGTGACCTATCCGCTGATCATGATCACGAGCAAGACGCTGGTAGATGATACGACGCCGCCGGAACTTCGGGCGAGCGGACAGACGATCGCCAGTGCTTTCTATGTCGGCGTATCCCTATTGATAGCACCGGTGCTTTCCGGCATTTTGGCAGATGCCTTCGGATTGGATCTGACATTGGCCATTTTCGGACTTTCCGGTGTTCTTGCGATCGCTCTTGGCAGTGTCTATAAAAAAATATAGGCTTTGTAAATCAGGGAAGCTGTTGTATAATACAGCTGACAGAAAAGAGGAGCGAGTATGAAAGACAATATATATGTGCAGGCGACGATCATCGTTTTGTTGCTGGCATACGGGTTATATACCTTTGTAAAAGTGCTGAAAGTGTTCTTGAAGCACATACAGCTGAAAAAGGAATATATACAGAAGCATAAGGGGCGTTATACGTACCAGCAGGATTTTTATATATGGGCAGTCGTATATAGCATCGTTACGGTGCTCGGCTTCGTGACGGCGGTTACGGAAGCTATGGAACAGGACTATATGATGGCGGCAGGCTTCTTCTTTATGGGATGTTTCTGCGCTACCTTTGTCATGGATTCTATCATGAAGCGTCAGGCGTTTTTTGATGAGGACGGGTTTTTCTTTGAACTGAAACATTATCGTTACCGCAGTGTGGTTCGATTGGAACCGCGGAAGGGTTTGATAAAAAGCTACGACTTGTTTTTGATCAGTCAAGACTCCATTCGCATATCTAAGGCGATGGGGGATATGCTGGAAGAAAAGCGCAAGGAATATCGTAAGAATAAGAAAGAGAAATAGAGGGAATATATGTATCGTTTAGCTGTTTTTGATGTAGATGGAACTTTGGTGAGCAGAGAAAAGCGCGTTCTTTTGGATTCTACTTTAGAAGCGTTAAGCAAGCTGAAAGAAAGAGGAATACGAATTGCGATCGCCAGCGGAAGACCGCCTTTCGCCATGGAAAAGAGCTTGTTGGAGAAGATTGATTTTGATTATTTTGTATGTTCCAACGGGACGTATGTCATGGATGGTGATCGGCAGGAATTATATCGGGCGGAGATCGCCAAAGAGACCGTGGAAGAACTGAGAAAGGATTTTACGGCTAATGATGACGCGCTGTTGTTTCAGTTTGAGGATAAATCTTATATCTATCATGGCTTTAAGCGCATATCCAGTATGATCGATCGCTGCCTCGGCCGCTTGGATCTGCTGGAGGATGAGAGGGAAACGCAGGATCGCCATGAGAGATCATTGCCTTATGAGGCGGTCAGCGTGATCGCGAAAGAGCGTCTGGAAGCATATAAAAAGAAATATGCGGATTTTGTCTTCGTGGAATTTATGGAAGATCATTATGATATTTTCTTTAAACACTGCAATAAAGCAACCGGTGTACAAGCGCTTTGTGAAAAGCTTCATATTCCGATGGAAGAAGTCATCTGCTTCGGTGATGCTTTGAATGATATCGAGATGTTGGAACAGTGCGGCTGCGGCGTGGCGATGGGCGATGCGCATGAGCAGGCAAAGAATGTCGCGGACTACATCACGTCATCATCGGAAGAAGACGGTATTTATCGCGCTTGCATTCATTTTCATCTGATTTGAAAAAAACGTCGGGATATGAGAGAATAAAAAGCGATCATAGAAAAAGAGGAGAGACATATGGCAAAGAGTCAGAATACAGCAAAGAAAACCATGGCGCGCATCATTATTGATGTTTTCCTGAAACGAGGAGCTACGTCACCGGCAACGGCGATACCGATCGAGGAATTTAAGGATGTGAAGATGACGTCCGCTGTCATTTCGTATACGATCGGGAATCTGATGCAGGATGGCATCGTGCAGCGCACAGATGATGACCGTTTCTATTTTGTGCAGGAAGCATGGGATAAGATGAGGAAAAAGGTTTCCAAGGCATACTGGATCCTATTGGGGATGCCATTGATCGTTTTGATCGCTATATTGCTGATTCAGCATTGGAATGATCTTTCTTCCATTTTCTTCAAATAAACAGTAAAAACGGCAGTGAGGAATTTCTTCATTGCCGTTTTTGTGTTTTGGATAGATGCGATGTCCTCTGTATGTTATGCAGAACTATAATGTTTATTATAGCTATTTCATTTGTACAGAGCCGGACGCTGATAGCCAACATCCCCTATAGTGATTACATGATTGCTAGGAAGATTATAATAGAAAGCGCCGCATGCCCTTACTTGATGTGGATTATTTTTTTCCGAAACGGTACTTGTCCAAATGTTGATATGGGGAGCTTGGCTTGCCGTCCATAAGAAATAAAATGCCCAATCGGAAGATCCTGTACAATTATATGCATCCGTACAACTTTCAGAAGGTATGACTTTAATCGCGTGTCCTACAGAAATCGTGCCCCCTTATAATGGAACTCCGCTCCTCATTATCTTCTTCCTGCCTTTGGGACTGAATCCCAGATCAATCACCCCTTATGCATAAAATTTCATTCTCTTTTTTTCTGCCATTCCTTACCATTTGAGCGAACCTCGACCTTCATTTCGCTATCAGCCTTCATTTTTCTTTTCCTTTCTTCTCTACCTGCATTTCTATTATAAAAAATAAATGGGGATTGAAAAATAATTTTGAAGAAATATGAAATTCTGGAATTTCTAAGTGCTATGTATGAATATACTTTTTTAGACAGGGATGTGAGCCGGAAGCCGTATTATAATGTTATAACATTTGTGTTGATTTTATATAAACTATGATTTATAATGAACGCAAGAGGTGATTTGATGTATCCGTTAAAATTAAAACCTATCTATGATAAGACGATCTGGGCAAATGATCGTCTGACGAAACTTCGTGGCATCGAAGAGAAAGGGCTGGGAACGTGCTGGGAGATTACGGCACATCCGTATGCACAAAATGAAATACTTAATGGTGAATATCAGGGTATGACATTAAGCGAGCTGATCGAACAAAAGGAACATGAAGTTCTCGGTGTTCATCCTTGGAAGAAGATGCTGCGTCTTGCTTATCTGGATGCGAAAGAAGATTTGTCTATTCAAGTACATCCATATGATGAATATGCTGTGGAACACGAGAACGATAACGGGAAGACGGAATCTTGGTACGTGTTGGATGCAGATGAAGGAGCGACGCTGGTAGCCGGAACGCTGACAGATGATCCGGAAGTGATCCGTAAGGCGATCGAAGATGAAACACTGGAAAAATATTTACGGAAAGTTCCTATTCAGGCAGGTGATTTCATATATATTAATGCAGGCATGCTGCATGCGCTCGGTGCGGGAATTTTTGCGATAGAAGTCGGTACGAATTCCAATACGACATATCGCTTCTATGATTACGGACGTAAGGATGAAAACGGCAACGGACGGCCGTTGCATCTGGAAAAGAGCTTTGATGTAGTCGATCTCACGCTGAGCAGTGAAAAAATCGCCAATCCGATCGGTAATTTTGAAAAAAACAGCGAGAAAGTGTTAGCGGACAGCGATGAATTTCAGGTAATCCTATATGATATTGCGGATGAGATGACATTTGATACGGAAGGGAAAGATTTCCATTGCTTGTCTTTTGTTTGCAATGATGCGGAAATCGTGTATAATGGAACGCGTACTGCCGTCTCTTATACGGAAAATATTTTGATTCCGGCAGCTTGCGGAACTTATACGATCAAAGGCAAATGCCGCGTTCTGAAAAGTATCGTTAAATGAAGCGAATTGACGGAGTGAGAAGGATGTTGCCTTTTGGTTGCTTATCACATAATTTCAGTAGTAAAAAATAGTGAAAACGGTTACTTTTTGCGAAAATCGATATTTTTAACATGAAATCACTTGATTATGTGATTGTTGTGTGATAAATTTGTTATAGAAAAGCTTAAAAAATTTCGTAAATTTGGGCAGAAAGCTTGTAAATCGGATAGTGATAGAGTAAAATAATATCGTAAATGGAACCGATTACATTTTCGTTAAGTTCCTAAATTTAAAGAAAGGAAGATTTTATGCGGTATGTAGTAATGGTAAGTCATGGTGACTTTGCCCCTGGATTGCATAGTGCTGTTCAGATGATGACCGGTAAACGCGATGATGTGCTCAGCACCAGCCTGCGGGATGGCATGGGTACGGATGAGTTTTCCGATAATTTCACAGCGCTGATTTCTGGATTCACGGAAGAAGATGAAGTGATATTGCTTGCGGATATCTTAAGTGGATCGCCGTTTACAAATGCTTTAAGGATTTTAGATGAAAAAGGCTTTACGCCGAGAACTCTGGTAATTGCCGGTATGAATATGCCGTTGGCGATTACTGCTGTATTGATGAAAGATAACATGGATCTTGCGATGCTGAAAGAAACGCTGTTAAGCGAAGGACGCAACGGTTTATGTGAATTCGTTGTACAGAGCGATGATTCAGAAGACGATATTTAGTCAGGAGGAAAAAAGAAAATGATTAGTTTTGTAAGAGTAGATGACCGTATCATACATGGTCAGATCATCACACGGTGGTCAAAGGAATACCCTTGTGATGGAATTATTGCAGTGAATGACAAGGCTGCAACGACGCCCGTTTTGAAGCAGTCATTTGTCGCATCAACAGAAAAGAAAGTATTTGTTTGGACGATGGAGCATTTCCTGGAAAAAGCTGATACCGTATTGAAAAGCGATAAGCGTTATTTCTTGATTACAAAGAATCCAGTCGATATGGCTGAGATCCTCGTAAAACACAAATTTGTTCCAAGCGATGTAAAACGCATCGTTATCGGACCTTGTAACGATCGTCCGGGATCAATTAAGCTGGGGCAGAATCAGAGTTTGATTCAGCCGGAAGCGGAAGCATGTGAAGCTATGACGAATGCAGGGTATGATGTATACTTTGCATTGCTGGAAGAAACAGCAATCGGTTCATGGCCTAAGTTCAGATCTAAATTCGGTTATTAATATTGGGAGTATTAATAGCTGAAGGAAGATATAAATAAAAAAAGGAGAAGAGTTATGACAATTACTTGGTTACAAGCAGCGTTACTAGGAATAATGTCCTGTTTAGCAGCATCTACCATTGCTGTTTTAGGTACCACAGTTGGTAACTATACATTAAACAGACCATTGATCGCGTCCGTATTTGTCGGATTGATTTTAGGTGACGTAGAGGGTTGTATCACAATTGCAATCCCAATGCAGATTATTTACATTGCGTTAGTTACTCCAGGAGGAACCGTTGCTGCTGACTTGCGTGCAGTTTCTTACATCGGTATTCCTCTGGCTTATGTTACAGCTAAATCACAAGGTTTAGATTTGGCTAGCCCTGAAGCTCAGGGTATTGCAGGTGCCCTCGGTGCATTAGTAGGTACCGTAGGTACGGTTCAGTTCTATGGAACTGCAATGATGAACTTGATTTGGCAGCACATTGGATGGGCTAGACTGGATAAGAAAGATTTCAGTATCCTTGGAAAGGTTGAAGTGTTCTTACCTTTGATCTCTCACTTCTTCATTTCTTTCATCCCAGTTATGCTGATCGTTTACTATGGTGCTGATGCAGTTGGAAACTTCCAGGAAGCATTACCGATGGATTCTTGGTACATGAAGGCCATCTTTACATTAGGTAACTTGTTGCCGGCAGTCGGAATCGCTATCTTGCTGAAATCCGTTGTTACGAAAATGGCAGACCTTATCTTCTTTGTATTCGGTTTCACATTGGCAGCATCTATGGGATTAACACTGATTGCAGCTACTGCAGTTGGTGCCGTATTCGCACTGGTTAACTACCAGATGACAATGATTAAACTGCGTGCAGGAACAGCAGGTGCAGCTGACGATGAGGAGGACATTTAATTATGAAAAAACTTTCTAAGAAAGCCTTAAATAGTTCATTCTGGCGTTGGTTCTATGGTAACCTGACTTGCTTCTCTCACGAGCACATGCAGACATTTGCTTACATGTGGTCAATGTTGCCTTTGATTCAGGAATTGTATGAAACAAAAGATGAGCAGGCAGAAAAATTACAGACGTATTATCCATTCTTCAACACAGAACCTCAGATCGGTTCAATCGTTGTAGGTATCACGGCTGGTCTTGAAGAAGCTCGTGCAAACGGTGCAGAGGAAATCGATGATGAAATGATCAACGGTATCCGTGCTGGTTTGATGGGTCCTTTGGCTGGTATCGGTGACTCCCTGATCGTAGGAACTTATATTCCTGTATTGTTGGGTGTTGCATTAGGTTTATCTGAAGGCGGATCAATCATCGGTCCTATGTTCTATATCGTTGTTTGGAATGTAACAAGTATTTGGTTCCAGAAATTCATTTATAACAAAGGTTATGAATTGGGTGGATCTGCAGTAGAAGTTATCGTTGGTGAGCAGGCAACTGCCCTTCGTGAATCTGTTATCGTTATGGGTCAGGTTATCGTTGGTGCGATGGCTGCATCTTGGGTTAACATTACAACTTCTGTTGTATTGACAACTGCTGCTGACCGTGTATTAGACGAAGCTACTGGTGAATATATCGTTCAGGAAAAAGATGTATTATTGCAGGCATCTCTTGACGGTGCATTCCCTAAAATGCTGACAATGCTGTTCGTATTGTTGTGCTGGTGGTTAATGGCTAAGAAGAACATCAGTCCAATCAAAGTTATGTTGCTGATGGTTGTATTGGCTTTCGTCGGTGTATTTATTGGATTCTTCGATCCAGGTTTGTCTTACTAATCTTTGGATTAAAATTCAATTATCGATCAATCATCCCTACCTCCCAAGTGGGGATGATTTTCTTTTGCTTATATTTGCATTTTCTGCTGTGAAAATGATAAAATAGTACTATAAAAACGATGGGAGAATACGTATGAATAAAAGAGAACGCGATAGTCTGAAAAATGAGATTGCGATGAAAGATGTATTGACGAAGAGGATCGGTAAATGGAGTAAATACTCTCTGTTAACGGCTCTTCTGTTCGGTGCGATCGCTGTATGGGGATTTACCGGTATGCATGACAGCTTTTTAGAGGTCAGTGACAGCGTCCGAAATGTTTTAAAATGGATCGGTCTTATAGTTGCGGTACCTGCGGGAATTTTTTCGCTTTGCTCTTTCCTCAGTTATCGCAATTCAAAGAAGCATGTTCTTTCTTTGATTGATCATTTACAGGGGAAAGCATAGCATCAAAAACAGCTGCATGTCTTGTGCAGTTTTTATAGGAAAGAAGATGATTTGAGGATGGAAATTTAGATTCCGTCCTTTTCTTTCGCTATGTTACATGGTATATTATGTAAGGGTATTTACGAGGTTTGATTAAGGAGGCTTTTATATGAGCGTTATGATAGAGCGGCTGGAAGGAATGGTAAATCGTTATCATGAGATCAATGAACTGATGATGTCGCCGGAGGTGGTATCGGATAATAAGATGCTTGCGAAACTGGGACGTGAACAGGCGGATCTTACACAAGTCGTGGAAACATATACAGAATATAAGAAATGCGTGGAGCAGCTGGAAGAAGCAAAAGCTCTGCTGATGGAAGATGATAAGGAAATCAAAGAGATGGCGAAGGCAGAGATCGAAGAGCTGGAGCCGAAACAGACGGAATATCTGAATAAACTGGAGATTCTTTTAATACCGAAGGATCCCAACGATTCCCATGATTGCATCGTCGAGATACGCGGTGCGGCCGGTGGAGATGAAGGGAATATCTTTGCCGGTGATCTTTACCGTATGTATGGAAAGTATATAGAAGCTGTCGGATGGCGTACGGAGATCATTGAAATGGATGACTGTGAAGCCGGTGGTTTTTCATTGGTTTCCTTTGAGGTAAAAGGAGACGGCGCTTACGGTATGTTTAAATTTGAATCCGGTAGTCACCGAGTACAGCGTGTTCCGAAGACGGAATCACAAGGCAGGATACATACGTCTACCGCAACCGTCCTTGTGACGCCGGTCATCGAAGAAGAAGATTTCGATATCGATATGAATGACTTGGAAATCGAAACAATGCGTTCATCCGGAGCCGGAGGACAGCATATCAATAAGACGGACTCTGCCGTGCGGATCATTCATAAGCCGACGGGGATCGTCGTAAAATGTCAGGATGGACGCTCGCAGCATGAGAATCGGGCTACAGCTTTGATGACGATACGTTCCCGTGTGTATGAAGAACATCAGCGAAAGCTTGAAGAGGAACAAGGTATGGAACGCCGCAGCAAGATCGGTACAGGAGATCGTTCGGAGAAGATACGTACGTATAATTATCCGCAAAACCGCGTAACGGATCATCGCATCGGGTATACGGTACAGCAATTGGATCGCATCATGGAAGGAAGAGTGCAGGAATTGTTCGATGCGCTTCAAGCTGCGGATCAGCAGGAAAAGCTGGCAGGGAATGCATGATGGCCAGCTATAAAGAAATATTAAAAAAAGCGCAGGAGCGGATGCTGAAAGCGGATCGCGGAGAACAGGCGGCATTGTTGTATATGCTGGAGCTTACGAATATGGAGTCTCATAATCTATATATGGAATATGATACAGAGATGCCGCAGGAACTGATCGAGGAATACGAACAGGGCATCGATCAGCTCGTGGAAGGAAAACCGCTAGATCATATTTTGGGATTTACATGGTTTTACGGATATCGTTTAAAGGTAAATGGAGATGTTTTGATCCCTCGTCCAGAAACGGAAGAGCTCGTTGCCAACATATTAGCGGCTTATGATGAGCGTTTCCCTAAAGATAAAGGCGCTGTGCTTTTGGATGTGGGAACGGGAAGCGGAGCGATCGCGATCGCATTGAAGAAAGAGGAACCGAGCCTGCATATTCTGGCAAGCGACATTTCACAGAAAGCAGTGATGATCGCTAATGAAAACGCGAAGACCAACGATGCGGTCGTATGCTTTTGTGTAGGCGATATGCTAGAGCCGTTTATCGATCGTAAGATAAAAGCGGATATTCTTATCAGTAATCCGCCGTATATACCGGAAGATGAAGAGATGGAGGATAGTGTTGTTAATTATGAGCCGCACGTAGCTCTTTTTGGCGGCAGCGACGGTTTGAAATTTTATCGTATGATTTTTGAAAATGCACCGAAGGTATTGAATGAAAAAGCGATGATGGCGTTTGAGATCGGCTATCAGCAGAAAGCGGCATTGACCGCTTTGGCGAAGGAATTTTTCCCTGAGGCAGAGATCGAAGTATTAAAGGATATCAACGGTAAAGACCGGATGCTTTTCATCTATTTTGATGTATAAAACTGTAACACGAGGCGGTTACGGTTTTTTTTATTACCCGGGGAATTTTATAAAAAACAGGCAGAATCGAATTCTAAATGCCATAAATGAAAGAAAAGTGGAAAATCGAAAGATTATGTCTTATTATGAAAGTGAACATAATTATTTTAGGAGGAAAAGATATGAGTAGACTGACGATCATGTCTTCCCGAACGTCGCCGCAGGTGACAAGAGATCTGTATGCGGATCTGGAAAGACGAATTTTTGATGATTCCGCTGACTTTTGTCCGGTGGATATGACGGTGTCTTTTTTAAAGATTTGTCATGCGCAGACATGCGGGAAATGCGCTCCGTGCAGGATCGGATTGGGGCAGCTTCAGACATTGCTGAAGCGTGTTTTGGATGGTGAGGCTACGCTTTCTGTCATCGATCTGATCAAGAGGACAGTAGAGAGTATTTATGCCAGTGCGGATTGTGAGATCGGATATGAAGCAGCAGGAGTAGTTTTGAGGGGTATGCACAAATTTTATGATGATTATGAGGAGCATATTTTAAGTGGACGATGCATTTGCAATCGCAGACATAAGGGCGCAGAGGGGGAAGAAGAGCGGCATGATCAGGATCGTGATTAATGGGCAGGATGTGCAGGCGTATGAAAAAGAAACAGTTTTAGAAGCATCGCGCAGACATCATATCCATATACCGACACTTTGTTATTTGAAAGATATCAATGCTATCGGGGCATGTCGCATGTGCCTGATAGAAATAGAAGGCAGAGAGCGTCTTGCGACAGCGTGTAATTGTATAGTAGAAGAGGGAATGGTTATATATACGGATAGTCCTAAGGTACGAAGCACCAGAAAGACAAATGCAGAGCTGCTTTTATCGCAGCATAACTGTGAATGTGCATTTTGTGTGCAGAGCGGAAACTGCGCTCTTCAACATATTGCCAATGATTTGAATATTCTAAAAGTGCCATATGATAAGCGGGTAAAGAAAGAGCCGTGGTATCAGGGGTATCCATTTATAAAAGATAGTGATAAATGTATAAAATGCATGCGCTGTGTGCAAGTGTGTGAAAAAATACAGGGACTTCATGTATGGGATATTTTAAATACGGGAGCGAGAACCACTGTCGATGTGTCCGAAAATCGAAGGATCGAAGATTCTGATTGTTCCTTATGCGGACAGTGCATAGCATATTGTCCTGTCGGTGCACTGCGGGAGCGTGATGATACGGATTACGTATGGAAAAGCATAGATGACAAAGAAAAGATAACGATAATCCAGGCTTCCGCTTCCATGCTTTCGGCATGGGGAGAAGAATTAGGGTTTGAACGTAGTCAGAAAACGATAAACAAGATGATCGGTGTATTGCGGAAGATCGGTTTTGATCATGTTGTTAATACGGATGCCGCATACGACTGGATGCTTGCGGAAGAACAGCGCGAGTTTTTAAAACGTTTAAAACAGCAAGAACATATGCCGATGCTGGCATCTAGTTGTCCAAGTTGGGTGCAGTTTGTAAAAGCGCACTATCCGCAAATGACCGAGAATTTATCTGCCTTGAAATCGCCACAGCAGATTATGGGTGCGATCGTGAAAACGCAATATGCCCGGCAGTTTTCTATAGAATCCCAACAGATTGTCAGCGTTTCTCTCATGCCATGTATTGCGAAAAAGTATGAAGCCGATCTTGCGGTCATGGGAGATGCAAAGATCGGACAGGATGTAGATGCGGTTTTAACTATAAGAGAAATTACGCATATGATGCGTACTTGTCACATTGATATAGAACATATGGAGGAAAGTGTATTTGATGTGCTGTCTGGTTTTTCTAGTGGCACTGCAGAAGAACGTGCAGAACTCGGGGATGTATTGTCGGCATATAACGGGAGACCATGGAAGGAAGCGGAATTTGATTTTTATGGCAGAAAAATTCGTATAGCCGTTGCTACCGGGTTAAGTGATGCTGCTAAGCTGATGGATGCTGTCCTTCATCAAGAAGCGGTATATGATTTTATAAAAGTGATGGCATGTCCTGAGGGGTGTTTGGAATCGGTGAAGAAGATATCGGTTGATGATAGGATCAAAGATTTTGTATTCTCTTTATCAAAGGAACTGCTTCATACGGATCATGAAGCATGGGATATGCCGTGTGATGGTTATATATTTAGAAATTAAAAGAAATTCTTAATGGGATTTCTTTTTTTTAGGATTCCTCCTAAAAACGGTGTAAAGAGAAGTAGGAGGTTTCATATGAAAAGAAGAAGTATAAGAATACAGGAGGAAAAGAGTGGCTTACTTAGTCATGCTTTATCTGATCCTTTGGATTTCTATAATAGGACTTCAGATGCGGAAGCATAAATAGAAGCAGATAAAGTTATCATGAAACCTTCTGTATGAAAAAAGGCAAGTGTTACCGCACTTGCCTTTTCGATACAGGAGATATGACTTATCTCATGTATAGTATATAGATATTCTTATAAAAATACAATGATGGAAATCGAAACTTAATGGTCTTGAAAGATATATTAGAAGTAGTCTGCGGTTTTAAAATACAAGATAAATCATAACGCTTAAACAGCCGCAGGATATCATGGTAAGTGTAGGGTCAGCTTTAAATTTCCTGAGCATGATCATTGCCATGATAAACAGACATGCATTGGTAATGTCGGTTGTTTCCCATTGGATGGATTCGCCCCATATTGCAGTAATGAAAATGGTAAGACCTGCACTGGCAATTAGCGCAACAACGGCAGGACGAAGACCTTTGAGGATGCCTTGCAGTATGGTCATATTTTTATATTTAAAGTATAAGTAAGCCAGTATGGATACAATGATGCAGGATGGCATGATACAGCCAAGGGTAGAAATGATCGCCCCGCCGAGCCCGGCGATCTGATTGCCGACAAAGGTTGCGGAATTAATGGCGATCGGTCCCGGTGTCATCTGTGATATGGTGATCAGATCGTTAAATTCATTCATCGTTATCCAAGAGTGTACTTGAACGACTTGGGTCTGAATCAGCGGCAGAGCCGCATAGCCGCCGCCGATGCTGAACAATCCGATTTGGAAGAAACTCCAGAATAATTGCAGATAGATCATTAAGAACGCTCCTTTCTTGCTTTTTCTTCATGAAAGCCATTAACGGCTCCGAATACGCCGCATATGAGGATGATATACATGACGTTGATGGAAAGGAAGTAGCCGGCGATAAACGAGATGATCATAATGATGATCGGCAGCAGCTGTTTTTGAGAAACAATACCCTTTGCCATCGTATAGACAACGTCGATCACAACGGCCGCAACGCCGGCCTGCATCCCCTTTAACACGATTTTAACGATCTGGTTAGACTGAAATGTCTGATAGAATAAAGAAATGACAGAAAGAATGATCAACGGCGGAAGAACGGTTCCTAAGATCGTGACTATAGCGCCGATAAAGCCGGCGATGCGATATCCGATTAGGATGGAAGCGTTGATAGCCATAGCCCCCGGTGCTGATTGGGCAATGGCTGTGAGATCCAGCATTTCCGTTTCTTCGATCCAATGCAGTTCATCGACAAATTTCTTTTTCATCAGCGGTACGATGACATAGCCGCCGCCAAATGTAAAGGCGCTTAAATAAAAAGTAGAAGCAAACAGCTTGCGATACGTTTGAAATGAGTTCATATGCAACATCCTTTCCGCTTATCATATGCAGATTTTTATCATAAGTAAATTAGTATTGTCAAACGTATCTATTATAATACGAACTTAGGAAGAAATACAGATGATAGACAGAAACTTCCGATGCCGTATATTTTTTATGTATTTCTATAAATAATACTTGCGCTATGGGTAATTTCTGCTATAATGCAACATGAAAGAAATTTGAGTATGTGAATATGGAGATAAAACTGAAGGTAAAACAGCAGCACCGCTATACGCAGCAGCGGCAGCTCTTATATGACGGAAAAGCAGAATTTTATAGAGACGGTAATCATGTGCGAATTTCTTACAAAGAGGATGACAGCGGCAGCATCGTCTTGCTTGATGCGGATGAAAAAATGCTGGAGCTGGAACGTATAGGAACAGATATCCATACCAAACTAACCTTTATGAATAAGGAAAGAAGCAAAGGGTCAATTGTATCGGAATATGGAACGATCGAATTGGCAGTTCATACATATAAATATATAAAGAAAGAAAATGTGATTGCACTTGAATATGATATCCTTGCGGATGATGAAGTAACGGATGGATATCGTATCATATGGAGTCTACAGGAGGGTTTATGAATCAAATAGAATGGAATTTGAAGCAGGCGGTTGCGGATGCGGCAAAAAAGGCATTTGATAAAGAATTAGCAATAGAAGCGATCGTCATTGAAATCCCGAAAGACAAAGGACATGGTGATTATGCGACGAATACGGCGATGCGGCTTGCCAGAGAGCTGAAGAAAAACCCGCGGGAAATAGCGGCGGCACTTGTGGAAGCGATGGACTTTGCGAAAGGAAATATACAGGATTGTGAGATCGCAGGGCCGGGCTTTATCAACTTTACGATGGAGAGTGCTTCTTTGACAAGCGTGATCCATAAGGTGTTGTCATCCGGCGATCAGTACGGTCAAAATACATCCGGTAATCATGAAAAGGTTTTGGTGGAATATGTATCGGCGAATCCTACCGGCGATCTGCATTTGGGGCATGCCCGCGGTGCTGCATGGGGCGATAGCGTTACACGCTTGCTGAAAGCCAGCGGATACGATGTATGCAGAGAATTTTATGTGAATGATGCCGGCAATCAGATCAATAATTTAGGATATTCGTTATTAGCGAGATATCATCAATACTTCGGTATCGATAAAGAACTTCCGGAAGACGGATACTACGGTAAGGATGTTATCGGCATTGCAGAAGAGATTGCTCGTAAATATGGAGAGAAATTCATCAATAAAGAGGATGAAGAAACGCTTCGTTTCTTTAAAAAAGAAGGGATTCGCTTAGAATTGGAAAAGCTTAAGAGAGATCTCGATTATTTTCGTGTTCATTTCGACGTCTTTTCTTCTGAACAGTCATTGCATGATGAAGGAAAGGTGGAAGCGGTGCTGCAGGAGCTCGTGGAATTGGGTCAGACATATGAAAAAGATGGAGCTGTATGGTTTCGTACGAGTGCTTATGGGGACAGTAAAGACCGCGTTTTGAAAAAAAGTGACGGTTCCTATACATATCTGGTACCGGATATTGCATATCATATTACCAAATTTGAACGCGGGTATGATAAGCTGGTGAACTTCTGGGGTGCGGATCATCACGGTTATATACCTCGTTTGAAGGCGGCGATGCAGGCGCTTGGAAAACAGCAGGATGATCTGGAAGTGGATATCATCCAGATGGTTCGTCTCGTAGAAAACGGTGTGGAAGTAAAAATGAGCAAGCGTACCGGGAATGCGGTTACCATTCGTGAACTTTGCGATGAAGTAGGTGTAGATGCTGCCCGTTATTATTTCGTACAGCGTGCATTGGATACGCACCTTGATTTTGATATGGGACTTGCGAAGAAACAAAGTAATGACAATCCGGTATATTATGCACAATATGCACATGCTCGTATTTGTTCCATATTGCGGCAGGCAGAAGGGTATTCGCTGCCGGACAGTTATGATCGTCTGACGCATGAAAAAGAAATCGTTCTTTTAAAATTTATCAATGAATTCAGCGATGTCGTCGCTGATGCAGCTGAAAACCGGGCTCCGCATAAGATATGTAATTATATACAAAAGCTGGCACAGCATTTTCATAGTTTCTATAATGCGTGCAAGGTAATAAATTCGGATGATGCAGAATTAACGGCTCAGCGGCTCGGACTGTTGACGGCGATGAAGATCACGTTGAAAAATGCACTTCAGCTGATCGGCGTGGAAGCAATTGAAAAAATGTAGAAGGGAGACGCTTGTGATGAATAAGCCTATGATCGATATCGCATATGAGGTATTGACAAAAAAGAAAAAAGCCATGACATTTTTGAAAATATGGGAAGAAACTTCTCAGGTGGCAGATTTAAATGAACAGCAGAAGGAAGATAACATTGCACAGTTTTATACGGATGTATCATTAGATGATCGCTTTGTGCATGTCGGAAATAATGAATGGGATCTTCGTTCCCGCCATACGTATAAAGAAGTTGTCATCGATACGAGTGATCTTTTGATCGAAGAGGCGGAAGATGAAGAAGAAACCTTCGATACAGAAGATACGGAAGAAAAAACAAAGGAAGAGGAGTTCAATTAAACAGCATATGCTGTTTTTTTGTGCTGTCCTTCCGACTTTTCATACGGGAGGCATCGTTCTTAACAGCGCTTAATAATTATCGCAAAAGATTCGTATATGTCTTTTCAAATCTATATTTTTGAAGTAAAATAAGGATGTAAATCAATAAGGAGGAATTAGTCTTATGGCATTAGTATCAGCAAAAGAGATGCTTGAAAAAGCTCATGAAGGTCATTATGCTGTTGGTGCGTTCAACATCAATAACCTAGAATGGACAAAGTCAATTCTGATGGCTGCTCAGGAAGCGAATTCACCGGTTATGCTAGGTGTTTCTGAAGGTGCGGGAAAATACATGTGCGGATTCAAAACGGTAGTAGCTATGGTAAAGGAAGTTCATGATTTTCTGGGGATTACCGTTCCGGTAGCGCTGCATTTGGATCACGGTTCTTATGAAGGCGCAAAAGCCTGCATTGAAGCCGGCTTTACTTCTGTAATGTTTGATGGTTCTCATTATGATTTTGAAGAGAACAAAGCAAAATCCAAAGAGATGATCGAGCTGGCGCATTCAAAAGGAATTTCCATTGAATGTGAAGTCGGCGGTATTGGCGGAGAAGAAGATGGTGTTACTTCTATGGGTGAAGTCGCAGATCCGAAAGAATGTGAAGAGATCGCAAACTTAGGTGTGGATTTCCTTGCGGCTGGTATCGGTAATATTCACGGAAAATATCCGGAAAACTGGGCTGGGTTGAACTTTGATGTTCTTGCGGAAATTCAGAAGGTAACGAACGGAAAACCGTTGGTATTGCATGGCGGATCTGGAATTCCTTCCGATCAGATTGCGAAAGCGATCAGCTTGGGCGTATCTAAGATCAATGTAAACACAGAATTGCAGCTGGTATTTGCGGATGCAACGCGTAAATATATCGAAGCCGGAAAAGATCTGGAAGGCAAAGGATATGATCCTCGTAAGCTGTTGAAACCGGGTGCAGATGCAATGAAAGAAAAAGTAATTGCGATGATGAAGGAATTCGGTTCTTACGGAAAAGCATAATCATAAAAAAGATGAAGTGCCTGCTTATGATGAAGGTAAGCAGACACTTTTTTCATATCGTATGAGTTCTCTATTATAGATCCTTGTCATCAGATCGGTAATGTTCGTTTGCTTTATATCCTAAAAGAAATGTACAGAGAATTGCGCCGGTAATGATTAAAACTTTTTTCATAATGATGTTCCTTTCTTATCGTTGTATAAAGTATAGCAGTATTCTTTATATACTGCCTTTGATCATGATTACAATTTGCTTACATTCTTGTAAGATGATATTAGATGTTTTGGATATATTAGGCTATAATAGAAGTAAAGGTGAGATGATGAAATTTACGGAACTGCCGATCGATGGAAATCTCCAGATGGCGTTAAAAAAATTGAATTATATAGATGTTCTTCCGGTACAGGAGCAAGTGTTTTTTCCTTTGCTGAAAAAAGAGGATGTTTTGGTAAAATCACAGACAGGAAGCGGTAAGACTGCGGCATATGCTCTCCCTGTGCTGCAATCTGTCACATGGGAAGAAAACCGCCCGCAATGCCTGATCCTCGTACCGACAAGAGAACTCGCTCTTCAAGTACGTGATGAATGCAATGCCATAGGCGTTTATAAGCGCGTAAAGACGTATGCTGTATTCGGAAAGCAGCCGATGAAAACGCAGATCATGGATTTGAAACAAAAGACACATGTGATCGCCGGTACGCCGGGAAGAGTGTTGGATCATCTGCAAAGAGGTACTCTTGATATTTCTAAAGTGGAATATGTTATCTTGGATGAAGCAGATGAGATGCTGAGTATGGGATTTCTGGATAAGGTACAAAAGATTCTATCCTACGTACCGGAATATGCCGCACTGTGTATGTTTTCAGCGACGCTTCCAGAGGAAATACAGCAGTTAGCGGATACATATTTACGAGATCCTATATATATAGATATGCAGCCAAGTCGCTTGATCAATGAACAGATAGAACATTATGCTTATCGGATCAAAGAATGTGAGAAACCGGATTTTTTATGGAAATTGCTTTTAACGGAACAGCCTTCTTCCGCTATTTTGTTTTTCCGTACCCAAGAGCGTGTAGAGGAAGCGTTCGATGTTTTGCAAAAGCATGGTTTATGTATTGGAAAGCTTCACGGCGGTATGCTGCAACAGGAAAGGATCGATCAGATACGTGCCTTTAAGGAAGGCAGACGGCGTTTTCTTGTGGCGACGGATGTAGCGGCAAGAGGGATCGATATCGATGCTGTTTCCCATGTTATCAACGTTGATTTTCCTTTAGAGAAGGAAAGCTATGTTCATCGTATCGGAAGAACGGCAAGAAAAGACAGGACGGGAAAGGCGATCTCTTTGATAACGCATTCGGACGAACTGCGCGTTAAAGAAACGGAACGCTATATAGGAAATCCCGTCCGGATAAAAGAGCGGCTCGATATCGATCATTTGGTGATCGATGATTCAAGTGTACGAGAACTGCGGCGGCGTCCGCAAATAAAGCGGTTAAAAGATCATGAGATCAAACAGGAGATCACTAAGCTGTATATCAACGGTGGAAAAAAGAAAAAGCTGCGTGTCGGTGATTTTGTCGGCGCTATTTGCGAGATAGAAGGGGTAAAGGCCGGTGACATCGGTATCATACAGATCAAGGATCATGTTTCCTATGTTCAGATCCTCAATGGGAAAGGCTGTTTTGTTATGGATGGTTTGCGGCAGAAGACGATCAAAGGAAAAAAACTTCGTGTGGAAATCGCGAAGGAATAACGAGTATAGAAAGGGAGGAAGGGTATGATTCTCATTCGAAACGGCAGAGTGATCGATCCGTCAAGCGCATTGGATGAAACGATGGATCTGGTTATTGATAAAGGGCGTATTGAAGCGATGGGCATATATGAGACGTCATCGGCATATGATCGTGTGATCGATGCACGAGGTATGATCGTTGCGCCTGGTTTCGTTGATATCCACGTGCATTTTCGTGATCCCGGATTTACATATAAAGAAGATCTTGTCAGCGGTGCTCGGGCTGCCGCAAGAGGCGGTTTTACCCATGTTGTCTGTATGGCGAATACAAATCCGATCATGGATGATCCCGCTTTGTTGGGGCTGATGAGGAAGCGCATAGAAGATCTTCCGATCCATGTATACTTTGCTTCTGCGGTCTCGGAAGGATTTCGAGGGAAGAAGCTGGTCGATATGGCTGCGATGAAGAAAGCCGGTGCCGTTTGCTTCAGCGATGACGGACTTCCGCTGCAGGAGGAAGCATTTGTAAGAGAAGCGATGCGGCAGGCGAGAGACCTCGATATGGTGCTGAGCTTTCATGAGGAGGATCCGGCTTATATAAAGCAAGCCGGTATTCACCATGGAAGAATTTCTCGTCAGATGGGGCTGTATGGTGCTGATCGGGAAGCAGAGCTGTCCATGGTACGAAGAGATATCGCTTTGGCAAAAGAAACCAAGGCGGCGATTCATGTTCAGCATATCTCGAGTAAAGAAGCGGTTATGATGATCGCCCAAGCACAAAAAGAGGGGATCGATGTAAGCGCTGAAGCTTCTCCGCATCATTTCAGTTTGAATGAAACAGCAGTGCTGAAACACGGAACGCTGGCGAAGATGAATCCGCCTTTGCGTGAGGAAGAAGATCGACTGGCGATCATAAAAGGGTTACAGGAGAATGTGATCACGATCATTGCGACGGATCATGCACCGCATGCCAAAGAGGAGAAAGAGCGGGAATTCGTAAAAGCGCCGAGCGGTATTATCGGTTTGGAAACATCGCTGTCTTTGGGGATCACGCATTTGGTAAAGACAGGGTATCTGAGCATATCGCAACTGATCGATAAGATGAGCTGTCAGCCAGCGCGAAGATTACAGCTAAAAGTTCCGCAGATCAAAATAGGCTGTATGGCGGATCTGGTTATTTTTGATGAACAAGAGCAGTGGACCGTAGGATCATTTGCGTCAAAGTCCTGTAACTCGCCTTTTGTCAAAGAAACGTTATACGGAAAAATAAAATATACGATATGCAATGGAGCTATCGTATATCTGGATCATGAAATACATCCTGTGATTTGAAAAAATCGCGAGGATGTATTTTTTGCTCAAAAGCTAGTAATGCCGTTAAAAATTCCTCTGTATATTATATAAAACCATAATGCCTATCATGGTTATTAAATATGTACAGAGCCGGACGCTGGGAGCGATGTACGAGTTCTTCGGGAAGAAGATTTGCCGGCTTGCTCACGATGTAACCGGTATTTCCCACGATGAAAGATTCCCTAAGAGAGGAGATGGATGACAGCCAAATATCCGCATACTGATGTCCGACAGTTCGCTTCCAGTAGAGAGAACTTACCATAGAGCCGTTCATAACAGGCTCCGGAAGATCCGGTGAGCAGTTTACACAGGCGGTAGAAACTGTAGAGAGAATAGAAAAAGAGGCAGAAATCGTGCGCCATAGAAGCGAGCACCCTAATCTCACCGCTTTAAATGAATCCCACCTTACAACGGAACCCCGCTCCTCATTATCTTCTTTCTACCTTTCCCTCTGTATCTTATATAGAACTATGATCCTTACCATAGTTATCTAATCTATACAGAGCCGGACGCTGATAGATAGCTGTATTGGAATTAACTCCATTGCTGGGAGTACCATCCGATTGGCCTGAGAATCCGATTACATTACCGGAGCGATCTGAGGTGTACACAGCTCGATAGCTGGAATTCCAAAAGCATTCATAATTAGAATCCGATACACGCTTCCATTGAAGGGATGGCTCCTTAGATCCTAAATAATCTCTGCCGGGAATTACCTTAATCTTATGATATACAGAAATCGTGCAGAAGCAAAAGAGGGATGATATTTTTCCTTTTCCTTTGTAAGTTATGCAGCATTGTAATGCTTATTGCAATGTATGGATATGATACAAAGCCGGACGCTGAAGCCGTGTTAAATCTGATCGGTTTCCACTGTTAGCAGGATAAGAAAGGACATAACCGGAACTCCCCATATTCCATGCTCCGCTTCGATTGTGCACGTTTGATGATGCAATTGGTGTAGACATCCATATTTCTTCAAAACGCACATTGTGTGTGATCTTCCACTCTGTAGCCGACACTACACTTCCTGTACAAGAGTGCGGACCACCATAACACAAGGATTGAAGGGGAATAATGCTACTATAGACAGAAATCGTGCCCCCTTATAACGGAACCCCTATCCTCATTTTCTTTCACTCTACCTTTGCTTACGTTCTGCTTTGGATTTATACATCGCCGCTGTAGACGGATTGAATGAGCGTGTATTTATCGGTGCGGTAATATTCCGTTCCGCAGTTGAATACCGTACCGTTTTTCATATAGATGATAAGAGACATTTTTATTAGAGGATGTCCTTTTTTTATGCCGAGTTTTTTTGCGATATCCGACGTACAGCTGACTGCTTCCAGCTTTTGATCAAGAAAAGAAAAAGAGATGCCCTTTTTTTCCAGATGCTCATAGATAGATTGAGAAACGATGTCGATGGTCAGATCCGGGCACTGTGAATATAGATAGTATTCTTCCACATAGATGATCGGCGTATCATCCGTACAGCGGATGCGAGTGACTTTCCATACTTTTTCGTGCAGAGGGATATTCATGCTTTTAGCAATTTGTTCATCTGCTTCTATGAGATCTAAAGTAGCATCCTTTGTAAACGGTGTCATTCCTCTTTTTTTAGCTTCCTGAGTAAAACCGCCGGCGCCGAAGCGGAATTCCGCATATTTCGGTTTTTTAGAAACGAAGGTGCCTCTTCCTTTTTCCTTGTATACGACCCCTTCGCTTACAAGCTCATCAAGCGCTTTTCGGACGGTCATTCTCGAAACATTCAGAATTTCGCAAAGCCTGCTTTCCGATTCGATGACCTGTCCTTCATTGTAGATGTGCTGTTCGATCCTGCTGGTAATATAGTTGCGCACGCTCTCATTTTTATTGCTTGTCTGCTTTCTCATGGCGATGTTCCTCTCTATATAATTACTATAAGTATACATAATTCGACCTATATATACAAGTTTTTCATATTTATATAGACAACTTATATATACATGTGTTAAGATATGCATATGAGGTACCTTAAAGGAGGCATATATATGCAAAATGTACTTGATTTGATTCGTCACCGATTGATCGTATCTTGTCAGGGATATGATGAGAAGACGTTTCATACGGCTGAGGACATGCTGCTGATGGCGAATGCTGCCGATTTGGGAGGCTGCGTCGGTTTCCGATTGAACTCTCCTGAACATGTAGCGCTTGTTCGTAAGCATTTCCCCGATCGTTGCATTATCGGCATCTGGAAAAGAGAAAGTGAGGGCAGCGATGTTTATATAACACCAGATGTGGATTCTATCTTTGCTTTAAAAGAAGCCGGTGCGGATATCATCGCATTGGATGCGACCGATCGGAAAAATTATTTGGGGGACTATGGATGGGAAACGATTAAAAAAGCAAAAGAAATTGACCCCTCCTTGATCCTTATGGCGGATATTTCTACCTTTGAGGAAGCGAAAAAGGCCGCGGAAGCCGGTGCGGATATCGTTTCTACGACGATGAGCGGATATACCGCGTATACGGAGGATAAATGTAAGGGACCTGATTTTGATTTAATTAGAGAATGTAAAGACAAACTATCTGCGTTTGTGATTTGTGAAGGTAGGATCTGGAGCAGGGAAGATGCACAAAAATGCTATGAATGCGGTGCGGATGCGATTGTTGTAGGGACTGCGATTACCAATCCAAAACTGATAACCAAACGGTATGTAGACTATTTAAAGGAGAAACACATATGGGAATAATCATAAGCAGAGTAGATGACCGGCTGATTCACGGTCAGGTAGCGACCAGCTGGATCCGTGGAATGAATATTGAAGTTGTCGTTGTGGTAGATGATGCGATCGCCAATAATCCGACACAGATCTCTATCCTGAAGGTATCTGCTCCGGCAGAGATTAAAATTTATGCACTTTCTGTGGATAAGTTTGTAGAAAAGTATAATAAAGGAATTTTAGATAAATATCGTACGATGCTGGTGTTTGAAAATGTATTTGCGCCACTGGCTTTGATCGAAAAGAAAATTCCGATTACTTCTTTGAATCTCGGCGGTATGCGGTTTAAAGAAGGCAGAAGACAGATTACCAAGGCGTTATCGGTAAGCGAAGAAGAGGAAAAAGCGATCCGCAGGATCCACGAGTTAGGTGTGGAAGTAGAACATAGACAGTTGACAGCCGATAACAAAATAGATGTTATGACGTTATTATAGGAGGGAAAGACATGTTAACACAGGCTTTATTATTAAGTATATTAGCGAGCTTACTGTCCATTGAATGGATGAATGGACACTTCGGTTTATCAAGACCTTTATTGACCGGTATGTTGACCGGATTGGTTTTGGGAGATATGACACAAGGGATCATGATCGGTGCTACCTTGCAGCTGATTTTCATGGGGATCAATGGTGTCGGTGCAGCGGTGCCGCCGGATCAGACGATCGGTACGGTAATTGCGACGGCATTTGCCATTTTAAGCGGTGAAGGTGCGGAGATCGCATTGACGTTGGCGATTCCTGTTGCGGTAGCGGCACAGGCATTGGATATTTTCGGTAGAACATTCTGTACTGTATTTATTCATATGGCGGATAAATTTGCACAGAAGGGTGAATACCGCAAATTGGAAATGGCGCATTATGCGGGGTTGCTCGTACATTTCGCACGTGTATCTGTCATCGTATTTCCGGCAATTTACTTCGGTGTAGATGCTGTGCAGAACTTTATTGCGATGGTGCCACAACCGGTATTGAGAGGATTGGAAGTTTCTGGAGGAATGCTGCCGGCTGTCGGTTTCGGTATGTTGCTGACGATGCTGGATATTCCTTACTTGTTCCCATTCTATTTTATCGGGTTTGCCTTGGCTACATTCGGCGGTTTCTCAACGATTGGCGTAACGATGGTAGCCGTATGCGTTGCGTTAGTTATCGATTATTATAAGCGTAACCGCGGATCATCCGATAACAGCAGCACGGCTAGAGATGATTTAGATGCTCTGATGGAAGACTAGGAGGATAAGGATATGAGTGAAACTACAAATACGATCATTACAAAAAAAGATTTGAATCGAGTGTTTAGAAGAGGCTTTGGTATGCAGTTCTCTTGGAACTATGAACGTATGCAGGCCTTGGGTTACTGCTGGTCTATTTTGCCGGCGCTTAAGAAGATATACAAGGATGATCCGGAAGCTTTGAAAGCTGCGGTCATTCGCAATTTGGAATTCTTCAATACGCATCCATATATGGCGATGCCGATCATGGGAACTTCCCTGGCGATGGAAGAGAAAATGGCACAGGGCGGAGAAGTGGACGGCAATGCGATCAGTTCTATCAAAGTAGCGATGATGGGGCCGTTTGCGGGTATCGGTGACAGCTTTTTCTGGTTTACGTTATTTCCGGTTTGTGCCGGTATCGGTGTATCCCTTTCTCAGGGCGGCTCTTTGTTAGGGCCTCTCGTATTCCTGGTATTATTTAATATCTTTAATTTCGGAACGCGTTATTTTGGCTTGACATACGGTTATAAATTTGGTAGTTCTTTTATTGAGAAGATCTCCGGCGGTTCTGTTATGCAGCGTTTGAGCGAAGGTACGACATTGGTCGGTCTGATGGTGCTCGGCGTTATGACAGCGACGATGGTAAGTGTTCCTTTGGACTTTGTCGTCGGCGAAGGTGAACAGGCAATGACGCTGCTGTCTATCTTTGACGGTATTATGCCGAATCTGGTGCCGCTGCTGCTGACACTGGCTGTATATCGCGTCATTAAAAAAGGCATGTCTACCACAACCGTGTTGTTTATCGTTATCGGTATTGCCATCTTAGGAGCATTTATCGGTTTATGGTAACGATCGTTTTGGCAAGTCACGGGCCGATGGCAGAAGCGATGGTAAAAAGCTCGCAGATGCTGTTTGGAGAAAGTGAGCATGTAAAAGCGGTATGTTTACATGTGGAAGATAATACCGAAGACTTTGCGCAAACGTTGAAAAATGCAATAGAACCTGATCAAGAGGTTCTATTGCTTGTGGATATACCGGGAGGTACGCCTTCGAATCAGGGTATGCATCTGCTTACGGAGTTTAAAAAACTGCGCGTTGTCAGTGGTATGAATTTGATGATGCTTTTGGAATGCCTGATCCGCTGTGAATATGCATCGGTTGATGAGCTGGCGGAAATTGCCGTTCAATCATCAAAAAACAGCATTCAGGAAATGAAGCTGATCCGTCAGGACGAAGCGGAAGATGAATTGGATGATCTGATGAACTGAAAGGTGGTAGTAGGATGAAAGTAGGATTTGCAAAGCAGTGTATAACACCGGATTTTCCAGTGTATTTGTCCGGTTATGACGCAAAGCGTGAAAGCAGAGACAAGTTAGATGATCTGTATGCAAAGGTGATCGTTACGGAAAAAGACGGAGAGCTTTTTGGCGTTTTCAGCTATGATCTGCTTGCCGTTGATCATTTGATTATCGATGAGATGAAGGATGCTGTGAGAAATCATGGTTTAAAAGAAGAAAACTTTTTGTTTGCGGCAACGCATACGCATTCCGGCCCCGGTGGTACGGTAGAAACCAGAAACGGTTTATTGCATTCCGCACAGGACCTTTTTATGAAGACGGATCTGGCATCTGTTCATGAGATCGTGAAACGAAGCATAATGGCTTTGGAAGAAGCGATTGCCGATCAAAAGGAAGCTGTCTTGTATTATGCGCAGGATACATTGGCTCATGTTGGAGATAATCGAAACAGCCGTGAACTTAAAGGCAATCATGATATCGCTGCATTGTTTATCGAACAAGAGGAAGGAAAGAAGGCGATCCTCTTAAATTTTGCTTGTCATCCGACGGTTCTTAACAGTGCGAATGTTAAAGCAAGTGCTGATTTCCCGGGTGCTATTCATCATGTAATGCAGGAGCATGGCTATGATATGAATGTTTTCTTAAATGGAAGCTGCGGTGATATCTCTACGCGTTTCTCTCGTCAGGGAGCAGATGAGAAGGAAGTGCTTCGCTATGGACGTATGTTTGAAGAGAAGCTGCTGGAGATGCGCAAGCGTGCATCTGTTGTTACGATCGAAGATCTGCGATGCGTACATGCCGTAAAAACATTAGATCTGAAAAAGGCGGACAGTGTAGAACATGCACAAAAGGAATTGGATGCCTGCAAGCAGCGTCTGGAAGAAGCGAGAGCAAACGGTGTTACCGGATCTGATCTGCGTTTGATCGAGTCTTATAAGGAAGGGGCGGATGCGAATCTTCGTTTTGCGAAATGTGCCTTTTCTATGAAGAGCTATGATGTAAATATCATGTTTATAAAAATCAATCAGCATATTATCGTCTGTGTGCCGGGAGAGCTGTTCTCTGAATTAAGCAATCCTTTACAAAACGAGCATGTGCACTTTATCGGTTATGCAAATGGCTATATGGGGTATTTTGCGGATGAAGACGCATACGATAATTTCTGTTATGAAGCATTAAGCAGTCCTTTTCAGAAGGGACAAAGTGAGATGATGATGGCGTTTATTGCGCAGGAAATAAATACGTTGCTGGGAAAGGAGAACTAACATGACAACGGTTGCAAAGCAGTATTTGGAGTATGTTGCGGATATCCTGAAAAATACGATGGATACGCAGGAGGAAGCGCTGGATCAGGCGGCGGAACTCGTATGCCGGTCTTGTGAGGACGGCGGAAGATTTTATGTTTTCGGATCCGGTCATTCGCACATGATCGCAGAGGAGATCTATATTCGTGCCGGAGGACTTGCTTATGTAAAAGCCATTTTGCCGCCGGAATTGATGCTTCATGAAATGCCGAATAAAAGCACATGGTTGGAGCGCTTGGACGGCTATGCGGAAGCGATCTTGAAATTGTATAAAGTAGATGCCAAGGATACGATCATGATCATTTCCAATTCCGGACGCAACCCGGTTCCAGTAGAGATGGCGATTGCGGCGAAAAAACTTGGTGCGAAGGTAATCGCTATGACATCGATGCAGCATTCCACACAGACGACATCTCGTCATAAGAGCGGGAAGAAACTCTATGAGCTTGCCGATGTGATCTTGGATAACGGAGCTAAAAAAGGAGATGCCGCTTTTATGATCGAAGGATTGGATACACCGACAGGACCGACAAGCGATGCGATCGGTATTGCGCTGGCACAGGCATTGATCGCCTCTGTTATCGATAAGCTCGTTCGTCACGGTCAGCAGCCGCCGGTATTCAAGAGCTCTAACGTGGATGGGGCGGACGACTATAATGATGCGTTGTTCGATACCTATTATGGCTACTGGAAATAAGTGTGTTATCCTTTGCCCCCCGGCAAGCGATGCGATGTTTCCTTTTCAAGAAACGCTTTCCTGCCTGCTTCCGGCAGGCGACATGCCTCTTTTAGAGCGGGTATTAAAAGAAGTGACCCGATATTCTTTCGATGATGTTATCGTATTGGCGCCTTATGATGCGCGGATAGAACAGCTGGCGGAAAACTATCATGCGCATGTGCGTGAATGGCATTTAGAGCTTCCTTTCTTATTGCATGAGGAACTGGAGAGCTGTGAGCGGATGTTAATCGTTTACGGAGATGCATGGGTGGATCATGCGGATGTCATGCAGCTGAAAGATGCTATGGATAAGGGCGTATGTGCCGCTTTGATTCGTAAATATGAACGCTATGATCACTCGGGAGATGGTTTCGGCGTATGTGCGAAAGATACGATAGAAGCTATTTACGGACATCCTCGGGAGCATTATGTCAATGCCTGCTTATGCAAGGCATATGTTTGGAATAAGCAGATGTCCGTATTTGCTAAGCATTGCCAACGTGGATTTCATCATGTGAACTGCGGGCAGATGCCGGATGACGCGTATTATTTGGAAGAAGCGATGCAGTGTGCGATCGAGCATGGAGTATGTTTTCAAAGCGTATATTGCAAAGAAGCGTATGCCCGATTACAATTCCCGTGGGATATTGCGTTCGTAAATGAGCTGTGCTGCCGTCAGATCGCCATGATGACAGAGGATCATATAAACAAGGATACCGTTTTGGACGACAGTGTCCGCCGCTATGGTTTTTTAAAGACCGGGGAAGATGTTGTCATACAGGATGGCGTTATCTTTGAGGGGAACTGCCATATCGGTAATCATGTGCGTATCGAAAAGGGAGCTATCATCGGTAAGAACTGCATTATCAATGACGGTTCCGTCATAGGGTATCAATGCCGCATCCATGATGATACGGTGATCGGTACGAATAATAAGATCGGTTACCATGCGGAGATGTGCGGGGTTACCTTTGACGGTGTTTGTGCGGTGCATGGCTGTGAGGTATTCGGGATCATCGGTAACAAGGTGGATATCGCTGCCGGGGTACAGATGGCGATCTTGCGTTTTGATGATACGTATGTAACGCAAAACGTACAAGGAAGACGATACAGCACCCCTTATACAAACCGTATATGCATCGGGGATTACTGCCGTACGGGAGTAGGGAATATCTTTCTTCCGGGGGTAAAGGTCGGAAGCCGCAGTGCGATCGGGCCCGGTGTTGTAGTGGAAAAAGATATCGAAGCGAATTCTTTGGTTTTATTAAAACAGGAAACGATCGTGAAACAGTGGGGAAGCAATCGTTACGGGTGGTGACAGGTGCATAAATTTATGCATCTGTTTTTCTTTTTAAAAAAGCGATATAATTAAAAAAACGGAGGTGGATGATATGGATTATCAAAAGGCAGTACAGCTCTATCGTGAGGATATGATTCGTGATATCCAAGAGATGATCGGTATTCCTTCTAAAAAAGGCGCTCCGGAAGCAGGTGCACCATTTGGGAAAGAATTGCGCCGCATGCTGGATTGGATGCTTGAAAAAGCGGTGAATGACGGCTATGAAGTAAAAGAATATGACGGTTATGCCGGACGATTGGAATATGGGGAAGGAAGTGAGATCATCGGCGTGGCCTGTCACCTCGATGTCGTTCCGGAACAGAAAGAAGACTGGAAGTATCCGCCGTTTTCCGGTACGGTTGAAAACAATGTGATTTATGGCAGAGGTGCCAATGATAATAAAGGACCGACGATGGCGGTATATTATGCATTGCGTCTGCTGCGGGATCACGGGTATCGCCCGAAACGAAAACTGCATATGATCTTCGGCTGTGATGAAGAGGGGAATATGGAATGTATGGATCATTACCGCATGCATAGTGATGCATTGCCGTCTTTCGGTATCGTTCCGGATTGTACGTTTCCGATGAATTACGGTGAGCATGGTCTTTATGCGCTACAGCTGCATATCCCTTTGCCGGATGGAATCATGCGCATGCAGGGAGGAGAGCATCCGCATATCGCCTGCGGGCATATCGAGGCATGTGTTTCTCATCAGGAAGGTAAGGAAGAACTGTTTTCCTTTTTCCTGAAGACGATGGGGCTTTCCGGTTCATTGAAAAGCGGTTTAGACGGGGATGTGATAACGATCCATGGAACGGAAGCTCATGCATCTCGTCCGTATAATGCGAACAATGCCGCTTGTGCGCTCTTTAATTTTTTAGGGAATGCCTATGAAATAGAAGCGTGCCGCAAGCTTTGCGGATATCTTTCGGATTGGCAGGGGAAAGCGCTCGGTATCGCCTGCCGCAATATGAAATACGGAGAATTGAGCATCTGTGTTACACAGGTAAACGTGCGATCCCAAGAGATCGTCATAACGCTGGATATCCGTTATCCGTATCATCTGGATAAGGATTCTCTGCTTCATAAACTGGAAACTTTATTTGAACGGGAGTTTGTGGGAAGCAGACTGACGATATCGGAAGATCGGGAAGGAACGTATTGCGATCCTGACAGCGATGTGATCCGGAAATTGGAAGAGATCTATCGAGAGCATTCGCAAGATGAGACGACGCCGATGAAAGTTTCACCCGGTGATACGTATGCCAGAAAATTCGATCATTTTGTCGCATACGGTCCTACTACGCAGAAGCATTTGGCAATGAAGCACATCGGACAGGCGCATCAGTGCAATGAGGGGATGGATATCGATACTTTGCTGCAGGGCTGTGCGATCTATGCGGAAGCGCTGGCGTATTTGCTGGGCGGCAGTTTTGAGAAATAAGAATAAAATAAAAAGAATGCTTTATATCCATGTGTTTCATACCATGTATATGACGGCATTCTTTTTTTATATTGTCCTGCAACTTTGCGTAATCAGTATACCTGTACTGATTTTATGAAACAGCAGGGTATTTTTTATGGGGGAAGAATCCGGCAATAAAAGGCCTACCTTTCTATGCATCATTTTACAGCCCGGCGGCTGCACTCCATTTCATAGGTATGTTTCATATCGAGCACATACCTTTGCCTTGTCTTTGGATCAAGACAGCGGAAGATTTCCATCATCGATTGTTCCTGATGGTTCAGATAATTGACCTGATGCTTTGCTTCCAATGTTTCGATAAACACGTCAATGATAGAGTTTCTTGCGGTTATCCATTGATCCAGGATGACTTTATACTGCTCTTGCTGACTGTCCTTGATACCTTGCAGCATAAAATCATACAGCATTTGATAGGTTTTATCCTTTACTATCATATTTTTCCTCCTCAAAGGTATTATAGCAGTTTTCTATTAGAAGAGAAGTCATCCCCGATGAGTTAGGGATTTTTTTGAAAATTCTATTTTAGGTACCAATATTCACTTCCATCCGCACGTTCTTCTCCGGAAATCGGATCGACCATTTTTACGAGGATATCCTCGGAAGGCTGATACCAGACTCCGCTTTTATTTTCATACAAAGAGTTAAACGTGGATTTAAAGATCACTTTGCCTACATCATAATATTCTTTGCTCAATTCTCGATTGTCATCGAAGCCGTTCCATATGCCGACGGTATATTCCGGTGTATATCCGACGACCAGAGCATCCCAGTCGCTCGTTCCGGATTTTACGGCGACCTTGATATCCGGTGCATATCCTGCCATGGTCGGATAGGAGAAGGTCATATTTTTTGAATCATAAGTAGCGGTGAGCATCTGGCTCAATATGAGCGTTTCGTTTCTTTCTAAGAGACGTTTGGGATTGATCTTGCGTTCATATAAAACATCCTCTCCGTCGGTGATGCGGGATATGAAGGCAGGTTCAATATACAGCCCTTCGGAAGCAAACGTGTTATAGATCTTGGAAAGCTCCAGGATCGACATGTTTACAGTTCCTAACGCTTCACTGGGATTTTGTTGAGATTGGGTGATACCGAAATCGAGCAGTGCCTGATGTAGCGTAGCGGTTCCTAAGAACAGATGTGTTTTTACCGCATAGATATTATCACTCATGGAAATCGCATTGATCATGCTGATCTCTCGGTTGGGATATTTGGAATTATAGTTTTCCGGTGCGTATTCCGTATTGTCTTCCAACCGGAAGGTCGTAGGTTGAGAAATGAATGTGGAAGAAGGGGTAAATCCTTGTAATAAGGCGGTATAGTATAACAGCGGCTTGATGGTGCTGGCTACTTGTCTTTGGGAGTTTAAAGCGCGGTTATACTGGGAGATCGTATAGTCTTTACCACCAGCAATGGCCATGATGCTGCCGGTGAACGGCTGCAATACGACTGCGGATACTTCCAGTTCTTCTTCTGCGGGTATAGCTGCGCTGATCGCTTTTTGCAGGCTGTTTTGTACGTTGCTGTCATAATACGTATATACGTGCAAGGTGCCGGACATATCGATATCGCTGCGGTTGGATAAGTCTTGTATAACGGCATTGATATAGTATTCATCATACCCCTGCTGGTCGTTTTCGTGATTGACTAGGGTGATTTTTTCCTGCATGGCGTTATTTTTTTCTTCTTCCGTGATAATGCCGTTGTGTTCTAATACCTGAAGGATCAGATGCTGCCGTTCTACGGCATTTTCCATGGAGATGTATGGGGAATAGATGGAAGGCCCGTTTGGAATACCGATCAGCATCGCCAGCTGTGCGATGCTCAGATCTTGCATTTCTTTGCCAAAGAAGTAAGACGCCGCGCTTTTAATGCCGTATACGCCGTGTCCGAAGTAGATGGTGTTGAGATATCCCTCCAATATCTCGTCTTTTCCATACTGCATTTCCAATCTGGCAGCGTAAAAGAATTCCTGTATTTTTCTCGACCACGTCTGTTCGTTCGTCAAAAAGAGATTTTTGGCATATTGCTGCGTGATGGTACTTCCTCCTTCGATGATATCTTTCGAGCGAAGGTTGGATAAGACCGCTTTTCCCATACGGATCGGGTCAAAGCCGACATGGTTATAAAACCGCTTGTCTTCAACGCTTACAAAGCTGTCCTGAATAATTTGGGGGATTTCGGATATATCGGTCCATGTCATATTTTTCATAAAATTGCTTTCATACATCACATTGCCGTTGACGTCGTAGATCGTGATATTGGAACGCTGTTCATCCAGCTTGAGCGGATGCAGGAAAGCGTATGTATATATGAGTATAAGTGCCGTTAGTCCTATGAAAGCGATGATGCCGGTTATCTTTAGGAATGTTTTCATAAAATCACCTATGCTCTAGTTTGCTCATTTCCTTATGATTTAAACAAGGAATACCGAATCGCGGGAATTTGCATGGTATGGATTGACATGCCTTTCATAATGGATGATAATGAATGCATGGGTATGTTATATGCAGGAGGTTTTATGGATACTTGCCGTTATACATATGAGGATATCGATATTGTCGCAAAGCAGCTGCAAAAGGGAAAGGTGATCGCTTTTCCGACGGATACGGTGTATGGGCTGGCTGTGGTGTTTGATGATGAAAGAGCGCTTTCCCGCTTAAAAAAGGCTAAGGGAAGACCGGAGGATAAACCGATACCGGTCATGATCGGCGATATGCGGCAGATGCATGCCATCGCTTATGTAAATGAGCGGGCGGTGCGGTTGGCCGATGCATTCATGCCCGGTGCGATTACGCTCATACTGCCGAAGAGAGAGCATGTCGCAGAGTATATTACGAATGGGTTTTCAACGATCGGGATACGTATGCCAAACGATGATTTTATCCTTTCACTGATACAGCGTTGTGGGAAACCGTTGTTGGTGACAAGCGCTAATTTATCAGGATATCCGAGTGCGGCAGATGCTGAAGAAGTATTGGCACAGCTGGATGGACGAATCGATGGAATCGTAGTAGGGGAGGCCGGCGGACATCAAGCAAGTACGATCATTGATGTCAGCGGGGAAGACTATCGTATATTGCGTCAAGGAATCGTTGAAAAAGAAGCAGTTGAACGCGTACTGCTAGGAGGAACATTATGAAAATAGGATTGTCGAGTGATCACGGAGCATTTGAATATAAAGAGATCTTAAAAGAGATGCTGAAAGAGGAAGGACACGAAGTAACGGATTTCGGCTGTTGCTCTGCCGAGGCAGTGGATTATACCGATACGGCTTCTGCTGTCGCAAGGTCGGTGGCTTTAGGAGAAAACGAGAAGGGGATTGTGATGTGCGGGACAGGTATCGGTGCCAGCATATCGGCAAATAAGATCAAAGGGATCCGCTGTGCGTTGTGCAGTGAACCGACATCCGCACGTCTAACAAGAGAACACAACGATTCCAATGTATTGGCAATGGGACAGAGAATGATCGGTGTGGAGATGATGAAAGACATCGTTCATGCATGGCTGTATACCGATTTTTCCAATGGAGAGCGGCATAAGCGAAGGATCGATAAGATAGCAGAGTTAGAAAGATGATGAATATGTAAGGATATGCACTCTTGTATAGAAAAGAGTGCTTTTTTCTTTAAAAGAGGTATGAAATAATATCTTGTGGTAAAACACTCCAAAAAATATGTGAAAGGGTTTACAATTACTCCGATGTGTGATATGGTATCTATAAAGTGATACTCCATTATAAAAATATAAATTGGAGCATATATGCAAAAGACAGGAGTGGATGATATGTTTCAAAAACTGATTCACAGCTTTAAGGTAGAAATCAAAGCAAGGGAAGCTGCTTTGTGGTTTGCTCTTAGCTTTGCGGGAGTCCTTGCCGCATATCTTTTTATCATGAAGAGAAGCATGGATACGTCCTTATTGGCAGAAACTTTCGGCTTTGCCTTGGTATTTGTCTTGATGATGATAGGAACAAAATCCTACGGTCACTTTGTAGATGGTTATTATCAGTCTTATATCGATCGTCAGGGAAAGAAGAACGCAAATAAAAAAACAAAGTCTTCTAAGAAGAAAAAGTAATGTTTGTTTGGCTAAAATTTGTATTGACTGTTAGGGATTGCCAATACAAATTTAGATAGATCTAATAGCTGAAAGGAGATTAAAGTATGGCAAAATTAGATTACAAGGCAATGTCGAAAGACATCCTCGCCAATGTTGGCGGATCTGAAAACTTAGCGAATGTAAATCACTGTGCGACACGCCTTCGCTTAAAGCTGAAAGATCCGGATAAAGCCAATAAGGCGGAATTGAAGAAGATCGATGGTGTATTAGGTGTTGAAGTAGCGGGGGAAGAAACACAGATCATCGTCGGTCAGATCATCGAGGATTTATTCTTTGCCTTTGAAGAGGAATCCGGTGTAAAGGGTGGGGTCGTTGATGAGAATCTGGATCCCGATCTTGGTAAAAAGACTCCATTTGCGTTGTTCTTAAGCTTTTTGCAGCTGATGGCCGGTATCATGTCACCGGTTATCCCGACATTGATCATTGCAGGTTTCTTCTCTTTGATCCTTACGCTGGGAACGAGCTTCTTCGGATTGGATACGACGACTTCTACGTATGCGATCTTAACGAATATCTCACAAGCTCCATTTTACTTTTTGCCGATCATGTGTGCCTACACATCTGCTAAAAAGTTCAATGTAGAGCCGCCGATGGCAATGCTGTTGGCCGGTATCTTGTTGTATCCGGGCTGGACGGAACTTGTAAATGCAGGCAGTGCGACGGGATTTACTTCTTATTTCGGTATTCCTGTGTATCTGTGTGCGTATAACTCTTCCACATTGCCGATCGTATTGTCTGTTTGGATCATGAGCAAGGTCGATGGTTTCCTGAAAAAGGTGATTCCGAATACGATCCGTTATTTCTTGAAACCGGTTTGCTTGATTTTGATCATGTCCGTTATCACATTGTCATTGACAGGACCTTTGGGTTATTTGATCACGGATTATATCGCAGCGGGAATTAACTTCGTCCGTGAGAACGCACCTTGGCTGACTGTACCTGCTATTTACTTGTTCTCATGCACGTTCGGTGTATTCTGCCCGGGCTTCCACTTAGCTTTGATCCCGATTGCAACGACAAACTTCGCAACGCTGGGTTATGATGATGTCATCAACATGTGGTTTTTCTCCGGTACGACGGTTCCCGGATTCACCGCATTGTGGTTTTCTATCAAAACAAAGAGCGTCAAAGGAAGAAACGTCGGAATTCCGGCAGCGATTTCCGCATTATTCGGCGGGATTTCAGAACCGACGATGTACGGTATTTTGTATAAGGTTCCGCTTCTGTATATCGTAAATACGATTGCCGGTACGATACTGGCTGTTTATAACGGTATCGTAGGAACCAAGGCATACGCTTACGGTGCATATTATCTGACGAATTTGCCGTTATTTTATTCAGAAGCAGATCCGGGTAACTTGTATAAAGCATTGATCGGTGTTGCGATTGTAGCAGTCGTTACCTTTGTGGGCGTTATGTTTACAAAATGGGAATATTCTGAAGATGATGAAACATCTGCGCCTCCGACAATGAGTTTATTCAAAAAGAAATAAACGATCATTGAGGGCTTGAAGGGAGCTTCAGGCTCTCATTGTTTCATAAGTGGGATATAAGGAGTGTAATCGCTTTCGTTTATTTATTTTACTCCAAAAATTGTGATATACTTACTCATATATTATATGGAGGTTTTTTATGGCAGCAGCAATGAGTTTAGACAGTCAAATTCAGGCCATTTATCCTAATTTGACAAAGTCGGAAAAAAAAGTAGCGGATTATATTTTGAAACATGTGGATATTATCAGTTCCATGACATTAGCGCATATGTCAAAAAAAGCACGTGTCGGAGAAGCTACCATCATGCGCTTTGTTTATAAATTAGGTTATGAAAATCTTGCTCAGTTTAAAGTTGCGGTTGTCCGAGAGAATATCATCAACAGCCAAGGCAATGACGATGAGGAATCGGCAGAAGCTTATGCAAAAAGAGTTTATAAGCTGATGAATGATACGATTCAGGTCAATAAAAAAGAATATATCAAAGAAGTTATAAAGCTGATCGATCAGGCATCCCATATATATTTTTTCGGAAATGGTACGTCCGGATATGCGGCAGCGGTAGCTTTTTATCGCTTTTTCCGAGCCGGTGTTTCCTGTGAAGCGGTAACCGATGTTCATATGATGGCGATGAAATCAGCGTTAGTAAAAGAAGATGAGCTCGTGATCGCCATTTCTCAAAGCGGAGATAACTCCGATATCATTCATGCGGTTAAGCGTGTGAAGAAGAATCATTGTCCGGTAGTGACGATTACCGGGCGTACACTCAGCCTTTTGACCGGTTATGGTGATATAAATCTGTTTCATGCGCCGATATCGCTCAGTGATAAGAGTTATTACGGCGGAACGTTAGGAATCATGATCCAAGAGTTTTTGTTGGAGATCATTTTTAAAGCATATTCGCAGGAACATGAGGAGACCATCGATGAGATACAGCGAGTGACGACCGTTGCGACAGATCTGTATCATGAAGCTTTTAAAGGAAAGTTTAATAAATGATGTATATATAAGCAGGAAAGAGGTGATATGTGTGTTTGAAAAACGTATTTTTATTCCTTGTGAGGATCACGATATTCCCATGGTTTTGGCTTATCCGGATACGGAGGGAGTATTTCCTTGCATGTTGCTGCTGCATGGGTTTATGTCTTATAAGGAAGGCGACGGATATATGTTTCGGGAAACGGCAAAAGCATTTGCGGATGCGGGGATCGCCAGTGCGCGGATCGATTTTTGCAGCATGGGAGAAAACCGTTATTCCCGTGTGCATTACGGTACTGAGATCTGTGTGAAAGAAGCAAAGACGGCTTTTGAATATCTTTTGACCGATGAGCATATCGCTCATGACCGCATCGGGATCTTAGGTCACAGCATGGGCGGCAGGATCACCTTTTTAAGTTCTGAGCTTCCATCCAAATGTCTGATTACGTTCAACGGTGCTGTAAATGTGACGAAGCCGGGTGAATTGAAGCTGAAGGATATGAAGGAAGAGGAGATCAAAACGCAGGGTTATTCGATTTATCAAACGAGTGACGGACGTGCTGAATTGCTGTTTCCTAAATTTGTGGAAGGTCAGCAAATTCATTCCGATGCTATTTATCGGTATACGAATCCGATCTTGGTTTGCGTCGGTGCCGATGATCCGACATTGGATCCGCAGGTCAGTTATACTTTCGTAGAAACATGCGGAATGAAAAACGTAGATATGATCGTCATTGAAGAAGCGAATCATACCTTTAATGCGAAGACGGGCGATCTTACCAAAATGCATGAGCTTTTAGGCAATGTCGTACCGTGGCTGAAAGAGAATTTATAAAATTAGATAAAGGAGGGATTGCATGCGAGAATATGATCAGAAACTTGTAGCGGTGATTCAGGAGAAAACATATACGGAACGCATTGACGGTGTCGATATTATCATGAAGCCGGTTCCGGATGATGATCGTCCGCATGTCGTGGATCCGCGTGTTGTGGAGACGACAAAAATTAAGATGAATGTGAAATCTTTAGATCGTAATGCAAAATTTTCGCTTTATGGAACGCGTGTTCGTCCCGATAAGGTAAGTTATGATATCACGGAAACAAATATCCGTGAGGATGAGGATCTCGTGGAGGTAAACGGTGATCACTTCATCGATGTATATACGTTTACGCCAAAGAATTATAAGGCGGGGCGTCCGGTACTCGTGTATTTGCACGGCGGCGGTTATATGTCCGGTGATGTTGCGGAATTTCGGATGGCGATGCGCTTTGTATGCGAGCAATCCGGTTGTAAGGTGATTTTCCCGGAATATCGTCTGTCACCGGAAAACCCGTATCCGGCAGGTATCCAGGATTGTCATGCGATCGTGGAATGGGTATATGAGCATGCTGATGAATTAGAAGTCGACCGTCATAAGATCATGGTCGGCGGTGACAGTGCCGGCGGTGGTATGACGAATTCCTGTCTGGTATTGGATAAAGAACTTCATCATATTCATTATGCATATGAGTATTATGCAGCCTTTGATACGAACTTTGAAAAGTATGAGGCCGTTTATTCCGATGATCTGTTCCCGGTCATCAAAGAACATGAAGTATATGCACGGAACCGTATCGATCGTATCCGCTTCAGCGGAAATACCGGAGATCTTTACTTGCATGGAAAAGTATCGAAAGACGATCCGCTCGTATCGATCATGGCATGCGATGATATATCATGGCTGCCGTCTATGACAGTGGTTTGCGGAGAATACGACTTTTTGCGCTTATGCTCCGATGCGTTTGTCAAGCGTGCGATAGAAGCGGGCATTCAGGTTCGTTCTTTGCGCTATCTCGGCTGTGATCATGGCTTTATGGAAAAGGTCGGTGTTCTTCCTCAGGCAGAAGAAGTGCTGCTGGATATGGCCGAAATCTTGAAGAATTTATAGTTATAATGAAAAAAGAAGATGTGCGTATATGGATCGCGGCATCTTCTTTTTTTATATGGGAGTGAGAAGAGTTATTGGTGTTAATTGATGATCTGTCCTTTTTCCACGCTGTCCTGACAGGTAAACTGTATGCGTTCGCCTTCTTTTACCTGTTCGGTAATGATCAGCATGGTCGTAAGATCATATCCTGCTTCTTTAATTTGATCCGTTTGGATCGTGAGCAGCTTTTGACCTGCCTTTACGCTCGCACCTTGTTTTGCGTGTACTTTAAATCCTTTTCCTTTTAGATTGACCGTGTTGATACCGACATGAACGAGTATCCCTATGCCGTTGTTTCCGCGTACCGCAAATGCATGGCCTGTCGGATACATGACTTCCAAAGTACCGTTGCATGGCGCTGCGATCGTATTGCTTTGTAATGCAAAGGCGATCGTCTGTCCTAGGATCTCCTTTGAAAATACCGGGTCTTTGATTTCCGTTACCGGAACGATCGTTGCATCGGCAATCGCGATGATATCTGTATCGTTATATGTTTTTTCTTCTTTTTTGAATTTTGCGAAAAATCCCATTGTATGTTCCTCCCTTGTTATTCTGCTTTCGGCAGCTTTAATAATGTCCATACACCGTCTTTAAACTGAAATTCGGCGATTGATGCATTGGGGATAAGCGTACCTAAGATATTCGGATCTTCTTTTTCCAGAAGATCCAGGTTTTTTTGAAACAGCGCTTCCAACATATAATAGAAATACCCGCGGTGGCTTACGATCAAGCATGTATCGTTGTCTTCACAGTCGTCGACGATCTCATAAAAGGTATCGCGGATCCTTTTTTCAAACTGTTTCCTGTTCTCGCCGCCGTATTCCGTAAAATCTTTATTTCGCCAGCATTGGTTCATCGGCAGGCTTGCGTCATCATTTTTTTCGCCCTCCAGCATCCCGAATGCCATCTCTTTCAACCCTTTTCGCCGCATGAGATTTATATTCCTATTTTGTAATATGATCTCCGCAGTATCGACAGCTCTTTCGGATGAAGAACAGAAAGCTTTATCAAAAGAGATGTCTTTCAGCTTTTCTGCACATTGCATGGCCTGTCGGATCCCCTGTGATGTCAGAGGACTATCGCAGGCGCCTTGGGCGCGGTTGGTGACATTGAAGATCGTCTCACCGTGACGTACATAATAAAAATGGATCGTTTTCATCGTTCACCTCGTATAACGGAGTATTTACTCCTATAATTATAGAAATTATGGTGTATTTTTTCATATTTATAATACCATACTTTGAAGCAAAAGAAAATAATGTTTTTTATAATCTTTCGTCTGCCTCTTATGCAAGGAGAACACATGAAAGATAAGAACGATATTTTCGTTGACTTTTTGTTTTTTCGTTTATACACTGATAATAAACAGAACGATATAACATAGGAAAAGAGGTGATGAAATGGCGGAATGGAATTTATGGCATGGATGTCATAAGCTGAGCGCAGGCTGTCAGAACTGTTATGTATATCGCATGGACAGCTATTATGACCGCGACAGCAGTCAGGTACGTAAAACGAAAAATTTCGATCTGCCGATAAGAAAAGATCGCCATGGGAATTATAAGATCAAAGCAGGAGAAGTGCTGTATACGTGTTTTACATCGGATTTCTTTGTAGAGGATGCGGATGAATGGCGTAAGGAAGCGTGGGATATGATACGAGAAAGAAGCGATGTGTTCTTTTTTATGATTACGAAGCGTATTGACCGTTTTATGGATTGCATACCGGAAGATTGGGGAGAAGGATATGAAAATGTGCAGATTTGCTGTACGGTAGAAAATCAGGATCGGGCCGATCATCGCCTTCCGATTTATAAAAAGGCGCCTATTCGTCATAAACAGATCGTCTGTGAACCGCTGCTTGGGAAGATCGACCTTTCCGAATATTTGGATGACAGCATCGAACTGTTGTTGGCAGGAGGCGAATCCGGTACAAAGGCAAGGACCTGCGACTATGAATGGATTTTAGATCTTCGACGGCAGGCGATGGAAAAAGACGTTCCTTTTTTCTTTAAACAGACGGGTTCCTTTTTGAAAAAAGATGGGAAAATCTACCGTATTGCGCGTAAGGAACAGCATAGACAGGCAAAAAAGGCGGGGATCAATTATAAACGTGAGCATTTGTTATTTTAATACTGTTTTTATGATAGAATATCTTTATGACAGAAAGAGGTGTGTATATGGTTGATAAGGAAATAGAACAGATCATTCAAAAAGAAGCAAAGCGACAGTTGTACAATATCGAGCTGATTGCTTCGGAAAACTATGTTTCTAAGGAGATCATGGAAGTTACCGGTAGCATTTTGACGAATAAATATGCGGAAGGGTATCCGCAAAAGCGCTATTATGGAGGCTGTGTTCATATCGATGAAGCCGAAGATGTCGCCAGAGAGCGTTTAAAGAAGCTGTTCGGTGCTGAACATGCGAATGTGCAGCCGCATTCCGGATCTCAGGCCAATATGGGGGTCTATATGGCGGTCTTACAGCCGGGAGATACGGTATTGGGCATGGATTTGGCAGCCGGTGGACATTTGACGCACGGGCATCCTCTGAATTTCAGTGGAACGTTATATAATTTTGTCAGCTACGGTGTAAAAAAAGATGATGAGACGATCGACTATGAAGAACTTCGTGCAACGGCACTGCGTGAAAAACCGAAACTGATCGTTGCTGGAGCCAGTGCTTATCCTCGTATCATCGATTTTAAGAAGTTTCGTGAGATCGCGGATGAGATCGGCGCATATGTGATGGTAGATATGGCGCATATCGCCGGTCTGGTAGCGGCGGGACTGCATCCTAATCCCGTGCCGTATGCGGATTTTGTGACGAGTACGACCCATAAAACGCTGCGTGGACCTCGCGGCGGCGTGATCTTGTGCAAGGAAGCGTATGCACCGCTGTTGGATAAGAAGGTATTCCCCGGTATGCAGGGAGGCCCTTTGATGCATGTGATCGCGGCAAAGGCGGTTTGTTTTTATGAAGCGCTGCAGCCGGAATTTAAACAGTATCAACAGCAGATCGTCAAGAATTGCGCAGTATTAAGCGATACGTTGAAAGAAGAGGGCTTCCGTATCGTCAGCGGAGGTACCGACAACCATCTTTGTTTGGTGGATGTCAAAGGTTCTATCGGTATGAGCGGCAAAGAGGCAGAGCGCTTGCTGGATGCCGCCTGCATCACATGTAATAAGAACACGATTCCTTTTGACAGCGAGAAGCCGTTTGTGACAAGCGGTATCCGCTTGGGAAGCGCGGCTATGACTACACGCGGTTTTCAGGAAGAAGAGTTCCGTCAGGTCGGAAAATGGATATCCTGCGTGTTAAAAGATCCATCGGAAGAAACGATCTTTCGCATAAGAGAGGAAGTCAGAAAGACAACGGAACAATATCCGATCCCACAATAAAAAAAGACGTTCATTGGAACGTCTTTTATGATGATGCCGTACGTTAAAGCTCTTTTTGGAACAGTTCGTAGGATAGCTCCAAAATATCGTCTTCTTTGGAAGAGTTATAGATCATAACGCTTCCTTTTGTTTCGGCATCGTTTATCTCATTTCTTTCTCGTAAAATATCCATCAGATGGCGGCACGTCCCTTCGTTGCCGTCTATGATGCGAACAGAATCCTTTAATATGCCTTGTATATGTTTCTTGAAAAAGATGAAATGCGTACATCCTAATACGACAGCATCCAGTTTATCCTGATCCACTTCATCAAAATACTGATGCAGCTGGTCGTGGATCTTGGCGATATCGTCCAGTTCATTATGTTCTGCGATCTGTACGAGCTGAGGACACGGTATTTTTATGATCGTATTATTTTCCTGATGCTTTTTCATCAAATCGCTGAACTTTTTTTCGCTTAGTGTAAACGGCGTTGCCATAACTGCTACATAATGGCTTCGGGATTGCTGGATAGCGGGTTTTAAGGCCGGTTCCATACCGATGATCGGGAGATTCGGATATCGTTCTCGAAGCATATCGACCGCGGCGGAGGTAGCGGTGTTGCATGCGATGACGATGGCTTTGACTCCTTTAGAGATCAGAAATTCGCATATTTCCGTGCATCGTGCCATGATCTCGCTGCGAAGTTTTTCTCCATAAGGGGCAAATTTAGAATCTCCGAAATAGATAAGATCCTCATGGGGAAACAAGCGGTGCATTTCTTTTAGTACGCTGATACCGCCGATCCCGGAATCGAAAATGCCGATCGCTCTTTTCGCCTTGCTCATATTCATCACCTCGCATGTTAAATTTTATCATGTTTCAATATATATGCAAGTCTGCTCATCGTTACGTATTGCGTCCTATGGAAAAGCTATATACATGGAAAGAAACCGGCAAATTGTAAAAATAAAAAGAAACCTGAAAGTTCAGGATTCTTTCTTTTGTTCATGATAATACTGTTTAAATTTTTGAAAGGTTTCTTCCGATATGATATGTTCGATCTTACATGCATCGATATCCGCTTGTTTATCATCTACTTTTAGAATATCAATCAGAAAAGTGCGCAGCATGATATGCCGTTCAAAGACGAGCTGTGCTTCCTTGCGTCCCGCCTCTGTCAGATGGATGTCTTTGTAGTTTTCCTGTGTTACATATCCTTTTTCTTTCAGGATGCATAAAGCGTTATTGACGCTTGGTTTAGATACATTGAGATGCTTGGCTACATCGACAGAGCGAATTTTTCCCGATTCTTCTAAGATCAGCATCGTTTCCAAGTAATCTTCCAGTGATTCTCCCAGTTTCATAAGTGCTCCTTATCAAGCTGACGGTATGTTTCTTCTCGGAAACCGGCGAAGACATGATGATCACTGATGAACAACGGACGCTTGATCAGCATGCCGTGCTCACTGAGGAGTTTGATTTTTTCATCATCTTTCATATCATCCAGTTTATCTTTCAGTTTCATATCTTTGTATAAATTTCCGCTTGTATTAAAGAATCGCCGTATCGGAAGATCACTTCTTGCGATCCATTCTTTTAGTTCGTCATAAGTTGGCGTATCTTCTACGATATGCCGTTCTTCCATAGCAATGCCCATCTCTTTTAAACATTTCTTTGCTTTTTGACATGTTGTGCATTTGGGATATTCAATAAATAATGGTTTCATAGCTTGCCCTCACTTGGTTATATTTTAATATATTTTGCAGAATATGCAAGCATCTGCGCTATCGAGAATAAATAAGGTTTCCTCTGTATGTTATATGGAACTATGGTGCTTATCATAGTTATCTAGTTTTTACAGAGCCGGACGCTGAGCAACAATAACGGAAGGATATGTAATTGGTGAATGATATGAATAGGCCTGATCAAGATTACCATATTCAGCAAGATATGCTGCTTCTTTTTTTCTTTGCATGTCTGGTGATGATAACCAAGTCCATTCATGTTCTTTCCCACTTTGGATATTCCAATTCATCGGTGCAAAATATGGTCCTTCCCAAGCATCATATATTGATGCAGGTTTCTTATTATATACAGAAATCGTGCACCATAGAAAGGAACACCCTAACCTCATTATCATTTTTACCTGCCTTTATAGAAAGGATAACAGATACTCATGAATATTTGCTAGAAAATACTGGATATGAAAACCTCTGTATCTTATATACAACTAGAATACGTACTATAGTTATCGAATCTATACAGAGCCGGACGCTGCCAGTGATATATGAAACAAGATTGGTGGTCAAGAACACTATAACCGGTGAAAGAGTGCCCATATACCGTATGAGCGTTTGAAGCAGTAGATCCTGGTGTAAAGTGAGGTTTCTGATTTGGAAGATTCTGCAAAGAGTAATGAAAAGAAGTGTCTCTGCTAGCACCATTTTGACAAGAGCCATCTGTTATCGTACACATACCGCCTGCAATGACTTTAATCTGATGATGAACAGAAATCGTGCAGGTAAGAAAAGATATGCCATATCTACCTTTTCTTCAGTATATATCATTTTAGTAAGAAATACTGCATATTTATGCTTGCCATTCTATGTGATGTATGTTTTAATATATATGCTTTTTATCAAGAGATGGGGTAGAGAGTCAGCTCGCTTGATCCCACGCCAACCTGTTAAGCTACAAGGTGGTAATGCTGACAGCGATAAGAGAACAATAGATGAAATCTTTATGTCTTCTCTTTATCGAGAAGGCTTTTTTATAGGAGGAGAACGATATGAAAAATTATTTATTTACATCCGAAAGCATCACGGAAGGACATCCGGATAAAATTTGCGATCAGATCGCCGACACGATCTTGGATGCGGCGCTTTGCGAAGATGCGAATTCCAAAATGGCTGTTGAGGCGACGATCAAAGATGATTTTGTTTTGATATACGGAGAAGCGAATACGACAGCAAAGCTGGATTATGAAAAAATTGCGAAAGAGGTCATCAAAAAGATCGGTTACGAAGAAGATTATACGGTTTGTGTAAAAGTGAATAAACAATCTAATGAGATTCATCAGGCGGTAATGCACGAAGATGGGAATCTGGGAGCTGGTGATCAGGGGATCATGTTTGGATATGCTTGTGATGAAAGCGATGAGTATATGCCGGCACCGATTTACTATGCGCATAAGCTGGCATTGCAGCTAACCCGTGTACGCCGTGGGAATCCTCTGTTGAAACCGGATGGTAAAACGCAGGTCTCCGTGGAATATGAAAACGACAAAGTAAAGCGTATCGATACGATCGTCGTATCAACGCAGCATGCGGCAGAAGCGACTCAGGAACAGATTCGCGAGATCATTATGAATGAGGTTATCCGGCCTTGTGTGGAGGCTTCTTTGGTAGATGAAAATACGAAATATTTGATCAATCCAAGCGGCAGCTTTGTTTTAGGCGGAAGTTTCGGCGATTCGGGAACGACCGGAAGAAAGATCGTATGTGATACATATGGAGGAATGGGACGCATTGGCGGCGGCTGTTTCTCCAGTAAAGATCCGACAAAAGTAGATCGCAGCGCAGCATATTATTGCCGATATGTAGCAAAAAATGTAGTTGCGCATAAACTGGCACGCAGATGTGAGATTCAGGTAGCTTATGCGATCGGTAAGAGTGAACCCGTATCGCTGATGGTAGAAACATTTGGAACGGGAACGAGATCCGATGAGGAGATTTTGGACATCATTCGCCGTAACTTTAATTTTGAAGTCAGCAATATCTTGAAAGAACTGGATCTAAGAAAACCGATTTACGCAAAGACGTCTTGTTACGGTCACTTCGGTGATCCGCAATTCAGCTGGGAAAAAATCAAAGAATTGAAGTAGAAAAAGAGGGCGGTTATATCGCCCGTTTTTTTATATCCCATTCAACCAATATTCCATATACAGCAGCTGAAATGCCTGTTTTCTGAATCTTTTTTCTTTTAAATCCTCCCTTGAATAAAATAAACGAAAATTAACTATACTAAGGTAAACTTTCTATAGTTAAAAGTCGTATCATTTTCGCAAAGGAGGGATGTCTGTGACTCTTGGCGAAGCCTGCAGTAAACGTATCTTAGACTTATGCAAAGAACATAACATTTCTCTTAATAAACTCAGCATCATGTGTGATATTACACAATCTACTTTGAATAACATCACTTCCGGTGTCAGCAGAAACCCTACCATCTCTACCGTTAAGAAGATCTGTGATGGTTTGGAGATCCCTTTATCTATTTTCTTTGATACCAAGGACTTTGATGAAGCGGAGCCTGAGATCAAATAAGGATTCCTTTACGCTTTGATAAGCGTTTTTTTTATTATCTTTTTTTCCTCTGTATCTTATATACAACTATGATACTTACCATAGTTATCCAATCTGTACAGAGCCGGACGCTGAATTGCTTCGTGCGTTATAGCGGCATGAGGCATTGCCCAAGAACCATCGGAATGTAAACCCCCGGTTCTTGTTAGGTCATAGTGCGTTGCCAAAAAGGTAGTTTCCCATTGTTGTTGTGTCAACTTTTTCCAGCTGAGGATAATGTCGGGTTCCTTATTTATAACTAAAACAACACCATGATAATTAGAAATCGTGCTATAGCTGATCCAAGAAGGGAAGAGAAGAATAAAAAGCCTACCTTTATAGAAAGAATACCAGATAATGTTCAAATAATTGTTAGTAAATACTGGAAATGAAAACCTCTGTATTTTATATACGATCATAATGCTTATCATGATCTCCTTACATCGACAGTGCCGGACGCTGATAGAAACGAGCACGGGTTATTCCTGTATTGAGGCCGCCGCAACTGTATACTGCTGCTGACTGCAATGCAAGAGGAGCCGTGGATAATAAAATTCGATGATCAAGATCACTACCGTCACTGACATAATAAGAAAAGAATACATCATAAGAGCCGTCACATTGCGATATTGCCGGTCCGCTACAGGTAGTTGTGAATATCGGCAATATTTGATGATGAACAGAAATCGTGCCCCAAAGTGACCGAACCACCATGTTAAACGAACTTCTATCCTCTTTTTTCAGCCTACCTACAGGAAAAGAATAACAAAAAAATATCATTTGTAAGAATATGTTATTTTAATCTTTTTATTGTGATATGGAAGATGTTGTAAAAACCTCTTGACAATTAAGTTAGTCAATGCTAACATTTTACTATAAAGTTATATTTAACTAACTTAGGAGATGATGCTATGTTGCTGACAACTGCCCCGGCAGGAAAAGAATTGCGAATTTATAAAATTATCGGTAAAGATGATGTGCGTAGTCGTTTATCAGATATGGGATTTACGGAAGGCTCTTGTGTACAGATAATAAATGAGTGGAAAGGGAATGTTATTGTTTGTATAAGAGATGCAAGAATCGCTTTAGATAAGACATGGGCGAACCGTATTATGGTATGTGAAGGAAAAGGAGAAATTGAATGAAGACATTGAATGAAATACAGCCGGGTAATGAAGTGATAGTGAAAAAACTTCACGGAGAAAGTGCTTGCAAGAAAAAGTTGATGGATATGGGGATTACAAAAAATACGTACATATATGTACGAAAAGCAGCGCCTTTGGGCGATCCAGTAGAAATTAAGGTGCGTGGATATGAATTAAGCATTCGCAAGGAAGATGCAGCATGTATCGAAATAGAAAGAACGACGGTATGAGAAAGAGAGGAAATGTATGAAAACAATTGCGTTGGCAGGAAATCCCAATTGCGGGAAAACGACCATTTTTAATGCGATGACGGGCAGTAGTCAGTATATAGGTAATTGGCCGGGAGTGACAGTGGAGAAAAAGGAAGGGCGATGGAAGGGTGACAGCGATATAAAACTGATTGATTTGCCCGGTATTTATTCATTATCGCCCTATAGTCTGGATGAAGTTATCGCAAGAAATTTTTTGCTTAATGAGAATGTCGATTTGATCGTTAATGTCGTTGATGCGACAAATTTGGAAAGAAATTTGTATTTGACTACTCAATTGTTAGAAACGGGTATTCCGGTAGTAGTGGCACTGAATATGATGGATCTGGTAAAAAATCATGGAGATCGTATTCATATAGAAGAACTTGCTGTTCAATTGCATTGTCCCGTTATACCGGTATCGGGTTTGAAAAATGAGGGATTGGATACATTAGCGGATACGTTTGTAAAAGATATCGGTAGAGGAGATCGGCTGCATTTTTCCATTTATAGTGAAAATATTCAAAAGTATTTACGAAGGGTTGAAGGCGTGTGTTCATTCTGCGATGCGGCAAAGAAAGAATGGTATGCGATAAAACTTTTGGAGAAGGATGAAAAGACGATGGAGCATATAGCGATGATAAATGCGGATATGCAGCAGATCGATAGCATGCGGGAAGAAATGAAGGCGGAATTTGATGATGATATACAAAGTATCATAGCGGATGCCCGCTATGTATATATTTCCGATTTAGTGGCAAAGACATATACAAAAACGAGAAACGGAATGTGTTTGTCCGATCGTATTGACAGCATTGTAACGAATCGTGTGTTGGCATTGCCGATCTTTGCTGCTGTGATGTATATCGTATATTATGTTTCTGTTACAACGATCGGCGGCTTTGTGACAGATTGGACAAATGATGTGCTCTTCACGGAAATCATACCTCCTTTTGTGGAAGAATTTTTGATTTCGTTGGATTGCGCCGCATGGCTGTCTTCTTTGATTTTAGATGGTATCATTGCCGGGATTGGGGCTGTGCTGGGATTTGTACCGCAGATGTTTGTGTTGTTCTTTTTCTTAGCATTGCTGGAAGATTGCGGTTATATGGCGCGCATTGCTTTCATTATGGATCGCATATTTCGCAAATTCGGGTTATCTGGAAAATCTTTTATTCCGATGCTGATCGGGACCGGTTGTGGTGTTCCGGGTATTATGGCCAGCCGCACGATTGAAAATGAAAAAGATAGAAGGATGACGATTATGACAACGACGTTTATTCCATGCAGCGCGAAGCTTCCTATTATCGCGTTGATTGCCGGAGCTCTGTTCGATGGTGCTTCCTGGGTGGCGCCGAGTGCTTATTTCATCGGCATTGCGGCAATTGTGTGTTCCGGGATCATCTTAAAGAAAACAAGGCTGTTTGCAGGAGATCCGTCTCCTTTCATCATGGAATTGCCTGCTTATCATATGCCGCAGCTAAAGAATGTCTTGTTAAGCATGTGGGAACGAGGATCCAGTTTTATCAAAAAAGCAGGAACGATCATTTTACTTTCTACGATCGTTATTTGGTTTGCTTCCCGTTTTGGTATCGATGATGGGGCAATTGTTATGTTGGAAGAAGAGGAATTATCAAAAAGCTTTCTGGCAGTACTCGGTTCTGGGATGGCTCCGTTGTTTGCGCCACTGGGATGGGGCAACTGGCAAGCTGCGGTTGCAGCGATCACCGGCCTTGTAGCGAAAGAGAATGTTGTTGCGACATTTGGTATTTTATTCGGATTCGGTGAAGTTGCTGAAGATGGCGTTGAGATTTGGAATGCCATGGCATTGAGTTTTACCGCTGCTTCTGCTTTCTCATTTTTAGTGTTTAATCTGCTTTGCGCACCGTGCTTTGCGGCGATGGGAGCTATTCGAAGAGAGATGAATCATACAAAATGGACAGTTTTTGCCATTGGATATCAATGTCTCTTTGCATACTTGGCGTCGTTTGTGATTTATCAATTTGCGATGATTAGTGTATATGGGTTTACTATGATGAGCGCTTTGGCTGTAGCTGTCTTTGTACTCTTTGTATATCTTCTTTTTAGAAAACCGAAAAGTAAGGAAAAACAGCAACAAAAGGAATATGCGAAAGCATAAAAGGAAAATGGATCATGGGTACATGTGTTATCTTTATCGCACTGGGAACAGCAGTTGTGCTTGCTGTTTGTTCTATACGGAAGAGTCGAAAGCATGGATGTCACGGTTCTTGTGGCAGTTGTGGTAACTGCCGTCATTAGTAACGGAAAGATCTGTCATTTCTTATGACGGATCTTTCTTTCTGATGTATAATAATATAGATGTTTTTAAGAGTAAATGGACAGGTGAGCAGAATGGAGAAATGGAAGCTTCCGAAAATAGGCATGCGGAATATCAAAACGGGATGCAGTGTTTTTTTAACGCTTTTGCTGTCATATGTATTGCAGAGAGAAGATCCTTTTTTCGGCTGTATTGCTGCGGTGATCTGTTTACAGCAGACGAGTGAAAAAACATGGAATGCAGGAGTACATCGGTGGATCGGTACATGCATCGGAGGATTGATCGGATTTTTTGTGATGCTGTGGCTGTCGAATATAGAACACTATGAGACCATCCGTCTGCTTGTTATACCGGCGGGTGTCTGCCTGTTGATCTATTTATGCGTGGTATTGCATATACGCGGTTCGGCTTCTATTTGCTGTATCGTATTTATCAATGTCGTTTTACATATGGATCGTACGGTCAGTGGTGCTGCCTCCTATGTAATCAATCGTGTGATCGATACGTTTATCGGTATCATCTGTGCCGGTATTGTACAATACGTGCCGGAGATCATCCGGCAAAAAAGAGAAAAAGCGGATGCATCATAAGTTTTTTGATTAAAATTGACAAATACAGGCAACCTATATATAATCTAACTGAAATATGGCGATGAAGAGAAAGTATTATAAAAGGAAGCTTTCAGAGAGATCCCGGATGGTGGAAAGGGATCGTGGAATTTTATAAGAAATAAAGACTCGGAGCCTTCGTTAAGACGTCGCTTTCACGTTACGAAAGAAACTTGTAAAGTTGCTGAGGTCATTTCGGAAACGGAGTGATGAAGTAGGGTGGTACCACGATGAAGCTCTCGTCCCTATCGGAAGAGAGCTTTTTATATGAAATAAGGGAAAGGAGATCATATGGAAAATTTAACAGAGCAGGAAATTGTCCGCCGCCGTAAGATGGAAGAATTAAGAGAGATGGGAATCGATCCGTTTGGGGAAGCCTATAAGCGTACGCATCGTTCCGGACAGATTCATAAAGAGTACGGAGAATGTGAAAAGGAAGAACTCGAAGAAAAGGATGTACACGTTAAGATTGCCGGACGTATTATGACCAAAAGAAGGCAAGGGAAAGCCGGTTTTATGCATATACAAGATCTGGATGGACAGATTCAGATCTACGTGCGTAAGGATGTTATCGGAGAGGAAGCATATGAAGTATTTAAAAAGAGCGATTTAGGAGATATCGTCGGTATTGAAGGTACGGTGATGAAAACCAATCATGGAGAACTGAGCGTAAAAGCAGAAGTTTATACGCATCTTTCAAAAGCTCTGCGTCCGTTACCGGAGAAATATCATGGATTGCAGGATGTAGAAGAGCGTTATCGCCGCAGATATGTAGATCTGATCATGAATGAAGAGGCAAAGAAGATTGCATTGACACGACCTAGGATCATTCGTGCGATCCAGTCTTATTTGGATGAGCAGGGATTGGTAGAAGTGGAAACACCGGTATTGCAGCCGATCCTTGGCGGTGCAAGCGCCCGTCCGTTTGTGACACATCATAATACGTTGGATATGCCCTTTTATTTGCGTATCGCGACCGAGCTTCCTTTGAAGAGATTGATCGTAGGCGGCTTAGAGGGCGTTTATGAGATCGGTCGATTATTCCGCAACGAAGGTATGGATAAGAATCACAATCCGGAATTTACGACGGTGGAAGCTTATGTGGCATATTCCGATTTGCAGGGAATGATGGATTTGGTGGAAGGACTGTTGGAAAGTGTTGCGCTTAAGGTATGCGGTTCTACGGAGATTCCTTGGAAGGATAAGACGATTTCATTGAAAGCACCATTTAAGAGGCTGCACATGGCCGATGCGATCAAAGAACGCTGCGGTGTGGATTTCTGGCAGGAGATGTCGTTTGAGGAAGCTTGTGCGCTTGCGAAAGAGCATGGTATTGAAATGGAGAAGAAGCATAACAGTGTCGGACATATCATCAATTTGTTTTTTGAAAAATATGTAGAGGAAACGTTGATTCAGCCTACCTATGTATACGGTCATCCGGTTGAGATTTCCCCGTTGGCAAAAAAGAGCAAGAGCGATCCGCGTTTTACCGATCGTTATGAGTTGTTTATTGATGGCAGTGAGTATGCGAATGCTTTTTCGGAGTTGAATGATCCGATCGATCAAAAGGAGCGTTTCGAGAATCAGTTGAAGCTGCGTGAGCTTGGGGATGATGAGGCGAACGAGATGGACGTCGATTATGTAGAAGCGTTGGAGTATGGTCTTCCACCGACAGGTGGTGTCGGTTTGGGCATCGACCGTTTGGTGATGCTGCTTACAAATTCGGAAACGATTCGGGAAGTGCTGTTGTTTCCACACATGAAAAATAAGTAAGAAAAAGTGATAAATAAAGGGGTTCTTGACTATCAAAGGGGTTCTTGATACACCAATTTTAAAATAAACATAAATTAAGGAATTGCTGGCTTTTAATAGTGATTCCTTTTTGTTGTATAGCTAATCTCAAAGGATTAGTTGAATGGTGAATAGGAGTCAAGAAAAATTATGAAAACCAAATTATCAAGTATTGATACGGGTCCATTGGATGAGAATATGAACAAGTGAATTGATAGTATAAAGAAATATAGTATCTTGATGCCAGTTCTTGTTCGTTCAAATAAAGAGAACGGTGTCCAGGCATCGTAGAAAGTTTGCATTAAATTATTTAGGGTTTGATAAAGTGGATGCAATGGTACGAGATTTCGATGATGAAGCAACAATAGTTTTGTTATCGGCAGCCTTTTTAAATTCTTTAAATCTCAAATTTAGGAACATTTAAACAAAAATGTAATTTTAAATTACCTATTTAAAAAATATATGAATTCATATTGGTATTCGATGTTAAATTAATTATAATAGTTGTATCATGAAAGAGGGAATACTATGAATAATAGTACTTTACCGAGTGTCGTTTACAATATTATTGGTGTAAAAATTTAAAAAATATCAACTAAAATATTATAAAATTTTGCATTCGTTAATCAGTAAGGCAGGAGGTATCGTTTTGATCTATGTGATGAGTGATATTCACGGGGAATATCAAAAATATATACAGATGCTTGAACAGATCGCATTTACGAAAGAAGATACACTGTATGTATTGGGGGATGTGGTAGACAGAGGAGAATATGGATTGAAAATACTGCGGGATATGATGCTGCGTTCCAATGTGATCCCTATATTAGGCAATCATGAATTTATGGCTGCCAACTGTTTAACTTGGTTAAAAAGAGAAATTACCGAGGAAAATCTTCCTACAATCGATCATGATCGATTGCAGGGATTAAGCGAATGGATGGACGTCGGAGGAATGACGACGATTCGTGAATTTAAAACGATGACCAAAGAGGAACAGGATGATGTTTTAGCATATCTGCTGGAATTTTCTTTATATGAGGAAGTTTCGGTAAACGAAAAACGCTATATTCTCGTTCATGGGGGATTAGGAAATTTTGATCCAGCCAAAGAATTGAGCACATATACATTGGATGAATTCATATGGGAACGACCGGATTATACGAAAGCCTATTTTTCCGATCTGTATACTTATGTTATTTCCGGACACACGCCGACGCTGTATATTACGGGAAAGGCAACGATTGTCCATGCGCATCAGCATATTGTCATTGACTGCGGAGCTCATCTTCCTACAGGACGTTTGGCATGTCTGTGCTTAGATACGATGAAAGAATTTTATGTTTAATATAGGGTGTTGTGAATCTATAGGGAGAATACATCTTTTAAATGATACATTGCTATCATTTATATGTAAAAAAATACGGATTTCCTTCATTTTTTCATACACCTGTTTTAAGAAGATAGTCATATAGCGGTTAATAGATCGTACCCGATCATGTAAATATTTATAAATAATTATTAAAAATGCATAATAATTACAAAAATTAAAAATAAATTGTTATATTTTAATATTTTTATTTATTTTTCAACTCTATTTAAATTAATTGTTTGAATAAGAAATTATTACTCGCTATACTAATAATAGATGGGGGAGTGAGATGAAAAGACAAGATGAGCAAGCCGCAGCACCATTTATGAATGATCTTTCTATAGAAGAAAGTCTCCGCAAGGCCCAGCAAGATGCTGATGACGATGAGGTATTTACGCTGGAAGAGGCGCAAGATTTTTTAGAAGAGCATTTTCATAGAAAAATATTTTCTATTGAAGAGGATGACTGACGATAAAAAAAGAATCCTGAGATTCTTTTTTTATGAATGCGTGAGAATTTCGATGAATTTAACTGCCGGTGCGGACAACGTGCTCTTTTTCAGATAAGCATATCCGATGGAACGCGCCGGAAGCGGATCTTGCAAAATAAGCTCCTGAATATCGTTTCTTTGCAAATATTCTTGTGAAAATTCCTTAATGACGCAGGATACCCCGAGATCGATTTTCGCAAACTCCAGAAGCAGATGATGCGCGCCGATCTCAAGCTGTGGATGTAAGCGTATGTGATCTTTGGCGAAAGCCTCCTCAATGAAATGACGGGAATTGGAATTTTTTTCTAAAAGAATCAGCGGCATCTCGGCGATATCGGCCTTTTGATACGGTGTCGGCGATATCGGAAAATGTTTGCTTGCTACAAAGATGTCATGTACTTCCAGACATGGAACCACTTCAATTTCCTCTCGTTCGATCGGTAAGTTCAGAAATCCGAGATCGATAGCATTTGTCTCAATGAGCGGCAGCATTTCCAAGGATGTTCGATTGATAACAGTGATCTTCACTTTCGGGTATGTTCGATGAAATGTTTCCAAATACGGCATCAGATAATTAGCGGAGATCGTATCTCCGGCGCCGATGATCAGATTGCCGTCCTTCAGTTCCTGCATGTTGGATATTTTATGTTCGGCAGTTTGAATGAGTTCCAATGCATGCGTGATATACGTATGTAGGATTTCCCCTTCTTTCGTCAAGGTAACACCTTTGGCATTGCGGTTGAAAAGCTTGGTATGCATTTCTTTTTCCATGGCTTTGATTGCCTGAGAAACGGCTGACTGTGTGATAAACAGGTTTCTGCTAGCTAAGGAAAACGACAAGGTAGTAGCGGCTTCGTGAAATATTTTGTATTGTTCGAGCTTGATCGACATATTAGCACCTCTAATAGCAAATGCGCTATTTATTAATTTTACTTATGGTAATACATGTATTATAATATGCATGACGGAAAAGTCAATATTGGATGATATGAGAAAGGTGTTAACTATGGAAAGAAAAGTAGGAACTGTTTCAAGAGGTGTGCGTTGTCCGATCATCCGTGAGGGAGACGATCTTGCGGATATTGTTGTAAACAGCGTATTGGAAGCAGCGGAAAGCGAACATTTTGAACTGCGGGATCGAGATGTGATCTCAGTTACGGAATCCATTGTCGCAAGAGCGCAAGGCAATTATGCTTCTGTGGATGCGATCGCGGAAGATGTGAAGAAGAAACTAGGCGAAGATACGATCGGTGTGATCTTTCCGATCTTATCTCGAAATCGGTTTGCGATCTGTTTAAAAGGTATTGCTTCCGGTGTCAAAAAAGTCGTTTTGATGCTGAGCTATCCAAGCGATGAAGTAGGAAATGAACTGGTTTCTTTGGATAAGCTTGATGAAGCAGGCGTAAATCCTTACAGTGATGTACTTACTCTTGCACGATATAGAGAATTATTCGGTGAAAATAAACATCCGTTTACCGGTATTGATTATGTTGCTTATTACGGTGATCTGATTCGCAGCGCCGGAGCTGATGTGGAGATCATTTTTGCGAATGATCCGAAAGCGATATTGCCGTATGCCAAGAAGGTATTAACGTGTGATATTCATACAAGGGCTCGCACGAAGAGAATCTTGCTGGCAAATGGTGCAGAAACCGTATGCGGTTTGGATGATATTCTTACTTCTTCTGTAAACGGCAGCGGATATAACGAAAAGTTCGGACTTTTAGGCTCTAACAAATCTACGGAAGATAAGGTAAAGCTGTTTCCGAAGGAATGCCGTGATTTTGTTTATGATGTACAGAAGCAGATTTTGGATAAAACAGGAAAGTATGTAGAAGTTATGGTATATGGTGACGGTGCTTTCAAAGATCCGGCAGGGAAGATATGGGAGCTTGCAGATCCATGCGTATCGCCTGCTTATACGGAAGGACTTGAAGGTACGCCGAATGAACTGAAACTGAAGTATTTAGCGGATAATGATTTTGCGGATCTGAGCGGAGAAGCGTTGAAGCAGGCAATTTCCGAAAAGATCCGTCAAAAGGAAAATGATCTGGTAGGAAATATGGCTTCGCAGGGAACGACACCGCGAAAGCTTACCGATCTGATCGGTTCCTTATGTGATTTAACGAGCGGTTCCGGCGATAAAGGAACTCCGGTCGTTCTTGTACAAGGATACTTCGATAACTTTACCAATTAAAAGGTCAGTGATGACCTTTTTTCATACTTTATTATTACGGCAATTATGGTAAAATAAAACAAAGGGGAAATATGTATGGATATTTTAAAAAAACAATATAGTATCTGCTTTGCGTTTTTTGTCGATGAACTGAAAAGAATTATATTGATGGCAGCATTTGCGGCTGTTATCTTGACGCTTGTCTCCACTTTATATGTAAAAAACAATCCCGATGTGGGATGGGAGTGGATGAGAAACTTTATAGCATCTATGTCTTTTACCGAAGTTTTCGATGATGCCGGAAATCTTTCCGTTGTCGGTTTATTGCTTAATAATGTTCGTGCCTGTATGGCAGCTATCGGCTTGGGCATCATTCCGTTTTTGTTTTTGCCTGTGATTGCTTTGGTGACTAACAGTGCTATTATCGGTACATTGTTTGGATTGAGCATGGAATTAGGGTTGCCGATCGGTACGATGATCGCAGGTATTTTGCCCCATGGCATTTTTGAAATTCCCGCATTGATCATGGCGATTTCTTTAGGGATATATGTATGCAAGGAAATAACGATGCGCATCCTCAAGAAAAGAGAGGGAAGTCTTCGGGAAGATCTTGCGGATGCTGGCCGCTTTTTGGCGCTTATCATCCTTCCTTTGATCATAACAGCTGCTGTTATAGAAGCCTATATAACACCGCTGGTCATAGAAATGTTTTGATCTGTATCACAAATAGAGCATAAAGAAACCCATGTCGTTGACATGGGTTTTTGTCATCAGAATTTTCGATTTTTAAGAAAGATATCGATTCTTGCGATCGCCTCTTTGAGGTGTTCAATGCTGTAAGCATAAGAAATTCTTATGAATCCTTCGCCGGCTTCACCGAAAGCAGTTCCCGGTACACATGCTACTTTTTGTTCTTTCAGCAATTCTTCGCAAAATTGTTCACTTGTCATACCGGTGTTTTGAATGGAAGGGAAAATGTAAAAAGCACCTTGTGGAAGATGTGTCTTTAAGCCGATGCGGTTGCATCCATTGACAACAAAATTTCTTCTTTGTTCATAGGACTCTTTCATTTTCTGTACTTCTTTTTCACCATGGCGAAGGGCTTCTATCGCTCCGTATTGCGCAGCTGTCGGTGCAGACATGATAATGTATTGATGGATCTTATTCATCGCACTCGTGAAGGTTTCATTTGCCAGTGTAAATCCCAAGCGCCACCCGGTCATCGCAAAGGCTTTGGAAAAACCGCTGATGATGATGACTTGATCTTTGATTTCATCGAAATTAGCTAAGGAACAGTGTTCTTCGCTGTAAGATAACTCCGCATATATTTCATCACTGATAACGATCAGCTGATGCTTTTTTATAATAGGAACGATTTTGGCATAGTCTTCTTTTGTCATGACACCGCCGGTAGGATTACTTGGGAAATTGATCAGTATCGCTTTCGTTTTATCGCTGATCGCTGCTTCCAGCAATTCCGGTGTCAGCTTAAATTGATTTTCCTCCGTCAGTTCGATGAATTTCGGCGTTGCTCCCGCGAGTTCTACACATGGCGTATATGCCACATATCCCGGCTGTAGCAAAATAACTTCATCGCCCGGATCGACGATGCTGCGAAGGGAAATATCAATGGCCTCGCTGCCGCCAACGGTAACAATGACATTTTTTTGCGGATCATATGTCAGATGAAAGCGTCGTTCCATATAAGCACAGATCTGTTTGCGCAGTTCGAAAAGACCTTGGTTTGCCGTATAGTGGGTTTGACCGTTTTCAATGGAATAGATAGCCGACTCGCAGATGAGCCATGGCGTGTGAAAGTCCGGTTCTCCCACACCGAGGGAAATGACACCTTCCATCTGTGAAGCGAGATCAAAGAATTTACGAATACCGCTTGGTTTGATCTCTTTGACTTTTCGGCTTAATAGTGTATCGTACATCATGGTGTCACGATCAGCCTTTCTTCTTTCACTTCTGCTTCTTCCAGTATTTCACCGTCTGCTTTGTATTGTTTTAAGACAAAGAAGGTTGCCGTGGATTTTACGTATTCCACGCATGCCAGCTTCATTGCGACAAATTCGGAGATCTCCTGCATCGTTTTTCCGTATATGATTACCATGAATTCGCTCGTTCCGCTCATCAGGTACATCGAATCCACTTCCGGATAGCGATAGATGTTTCTGGCGATACGATCATAGCCGTATTCTCTTTCCGGTGTTGCGCCGATCTCGATAAGCGCCATGACCTTATCGGTATTTGTCTTATCCCAGTTGATTACCGTATGGTAGCCGCATATGATTTTTTGGCGTTCCATTTCGCTCATGGCTTCCAGTATATGCTCCTCTGTTTCGTTGAGTACATCCGCCAGATCTTTTGTATCATAGCGGGAATTTTTCTCTAATAGAGAAAGAAGTTGTTCTTGATTCATATTGTCACCTTTTCTTTATGAATCTATTGTAATCATATTCTTTATGCGTGTAAATAAAAATATGTATATTTCCTATGTGTAAACAGTATATAAACGATGGTGGAAAAAGGGCAGATTTATTTCACTTCCCGCTTATCCGTGATATACTGTAGCCATAGAAGGAAGGCACTCTTATGAATATAGCGTATGCGGCACAGGTAAGTGCGATTCTGCGTCAGGCAGGGGATATGATACGAAACCATATGTTTTCGGATGTCCGGGAGAAGGGAGATCAGACAAACCTGGTCACCGATATGGATGTAACGGTACAGAAGTTTTTAATCGAAAAACTGTCGGAGATTCTTCCCGGCAGTGGTTTTCTGGCGGAAGAGGATGACGTGCATGAAGAAACGGATGGCTTTTTATGGGTCATTGATCCGATTGACGGTACGACGAACTATATATATGACTATCGGCATTCTGCTATTTCTGTCGCTTTACTAGAACACCATGAAGCGGTGTTTGGGGCGGTGTATGATCCTTATCTGGATGAGATGTTCATCGCCGCAAAGGGACAAGGAGCATATCGCAATGATGAAAGGATACATGTATCGCAGCGGGAACTCGCTTCCTCTTTGATCATGTGCGGAACGACGCCATATGAAAAAGAATTTGCACAGGAAACTTTTGATATCATGCGCCGTATGTTTTTGGCAGGAAAAGATATCCGCCGAAGCGGCAGTGCTGTTTTGGATCTGTGTTATGTGGCATGCGGGCGTGTCGATGGTTTTTACGAACAGCGTCTTTCTCCGTGGGATTATGCAGCCGGAGTTTTGCTTATTTTGGAAGCTGGCGGGAAGATCGTAACATTGGATGGAGATATGCAGTATGCGAAACGGATCGGATTGATTGCGGGCAATGCGGCGAATGTAGAAGATCTGGCTGCTGTTGCGGGAAGAAAGCCGGAGCATATTTTACAAGCGGGAATTGCGCAGGTGCAAAAAAAAGCGCAAACGGTATCCGCAAGCGATCTGGATGCCGCATTGGAGTCCATGTTGAACGATATGGCACAAGAGCAGGAAGATGAGGAATAATAGCATATTTTTTGAAACAGCATACGATAGATTGGGGAAGCAGTGACAGGAAAGAGGATGGAACATGCCGATTTATGAAATTTTGAGTTCACTCAGCGATAGCCGACAGCAGGAAAGTACGTGCTTGTTTAACGGATATCTGGAAGATTATCTGGCGATGTATGAGGAACGTTTAAACGAAGAGCAGAAAGTGATATTTCAGCATCTTCTGACGATAAGTCCGAAAATGAAGATCTGCAGTGAGCTGCGGCTGAATATCAACAAAGATGCGATCGCCAATCAGATCATCAGCTATCGCGATTCTTTTAAATTGCCGCAGGGACAGATCCGCTGTCCGCATGTGATCTACGATCAGATACGGGAACAGGAACGTGCGATGATCTTGTCGTTTGGCGAACAGGAAGCATATGTGATGGCAAAAGCTCTTTATTTCATTATGAGTGAACCGGAAAACGAATATGAAGGAACGCGCAACGAGATCATATCGATGTGTGCGAATGAAAAGCAGGAGGAATTTCTGCAGGAAGCGATTCGCCGTTTCTTTTTTCAGAAAGAAAAGGCAGGGATCGTACAGCGCTGGTTGGATATGCACATTTTTACGAGCTATGATGAGATGTATGAATGTGCCAAAGCGATCGCTTCTCGTCAGATGATCGATTTAAAAGAGATCTTACAGAGTGCATCGGATGTGCAGGATACGATCAATCGTATCATCGCTGTATGGTTTTTGATGAAAAAATTCAGTTATGTGCAATATATGATGGATAAGAATGCATTGTATAAGCAGCATGACGGCAATGTGAAGAAGCAGAGGCAGAAGGCAAAGGAGAAATGTGATTCCATCAGCTTTGTGTCGTACAGTGAGCTTTGGAAGCTTGTGAAGGAGCATCATATTTGATAGGAAGCATAGCAGTAGCTATGCTTTTTCTTTTGCGTCTGTTAAGATTTTCATATAAGGTAGGATAAAAGGATGAAATTTTATGTATAAGGGGTGATTGGTCTGGGATTCAGTCCCAAAGGTAGGAAGAAGATAATGAGGAGCGGGGTTCCATTATAAGGGGGGCACGATTTCTGTTGCGCACTATACTCCTGTTATTATTGGTTCATCCAATTTTGATTCCATTACATATGCAGCAAATGGAACATGCACTCCCGGCATTGATTGCGGCTATTGGTCATCTACGTTTCGTGATTTTAAATTCCCTCTGCTCTTTTCTATTTCCGGAGTAATACAATCAACTATTGATGCTGCTAACAGCAACGGTGTAGTCCGTCAGCGTCCGGCTCTGTTTATATTCGGAAATTATAATAAGGATTATAATTCTATATGATATACAGAGGAATCACGATGGATAAGCGGGTTATCATTTTGTGATCAATAAAAAAGAACTATGTCGATCTGCATAGTTCCGCTTTTTAATTTATAATATTTCATGCATCATTTTTTGTGGTGTTTATAATATTTCTGATTTTATATAATGTTTTGTTGGCTTTGTTTTCATCATTGAACATAGTGATGATAAAAAGTGAATCGATGATGGCTAACTGAGATATTCTGCTGGATAGTGATTCTGAGCGGTATCCGGTTTCTTCCGATACAGAGGTAAAGATAACATCGGATACTTTTTTTAACTCGTTGGATGGGTAGCTTGTGATCGTGATGATCCGTGCTTTGTTTTTCTTAACTGTTTTGGCAATTTCGATCGTTTCTTTTGTTAGACCGGTATGAGTGATGATAACTGCACAATCTTTTTCTGTTAACAGAGAAGCCTGCATCAATTGTATATGGTAATCTGTTGCATATTGTACTTTTAGAGGGGATCTTAAAAATTTATGATAGGCATCCAAAGAAACAACATTGCTGCCGCCAACACCAAAAAAGGTGATCAGATCGGAATTTAACAAAATGTCGCTTGCCTTCTTTAATGCATTATCCGTAAGCAGACATATCGTATCATTTAAAGATTTGATAGATGATTCAAATACTTTTTTTGTCATTTCGATGCAAGTATCTGTCGGTTTGATATTCTCATGAACAGATATCTCTGGATCATATTCTTCAAATAATAGATCGCTGCGAAAATCGCGGAAACTTTTATATCCTAATTTGCGGGTAAATTGAAAAATTGTAGAATCGGCAAATCCCAGACGAGATGCAACTTCATTGATTGTCATCTTTGATACTTCTTTGGGATTGGAGAGGATAAAGTCAGCGATTATGCTTTCTTTTTTTGTCAGATTTCTTTTGTTTGTTTTTATCTTGATTTTAATTGGTTCTTTTTTCATAATACGTTCCTTTCATTCCTAATATAAGTAAGTATCGGTCTTTAATCTAATAATAGCATACTAACCGGAAAAGTCTCTATAAATTCTATAAATAATACAAAATAAAAAAATATTTTATTTTATTATTGATAAAAATAAAATAATGTTTTATACTTTGTTTAGATAAATAGGGAGGAATATTATGAAAATTGGGCTTGTTGGCTTAGGAAAGATGGGAGCTAATCTTGCTTTGAATTTAAAAGATCATCATAGGGAAGTGATCGGATATGATTTATCTTTTGAGGCTTGTTCTTTTATTGAAAAGAGCGGTATTAGAGTAGCATCTAGTCTTAGCGATCTGATTGAAAAATTAGATAAACCGCGAATTATATGGTTGATGCTTCCCTGCGGTACTCCGACGGAAAACACGATAAAGGAATTATCAGAGAAATTGGATGAAAATGATATTGTGATTGATGCGGGAAATTCCCGATATACGGAATCTATGAAGCATGACAGTATGCTGCGCAAAAAAAACATAAAATTTCTTGATTGCGGAACATCGGGTGGTATTTCCGGTGCAAGATATGGTGCATGCATGATGATAGGAGGCGATAAGCAGGCTTTTGAATATTTAGAAGAAGTCTTTACGGATGTGGCAATAGAAGGCGGATTAATGTATACCGGAAAAGCGGGCAGCGGTCATTTTATGAAAATGGTTCACAACGGTATCGAATACGGCATGATGGAAGCTATCGGTGAAGGTTTCCAGTTATTGAAAGAAAGCGGCTTTGAATATGATCTGGCAAGCGTCGCAGATAATTGGAATCACGGTTCGGTTATAAGAAGTTGGCTCATGGAAATTGTTTATGACCAATTACAAAAGGATCATGATTTAGAAAATATTATCGGAGAAGTAGATGCGAACGGAGAAGCGAAATGGGCAGTGGAAACAAGTTTGGAAAAAAATGTTTCGGTGCCTGTCATCGCCTTATCATTGATGATCAGAAATGCTTCGAAGGATCATGAGAAATTTTCCTGTAAAATGGTTGCGGCTATGAGGAACGGATTTGGCGGTCATAGCGTTAAGAAGAAATAGCGTCAGGAGGATCCACGATGGAAATGAAGATTTTAGTATGTACGCATGGAAGGTTTGGAGAGGAACTGATAAGATCAACGGAAATGATCGGAGGTAAGTTAAAAAATATAACTGCCGTTTCGCTTTTGGAAGATATGTCGATGGATGATTATTATGTAGCGGTGAAAGAAGAGCTGGATGAGCGGTCTGTGTACTTATGTTTGACGGATCTATTTGGCGGAACTCCATGTAATACATTGTTGAATTTGTCTCGTGATTATAATATAGAGATACTTTGCGGTGTAAATTTACCTATGCTGTTAGAAGCATCTTCATCTTGCGGCTTTGGAACTGTTGAAGATTTGAAAAAGCATTTGATGGAAGTATATGCAATGAATGGATTTGATGTATTAGAAAAAATGAAAGGAAATACGTATGGCAATTAAATTGGTAAGAGTTGATTTCAGACTGGTGCATGGACAGATCGTTACAAAATGGATACATACCATTAAAGCAGATACGATTTTGGTAGTTAACGATAAGTTGGCAAATGATCCTTTTATGTTGAGTGTTTATCAAATGTCGGCGCCATTAGGTACCAAGGTAAATGTAGTGGCGGTTGATGATTTCATTAAGCATTGGCATGAAACGAAGTACGATGAGACGAATTGTATGATCTTAATAAAAAATGTCGATGACGTATATCGCATATATAAAGGAGGTGTATCGTTTGATGCGATTCAGATCGGCGGTTTGGGAGGTTCAGCTAGCAGAAAAGCGGTTTTCGGGCCGATTACATTGGATAAAACAGATGCTGATCGCTTACAGGAAATAAATGACAGCGGACAGCGAGTGTATTTTCATCAGGTGCCGGAGGATGGCTCTGCTGAATTTAATTCTGTGATGAAGGGTATTCATTTTGATTAATATAAAAGGAGAAAGAGTATGACTGGAAATTTTGGTTTAGCATTGTTTTCTGCAATCCTATATGCGGTGGCTATTCCGGGTTATGGCTTATCATCTGCATATAAGTCGCCTGCGACATTGGGATTGATCTATGGAATTATTTTTGGAGACATTACGCAAGGATTGATCATCGGCTGTAGTATTCAATTATTGTATTTAGGTGTCGTGGCGACAGGCAACAATATGCCTTCTGATCAGGCTATGGCTGGAATCATAGCGATTCCTATCGCTTTATCGCAAGGATTAGATGCGCAAATGGCGGTTACGATTGCAGTTCCTTTCGGGATTTTAGGAACCTTTTTCAATAATATGAAAAGAAGTATCAATATTTGGTTTTTGCATTATGCAGATAGAAAAGCAGAAGAGGGAAATGTAAAAGAGATAAATCGTTGTGCGGTTTTATACCCATGGCTGTTTATGTCAGCATTGCAGATCATACCGATTTTCATTATAAGCTACTTGGGGCCGACAGCTGCTCAGTTTTTGATCGATTATTTGCCTAGCTGGGTAACCGGGGGATTATCCGTTGCGGGCGGTGTATTACCGGCTATTGGATTTGCTTTGATGATTACGCAGATCGGAAGAAAAGAGATACTGCCTTATTTCTTCATTGCTTATTTCATGGTGCAATATATGGGATTAAACACTATGGCCATTTCAGTATTCGGCGTATGTTTGGCTTTGATTTTGTTCTTTAACGGCAGTCAAAAGAAAGGAGGAGAAGTACATGAGTGAGCGAGTATTGACGAAAAAGGATATTACGAAATCTCGTTTCCGCTGGTTTATAACTCTTGAGCTTCCTAATTCATTTGAGCGTTTACAGGCTGTATCATTTACATATACCATCAGTGCGGCACTTCAAAAGCTTTATAAAGATGATAAAGAAGGGTTAAAAGATGCTTTAAAGCGTCATTTGGAATTCTTTAATACAGAGGGGACGATCGGAAGTTTAATTGTCGGTGTTGTATTAGCATTAGAAGAAAAAAAGAAACTGGAAGGGGATGTTGATCCGGAAGTGATCACGAACCTGAAATTAGGTCTTATGGGACCTATTGCCGGTATCGGTGATTCCTTAATACAAGGAACGATTAAATCGATCATTCTTTCCCTTGCCGCTTCATTTGGTTTACAAGGAAATATTATCGGCGGATTGCTTCCGTTTCTATTTCCGTTAACCGTATATTTTGTCGGCAGATATTTAGCGATCTTGGGATATAACTTAGGTACGGAAGCCGTTAATAAATTAATCGGTTCTGGTTTGATGACGAATATTATCAATGTAGCATCGATATTGGGGATCTTTATGATGGGTGCTTTATCCGGATCTTATGTTAAGTTATCAACGCCTTTAGAATTTACCATCGGTTCTTCTGGAAAGTCCATTGCGGTCCAGGAAGTTTTGGATTCTTTATTACCGGGGTTACTGCCGTTATTGTGTATATTCGGAATCGTGTGGTATTTTAAAAACAAAAAGCAGAATTATTTGTTGTTAGTAATATCTATTATGATAATCGGCATGTTAGGTTCTTTGGTCGGAATATTTTAAGAAATAACAGAAAGCAGGTCAAAGTGTATGTTGACCTGCTATGTTTTAACGGAGGGATATCATGGATCATATGGAAATAAAAAAAGAAATATCAAAATATGTCGATACTCGATTAGAGGACTTGTGGGAGTTATCTGATTACATATATCATCATCCGGAAGTAGGGTTCAAAGAATATGATACATCTAAAAAGCTGATGGATGTATTAACGGATGAAGGATTTTGCGTGGAAGGCAAAAGCGGCGGATTAGATACAGCCTTTGTTGCGTCATTTTCCATCGGCAAGGTAAAAAAGCCGAGAATCGATATTCTCTGTGAGTATGATGCTCTTGATTTAGGGGAAGCGATGCCAACGGAAACAAGGGTTGCGCATGCCTGTGGACATAATATTATTGCCGCAACAGGTGTCGGAGCTGGGCTTGCTTTAAAATATGTCTTAGAGAAGTATGAATTGCCGGGAGAGATCAGAATCGTCGGTACACCTGCGGAAGAAGGCGGCGGCGGTAAGATCATCATGCAAGATAACGGTGTATTTGATGATACAGACGCTATGATCTTGCTGCACCCGACTTCGGGGAAAAGCAAGATTGCGGGAAGGTGTAAAACCAGCGTATCGTATGATGTAACCTATCATGGAATTCCCGCTCATGCGGGGAATCACAGAGAAAAAGGCGTGAATGCCCATGATGCCGCAGTTATTTGTTATACCGGTATCGGATTGCTGCGCTATCAGACAACAGACGATGTACAGCTGTTCGTACGCTTTGTTGATGTGGGAAAGGAAAGCGGCGTCATCCCGAGTATAGCTAAGCTGCAAATACAAATTAAAAGCTTTAATCCGAATTCTGTGCATATGATGACGTCTAAGGTTAAAAACTGTATAAAGGCCGGCGCTTTGGCTTCCGGATGTGAAGTAGATATGGAAGAAAAGATAGGGTATTTAGGCAGAATTTATAATTATACGTTTGAAAAGTATTTACGAGCTAATTTTGAATTATTGGGAGAACCTTTAAAAGAAGGAATGGTTGATGATAACGGAGGAGAGGATTTCGGTAATTTGATGAGAAAGGTCCCGGGTATTATGCCGTATCCGAGTTTAATTACCGAAAAACGAGTAGCGCTTCATACTGTGGATTATTTAAAATTGGTAACATCTCCCAGAGCAAAATATGTGGTAGGATTGGGAAGTAAAGTGATGGCCGATACCGTAGTGGATTTACTGTTAGACCCGGGAATCATAGAAAAAGCACGTAAAGAGATGGAAGAAGAGTTGGAAAAGGAAAATATGTAGTAGGTGATCTATGTTTGATAATTTTCAATCGGATATACTGTTTTTATTGATTACGGGATCTTTCGTTGTATGGCTGATCATTGCGGGTACTGCGAAAATAATTCAAAATAAGAAGTTAAATGAAATGGTCGCTTTGTTGAATGAAAAAAACTTTGATGAATTTGACAGGCTTATGGATAGCAGACTTGTGAAATTGGTGTTTGATCCTTTCAATGTAGATTACATTAAATTAAATGGCTGTATTTATAAACAAGATAAAAAAGCAATCGATAATGCCTTTTCAAGATTCGATCAAGTAAAACTGACGGCACTGCAAAGAGATGATATCGATTTAAAGGCATTTAATTATTATCTGTCGGAAGGCAATGTAGCAAAGGTTCATAAGTATTATAAAAATATTAAGGATTCTTCTAGCAATAAAATGAAAAAAGAGGTCCACAGACTGTATGATATTTATGTTGAAAAAGGATCGAAATACTTGGATGAATTGATCGAGGAAACAGCAGCTTTAGATGAAAGATATAAGAGTTCCAATGAATTGTTGATTTCGGCAATTTACGGTAATTTAAAAAATACGGAGAAAGAAAGAGAATATAGGGAATTGGCTGAGCGGCATTTGAGTGGAAACCCTTAGACGGTCTGTGTATAAGCGCCTTATAGAGAACAGGAATATTGATAAAAGAAAAAGTATATACAGCACATTTTCTCATAGTAGAAGTTGTGCTTTTTCTTTTGCATCTGTTAAGATTTTCATATAAGGTAGGATAAAAAGGATGAAATTTTATGTATAAGGGGTGATTGGTCTGGGATTCAGTCCCAAGTCCCAAAGGTAGGAAGAAGATAATGAGGAGCGGGGTTCCATTATAAGGGGGGCACGATTTCTGTGAGCAATGAAATTCTTGCACAGATAAATGATGATCAGTAGGAGGAAAATTACTTTACTCCCTTAAAGTGGGCAAGTACATCTTCCGCCAAATATCAGTGGACATGGCTCTCATCTTCCGATATTCGCTTTCCAAATCAAACGGTAATTTTAGTGCGCAATGGATCTGTTAGTCACGTATATAGTTATCATATTTATGAAACGCATCACAATGCCATAATTACGCAGCGTCCGGCTCTGATGAAATAGGATAACTATGGTAGGAAGCATAGTTCTATATAACATACAGAGGTTTGTCATTTCTAATATTTACTAATAATCCTTGTAAATTATCTGTTATCCTTATTTCATAGGTAGATTAAAGAAGAAAGAGGTGAGAGGTTCGTTTACAATGGCAGGTTAGGGGTTCCATTGTAATGAGGGCACGATTTCTATAGGACATAAGATAAAAGCAATCCCATCCGGTAGTGGCCCTATACCATCAGAAGACCATGCTTTTCGTTGGAAAATCAGTTCTGCTGCACAATACGAGGATAAATGGTTTTCTACAATTTTCTCTAGTCGACAGAGTATTACAGGGAATCAACAAGGCTCAACAAATTTCAAACTGACAATAGATTTACCTGCTGGCAATGTCGATAAAGTTCAGCGTCCGGCTCTGTATATATTCTATAGTAGGCATAATAAATAATTATAGTAAGCATTATAATTTCACATAGCATACAGAGGATCTTTCTTTTTTACCTGCATATTTTTATAAATTCTGTTATCGTTATTTTATAGGTAGGTTAGAATGAAATAGTGGATAAATTTTTATGCATAAGGGGAACTGTGTTTAAAACTCGGACTGGGGTTCCATTATAAGGTGAGTTCGTTTCTAAGACAGCACGATTTCTGTTAAAAATAATGTTGTTCCTGTTGTAGGGTCAGATCTAACAGGTACACAAGTAAGTGCTTTGTGCTTTCATGCAAATGAAGATAAGTTGTCTTGGTATTTGTATTCTTCTTCCGTGTTATCAAAAGGAAAATTATTCGGTATCAGTTATAAAGGTTCTGCTATGTATCATGGAGGATTATGGTCGCAGTCTTATCCACAGCGTCCGGCTCTGTATACATTTGATAACCATGGTGCGTATCATGGCTGTATATGAAATACAGAGGCTGCCATACATGAACGTGTTGTTTTGTGGTATAGTAACAAGAGAAATGAAGGTGGCTATATGAATTACTGCAGTGAGTGCGGAACAAAACTGGTAATGAAGGAAAAGGAACACGAGGGAGCTCATTCGTATTGTATGCATTGTCAAGCATACCGTTTTCCTGTTTTTTATACGGCGGTATCCATGATCGTACGCAATCCGGATCATACGAAGATTTTATTGATCCAGCAGTACGGCAGCCCTCATAATATTCTGGTTGCCGGTTATGTGGATAAAAAAGAGCAGTTAGAAGAAGCGGTCATCCGGGAAGTAAAAGAGGAGATCGGACTTTCGGTAACGGAGCTCTCATATAATAAAAGCGAGTATTTTCCGAAAGCCAATACATTGATCTGCAATTTTATATGTACGGCAGAATCAGAGGATCTTCGCGGTGTCAGTGATTGGGAAGTTGACAAAGCACAGTGGTTTTCTGAGGAGGAGATATTGCGCGTCGTGAAACCGAACAGTCTTGCGAAACGGTTTTTGGAGGCGTATTTACATACAAAAAAGAACACCGATTCGGTGTCCTAGAAGTTTCTATCTTTTTATATCCGCATCGATGATGATATCCTGAAGGAATTCGGGAAAGAAGCGGCCGCTGGTCAGCTCTTGAATATCTTCGTCGATGGGAGTTTCACTTAGAAATTCATAAGTGATGCAGTCTTCATATGTTTTTTGTAAAAGACGGATATCATGTGTTCGGAAATAGTGGTCTAATTTTCCGGTAAGTTCATAGGAAAATGACAGACGATATTGTTTCATTTGCTTTTTTTGTGTTAGGGAAGCTTCTTTTAATGCTTCAGATACACTTTTGGAATAAGCGCGAACTAAGCCGCCTGCCCCTAGTTTGATACCGCCGAAGTAGCGGACGACGACCGCGGTGATATCCTGCATATGCTGTTTCATAAGACAATCCAGCATTGGCATCCCGGCGGTACCGCCCGGTTCTCCGTCATCGTTGCTCCTTTGAATTTCATTATGTTCGCCGATGATAAATGCATAGCAGTGATGTGTGGCATTGGGATGAAGTTTTTGAATGGAAGTTATGAATTCCTTAGCTGCTTCTTCATCAAGTGTTTTATGCAGATAACAGATAAACCGGCTTTTTTGTATTTCTATCGTATGTTCATGATCTTCTTTTAATCGGTACATAATCTTCTCCTAACATGTAGTTTTATTATATCGTATTTCTCTGTGTTTGCCTATTTGCCTGAAAAGGAAAAAAGTGGTATCCTAATAAAGCGGATTTTCATTATGAAAGGAGATGCGATATGAAATTAGCTATCATTACGGACAGCGGAAGCGGGTTAAGCAAAAAAGAAGCGGCCACTGCGGGAATTTATTTTCTCCCGCTGCAGATCATTAATAATGAAGAGGAATATAGAGATCAGGAAACGATAACGACAGAAGAAGTGTTTGCGCTTCTTCATAAAGGGGATATGCCGACGACTTCCATGCCTACCATGGGATCTATGGAGCGTCTTATACAACAGCTCAAAGAAGACGGATATGAGGAAGCGATCGCCGTTACGCTCAGCGGCGGTTTGTCTTCTACTGCGCAGGTCTTGTATGCGGTATCCAAGGAACAGGATTTTTTGCTGCATATTGTGGAACCGTATACGACATGCAACATCCAGCGATATCTGGCATTGAGTGCGAAGCAGCTTGCCGATCAAGGCTTGGAAGCAAAAGAGATCGTTCAGCGATTGAACGACAGCATTACTTCCAGCAATACCTTGATCATCCCCGATGATTTGCAGCATCTGAAAAGAGGAGGAAGACTTACGCCTCTGGCAGCGGCTTTGGGTGGGCTGCTGAAGATCAAACCGATCTTAAAGCTGAATACTTCTACGGAAGGGAAGATCGATGTAGCGGATAAGGTAAGAACGATGTCGAAAGCATACCAGAGCGCTGTGGATACATTTGCGGCAGAAGGGATTACCGAAGACTATATGCTTTCCGTACTGCATACGGATGCACAGGATACGGCTGAGAAAGTACAGGATCTCATGAAGGAAAGATTTCCGAATAATGATATTTATTTCGGGTGGATCGGTGCTACCATATCTTGTCATACCGGCATAGGCTGTGTCGGCATTCAGTATGTGAAAAAGGTAAAGGGTGTATAAGTCCTTACGGGAATGCTTTTAAAAAGAGGGCATATTGACAAGGCATATGGAATATAGTATGTTTAGAACCGTAAAGGGAGTAGCCTGCATAGAGAAGATTCTATGTTTATAAAGTCGTCAGCACGATCATAAGATCCGGCTTTGTGATGAAATGGCGAGACTTTGTCATAAAAACGGCAATGTCTGCGCCATTTTTTGTTTGCCGTTTAAAAGGAGGATCTTATATGGAAATATGTTTGCAGGCGGGATTGCTTTGTTTTGGTTTTTTCTTGCTTATAAAAGGAGCGGATCGGTTTGTTGAGGGGACATCTCAGATAGCGAAGCGATGCAATATCTCACAGCTGGTAATCGGACTGACGGTAGTGGCGATGGGTACCAGTGCGCCGGAGGCCGCAGTCAGTATTTCTTCTGCTTTAAAAGGGAATGCGGATATTACGATCGGTAATATTCTCGGAAGCAATATTTTGAATATCTTGGTTATTCTCGGAGCTTCTGCGCTTATAGCATCGCTTCCGGTAGCAAGAAGTACCGTTCGTTATGAAATGCCGTTTTTATTAGGGATCACCATCCTTCTTTTTATTCAGGGATTGGATGGAAGTATCGGATTTACGGACGGCATCGTTCAGCTTGGTTGTTTTGTTGTATACATCGGGTATTTATTGATGTTGGTAAGAAGGCAAAAAGAGAAAAAGGAAGAAATAATCTCTTGTCGTCCGCTATGGCAGTTATTGATGCTTACGGTTGTTGGATTGGTCTTTATCATATGGGGAAGTGATCTGTCGGTAGATGCGGCTGTTGCGATCGCGAACGATATAGGAGTGAGTGAGCGTTTCATAGGATTGACGATCGTTGCATTCGGTACTTCCTTGCCGGAGCTGTGTACTTCACTGATAGCTGCTAGGAAAGGGAATGCAGATATTGCGATAGGAAATATCGTCGGAAGCAATATTTTTAATATATTGTTTGTCATCGGACTTTCTGCTTTGATCGTACCGGTTCCGTTTGCGTCATCGTTTATCTTGGATGTGATAGTAGCGGCTGTATCAACTTTGTTTCTTCTTCTTTTTTGTTGGAAGAGAAAGAAGCTAAATCGTGGATGTGGCTGGATAATGCTGTTTGGTTATATATGCTATTTTATGATGCTATGGTAAAGATTCCTCTGTATGTAATATAATATTATAATTCTTACTATAATTTTGGAATATCTACAGAGCCGGACGCTGGGTATGGATATGTAGGCCTTCGGCAAGCGAAATGTTTCCTTGATAGCTTATTGCGTAAGATCCGATTCTGCTGTCTGTTCGTGGAGAGGACTGAAGACTATACCTATCATAAGAACTGTAAGAAGAAAAACGAAAAGACGCATCACTGCTGCCTGCAAGGTCTGTGTGTGGTCTTACAATCATTTTATGACCGTAAGAAATCGTGCCCTCATTGAAACAAGTACCCTAACCTTACCGCTTTAAACGAATCTCTGCCCTCATTTTTCTTTACCTTTTTCCTTTGTATCTTATATCGAATCATAATACTTATTATGATCTCTTAACATATACAGAGCCGGACGCTGAACTTTTCGTAAGCCAAGCCAATCTTTCGGATTCTTTTGTGAATAGCACTGTGAGTTTTGAAACCTAATTCTTCTGCGATTTTTTCGAGTGTAACATCATCCATTCGCATTGTGAGTATTTTCCTGTCTGTTTCAGAAAGCGTGTCTAAAAATTCGTTGACTACAATCGGCTCTAATACGGTACTCTCAACATTAACACTGTCATCGGGAATATCCCACTCCATGCCGTCTGTATTCTCTGCATACTTTTCTTTTAATTCATCAAGAGATTCAATGGATATTTTTGCACGGGTGTGATACCACTTGCGGTAAAAATCAATTTTTTGTCGGCTCTTTCGATAATCAAAATCTTCAAAGCAGCGATATTCTGCTGCTACAGCAATGATCTCATTCATATTGTGTTTTGCCATTATTTTAGGAACGAGCCAAGTGAATGTTTCTGAGATTTCTTCTTCGGATATATATCCGAGGTCTTCGTCTACATTGCTACTTTTTAATATCTCCTGTGACTTAGGGATAACCCCTTCGTCTTCCATTCCTTTAATCCAAATAGAAGCTGCGTGCGCATATCTCCAAGACGGCTCATATCCTGAATAAATTTCCCTTTTTGCGCCAAGCCCCATAAAAGGCCACACCATAAAGGCGTAAGCATCAATTATTACAAGCTTAAATAAATTACTTTCTATTATTTCTATGGCACGAAGATCTTGAAGCAATTTTCTTGGATTTCTTGGAATACTGTTTATTTCTTCTCCGCACTTATCCAAAATGCTTTTGGGGATGAAGTAGAATGCAGAAATATATTCCGCATTGCGAAACGGCGTGATTTCGCCGTTTTTTCTTTTTAGTAATATCGGCATATTTTGTACCTCCTTTCCAGAGAGTATGTTCTCTTTTTATTAAACGATACATAAATCTTGTTTTGTTCCTAAATTATAAAAATATTATAATCTTTTTTTGCAAAGAAACTCAATAAAGTTGGAGCAAAAGCTATATTAATAGGTCTTTAAATTGATATTTGCTTTAAAACATGATAGTATGTTAGTATGTAAACTTACATACTAATTTTGAAACGGTGGTGATTGCTTGATTGTTGATGATTCTATGAAATTCTGTAATTTGCTTGCGCAAATGATAAAAGAGGCAAATTTATCAAATGTCAAGTTTTACACCGCACTTGGCATAAAGAAACCTTACTTTTATGATATTTTAAGCGGTAAAGTTAATCCACCTCCTCCTGATAGACAAATTGCAATGCTTCGGTTATTGAATCCAAAGCCTAAACAAATAGCGTTGTTTTTTGATTTAGCTGCACAAGAACGAAATGAAGTACCTGCTGATATCGCAAAAACCTTAGAAAATAAAGATTTGTGCAGAGAATTGAGAAATGGTATAGATTACGAAAAATTATTAAAGAACGGAGAATACAAAAATGAGCGATAATAAAAGAGAACAAGAGAGAACAGAACTTTACCGTACAATATGGGCGCTTGCAAATGAACTTAGAGGAAGTGTCGATGGTTGGGATTTTAAACAATATGTTTTAGGTATGCTGTTCTATAGATATATATCTGAAAACCTTACAACTTATCTTAACAAAGGCGAATGGGATGCAGGAAATACTGATTTTGATTATGCGAAAATCAGTGATGAAGAAGCTTTAAGCGTTAAAGATGATATGGTACAAGAAAAAGGCTTCTTTATTTTGCCCAGCGAATTGTTTGGGAATTTATTAAACAGAATTAAAAAAGCTGATAAAGACGCAAAGGATCAAGCGGAAAAAGACGGCAAAGAAGTAGAAATTGCTGATTTGGATGAGGATTTGAACGAAATATTGCAAACGAACTTTAAAAACATTGAAGCCTCTGCTATAGGTAGTCCAAGCGAAGAAAACTTCAAAGGTTTGTTTGACGATATAGATGTGAACAGCAATAAGCTCGGACCAACAGTTATTAAGAGAAACAAAAGACTTAAAAGATTAATTACTGTTATCGGGGATATGGATCTTGGTAATTATCAAGATAATTCAATCGATGCTTTTGGGGACACTTATGAGTATCTGATGGGAATGTATGCTTCTAATGCCGGCAAAAGCGGCGGCGAATTTTTCACCCCACAAGAGGTATCTGAGCTTCTGACAAAAATTTCGCTTCTTGATAATAACGGTAAAATGAAAACAGAAGTAAATAAAGTATACGACCCTGCTGTGGGGAGCGGTTCATTACTTTTGAAGTTTGCAAAAATTCTCGGTAAAGATAATGTTCGCAATGGATTCTTTGGTCAGGAAATCAATATTACAACTTATAACCTTTGCCGTATCAATATGTTCCTGCACGACATAGGTTACGATAAATTCAGCATTGAACACGGCGACACTTTGACTGATCCTAAGCATTGGGATGAGGAACCGTTTGAAGCCATCGTTTCAAATCCGCCTTATTCTATTAAATGGGAAGGCTCTGACAACGGAACACTGATAAACGATCCTCGTTTTTCTCCTGCCGGTGTATTGGCTCCTAAATCAAAAGCAGACTTTGCTTTTATTATGCATTGTCTGCATTGGCTTGCTACGGACGGAACAGCGGCTATTGTTTGTTTCCCCGGTATTATGTATCGTGGAGGCGCAGAACAGAAAATCAGAAAATATCTGATTGATAATAATTATATCGAATGTATCATTCAGCTGCCCGATAATCTTTTTTACGGAACAAGCATTGCAACTTGCATTATGGTTCTCAAAAAATCAAAAGTTGACAACCAAACTCTGTTTATTGATGCTTCAAAAGAATTTGTCAAGTCTACCAACAGCAATAAATTGGGTGACGGAACTGCAAGCAACGAGCCTAATAACATTCAGAATATATTAAACGCTTATATCAACCGAAAGACGGAAAAGCATTTTACTGCTCTTGTTAAACAGGAAGATATTGAAAAAGCAGATTACAATCTTTCTGTGTCAACTTATGTAGAAAGTGAGGATACAAGAGAAGTTATTGATATAGCTGTCCTTAACAAGCAAATATCTGAAATTGTTCAGCGTGAAAATACATTGCGTGCCGAAATTGATACGATTATAGCTGAGATTGAGGAGGCGTAATGTATGAGATTATCAGATGTGCTATCCAAACCGATAACAACAGATTATGTACAAATAGAAGGTTTTTTAGGCAGTAGAAAGCTTAAAACCGGAAATTCCAAAAAAATTGCGGTCGGCAAAGTTGCATTAAATTATTATTGTAATAATTGCGGTGATCAGCGAACATTTTATTCCGGGGAAGACTTGTTCTGTATTGGTGTAAACGAAAAGACTGTCAGCATTGACTGTGTTCTTGAATGTCCTCGTTGCGGAGCGTCTGTGCAAATGTGGTTCTTGCTTGAATGTAGAGAGGAAGATAATATACATAGTCAATATCCTTATGTACGTATTGCAAAAAGAAGCGAAAAATTTTCTGAAGCAGTTTCATTCAATACTGAAACTTACGGTGATTTCACAGATGCTTTGGAAAAAGCCAGAAAGGCAGCCAGAGAAGGATTTGGAGCAGGGTCTATTGTTTATTTGAGAAAGGTTTTTGAAAGAATTATTACCCAAACAGCAGAGGCTGCAAATCCGCCCATTGAAACGAGGAAAGCAAACGGCAATCTTAAACCGTTTATTCAGATTCTTACACCGGTAAAAGATCAGTGTAATATCATTCCTTCGGAATTTGCTGAAGATGGTTATAAACTATTTGGTGAGCTTAGTGATGTAGTTCATGGAGATTATGACGAAGATGAGGCATTACAAAAATTTGATGCTTTTAATCGATTAGTTACAGGTGTATTGGAAAAAATAAAAACTAACAGAGAACTAATGGATGCGATAGGTACCTTAGGTTGGCATACCGGAGGTGAAGAAAATGAGTAAATTAGAACAACTTATCAATGAACTTTGCCCAGAGGGTGTAGAATACGATTTTTTATACACAGTTATGGATTATGAGCAACCTACCAAATATATTGTAAAAGATACTAAATACGATGACGAATTTGAAACACCTGTATTGACGGCGGGTCAATCTTTTATTTTGGGCTATACTAATGAGAGTACAGGTATATTTGAGGCGTCAACGGATAATCCAGTTATAATTTTTGATGATTTTACTACTTCTTTTCATTGGGTAGACTTTAATTTTAAGGTTAAATCTTCCGCAATGAAGATGTTAAGATTAAAAAAGGATAGGTCTCACGATGCAGATTTTAGATACATATATCATGTGATGAAAAACATACAATACACTCCTGTAGACCATACTCGTCAGTGGATTGAAAAATATTCAAAGTTTAAAATTCCTCTTCCGCCTTTCCCGTTACAAGAAGAGATTGTTCGTATACTGGATAAATTTACGGAACTCACTGCGGAACTCACTGCGGAACTCACTGCGGAACTCACTGCAAGAAAACAGCAGTATGAGTATTATAGAGATCAATTAATTTCTTTTAGAAATGATATGCCATTAGTTGAATTGGGAAGACTTTCCACAGATATGTATAGAGGCGCAGGGATCAAGCGTGATGAAGTTTCAAGCGAAGGAATCCCTTGCGTTCGATATGGAGAAATTTACACAACATATAATGTCTGGTTTGATAAATGTGTTTCGAAAACAATGTCTGGTTCAAAAACTTTTGAATATGGAGATATATTATTTGCAATTACAGGCGAAAGTGTTGAAGAGATAGCTAAATCTTGCGCTTATGTGGGTAATGAAAAATGCTTTGTTGGTGGAGATATTGTAGTTATGAAACATGAGCAAAATCCCAAATATATGGCTTATGCACTTTCAACTACTATGGCTCAAAAGCAAAAGAGCAAAGGGCGCATAAAAAGCAAAGTTGTTCATTCAAATATTCCGGCAATAAAGGAAATTAAAATACCGATTCCATTCCCCAAAGATATTGCAAAATCACTTGCAGGGCAACAACGCATAGTTGATATTCTTGATCGATTTAATAAGCTTTGCAACGATATCAGCGAGGGATTGCCTGCCGAAATTGAAGCAAGACAAAAGCAATATGAATATTACCGAGATAAGCTCTTAACTTTTAAGAAAAAGGATAAATGATATGGATGTTTTAGATTTTAAAAACACTTATTGGAATTATTATATTCAAATTGAAAAAGATTTTTTTGATACTGTTCCATATTGCAATATTGCTGAAAGTAATAACAACTCCTTTTCTATAAAATACTTACAGTTGCATCTATCTATTTGTAGTGAAATAGATACTATTTGTAAGAGTTTATGCAAAAGAATAAAAAGTAGTTTAAACTTATCGGAATGCGGTATTAGTGAATATATTAAAATACTTAGTTCATCATATGGCACATTTTCAAAAGAGACAGTGAATTTGAGTGGATACAAATATCGAATCGTACAACCTTGGAAAGGCATTGATAAAGAGCATATTCCTAATTGGTGGAATGTTTACAATGATATTAAACACCATAGGGATACTATAAAAAACAATAAAAATATTTACGAATATGCCAATCAAAAAAATGTTATTGAAGCTTTATGTGCACTATATGTTTTAATTCAATATTGGGCGGCTAAAAATTTTGTTGTTGATAAAACAGAAAAGCAAAATAACATTATGCCAAACTTCCAATCAAAAAAATTACGTTTGGTAAATTGGGGATTTTATTTTTCTTTTATGGGTCCCGGTGAGTGGTTCGATTCAAGCTTATATTTTAAATATATTGAAAAGGAGGCGTCGGAAAATGAATAGCTTTGAAATTGTTGCAAGCTCTACTGAAAGTACGGTAGTGGCTGAGTACACACCCGAAAAAAGAAAAAGCACCGACTATCAAAGCGAAGCGGCGCTTGAACAAGATTTTATAAATCGCCTTGTCAGTCAGGGCTACGAATACATTACTATAAAAAGCGAACAGGACTTAATTGACAACCTCCGTACACAGCTTGAAAAACTGAATAACTATACCTTTTTCGATAAAGAGTGGAACGACTTTTACAACAGCGTTATTTCTAACGGAAATGATGGCATTGTAGAAAAAACCCGCAAAATACAGGAAGATTATCTGCAAAATCTTACCCTCGATAACGGTTATGTAAAAAACATCAAGCTGATCGACAAAACCAACATTCATAACAATCATTTGCAGGTAATAAACCAGTATGAAGAAGACGGCGGGAAGCATGATACTCGTTATGATGTGACGATTTTGGTAAACGGATTGCCATTGGTGCATATTGAGCTTAAAAAACGAGGGAACGCAATTCGAGAAGCGTTTAACCAAATCAATCGATATCAGCGTGACAGCTTTTGGGCAGGCAGCGGATTGTATCAGTATGTACAGCTGTTTGTAATCTCCAATGGGACGCATACAAAGTATTATTCTAATACAACAAGATTTCAGCATATCAAAGATAATGCAGAGAAAAACGCAGCAAAAAAGAAAAAGACTTCTAATAGCTTTGAATTTACAAGTTATTGGGCGGATGAGAAAAACCGCACCATCCCGGACCTTGTGGATTTTACAAAAACCTTTTTTGCAAAACATACGCTGCTTAATATTTTGACTCGTTACTGTGTGTTTACTTCAGAGGATTTATTATTGGTAATGCGTCCTTATCAAATTGCGGCAACTGAAAAAATTCTAAACCGCATTATCCTTTCTACCAATCTCAAAAAAACCGGCAGAAAAGAGGCGGGCGGTTACATTTGGCATACCACCGGAAGCGGCAAGACTTTAACCAGTTTTAAAACTGCACAGCTTGCTCAAGGATTGAATTTCATTGATAAAGTATTGTTTGTTGTGGATAGAAAAGATCTTGACTATCAGACAATGAAAGAATATGACAGATTTGAAAAAGGTGCTGCCAACAGCAACACCTCTACTAAAATTCTGCAAAAACAAATGGAAGACGATAATGCAAGAATCATCATCACAACCATTCAAAAGTTAGATAAATTCATATCCAAGAACAAAGAACATGAAGTTTATAAAAAACATATTGTTATGATTTTCGATGAATGCCACCGTTCTCAGTTCGGAGATATGCACAAGTCGATTACAAAGCACTTTAAGAATTATCATATTTTCGGTTTTACGGGCACGCCGATTTTTGCAATAAACTCGAACAGTTCTAACGCTCCGAATATGCGTACCACAGCACAGGTTTTCGGCGGTGAACTGGATGAAAACGGAAACAAAGTAAGACCACTGCACGCATACACCATTGTTGATGCTATCCATGATGGTAATGTATTGCCTTTTAGAATTGATTATATCAACACGATCAAAAACCCTGAGCTTTTATACGATAAGCAAGTAAAGGCAATTGACCGTGAAAAAGCTTTGCTTGACCCTAAAAGAGTATCTGAGATTACACAATACATTCTTGAACATTTTGAGCAGAAAACTTATCGCAATCAAAGACGTTCCTATTATGACCATAAAGTGATTACGAATGTAGAAAAAATGGCGAAGTCCAAGAATAATACTGTATCAGAGCAAAAAACAACTGCAAAAGTAAATGGTTTTAATTCGATTTTTGCAGTCGCATCTATTCCGGCAGCGATTGCATACTACAATGAATTTAAAAGACAAATGGAGGAAACAGGTTATAAATTAAATATTGCTACGATATTCAGTTTTAATCCAAACGAAGAAGATCCGGATGATATCTTGCAAGATGAGAATTTTGACACAAGCGGTCTTGATCAGACTTCACGGGATTTTCTTGACAGTGCGATTGATGATTATAATAAGCTGTTTAATGTTAGCTATGATACATCCGCCGATAAATTTCCCAACTATTATAAAGATGTATCATTGAGAATGAAAAATCGTGAGATTGATTTGTTGATCGCGGTCAATATGTTTCTAACGGGATTTGACGCTACTACTCTCAACACCTTATGGGTAGATAAGAATTTAAAAGATCATGGTTTGATACAAGCGTTTTCCCGTACCAATCGTATTTTGAACTCAGTTAAAACATTTGGAAACATTGTTTGTTTTAGGAACCTTGAAACAGCCACTAATAATGCCTTAGCACTTTTTGGGGATAAAAACGCAAGAGGTATGGTTATTCTAAAAACTTACAATGAGTATATGAATGGCTATGAAGATGAGCACGGAAAACATATTGAAGGTTATAACGAGCTTGTAGCCAGACTGGTAAATGAATTTCCGATAAGCAGTCAAATCATTGGCGAGGATAACGAAAAAGAATTCATCAAACTGTTTGGTCGCATTTTGAAATTGAGAAATATTTTAAGGTGTTTCGATGATTTTGAAAGCGACAGTTCTGTATCCGTTAGAGATTTACAGGATTATCAAAGCATTTATATTGACTTATATCAAGATTATGCTAAAAAAAGCGACATTGAAAAAGAACGAATCAATGATGACATTGTCTTTGAAATTGAACTTATTAAGCAGGTCGAGGTCAATATAGATTATATCTTGATGCTCGTTGCCAAATATCACGAATCAAACTGCGAGGATAAAACGATTCTTGCTAATATTAATAAATCAATAGATGCAAGTGTTGAGCTGCGCAGCAAAAAAGCTTTAATTGAGGGGTTTGTTGCCCAAATGACAGTAAAAACAGATGTTGAAAAGGACTGGAAAGACTTTGTTAAGAAGCAAAAAGAACAGGACTTAGAAGCAATCATCAAAGATGAAAAACTAAAACACGATGAAGCTCAAAAATTTATAGAAAACTCTTTCAGAGATGGTGGAATAAAAACCACTGGAACAGATCTTGATAAAATATTACCGCCAATTTCAAGATTTTCAGGTGGTTCAAATAGGGCTTTGAAAAAACAAACTGTCATTGATAAGCTAAAAGACTTTTTTGAAAAATATTTCGGCTTAGTATAACACAAAATCCGCTACCAGATTTTAACTGGTAGCGGATTTAACTATATAAAAATCAATTTAGAATTTACAATTTCTCTTGCTCTGTTGTAAACATTGTTCATTTGCGCAACCCATTCCATCTGATCTTTTGCTTTAAGTTCTTCTGTTATGTTTTCGCTTTCTGTCAGTTGCTTTACGAGTTGAAGAAACAAATTTTCAGCTTGGTTTTCAATATCGACAAGATAGTCGTTTAGTTTCCCGCTTGCCAACAGGTTCATATAAATAATTTTATGGTGCTGTTTTAAATATCTTGCGTGTCGCTGTCCCCATACTCCGATCGATTGATCTTGTTGTTCGAGCAAAATGAGATTTGGCAGCAGATAATCTTCAACTTGCGTATAAGTACCGCCCATTTGTTCAAATAATGACTTTTCCATAGTATTTTCCTCCTGTGTTTTATTGTACTTTTATTTTACAGAAGAAAAGGCGTAAACACCAATGTGCCGATAAAAAAATACAGCGTACCTGCTATATCACAGATACGCTGTGTTTTCGTATATTTATTTCGGGATATGTATTTACCAATTGCCGATACATTTTTCTTGACGGCTGTCGTGAACCGCTCTCCCACTTAGAATAGATACTCAAACTAATACCTGCTTTTTCGGCAAAAGTTGCTTGATTTAATTTGTGTGCTTTCCTGACTTCACGAAGTCTATCACTGTAAGGATAATCCATAAATTGAGCAAATTCATCGAAGAGTAGACTTCTATCAATTTCAATGACTTCAGCCATAGCAACAGCTGTTTGATATGGTATCGGGAAGTGTCCACGCTCATACATTAACACTGTTGAGGGTACAACTACTCCTATACTTTCGGCTAACTGCCGTGTGGTTAGACCCTTTCGCTGCCAGTAGTATTTTAGCATTGCCGCAGGAGTTTGTTCTGTAGGAAAACCTTTAAAGCAAAAGTGTAAATGCATTAACATTTTCCCGTGCCTGTATTCATATAAGTCTGTGTGATTGAGAATAGTGTCGTATTTGTGCCGAAATATAGAAGAAAAGTATTTTATGGAGAAAAAAGACTAGAAATAGGCACGACACTAAGAGAATTATGTCGATGGAAAGGAATCATATTGTTGGAAGCAGAGGCATGTCCGGATCATATACACATATCGATAGAGATACCACCTAAATACAGTGTATCATCCATCACGGGGTTTTTGAAAGAGAAAAGTAGTTTAATGATTTATGAGCGATAGGGAAACATGAAGTATAAGTATAGAAACAGGCAATTTTGGCGTCGAGAATATTTTGTAGATATGACAGGGAAGATCAAATAGCAGAACAGTTGACATTGGAAAACATAGACCCGTTTACAGGCAGCAGAAAGTAGAAGTGAGAGACGGACTGACAAGTGCTGTAAAGTGCAGCTAGTAGAAAAGCCTTACAGGCGCATATGAAAAACCACCAGCTAAGCTGGTGGATATTTATTTTTGATGCAGGATATTTTTATATCCGAAGTATGTGACCAGGAAATAGGTTCCGTAAATGAGCAGGATGATACCGCCGGTAATGATCGATGCTCCAAAGAGATCGCCTTTTCCCATATATACGACGATGGAGTTGACTACTTTGATGCCGACAACACTGTGAACGATTGCCAGAAACAGCGGTAGGAAGAAGTAGATCCCTAATTGTTGCAAGATGGAGTGATCCATCATCGTGCGGGAAGCACCGATTTTATCTAATACCAGATAACGCTTGCGGTTATCGCTTGCCTGAGAAAGCTGCTGCAATGCCAATATGACAGCGCTGGCGATCAGGAAGACGATCCCGAGGTAGATACCGATATAGGTAAAGATGACTGCCATACCCTTGGAATTTTCCCGTATGCCTTGTCTTGTATCCGTAGAGCCCATGATCTGTTCTTCCGGGGGAACCGTTTCATTATATCCGTCGATGGCTCTATATACGTTATCGGAGAAGGTATCGGCGTCTGTTTCTTTTTTCAGATCGACATTCCAATAGGTTCCTACCATTTTGGCATCGTCTGGGATCTGTTCGTCATTTAAGACGAATACCATAGGTTCATTGCCGACAAAACCGGTTGTTGCCATCATATATTCATCATACTCGGTATTGATAGGAGTAACGGCATGACCGAACAGCTCCAGACTTTTTTTAGATTCCAGAAATTTGGTTATGTCCTCGCTTATGAGGTTCAGGTTGGAAAACACATATGCTTCATTATCTGCGAGCTGTATTGGATCTTCATGGAAATTTTCAAGCAGTTTGTTGTATTCCGAAAGCTTCACAGCAGAGATAGGAGTGGCTTCCAAAAGTTCATGAGATACCAGTAATGAACCGTTGATATGAAGTTCCTCAAAAACATCCGCAAGATTGTGCTGCGTCGCATATTGATGGAGAAATATTTCTTCTTCAACTTGAGAACGGTCGATCGGTAATGCTTTTACCTTTTCTTCAAAATTCGGAATGATGATTTCGTAATGTTCGTTACGGGTAGGGGAATAGCTCCAGTCGTATGGGGTAGACATGCGGACGGAGTTGTTCAATGTCTTATTCAGGTTCATACCGGTTGCCAAAGCGCCGATGCTCAGCAGCAGCATGACGCACACAACGCTCATGGATACGAAGTTGCTGTTGATATTGGCGTTGATCTGACGCAGGACGAACATATTGAGCTTACGGTAGTAAAGCGTTTTGCTCGTCTGGATGAATTTCAGTAAGAAGCCGGATAAGGACATGAAGAACAGCAGGGTTCCGGTGCAGCCTACGAGAGTGACCGGCATCAGGAAGAGGCCAAAGGCGTCCAGAGGATAGTGCCATGCAAACCAATAATCGCCGCCTAATAGCACCATGGAAAGCAGAAACAGAATTATGGAAATATACACGTTTTTTATTTTCAGGTTTTCGCTTTGTTTATCCGCATTGATCAGATCGATCAGCTTATAGCGGTTTAAAATGAATGTGTTGAAGACCATAATGATAAAGAAGATGATCGCAAACGACAAGATGGTAAAGATCGTCGCATCCATGGAAAAGATAAAGTGATAGTTCAGTTCCGCTTCAAACAGGCTGGCTGTTAAGACGGTAATCATCTGGGACATGAAAATACCGAGAACCAGACCGGTAAGCAAGGAGATGATACCGATGATCAGCGTTTCATATATGAGTATTGCGGATATATTGCGGCGTGGCATACCTAAGAGCGTATACAGGCCGAGTTCTTTTTTTCTTCTGCGGATGAGAAAGTTATTGGCATATAAGATCAGAAATCCTAATATGAAAGCGACGATGACCGATAAGGCTACCATGATGTCCGTTACGCCGGCCATCAATGAAAACTGTGCTTCGGTCATACTGATGACGGCTTCCTGTTCCTGGAAGGAGTTGAATGTATAAAACAAGCATACGGAGAAAGCTAATGTCAAAAAGTAGATCATGTAGTCTTTATAGCTTTTTTTGACATTGCGAAGAGCTAGCTTAAAGTACATTAGACGTGTCACCTCCTAATAACGTAACGACTTCCATAATGCGTTTGAAGAATTCTTTGCGGGTATCGTTGCCGCGTATGAGCTCATTGAAGATCTTACCGTCTTTGATAAATAAGATACGGTGTGCATAGGAAGCGGTAAAGGCGTCATGGGTAACCATCATGATAGTGGCGTGAAGTTCCCGATTCATTTTTTCCATGCTGTCTAATAACATTCGGCTGGACTTGGAATCCAAGGCGCCGGTCGGTTCGTCAGCCAGAACGAGGCTGGGGTCGGTGATCAGCGCACGGGCGCTGGCTACGCGCTGTTTTTGCCCGCCGCTCATCTGGTATGGATATTTTTTTAAGACATCTTCGATTTCCAGCTTGCGGGCAACGTCCTGAACGCGATCGTTGATAGCGGAAGCCTTTGTTTTTTGAATCGTCAGTGCCAGAGCGATATTTTCGTAGGCGGTCAGCGTATCCAGAAGATTGAAATCCTGAAAGATGAAGCCGAGCGATTCGCGACGGAATCGAGCCAGACTTCCGCTTTTCAGTTTTGTGATGTCCTGCTCTTGAATGGAGATATGTCCGCTGGTAACCGTATCAATGGTAGATATACAGTTTAACAGTGTTGTTTTACCGCTTCCGCTTGGTCCCATGACCCCGACGAATTCACCTTTGGATACCGTGAAGCTGATGTTGTCCAGCGCCTTGGTGATATTTCCCTTGTTGCCGTAATATTTTTCAATGTTTTCTACTTGCAGAATTGTATTCATAATGATCCTCCTTAATGTAGTCTGCGGTGTATCCCATGGTTTTTTTCCATGATGAGCAGCCATATGACAGCGACTGTCAGTGATGCTTGCAATAGGATAAAGGATGTTCCCTTTGCATATCCCGGATAGAAATATGCGAATAGTTGTGAAAATGCCAACAGCATGAGCAGCAGCTGTATTTTATAGTCTTTCCATAGTTTCATATGTCTGCCTCCCTTGTACGTTTTTATTGTACGATGATCGTCTGCGGACATCCATAGGATCACATTACAGCATTCTTACACTTTTGTAATGTTTTAAAAAGGAAGCACCTTGTGGGTGTTCCTTTTGTCATTATTGAAACAGCAGCTGTTTGTTTATCAGAAACGTAATGATGATCGTCGTTCCGTCGTGAGATTCTGCCTGTATATCCAAATGCAGTTTTTCACAGAGGGTCTTACATAGATAAAGTCCCATTCCGGTCGCTTTTTCATTCGTTCGCCCATTGCTTCCCGTAAATCCCTTATCGAAGATGCGCGGAAGTTCATTGCTGCGGATACCGATGCCGTTATCCTGTATGTACAGCTGTACGCTGTTTTTTTGTTGGCATGTGTATATATGTATCGTGCCGTGATCGTGGCGGATGTATTTTAGTGAATTTGCGATGATCTGATTCAGTATGAATTCCATCCATTTGATATCGGTATAGACGATGGTATCGATATCGTGCAGATCTGCCCGTATATTTTTATAGATAAAAGATTTGGCATGTTTGCGTATTACCTTGTTGATGAGCGGGGCCAAGTTGGTTTCTCTGATGAGATAATCTTTTTCTAAAGCGGCGCTGCGGGCGTAATACAGCGCTTGTTCTACAAGGTCGTCCAATTTTTCGAGCTCTTCGTCGATGCTTGCCGTTACTTCGTTTTTATTATTGGATATGATCAGTTTGCTGGCTGCCAGCGGCGTTTTGATTTCATGCACCCACATTTCGATGTATTCTTTGTAATCCAGCTGTTTGTTTTTATAGAGATTTACATGATCACACATGGATTTATCGACATCGCGCAGCGTTTGAAACAGCAGTTTGCCATCGAGGAATTCCGGTTCTTTTAAAAGTTCGGTGATCAAATATTTCTGATCCAGTGCTTCCATGGTGGATTCCAGATCTACGTAGTATTCTTTTCTTCGTGTATATTCCTTGATCAGGATACTGATGATAAGGATCCAAAACAAGGCGTTGACCATAAGGATAGCGGCGCGGTTTGTTTTGACGGCGAAAAGAAAGAAAGTGATTATGATGGCGGTAATGATGGAGCTGATGATCAAATACAGCTTATCTCGTATATAGTTTTTAAGACTCATAGATGATATACCCTAATCCGCGCTTTGTTTGAATGAGATCATCCAGACGGATATACTCCAGTTTTTTTCGCAGTCGGTTGATATTGACGGTCAGCGTGTTGTCATCGACGAACAGTTCACAGTCCCACATATGCTGCATCAATTCGCTTCGAGAGACAATGGTGTTTTTATGCAGGAACAGGCAATGCATGATGCGCAGTTCGTTTTTGGTGAGATCGATGGTCTTATCCTGATAGGTAAGGGCGCTTTTGGAAATATCCAATGTGATGTGATTGATAGAAAGCGTATGCGAGGAAGAGTTTTCATACGTGCGCTTGATGATGCGCTCGATTCTGGCGAGCAGGATCTGTAAGTTGTAAGGTTTGGTAATGAAATCATCCGCGCCTAAGTTCATAGATATGAGTTCGTCGATTTCTGAATCACGGCTGGTAACGATGATGATCGGCAGCGCTGTATTCGTCTTTCTTACTTCTCTGCATATGTAGTGTCCGTCTACGATCGGAAGGTTCAGATCCAGTAGCAACAAGTCTGGCTTTTCCTGATCGATGCAGGATAAAATATGTTCGAAATCACTGCAGGGAATCGTTTCATAGCCGTTTTTCGCGATAAAGTCGCAGAGCTCCTGACGGATTTTATCATTGTCTTCGATTATCATGATACGGTACATGAGATCACCTCTTTGTAGTATTATAACGCAGTGTCCTTTCGGATATCAATAAAGGAAAGAGCTTCTTTTTTGTAAGCTGCGTATATCTTTTGATGGAAAAGGAAATATATTGAAATATTCTGGCTATACTAACAAAAGCAGAAGCGCTTTATCATATGCTATAGAACAGGATGGTGATGAAATGAATTTACATTTCGATAAACAGGCGGCGGATATCATGAAGGATGCCCAGCTGCAGGCAAAAGAAATGGGAAATAATTATATCGGCAGCGAGCATTTACTGCTGGCGATCATACAAGATACAACGACGGCATTTTCCAAACTTTTGGCGAAGCAGTGCGTATTTTATTTTCAGCTGAAAGAGGATCTGATGATCTTATTCGGCTTGCAGGATAAAGAGGTAGAAAATATTCAGATCACACAAGTCGTGGAAGGTATCGTTCAGCGAAGCATCCTTTTTGCGAAACAGAGAAAACAGAAACTGGTCGATGCGGATGCGCTGAGCATCGCTTTGCTGCAGACGCCTAGCTGTGTCGCTATCGAAATACTGCGCCGTTATGATATCAATACGGCGGAGATCCTGCGAGAGCTGGATCACGGTTCTTTTTGCGAACTGGATGATGTGAAGGAACTGCGGAATTTAAATAAAGCACAAAATAACCGCGATATTGTCGGAAGAGAGCATGAGCTTGATCTTATGATCTCCGTATTATCCAGAAAAGACAAGGCCAATCCGCTGCTGATCGGAGAACCGGGCGTGGGGAAGACGGCATTGGTAGAAAAGCTGGCATCTATGATGGAAGAAAAACAGGTGCCTAAGGATCTGGAAGATGCGGTGATCTATGAACTGCATTTGAATACGCTGGTAGCGGGAACAAAGTACCGCGGAGATTTTGAGGAAAAACTGCAGAATCTTATCAATCTTTTACAAAAGTATCCGAATGTCATTTTGTTTGTGGATGAGATCCATCAGATGATCGGAGCCGGGAAATCAGAAGGCTCCATCGATGTGTCCAGCGTATTGAAGCCGTATTTGGCAAGGGGTGTCATACGCTGTATCGGAGCGACCACGGTAGAGGAGTATGAGAAATATATGGAACAGGATCGCGCTTTGGAACGAAGGTTTCAAGTCATTATGATCAAAGAACCGGACCGGGATCGCACGATTGCGATGTTGGAGGCCAAAAGAGCGGAATATGAAAGCTATCACCATGTGCATATACAACCCGAAAGCATTGCGAAGATCGTGGATTACAGCGCTTATTTCATGCCGCAAAGAAAGTTCCCGGATAAGGCGATCGATGTATTGGATCTGGCTTGCGTAGCAGCGAAAAGAGAACATCGGGAAGCGGTGGACGATATATTAATCAAACGTGTGATTGAACTGATGACCGATATTCCTCTGCAATCCGAGAATCGCTTGGAGAAAGTGAAAAGCTGTCTTTCCTCTCATCTGTTAGGACAAAAAGGTGTCATTGAAAAGATCATGCGGCAGCTGGCATGGATCGAACGAGGGGTAGTCATGAATCGTCCGCTTGGTGTATGGCTGTTTTTAGGCAATTCGGGAAACGGCAAGACAACGTGTATTCGGGAATTTAATAAGGCATATTTCAATGAGGAAAGCGTGCTGGAACTAGATATGTCGACGTTTGATCTGCACATTCGCAGCATCCTTTCGAAAATACGGAGAAATCCCTACTGTACATTGTCTGTTACGAATCTGCAGTCCGCTTCCATGGCGCAGCTTTTGTTTTTAAAAAACGGCATTGATAAAGGAACGATAGAGTATGACGATAAAGAAACGGATCTTCGTCACAGTATCATCATCATGAGCGGCGATTTTAAGATGGGCGGCTCCTTGCGTTTTCAAGAAGGCTGCAGCTGGCTGCGGCAGGCTGAAAAAATGCTGGGAGAAGCGTTTATGAAGATCTTTGATGAAGTTATGGTGTTTGATGATCTGCAGCTTTCGATCAAGAAAAAGATATTGTTGCGGCAGATGAACAGCTGGAACAGCGAGATGGCGGAAAGTGAGATCGATGAAGTTTTAGAGAAAACCGGCGATATACGAGAAGCGTATCGTCAGCTTCGTACGGGGAATATTGCCGCATAGGAACCGGATGCCGATAAGGCATCTTTTTTAAAGCGAACAACTTTTTATCCGCATTTATCCGATCTATGATAAAATATTAAAAAAGGATGGATGGAACTTATGGAATATACGGCACTTGTCGTTGCGGCAGGAATGGGATCAAGAATGGGGCTCGGCTATAATAAAATGCTGTATCGGCTGGCGGATGGCCGGACGATCTTGGAAACTACAGTGGATATCTTTCTGCATGATCCCCGGTGTAAACAGATCATCATTACCGCGAATGATACGGATATGCATGCGTATACCGAATTGTTTTCCTGTGGGAAGGTGATGTATGTCAAAGGAGGAAAAACGCGGCAGGAATCTGTATTTAACGGATTGCAGGCAGTAAAGGAAGAATATGTGCTGATCCATGACGGAGCGCGTCCGTGGCTTCCGATGGATTGTCTGAATCGTCTGTTGAAAGAACTGAAAGAGCATCCGGCCTGTTTGTTGATGGTGCCGGTGAAAGATACGGTAAAACAAGTGGAAGGATCGGAAGTCGTTCAGACATTGAATCGGGATTCTTTATATTTGGCGCAGACACCGCAGGCATTTGCGACCGATCTGATCTTGCGCTCTTATCGAAAAGCGATGCGCTGTCACCTTATGGCGACCGATGATGCACAGGTCGTGGAGCTTTGCGGCGATGCGAAGGTAACCGTCGTATTGGGAAGCTATGAAAATAAAAAGGTTACGACGATGGAAGATGTATATAGTAAAGGATAGGATTCGATTTACGTACTTGTAAAAAAAGATTGTTCGGTTATAATATAAGTATCTGACCGAACAGGTGGAGACATCTGAAAAGGAACCAGTTCCCGCTGGTTCCTTTTAAATTTGGGAGGCTCTGACCGAAAGGCTCAAGAGTAAGACGGTCGGGCTCACATAGATCGGTTATATTACCGCCTTAATAAAGCGGCGGTAATCACAAGGATCAGATAGAGTATGATCAAGTACTCCATATTGCCTTCCTTTCTGAGCGCCTTTCAGGTCTCATAAAGTTACCTCCTCGATAATCTCTTACACAGAAATTGTTGGATTTCCTAAAAATTTTTTGATATATCGTCTCTTTTGTTCGGTCATTTTTGGTAAGGATTGCAAATATGGAGAATGGTGTTTACAGAAAAGCTGTGAAATGGTATAATACCAGAACGAGTAGATACTTCTACTCCTTGCTTCTACAAAGATAGAGGCCGCAGACCATAAGGAGGTGTACAAATGAAGAAATACGAGATCATGTACATCGTGAATGCATCCTTGGAGGATGCTGCACGCCAGCAGGTCATGGATGGTCTTCACAAGATCATCACGGACCATGAAGGAACCATCGATAAGGTGGACGAGTGGGGTGTAAAAGAATTCGCGTATGAGATCAATCACATGACAAAAGGGTATTACGTTGTTATCAATGTAACTGCCAACAACGAAGGAATTGCTGAATTCGATCGTTTGGCTAACATCAACAACAGCATCGTTCGCTATTTGATCATTAAGACAGAAGGCGAAAGATAAGAAAGGATGGATGAGTGACATGAATCGTGTTATTTTAGTAGGACGCCTGACAAGGGATCCGCTTCTGAAAAAAACGCAGTCCGGAACATCTATTGTTTCTTTCACGATAGCTGTAAGTCGGCGCATTGCGGGACAGGGTCAGCAGGCTGATTTTATCAGCTGTGTTGCCTGGAACAAGACCGCCGAACTTATGACGCAGTATTTAAATAAAGGTGCGATGATCGGCATTGAGGGAAGGATTCAATCCCGCAGTTATGATGATGCATCTGGCAGGCGTGTTTATGTGACAGAGGTCGTTGCCGAAACAGTGCAGTTCCTTGACAGCAACCGCGGCGGTAATGCCAACGCAAACCGCAATGCCAATACATTCTCACAGGAACCGCCGGCATATGACAATAACAATGCCGGATACGCAGCAGACAGCGCTGCTCCTGCCGAAGATTTTGCTTCTGATTTCGCTAGCAGTGATACATTGGATATCGCTAGCGATGATTTACCATTCTAACAGCAGAAAGGAGAATAGACATGGCTTTTAAGAAACAGCGTATGGGACGCAAGAAAGTTTGCTACTTTACGAAAAATAAAATTGAGACGATCGACTATAAAGATGTTGAATTGTTGAAACGGTTTATTTCCGCAAACGGGAAGATCATTCCTCGCCGTGTAACGGGAACCCGTGCAAAATATCAGCGTATGCTGGCAACCGCTATCAAGCGTGCCCGCCAGATGGCATTATTGCCTTACGTAAGCGAATAATAAAAGAAGCCTCCGTCGTCTGTGATGGAGGTTTTTCGCTTTGAAAGGAGACTTTATGAATAAGAGAACGCATCACATAACAGAAGGTTCTATGATGGTAGCGCTCGTGGGTGCCGCTCTTTTGGCAAACCGTCAGTTAGCCGGTATCTTGGAATATGCCTTATACTGGGTGCTGACGTTCCCGATCCTCGTTTATACGGTACGCTATGGTATGCGCAATGCGTTGATCGTCAGTTTTTGTATGTTGGCGATCAGCTTTATGCTGTCGCTCCCTACGACGATCTTTTACTTGGCGGTATCGCTGATCGTCGGGATCGCCTATGGTGAGGGTGTAAGAAAAAAATGGCCCAATGCCCGGCTTTTATGGATCACCGGTGTCATTACATTGTTTTCTTATATCATCACGACCATTGTATTTGCTCAGCTGTTCGGCTACGATCCGATGGAAGATGTAAAGCTTTTAACCGATATGTTGAATGCGTTTCATATCGGTGGTGTTGCCATCGGTGAACTTGTGATGGCGATATCGGTGCTGTCGGCTGTTTTGTTGAGCGTATTGCAGACGATCTGTATTCATATGATCGCTCACGTTTTGATGAAACGTCTGCATATCAGCATGTTTCCATTGAAGAGCGCCTATGATATTAAGGCTCCCAAATGCATTGGATATATTTGTATCGTTATATGGCTTCTATTTTTTATATCAAATATGGTAAAATTAAATGAAAGCATTCAGACATGGATCATTGTCATATGGCTGATCATGATGATGGTCAGCATTGCTTACGGTGCTATGACGATGATGACGATGTTTGCTTTGCAGGGAAAGAAAAATCGTATCTTTCTGGTTGCGGTGCTCGTCTTTGTGCCGTTTATCAATATAGGTATTTCCTTTTTAGGAATATTCGATATATGCTGTGCGTTTCGTCAGAAACTGAAACGGGGTGTTGCAAATGGAACGATTAGAAAACTTTAAATTGCAGGTAGGTGTCCTGCTTCTTGCCCAGATCATTGCGTTGATTGTTTTGTATATCGCTGAGTTTACGCAGATTGCAATCGCTTTGGCGATCTTTTTGACGTTCAATATCGCGCTGATCATCTGGATCATGTATCGTTATCAAAACGATAAAGCAAACCGTGATATCGACATATCCAGAATTTTGGGGACGGATGCCAAAGATGCGTTGTTGTTCGGTGAGGTCGGTATCATCACATATGATGAGCAGCATACGGCAACATGGATCAATGATTTCATGGAACTTCGTCATATCGATATATGCGGAAAGAAAGTCACTTCTTGGATCGCGGAGATCAATGAGCTGTTTCAAGGCGATGTGGATACGATCATCGGAAAAGACGGAGATTATATTTATGAGATCACCCGTAAGGAAAACGGACAGGTATTATATGTGCGTGATGTTACGAAATTGTATAATATGAAAGATGCTTATGAGCGTGAACAGATCGTCATCGGTTTATTGCATCTGGATAATTACATGGAAATACAGCAGTATGAAGATGAAGCGAAGATGGGATTGATCAATACGAATTTGCGGCAGCCGCTTATTCATTGGGCGACTTCTTATGGTATGTTCATCCGTCGTTTACGTTCTGACCGCTATTTGGTCGTGATGAATGAAGAGATCTTTGCCGCGGTGGTAAAAGATCGTTTTGTCATTTTAAACCAAATCCGTCAAGCAGCGGATGATATCGATGTATCCATTACCCTAAGTATGGCGTTTGCCCGCGGCACCAATGATTACGCACAGATGGATATGATGGTAAACGATCTCTTGGAACTGGCGCAAAGCCGCGGTGGTGATCAAGTGGCAGTCAAGCGTTTTGGTGAGAATGTCAAATATTACGGCGGCAACAGCGAAGCGCAGGAAAAGCGCAGCAAGGTGCGTGTCCGTGTGATGGCGCAAGCGATCAAAGAAGCGATCACAGATGCGGATCGAGTATTTATTGTCGGACATAAGATCATGGATTTTGACTGTATGGGATCTGCGCTGTGCGTTGATCGCATATGCCGCGCGTATGGTAAGCAGGGCTTCATCGTATCGCGAAGCGGCGGCATTGAGAAACAATTGAGCAACGCTTTGGATGCGTATGACGATAAGCTGGCCGGACGTCATGAATTTATCGATGATCATGAAGCGTCTCGCATGCTGAGAGAAAATGATTTGGTCATCGCGGTTGATCATAACAGCCCGAGTCAGTGCGGAGCGCCTTTGACACTGGATCGTGCCGAGAAGATCATGGTGATCGATCACCACCGTCGCTCTGAAACGTTTATGGAGAATCCTCTGCTTGTCTATATAGAATCTTCCGCCAGTTCGGTAAGCGAGCTGGTAACGGAGTTATTGCCGTATCAGACAAACAAGGTAGATATCTCTTTGGAAGAGGCTACACTGATGTATCTTGGTATTTTGGTAGATACCAACCGCTTTAAAACACGTACGGGAAGCCGTACCTTTGAAACGGCAGCTCAGCTGAAGAAGTTGAATGTCGATCCGATCGAAGCGGAGAATATGCTGAAAGAATCTTTTGAGGATTTCTATATAAAGACGAATATTTTAAAATATGCGAAGGTTTATAAAGGGAATATGATCATATCCGCAGTCGATGATGTCAATGTCATTTCTCGTACCCTGATGTCACAGAGTGCGGATGCCATGCTGAATATCAAAGGTATTGAAGCGGGCTTTGTCATTGCGAAGACATCGGATGACAGCGTAGCGATTTCTGCCCGTTCAAAGGGCATCATCAATGTGCAGTCACTGATGGAAAGAATGCAGGGCGGCGGACATTTTACAGCCGCTGCTTTGCAAAGAGAACATATGAGCGTCCATGAGCTTCGAGAAGAGCTTGTGAAGACGATCGATGAATATTTGAAAGAGGAGGAAGATCAGCATGAAGGTAATATTGATAAGTGATGTTAAAAAGCTGGGAAAAAAAGGCGATATCGTGAATGTTGCGGACGGATACGGAAGGAACTTTCTCGTTCGTCAGGGATTGGCAGTAGAAGCAACACCGAAAAGCATGGAAATTCTCGACCGTCAGAATCTGGAGCATCAGCTGGAAGAGAAGGATATGGAAAAGCAAGCAGAGGATATCAGTAAACAGCTGGAGAAGATCACACTTCACTTTCATCTGAAAACAGGGAAGGACGGGCGTGTCTTCGGCAGTATCTCTACAAAGCAGATCGTAGAACAGTTGGCAAAAGAGCACGATATCCATGTCAAGAAGCAGAAGCTTTTGGATACTGATCATATTTCCAGTTTGGGATATACGAATGTACGTGTCGATCTATACCGCAATAAGGTGATCGGTGTCATCAAAGTTCACGTAAGTGAATAGGAGGCTGTCATGAGTAGAGAATTACCACATAGCAATGAGGCGGAACAGGCGATCCTGGGAGCCATGATGGTATATCCGAGCGTATCGACGGTCGTATATGATCAGGGACTTGTAAAGGAAGACTTCTTTTTAGAGATCCATCAGCGGATTTTTTCTGCGATGATGGATCTGCTGGAGGAAGCGAAGCCGATCGATGTGACCGGTCTGATCACTCGTTTGAACGATACGGCGCAGCTGCATCTTGTCGGCGGTGTGGATTATGTCATCAAACTAAGCGATACGGCGGTTTCCAGTGCCAATGCCGTCTATTACATAGAGTTGATCCGCAGTCGTGCACATTTGCGCCGGCTGATTGAAACTGCCGAAAAGATCGCTGAAGATGGTTTTGATACGAGCGAAGCTCTGGATGTCGTGATGGATCAGGCGGAAAAGGAAATTCTGGAAGTTACCCGAAGCCGCCGTACGATCGATTTTAAAAGCAGCCGGTCCGTCATTCAGGAAGTTATGGACGAACTCATTCGCCTGCGCAAATCGGAAGATCATATTACGGGAATAAAAACGGGATATCATGCCCTTGATAATATTACGAACGGATTTCAGCGTGGAGATCTGATCATATTGGCGGCTCGTCCGGCTATGGGGAAGACCGCTTTTGCGCTGAATCTCGGTTTGCAGGCTGCGATGCGAAATTCCGGAGCGATCGCTATTTTTTCATTGGAGATGCCGGCGGAATCCTTGATGAAGCGTATTCTCAGCGCAAAATCCGATGTAGAGGGCAATAAGCTGCGCAGCGGTAATCTTCGTGATCAGGAATTCAATAAATTGAATGAAGCGGCGAATGAACTAGCGGCATGCAAGATCTTTATCGATGACAGTGCGAATATCAAGGTGTCGGAAGTTTTTTCGAAATGCCGTAAATTGCGTAGTGAACAAGGGTTGGATCTGATCATTATCGACTACTTGCAGCTGATTTCCGGCAGCGGCAAAAGCAATGCGGATAACCGCCAGCAGGAAGTAAGCGAGATATCGAGATCATTAAAAGGACTTGCCAGAGAGATGGAATGCCCGGTGATCGCTTTATCACAGCTGACCCGTTCGGTGGAAACGCGTCCGGATAAGCATCCGATGCTTTCCGATCTTCGTGAATCCGGTGCGATCGAGCAGGATGCCGATATCGTTATGTTTTTATACCGGGAAGATTATTACAATAAAGATAAAACGGAAGATGATTCATCAAAAGATGATGTCACGGATTTGGATATTGCGAAACATCGTAATGGCGCGACCGGAAGGATCCAGTTTGTTTTCCGCAAGCACGTATCGGCATTTTATAATTATGCCAGCGGATATGAGAATTAGAAAGGAGCGGTATGATGAGAAAAGCACTTGTTTTATGCATTGCTTTTTTGGTAAGCGTCGGTATCGTATTTATATCGGACAGCCTTCAGGCGAAATCTTTGGATAGTGCTTCCTTGCGTCAGCTACAGGGCGGCGATGCCATTATTTCACAGGAAGCCGTTCTGCGTCCGGAAGGAGAACACGAGGTATTCATGATCTATGAAAAGGATCGCCTGCTCGGTGTTCTTCATGATGGCAAGAAATTAGATGCATTGTTGGATCGGGTATATACTGAACGTTATGAAAATGATTTCCCGAATACGGAATTAGGTTTGGGAGAGGATATTTATACGACAGAAACGTTCACCATGTTTGATTATGAGGATAAGGATGAAGAGATCTTGCAGTATTTGGATGAACATGATGCTTTCAGCGTTAATGCGACGAGGATATCCTTTTCCAACGGAGCGATCCTATATGTGAAAAATATTGAGGATTTTTATGCGGCGAGAGACGAATACGTATTAAATTTCGTCGACAAGGAGTCCTATGATCTTTTGAAGAACAATCAAAAGGTACCGGAATTGGCAGACGGCGAATACGGTGACCGCGTTGTCAGCGCAGATTACATACAGACAGCATCGGTGTCCGATGGACTGGCGCCGGTCAATAAGATTGCGAAGACAAAGGAAGAAGTCATTTCCTACTTGAGCTATGGCTATGATGCGGAACCGGTCATTTATAAAACGGTAGAATATGATACCGTACAAGGTGTTGCCTGGCTGGAGGGGATCAAGGTAGAACAGCTCCTTGCGAACAACACGGATAAGCTGACATCGGCGAATCAGATCCTTCAGGTGGGAACGGAATTGGATGTTACGCCTCTGAATTCACCGATCCAGTTTTCGGTAACCATACAGCATAAAGAGAAAAAAGAGATCCTTCCTGGAGAACCGGAAATTATTGAAGATCCGACTTTGCGAGAAGGAAAAGAAGAGATCATCCAGTATGCGGAAAGCGGATCGAAAAATGTGATCATAGAAGAAACGCTGATCAACGGCATCGGTCAGGGAGGTACGGAGATATCTTCTATTACGACGAAAGAGCCGGTTCGCGAGATACGTAAGGTAGGTACGTATATCGAACCGCGTATCGGTAGCGGACGGTTTGTATGGCCGGTAGAAAATCCGGTTATTTCCTGTGCACAAGGATGCTACTACGGACATATGGGAACGGATATTCAAAATCGCTATAATCTCTATGGCCATGTATTGGCAGCTGACCGCGGTGTCGTAGAGATCAATTCTTATCATCCGATCAACGGATATTACTACGTTATCAACCATAACAACGGATATTGGACATACTATGGACATATGGCACGTCCAGGATTTATGGGAGTAGGAGAAGTTGTGGCGCAAGGTGAAGTCATCGGTGATATCGGAATGACCGGGCTTGCGAGCGGACCTCACGTACACTTCGAGATACGCAGTTCCGGAGGAATGATGGGGAATTCACTGCCGTTCTATCAATTTTTCCATTAGAGGTGGTTCATGGAATTTGCATTGCTAGCGAGCGGCTCTAAAGGAAATTGCTGCGTCATCCGCCATGAAGACAGTCAGATCATTATCGATTGCGGCAGTACCAAACGATATCTGACAGCGTCTTTTGCGGCTTTGGAGATCGATCCTTTAGCTTCCGATGCGCTGCTGATCACCCATACGCATCAGGATCACATATCGCAGATCCGTATGTTTCGCGATATTGCGACGTATGCGGCACAGGATGTGGAAACCGATCACCTTCAGCATATCGAAGCGTTTGATACGTTTTCCTGCGGTGCTTTTGAAATCTCCGTGCTTCCGATGTCGCATGACTGTGAAAACACGGTAGGGTATGTGATTGCTTGCGGTAAGGAAAAGATGGTATATGTGACGGATACCGGTTATATCAAAAACGAGGTAAAGCCGTATTTGATGAATGCGGATTACTATGTGTTTGAAAGCAATCATGACATTGAGATGCTGATGCAGACATCCCGTCCGGTATATATCAAACAGCGTATCATCAATGACAGCGGTCATTTGTGCAATGATGACTGTGCCAATGTATTGAGTGAAGTTATTGGGGATAAGACGAAGGAAATCGTTTTGGCGCATATTTCTCAAGAAGGAAATACCCGCCGGTTGGCGTATGATACGGTTTTATCCACGCTGCATAGAAAGTGCATGTATCATAGCAATATACGTTTGTATCCGGCAGAACAGTTCGGGATTTACAGAGGAGGAAAGAGATAGCGCGTCTATCTCTTTTTGGAAAGGATATATATGATCAAGATCATCGCTATCGGGAAAATAAAAGAAAAGCCGCTGCAGCAGCTCATTGACGAATATCTGAAAAGATTGCGTCCATATGTGAAGTTGGAGATCATCGAAGTAGCGGATGAGGCTGCGCCCGCATCGAATTCATCCGCGCTTGATGAAGCGGTTAAGAAAAAAGAAGGGGATCGCGTATTAACGCGTTTGAAAGAGCAGGATCATGTCGTTTTGTTAGATCTGGCCGGAACTACGATGGACAGTGAACAGCTTGCGTCTGCCATCGAGCGCATACAGACGTACCGCTCTTGTGATATCGCCTTTGTTATCGGGGGTTCTTTAGGTGTTTCCAAAGAACTTATACAGCGAGCGGATCTGCGCTTGAAATTATCGGATATGACCTTTCCGCATCAGCTGGTACGTCTGCTTGTGTTGGAACAGATCTACCGTGCTTATAAAATTTTGCATCACGAGCCGTATCACAAGTGAACGTCCTTTTACTTCTGTTTTATATATGATACAATGTTCGAGGAAAGAGGCATAGTTATATGAATATCAAAGATTTTATAGCATCTGCTACCGTTGTCGACCGGTCTTCTTTTCTGCGTTCTGTACTAGTTGATCATATAGCATTGGATGAGGTAAAGGTCGTTTTAGAAGAAGGGATACATGCGGTTGATATCGATCCTTCCGTTCTTGAAAAGATAGCGAAGGAAAGAATACATACCTATGCGTTAGAGGCTTCCAAAATATCCTTTTGTGCTGGGAGCATCGGCGGCATCTGGATGTTGCCGGCAGATTATGCGCAGTTTTTTATAAGCGGTACGCAGCTGTTTCAGGAATTGTATTATTTATACGGCGGTGATCGTTCGGTATTGGATCCCGGTTCTGCACAGATGGATGCGTTGCTGTGTATGGCGGCCGGTGGAAGCGGCGCATTGAAAAGCACAGGCTCCGCGCTTAGTGCCTGCAGCAGATTTCTTCTGAAAAAAAGCGGGCGAAAACTTGCTTTTCGCTTTGTGCCGGTAGTGGGCGGCATCAGCTCTGCGGCATTTACATATACATCCATGGTTTCTATTGCGAATGAGTTTGTGAATTATCTTCGTCAGCAGTCTGTGGTGGAACGTGAAAACGCTCCATTGATGAAACAGATCGAAACGTTTATCGATGTAGAGTATCAGGAGGCGGAAGCGGTCTTGCAGAGATTCTGCAATCTGAAAAGGCTGAAAGAGCTTTATCAGTATGCGGAAGCCGGGTATCTGAGCGATGAGGAGCTGCGGCAGTTAAAAAAGGAATTATAAGTAAAAAGAGTATTCGTTTAGAATATTCTTTTTTTATGCGGTGGATGTGTGAAATTGCTTGAGTTATACCTTTATAGATGTAATAATATTATTATATGGGATAGGGAGGAAATATGAACGATAAACTGTTACAGAAAAAAGGCAGGATCGTTTCTGCGATTGCCGCGGAGCTTTTGGGGAAAGAAGTGCATGAGCGTTTTATGCCGATCATGTATTATCAAAAGAAGTTTCATGCATCACAGGGAACGGTGCAGAACGCTATTAATTTTTTAAAGGAAAAGGGTGCGATCAAGCTTCGTAATAAAGGATATCAGGGATCGTATATCGAGGCGATCGACTATGATATCTTGATGGAGTATTGTGAAGCGAAGCGTTGGCGAGGCTGCATGCCCTTGCCGCATAATACGGCGTTGGAACTATTGGCGCATCATTTGAAACAAAACCTTCAAACCGACTATATATCCGTAGAGCTGGACTATATGCAAACGGAAGAGATGCAGCTGCAATATCTGCGGAATGGGATATGTGATTTTATGCTGTGTTCTAAAGAAACGGCAGAGAACTGTATACGAAAGTATCCCGGATTTCAGATAGCGCTATTGCTTTGTGGGGGATGTATCGATGAGCAAATCGAAGCGGTGCTGATCCGTGAAAAACAGGAAGATCTGTATCGCCATCTTCATGAACATCTGCATATGCCCGATATGGTAAAGCTGAAGGAAGCATATGAGAAAGGAATGCTGAAACTGCATTATTAAGGAGACTATATGAAATATGCTGTAAGTGCTTGCTTGCTCGGCGTGAATTGTAAATATAACGGCAGCAATAATCTGCATCAGGGATTGAAAGAATTCTTACAGGGCAAAGAAGTGCTGACGGTATGTCCGGAAGTTTTGGGAGGTCTTCCTTCCCCTCGTGCTTGCTGTGAGATCCGTGAGGGCAAGGTCATAGATGAACATGGAAAGGATGTCAGCGAAGCATTTCGAAACGGTGCTGCTATAGCGGTACATAAGGTGAAGGAATTTCAGGCGGATATGGTGATTTTACAGCCGCGCAGTCCGTCTTGCGGAAATACGTGCGTTTACAGCGGATATTTTGATGGACGCTTGGTTTCCGGTCGCGGTATATTTGCAAAACTGCTGCATACAGAGAATATTTTGGCAATGGATGTCGATGTATTTATGGATGTGTTGGAAAAAAGCAAAGAAGAGAAGGAACGGTAAGAAATGCGTATTTAATTCTAATCTTTTCCATAAAAAAGTAAAAAAACACATTGTAAGTGTTTGCAAAATGGTTTAAAATAGAAGATGTACAAAAGAAGCTATAGGAGGAACATGAGAAATGAAACAGATTACTGTATCCGTAATTGATCCAGTTGGATTGCATGCACGTCCTGCAACTGTTGCAGTAAACGCAGCCAGTAAATTCAAATGTGAAGTTAACGTATCTTTCAAGGGACGCGAAGTGAACATGAAATCCATCATGGGTGTTATGTCATTGGGTATTCCTACGCAGTCTGAAATAACGATTTCCTGCAACGGTGAAGACGAAGATGCTGCCGTAGCTGCAATCGAAGAAGTATTGCGTGCTCAAAAGATCATCGGTTAATTATCTTTGGTGATATGAACTGACAGTGGAAGCTGTCAGTTTTTTCATATTATAAAATAGGAATATATTGGATACAGAAGGACGATATCTTCGTAAGCGCTGCCAAAATAGTACAGAAACTTTCAATTTTATCCATGCTATTGCAGGAATGAATGTGCTAAAATAAAGATAACAGAAAAGGAGATAGGAAGATATGTCAAATGAAACGTATGAAAGATGGCTGCATCATCCGAATTTAGAGCCGTCTTATAAACATGTATTGGAAGCGATGGATGAAAAACAGAAGGCGGATAGCTTCTATACGAATATCGAATTTGGAACGGCCGGCATGAGAGGGTTATTAGGCCCGGGAACGAATCGCATCAATATCCATACGATTCGTAAGGCAAATGTGGGATTTGCGAAATATATATGCGATCATGGCGAAGAAGCGATGAAGCGCGGTGTAGCGATCGGTTATGATAACCGCCATATGTCTTATGAATTCGCGATGGATTCCGCAAACTTGTTGGCGTCGTATAATATCCGCACATATGTTTATGAATCTCTGCGTCCGACGCCGATGCTGTCATTTGCCGTTCGTTATTTCCATTGCTTTGGGGGAGTCATGATCACTGCTTCTCATAATCCGAAGGAATATAACGGCTATAAGCTGTACGATGAAACAGGATGTCAACTCGTTCCTGCTCTTGCTCAGCAGGTGATTGATCATGTCAATGCGGTGGAAGATGAACTGGCGATTACGGCACAGCCGAGTGAAGAACAAAAGAAATTGATCACGGTGATCCCGCAAGAGGTAGATGAGGATTATTACCGACATGTGATGTCCATTCAGTTTCATCCCGATATTCCGAAAGATGATGTGAAGATCATCTTTACTCCGGAACACGGTACAGCGAACATTCCGGTAAAAGAAGTGTACAAACGTTGCGGGTATCGGTTTACAGCTGTTGAGGAACAGTGTTCTCCGGATCCTGATTTCTCTAATACGCCGACGCCGAATCCGGAAGAAAAGGGTGCCTATGAATTGGCGCTTCAGTATGCGAAGAAGCATGATGCGGATATCATACTCGTCTGTGATCCGGATGCGGACAGAATGGGTGTCGGAGTCAAGCACGATGGGGAGTATATGCTGTTGACCGGCAATCAGAGCGGTTCTGTACTTATCGAATATATTTTCTCCCAGATGAAGGCACAGCATAAGATGCCGGCACATCCGGTGATGTTCAACACGGTTGTTACAAGTGATCTGGGAGAGAAGATCGCAAATAAATACGGTGTAGAATGTGAAAAGACATTAACCGGATTCAAATTTATCGGTGAAAAAGTCGCAAAGTATGAGAAGACCGGTGAAAAGCAGTATGTCTTTGGATATGAGGAAAGCTACGGTTCTTTGATCCGTCCGTTCGTTCGTGATAAGGATGCTCCGCAGGCTTGTCTGATGCTGGCAGAAGCAGCTTGCTACTATAAACAGCAAGGCAAGGATCTGGTCGATGTGCTGTATGGTCTGTATGAGGAATTGGGTTACTATGAAGAAAGTCAGAAATCATTGACGCTTGCCGGAAAAGAAGGCGCGGAAAAGATCCAGTCCATTCTCAGCGGGTTGCGCAATACGCAATTGGAAGCGATCGCCGATCTTGCGGTTATTCGCTTTGAGGACTATAAAGAAGCCGTAGTCATAGAAAACGGTAAAAAAGCAAAACTGACAGGTTTCACATCTTCCGATGTATTGAAATACTATTTGGAAGACGGAAGCTGGATCGCGATACGTCCTAGCGGAACGGAACCGAAATGTAAGTTCTATTATTGTGTAAAAGGAACAAGTCTGGAAGATGCGCATAAAAAAACATTGCAGCTGCAGGCGGCAATGGATGAGATGATAAAGTAAAAAGCACAGCCGTGCTTTTTCTTTTACTAAAAAAGCGGAGTTCTCAATATGCACTTAACAGCGTTAGCTGTTCAAAGGTAGGCGGAGAGTATATCTCCAATAAGCATATTTTTTTAACGAGAATCTTCCACTACATTTAATATAAAGCATTTCCATGTAAAAATAAGGAATATCCACAAATAAAATATTTAATCTTACATATCTTCGATTATAGAATTCCGGTTTATTAAAATTGTATTTTCTTTTATTTGTCGTATAATAACAGCAAGAGAGTGATATGAATGGAAAGCCTTACGATTAACGATATCGATAAACTGCGTCCATATCTTAAAAAAGCAGATTATCGAGAATATAATTCAAATGTGGTAACGATGATGATGTGGCAGTTCAGTTACCCGATAACTTATGAGACATACGATACGTTTGCTCTTGTCCGCTGGCATCATAAAGACGGCTGTTCATGGATGATGCCATTATGTGAAAAGGTGCACTGGAAGGAAGCTATGGAGCATATGCTCGCATACAGCCGCAGGCAGGGGGAAGTTTTTTCTGTTGTTTCCGCAACAGAGGAATTTGTATCTTGGTGTTCCAAGCAGTATCCGCATGTATTTCTATATGAGGATCTCGTGAATGCGCAGGATTACATATATGTAAGCGAGCAGCATCGTACGCTGTGCGGGAAGAAGATGCAAAAGAGGAGAAATCATTATAACGCCTTTGTGAAGGAATATGAAGGACGCTACCTTTATAAAGAACTTCATGAAATAGATAATGAGGAGATCTTGGATTATCTGCATGTTTGGAATGAACATCATGAAGCGAGTCGTTCTTTGGAAAGCGAGAAAAGAGGTATTCGTTTTCTTTTAGAGCATCGTGATGTTCTTCGGCTGATGGGTGGAGGCATCTATATTGATGGAGAAATGAAAGCGTTTTTGATAGCTTCCGAATTGTCAGCGGATATGCTGGAAATCCATGTGGAGAAAGCGGATAAGGAAATACGGGGACTTTATATTGCGATGCTGAAGCATTTTTTGATGCATCAGGATCCGGCATATACGTATATCAACCGAGAAGATGATATGGGGCTGGCTTATCTGAGGACTGCAAAGATGAATATGCATCCCGCTTATAAAGTGAAGAAGTACGGTATTTATGAGCGTCACCTTCATATACGCAAAGCGCGCTTTGAAGATGTGGGACAGCTGCATGCGCTTTGGCTGAACAGTTTTGCGGAAGAAACGCTAGAGACAACCGATTATTTTTTTCAGCATTTGTTTCGTGAGGATGACTGCTATGTCATCGTTTATGAAGAAGAAATTCTCAGTATGCTGCAATGCCGTGAGATCGTTATGCAAGCAAACGAAACAGATGAGCGCATTTCTTTTATCGTCGGTGTTGCGACCAAAGAGACCTATCGCCGCAATGGATTGATGCGGGAGCTTTTACAGTATGTATTGGATATATTGCGAAAAAAAGAGCCGTTTACCGTATTGCAGGCTTATGACTGGGATCTGTATAAACCTTTTGGGTTTCAGATCAGCCATGTCCGTCAAAAGGCACACCCGCATCCATATTCCGAAATGGCGGAAATCACGGTGAAAGAGTGTTATGATCCGGAAGTGCTGCTGAGTGTTTATCGGACTTTCTGCAAAACGAAAAACGGCTATCGTTTACGTGACCGCGAATATTATGAAACGTACCTCATTCCATATGTTTCTATGGACGGGGGCAAGATATATGTTGCGTATGAGAAAGAACAGCCGATAGGAAGCATGATCGTCTATGATGCGCTGTGCAGTGAATATCTGCCGTTGAATGAAACTGCCAACATGCAGATGCAGCACGTTTTATACACCATGCATCCGCATATGGAAATATGGGCGGATACCAGTGTGCATCTGGAAGAAAAAAGTGATATTGTACCTTGTCTTATGACACTGTATCATGATAACAGAAGATTGGACGGATCGCTCTTTTTCAGTGAAGTTTTATAAGCGGAGGGAAAAGAGATGGAGGTTCTGCTATAGCACGATTTCTGTGTATCATAAGTAATCTGTAAAAACGGGTACCAAATGTACTGTCGGAATTCTTGGAATATGTGCAGAAGCAAGTGTCGATACAACTTTTTGTTATCTTATAGATGGACTTTCTCATTTTCCGTTTCCACAGTTTTATCCAAGCAGTTCTACATCTACCACAATAACATATCGTGGAGGGAATGCAGCAGGACAAACTTGGGAGGATGGCCGAAGTATACAACAGTTTTCGCAGCGTCCGGCTCTGTTGATGTGAGATAACTATGATCGGTATTATAGTTCATATGACATACAGAGGCTTTTTTACATGAGCATGCATTTGCTCTTTTTGAATACAACACGCTGAAAACGATTACATATTTATAGAAAACATAAAAAATAATAGGAATTACAATGAAAATAGAGTAAAATATAAATAATGAGATAGGGAGGTAAGCCTCATGAATAAGAAGATATGGAAAGAGTTTTATGAGGGGCATTGTCTGAATGCCTATGAGATCTTCGGGGCACATATTAACGAAAAGAAAAAGGGTGTGGATTTTACCGTATATGCACCGCATGCACAGAGTATTCAGGTCATCGGTTCCTTTAACGGCTGGAGCTGTGAAGATCATATGATGAAAAAAATAGATGATCGCGGATGCTGGACTTGCTTCGTCAAAGGAGCGAAAGCAGGCGATATGTATAAATACCGCGTTACTCAGGCAACAGGGCGCGTTGTCGATAAGATCGATCCGTTTGCATTTTACAGTGAACTGCGGCCGAATACGGCATCGATCATCGCCGATCTTTCCTATGATAAATGGAAAGATGAAGAGTGGGTAAAAAACCGCAGCAAGGGTATGCATGAACCGGTAAATATTTATGAGATGCACATCGGTTCATGGAAAAAGGCGGAAGATGTGGAATGGATCAATTATAAAGAGATTGCGAAAGATCTGATCACTTATTTGAAGCGGAATAATTTTACTCATGTGGAGTTCATGCCGTTGAATGAATATCCGTTTGACGGTTCCTGGGGATATCAGTGCAGCGGATATTACAGTGCTACTTCCCGATATGGAACGTGCCATGATCTGATGTATCTGATCAATGCGCTGCATAAGGCAAACATCGGTGTTATTATGGATTATGTACCGGTTCATTTCGTCAAAGATGATTTTGCGCTTTCTTATTTTGACGGTACACCGCTGTATGAATATGAAAAAGCATGTGATGCGGATTCGCAGTGGGGAACGGCGAACTTCAATTTATGGAAGGAAGAGGTACGCAGCTTTTTGATGTCCGCGGCAGCTTTCTGGATCGATAAATATCATATTGACGGGTTGCGCATGGATGCCATCAGCAACATCATCTTCTGGCATGGCAACAAGCAGTTAGGCGCTAATGATGGGGCGTTAGATTTTATACGCCGTCTCAATTATAATCTTTCTCATAAATTCAAGGGTGTGATGCTGATCGCGGAGGACAGTTCCGATTTTCCTAAGGTAACGCACAGTACGCTGGACGGCGGTCTTGGGTTTGATTATAAATGGGATCTGGGATGGATGAACGATACGCTGAAGTATTTGGAGAAAGATCCGATTTATCGCAAATGGCATCATAACCAGATCACATTTTCTATGGCGTATTTTTACAGCGAGAATTTTATCATGGAGTTCTCACATGATGAAGTCGTGCATGGGAAAAAGACCATCGTGGATAAGATATGGGGAACGTATGAACAGAAATTTTCTCAGTTGAGGACCTTGTACATGTATATGTTTACCCATCCTGGTAAGAAGCTGAACTTTATGGGGAATGAACTGGCTCATTTCCGGGAATGGGATGAAACGAAGGAAAATGACTGGTTCTTGCTGCGCTATCCGGTGCACGATGCGTTTCATACATATTTTGCGACGCTTGGCAAACTGTATAAAAAACATCCGGCTTTATATGAAAATGATTATGACTATCACAGTTTTCAGTGGATCGATGCGGATAATGCCGATGAAAATCTATTTAGCTATATACGGAGATCCGAGAAAAAGGATATCGTCGTCATACTGAATTTTTCACCGAATACGTATGAACATCATGCGTTTGGTGTTTTGGAGAAGGGAAGTTATCGCCAGATCCTCAATTCCGAAGAAGATATTTACGGCGGCTGCGGTATCGGGAATGCAAAAGCATGCCGGGCGGTGAAAAAAGAATGCAATCATCTGCCGTATACGATACATGTCAATGTGCCGCCTTTCGGCGGGGTGATGCTGGAAGTGAAGAAAGCGGAAAAGGCGCAGTGATATGAAAAGGTAACTGTCGAATGTGACGGAAAGAAACGGGCATTGCCCGTTTTTATTACCGCAAGGAAAATGGTGTGGGAGCATCACAAAATCGTATAAAAATCATATATATGACTATACTGAGGATATTCCATGTATTATAAAAAGAAATTTGTAAAAAGAAAGATTTGATGGTAAAATAAAAACCGGAATTTTGAGAGGGGTAAGTCAATGACAAATAAATTCAGCAATGTGAAAGAGTTTAAAGAAGAATTTAAGCGACGGATCATCGAAAAATACGGGAGATCCATTGAAGAAGCTCATAAAACGGAAAAATATATGGTATTAGGTGAAATGGTACGTGATTACGCAAGCATCAACTGGAAGGAATCCAAAAATGCAATTGCGAAAAAGGAAGAAAAACAGATGTACTATTTCTCCATGGAATTTTTGATGGGAAGACTATTAACCAACAATCTGATGAATCTGGGTATCTATGATATTGTAAAGAAAGGTCTTGCGGATCTGGATTTGGATATCAATGAGATCGAAGAACTGGAAACAGATGCGGCATTAGGAAACGGCGGTCTGGGTAGATTAGCTGCGTGTTTTTTAGATTCGCTGGCATCTTTGAATCTGGCTGGACACGGCAACTGCATTCGTTATGAATATGGGTTGTTCCGTCAGAAAATCGTAAACAACGAACAGGTTGAAGCTCCGGATGTGTGGATGGAGCTTGGCAACGTATGGGAAGTAAGAAAAGCAAAACACGCTGTGGATGTGAAATTCGGCGGTCATGTGGATATGTGGATGAATGAACAGGGAAAATCTGTAGTCAATCATATTCCCGATCTTGTCGTACGGGCGATTCCGTATGATATGCCGATCGTCGGCTATGACACGAAGGTAACCAATACGCTTCGTTTGTGGAGTGCAGAAGTAGCTGCGGATTCCTGCAGTGCCGAAAATTTGAATGATTATGTAAACGAGGTAAGAGAGATCTGCCGCAATGTATATCCGGATGACTCCACGGAACATGGAAAGCTTTTGCGTCTGAAACAGCAGTATTTCTTTGTATCTGCCGGATTGACGGTAATGCTGAAATCTCATCTTCGCGTATATCCTAGCTTGGATAATCTGGCGGAAAAGGTATGCGTACAGCTGAATGATACCCATCCGGTATTGTGTATTCCGGAATTGATGCGCCTTTTGATGGACGAGTATTCTTATGAATGGGATGAAGCTTGGGATATTACGACAAAGACGATGGCATATACGAATCATACCGTGTTAAGTGAGGCGTTGGAAAAATGGCCGATCAGCTATGTGCAGTCTTTACTGCCGCGTATCTATATGATCATCGAAGAGATCGACCGCCGTTTCCAATATCAGCTTTCTCATGATTTCGGACGTGGGGATCTGATGAATCAGGTAGCGATCTTGAAAGACGGTCAAGTGCATATGGCACATTTGGCGATCGTCGGTTCTCATAGTGTAAACGGTGTTGCGGCATTGCATACGGAGATCTTGAAAAAGGATGTCATGAAAGATTTCTATACGCTTATGCCGGAGAAGTTCAACAATAAGACGAACGGTATTACGCATCGCCGCTGGCTGCTGTATTCCAATCCGCAGTTAAGCGATCTTTTGAAGCGTACGATATCCGATGATTTTGTAAAAGATCCGCAAAAGCTGATCAAGCTGATGGATCATGTGGATGATCCGCAGCTGCAGGAAGCATTTTTGAATGTGAAAATGCAGCGTAAACAGATACTGGCCGATTATATTAAAAAGACGTTGAACATTGATGTGGATGTCAATTCTATCTTTGATGTACAGGCAAAGCGTCTGCATGCTTATAAGCGCCAGTTACTGAATATCATGAATGTCATCTACTTGTATCAGCGCATGAAGGCAGATTCCGAATATCGAATTTATCCGCGTACGTTTATCTTTGCGGCAAAGGCCGCTCCGAGCTATCTGTTTGCGAAAGAAGTCATCAAGCTCATTCATTGCGTTGCGCAAAAGGTAAACAGCGATCCGGATATCTCTCCGTATTTGAAAGTCGTCTTTATTCCGAACTACGGTGTCAGTATTGCGGAAATACTGATGAATGCCGCAGATGTATCGGAACAGATCTCTACGGCAGGGAAAGAGGCAAGCGGTACCGGAAATATGAAATTCATGATGAACGGTGCGATTACCCTTGGTACGATGGATGGTGCGAATGTGGAGATCGTAGAGCGTGTCGGCATGGAAAATGCGGAGATCTTCGGTCTTAGAGCAGATGAAGTTGCGGCATTGAAACATGAGAATTCTTATAAGGTTTGGGATGAATATCATCGAGATGAAGATATCCGCCGTGTTGTAGACAGTCTTACAAATGGTTTCTTCTCTAATGATCCGCAGGATTTTAAGCTTGTTTACAATGAATTGATGTTTAAGAACGATGAGTATTTGCTGTTGAAGGATTTCCCGGCTTATGTTCATGCACAGGAGCGTATCGAACAACGCTATCAGGACAGACATGCATGGGCGAGAATGTGTTTGATCAACATTGCCAATTCCGGTTTCTTTTCCAGCGATCGTACCATTGCGCAGTATGCGGAGGAAATTTGGCAGATCCATCCGGTAAATGTAAAATAAAACTTTTAAGATCATATCCTTTATGCGATATGGTCTTTTATGTTATCTTATAAAAAAGGTGAAGGAAAAAAGAGGATGAGGTTTTATGCATAGGGGGGACTTTGTTTAACATGATTGGATTGGGGTTCCATTCTAAGGTGGGCACGATTTCTGCTTCTTTTGGAGTATACAGTCTATGGCAGCAATGCGGTTCTTTGCATGACTTTTTAGCAACCTTGTATACATTTGGTGATATCCGCATGTGGTCATCTACGACGATTCCCGCTAAGGATATTTATTCACCGAAAGCTGCTTATTCCTATGGGGATAAAGGTGGTGTCGATCTTATGTATGCGATAGGGGAACCAAATGGTGAAGCAAAGACTATGGGTTCGCAGCGTCCGGCTCTGCTGTAGATGAGAATGCAAGGTATGGATCTTGCATGCGGTAAAAAGCAGAGGCTGTTTGTCGATGTTAAAACATGTCTTTTTTTGTACAATATATGCGTTTTCATTGCGTAACCGCTTGGAAAACTGGACGATGACTGTGAAAAGGGATATGATAATTTTATAAAGGGAGTGTGTTTATGATCATAGAATATCACAAGTTTCACAGTACGTATTTGAATCGCGATATGGAGTATAAGGTATATGGTAAGAGCGGAAAGCCGTGTCTTGTTTTTCCGGCAGAAGGAGGCCGTTTTGATGATTTTGAAAAAAACGGCATGATAGAGGAAGCACAGAAATATATTGATGAGGGTAAGATCCGGTTTATTTGCTGCGACAGTAATTATCATGAAACATGGCTGGATGAAGACGGAGATCCGGCAGAGCGTATGCAAAAACATGAGTGCTGGTATCATTACATCGTAGAAGAATTAGCACCGAAGATTTTAAAAACGAATGAACAGGAAACAGGTGAGAAACAGAAACTGATGACATGCGGCTGCAGTATCGGTGGGTTTCAGGCTCTCAATATCATGTTAAGAAGACCGGATCTGTTTGATCTCGTCCTCTCTATGAGCGCTATGCTGACATCTGATTATTTCATGGATTATCATGATGATTTGACATATTGTAATTCCCCGCTGACGTATTTATCGCAAATAGATCCCAATCATGAATATATCGGACAGTATAATGTATCGGATATCACGCTGTGCTGTGGTCAGGGCAGCGGAGAACTCGACTTTGTGAATATGCATAAACGCATAGAACAGATATTTCAGGAAAAGGGGATCAATGGTTGGGTGACCTATTGGGGATATGATGTGACTCACGATTTTACATGGTGGAGGAAACAGCTGTCTTATTTTCTGCAGTTTTTATAAAGAGCGAAGAGTGCTTCGCTCTTTACTATGTCATATACTATGCATATAGGGGAATATTCCCATAAAAGAAAGGAATGTTTATGAAAGCTTCTGGGATCTGTTTTCCCATATACCGTCTTTGGAAATGCCCGCTTGGTGTTGATCAGTCGATTTGTCCGGCTATCTTGTATGATGTGTGGATGGCAGCCTTTATAAAGGCGGTTACAGCTATATTTCATTAAATGATCATAAAAAAACAGATGATAGTTTTATCCGGAAAAGTTTTCTGGAAATCATCTGTTTTTTTTGCTTTACCACAACATGAGATGCAGAGCTGGACGCTGGGGGAAAATTTGCTGGTATGCATAATTATCATCCCATGTTTCTCCATCCATAGAGCCATCATTAATCACGATAATGCTAACACGATCTGTTTGGAAAGAAGATAACCAATAAGCGTTTGGATAAGGTGCTGAGCATTGTAGCAACCCGGTTGTTTTTCACAGAAATCGTGCTTCCAAAGCGAGTGAACCTCCATCCAATTCTTTAAACAAGGTTCCTCTTATGTATAAGATTCTGTCTTTTTTAACCTACCTATTAAGAAAAGCATACCAGATAATATTCAAATAATTATTGGTAAATACTGTAAATTAATACCGCTGAACCTTATATAAAATCATGAAATCTATCATGGTTATTAAAAAACTGTATAAGTTAAGCTGTACGCTCTTAACTTACACAGTTTATTTTCCCCACACTTCCTCTACTCTATTATCCTATCCTTTATTTCCAATAAAGAACTTTTCGTTCAACTACCTGGCAGATTTCATATAAGAATAAACCTAGCAAGGATAGCAAGAAAATAGAAGATAAAATCATATTTAAATCATACATTTCTGCCCCATTTGTTAACAAATATCCTAAACCAGCTTTTGCTCCCATCATTTCACCAATGACAGCACTTGTGATAGCTTGTGTAACAGCAATTTTGATACCACTGATTACTTCATGACATGCACATGGAAGCTCTACACGTGTAAATACTTGCCATTTGTTCGCGTGCCATATATTCATTAACTCTGTATATCCTGAATTTATTTTCTTTAGTGCACTGCTTTCTGCAATCATGATAGGGAATGAAACAACTAGAATAACAAGCGCTACTTTGGAAGTTAAACCAAGACCAAACCATAGAATGAATAGTGGGGCAATTGAGATTTTCGGAGAAATCTGCATGATTAATAGTAATGGCATGAGCAAATGTTCAAGTACTTTGCTTTTCGCAATGAAATATCCTAAAACCATTCCAACGACAATTCCCCAGAAAGTACCAATGAATACTTCATACAAGGTTGTGCTGATGTGGGAAGCTAGCTTACCAGTTTGTAAAAATTGTGAGAAATAAGTAAAGAATTCAACAGGGGAAGGAAGGTAGTAGCTTGGAATATCAAAGATAACGGTTATTGCTTGCCATAATGCAATTAAAGCGATTACTAATGCACATAATTCAATATAAATTTTTGATTTTTTCATGATTGATCTCCTAGATTAACAACTAGATCTTCTGCAGGAAATACATTTTGGAATAATCCATTTTTTTGTAGAAGATCAATATAATTTTGGTAATCATGTATATTGCTGTAACCAAAATCATATTTCTTTGTATCTTCAGAAATCCATAAGTTACCAATAAATTCCTGTGAAATAATATTAATATATTTTTGTTCACTTCCTGCAATGTTTGGTGTGTAGTGATCTCTAGCAATGTTAACAGCTTCTTCTACATTTCCATCAACAATATCCTGCATTCCACGATTTAAAGCGGAGGTAAAAGCTTTACATATTTCCGGATGTTCTTTTAAGAATGTTTCGGATGTAATAACAACATTACCATAAGATGGCATATAATCATTACTTAAGAACTGCTCCACATCAATATTACTAGAACGGAGCTCATATGTACGTAATTTTGAGAAGCAAATAGCATCCACTTGATCGGATACAAGGGCATTAACAATAGCACCAGTACCAATTACTTTTACGTTCACATCCTCAATACTCATACCGTTCTGTTGTAAGATAACCTTTAGTTGAATATAATTTGGACTACCATAACTAGTGATAGCAATTGTTTTTCCTTTTAAATCTTGAATTGTTCGAATATTAGAACTGTTTTTATAAATGATGGCGCCTAATCCGTGTTGATAGGTTGTATGAATAATGTTTACTGGAACACCGTTTCCTCGTCCCAATAAGACAGTATCTGCATTTGGAAATCCAAACATTACATTGTTAGCACCAACGTTTTTAACGATTTCTGCGGCAGATGCATAATAAAAATTAACATGTAGTCCAGCTTCCTTAAAATATCCTTTTTCTTGAGCAAGATAAAGAGGAGCATAATATGGAGTTGCTGCACCATCAATTTGAATATCTACTTCTGTAAGACCTTCTCCATTTTTTTGAAGTTCCAAAGTAGAACTGCTGCAAGCACTCAACAAAAAAATGGAAAGCAATGCAAGGTATATTTTTTTCATTGTTTTACCTCCTGATAACGTTGGAAATGATGTTCCAGAAGGGTAACGCCACCATACAGTAAAATTCCAAGTAGAATTGTGAAGGCAATTCCTGTGATCAGCAATGGACTGTTAAATGTGGAGCTAGCAAATGACTGGAGATAGCCAATCCCTAATTGTCCAGCCATCCATTCTGCAACGGTTGCACCGATAATTGCCTGTATGATTCCAACTTTAAATGATGATAGTATATAAGGAATACAGCATGGAGCTTCTAACTGTGTTAAAATTTGTATACGATTTGCTTTTAATATCTTCATATATTCATACATTTCTTTTGAAATATTCCCTAAACCAAGAAGTATACTTTCAATAATAGGGAAGAAGGACATAATGAAGACAACGAATAATTTAGATCCATATCCTAAACCAAACCAAATGATGAAAATCGGAATTAGTGCAATTTTTGGAGATACCTGGAAGAATACAAGAAGTGGCATGCTAAGTCGTTTAATATGTGGATGTTTTCCAATGAAATAGCCAATTAGTAATCCAAATACTATGGATAAGGCGAAACCAAGCAATACTTCACTTAATGTATATAACATATTTTTATAAAAGGATACTTGGGTTATTTGATTGATCATTTCTTTTCCTACCGTAACAGGAGAAGGTAAAATGAATGCTGGAACATCAAATATAGAAATATACAACTGCCATACTAGTACAAAAACAGTCAAGGATATCACAGTATAGGTAATTGTTTTTTTAAGATTGTTCATTCAGCATACCTCTCAATCTAGATACATAGTTTATAAAATCTGGAGTATCACGAAGTTCTAAAGTTCTTTCTTCTGGTAAATCAATTGTGACAATATCATGTATAGTAGAAGGTCGGTTGCTTAAAACGACAACACGAGTTGATAAAAAGACAGCTTCTTCAATATCATGCGTAACAAACAAAATTGTCTTTTTTGTTTGTTTCCATAGACGGCGAAGCTCTAGATTTAAATGGTCGCGTGTCATTGCATCCAAAGCGCCAAAGGGTTCATCCATTAATAAAAGCTTTGGATTATAACTTAAGGAACGTGCAATAGAAGTACGTTGTTTCATACCACCACTAAGTTCTTTTGGTAAAGAATTACGGAATTCTTTGAGGTTCATTAGATCTAGTAGTTCTTCAACATGCGCAAGTGTCTCTGGTGTTTCCATATGTTTGATTTTTAAAGGCATTACAATGTTTTCGTAGACACTTTTCCATGGTAATAGGACAGAGTCTTGAAAGACAAATCCTAAATTATCTTTCAAATTTTCATCATGAAATAGAATTTCTCCACTGTCATATTCTTGCAATTCACTAAGAATACGCAATAATGTTGACTTACCGCAACCGCTAGGTCCAATAATTGAGATAAATTCATCTTTCTCAACAGAGAGAGATACGTCTTTAATTGCTTGTATTCGTTCTCCATTTGTAGATGTAAAGCTTTTCGAAATATTCTTCATTTCAATCATAGTCATACTCATCCCTCCAATTTTCTATCATATATGACAATAAAGCGACATAAAGATACATTTTGTCCTGAATATTATTTAAGTGTAAATTTGTTAGTGTTTCTATTTTTTTCAATCGGTATTGTAACGTATTGACATGAATAAATAATTCTTTACATGTCACTTTTTGGTTTTCATTGTTACGGAAATACTTCGTTAATGTATCTAGCAGAAAGGGATGTTCCAATAAAGGTTCAATTACTTTATGTAAATATTGGTTATTGTCTTGTGTTTGTAAGTTATAAATAACATGGAGTAACTGAATTTTTGAGTAGGAAGTAATCTGTTGATGGGCTAAAGCAGTTCCAGCATGTACACTAAATTCGGCTTCCATCATCATGTTTGCTGTATGTTCTGCTGTTTGAATAGAACTAATACCGGCATGAACAGATGGGAACTTTTTAAGCATGTTTGATAGTTCTGCAATACAAGCTATTGATTTTTTTTCATTATCCATAAGAAGGCATGTATAAATGACATTATCCGTATGCATGAAAATAAAGTCAAACAACAATTTGTTTTGTTTCATTTGTTCAAACAAGTCACAGGCGTGGAGAAAAAAAGAATAGCGTTGTTGTTCAAATACTTGTGTTTCTTTGTGACTTTTATGAAGTTGAAACTGTATAAGTTGGATTTTTTTTTGAAAAAGAGGTAATTGTAATGACTCCGCACATCGATGTACGATAAGATCCTTTTTTGGTTCTTTACTTAATAACAAATATTTCATTAAATATTCTTTCAAAGAGTCACGTTCAACCTCTTGGGAAAGAAGTCGATTAATTGCATTTGTTAGGGAAAGGTAGGTTCGCTGTGGAGGAATAAGAAAAATCGGTATTTGTTTATCTTGTGCAAGGTTAGCCAATTTTCTTACTTGCGCTAATTCTTTCTCTGTTTCTTTACATTTAATTGCTAGAGCAGCAGTCGATAACTGTTGCATGTCGGTAAGAAGTTCAAGTAACTCTTGTTCACTTTCTGGCAATGTTTTAGAACTTGTTAAAAGCAGTTCGCCACCTTTTGCCCAATCTTTAATAGGGAGTGATTCCATAATTGTTACGGATGCGACAATTCGTTGTACATTTATACTCTCATGTAGTGGCGTTAGGTTCCAAATGTCACTATTCATGATTGTGCTAAGGTAGATCAACTGTATCACCTCCAATCAACAACACTCGTTATAATATTTTGAATAAAAACATACTTTTATATACAAATAATATTAATACTATTTAGTTGAACTATACCATAATAATGGATATGATGTAAATTGTTGTTATATACGAAAAAAAGCACATAATATTAGGTGTTTTTACAATTGTTTGGAAGCGCTTTTATTCCTAGAATGATGGTATAAAATGAAAAGAGGAGATTTTTATGAATCAAGAACAAACAAAAATGAGTACCTATCAGAGAACAGCGTTAGGTACTGCTATGGCAGGGCTTGGTATGCAAAGTTGTAGTACAATGTTGTTGTCTTACGTATTAACTTCAATTATTGCGGACTTTGCGATCAGTTCTACAGCAGGGGGAGCGATTTCAACTGTTACAAACTTGGGGATGTTAGCAGGAGGTATCATCTTTGGTACACTTGCAGACAAATATGGACGAGTTAAGATTTTCGCAATTACTGTCGCAATCTTCTCATTGGCAACAGGAGCAACTGCTTTTGCTTCTAATATTGCTATGGTATACGTACTTCGTTTCTTAGTAGGCGTTGGTGGCGGTGGAGAGTATGGCGTTATCATGTCCATTGTTGCTGATGCATTTAATGAAAAACGTAGAGGTCGAGTTACATCTTTTGTAACAATTGCAGGACAGATTGGTAGTATCGTTGCTGCAATTGCTGCTGCACTTATTATTCCGGCATTTGGATGGAGAGGTTTGTTTGTATTTGGAGCGTTGCCAATTTTCTTGGCTGTGTTTATTTTCTATAAATTACCAGAATCTGAAACTTGGAAAGCTGTAAAAGAAGAAAAAGCGGATCAGAAAGTGGGGATTCGTGACTTATTTACAGAAGGTAGATCATTGATTACGATTCGTTTAACAATTATGGCAATTGTACAGGTTGCAGGATACTTTGGATTAATGAATTGGTTACCATCTATCTTACAAAGTAAAGCGGGATTGAGTATTTCTGGTTCTTCTATTTGGATGATTGCCACGATTGTGGGGATGTCACTAGGTATGTTGGTATTTGGACAAATTATGGATAAAATTGGGTCAAAAGTTGCTTATGCATCTTTCTTGATTGCTTCTGCGGTTGCTGTATTTGCTTATTCTTTTGCGAACTCTGGAATGTTAATTTTAGTTGGTGGAGCAATCGTTGGGTTCTTCGCGAATGGTATGAATGCTGGATATGGAGCAATTGTAGGAAACTTATATCCGACACATATTCGTGCAACTGCAAATAATATTATCTTTAATATCGGACGAGCTGTTGGAGGTTTCTCTTCTATCGCAATTGGGTTCTTTTTAGATAATTATTCTTTAACAGTCGCAATGGCTTTCCTTTCCATATTGTATTGCATATCTTTGTTTACAGTGTTAACATTACGTGTAAACAAACCAAGCATTGAAGAAAACAACGCATAGGAGGTAAGCATGAGCATTCATTTAAAAGAGTTGAAAAAAGGAGATCTTGGAGAAGCTACAATTATTGTGGGAGATCCAGGACGAGTATCTCTTATCGCAGAGGCATTTGAAAAAAGAAAAACAATAGTTAACAATCGTGAATTTCTTCTTATGAATGGTTATTATAAAGGAAAAAAAGTATCTATATGCTCTACAGGAATTGGAGTAGGATCTACAGAAATTTGTGTTACAGAACTATTGGAAAATGGCGCGAAACAAATTGTTCGTTGTGGAGGATGCGGTGCTTGGCGTGATGATATAGAGCCAGGAAATATCATTTTAAATACAGGTATGGCTAGAACTCCAGGTTTGATGGGGACATATGTTCCTGAAACTTATCCAGCGGTTTCCGATCCACTGCTTGTTAGTCGAATTGTATCGCATTTGAAAAAATCTAATAAAACAGTACATATAGGGTTAGGTTTGACATCTGAAACTTATTATATTGGACAGGGAAGAGGCATTACCATTGGTGATAAACGACTTCCTGTGCCAAATATGATTGAAGAGTGGTCAAGTCGTGGAATTATGAATTGTGAAATGGAAACTGCGGTTCTATTCATACTTGGTTCTTTGTATCAAGTACCAACTGCGAACTGTTTGGCAGTTCATGTCAGTCGTAAAAATGAAAAATGGGAAAACGAAGAAGATTATCGTAAATTACATTTTGAAATGGCACAGCGAGTATTAGATGCTATGTTAGAAACAACAGATAATGAATGAGCTTTATTAGATAATTGAAAAGGAAATAGAAACGTATATGATGAATTAAGAAACTTATAACGTCTATATAACTGTAAGTTTCTTATGATAGAAAAACGAAGAGAATAGGTATCTTTTCGTTTTTCTATATAAAATATAAATACGAATTGTATGTATGAATGAAATGGAGATGTACAAATGAAACCGTATGAAAGAATATTTACGATTGTGATTGACTCCCTAGGTGTTGGGGCAATGCCTAATGCGGCATTATATGATGATGAGGGAAGTGATACCCTAGGACATATTGATGCACATATGCCAAATTTTCAAATACCAAACCTTGCAAGACTAGGACTTGCGAATTTGCATCCTTTACAACATGTAAAACCTGTTACAGAACCAATGGGGTATTATACAAAATTGTTGGAGGCAAGTGTAGGGAAAGATACAATGACCGGTCATTGGGAAATGATGGGGCTTCATATTACGACGCCATTTCAAACCTTTACGGATACAGGATTTCCAAAAGAGTTAATTGATGAATTAGAAAAACGATGCAATCGACATATCGTTGGAAATAAAGCCGCAAGCGGTACAGAAATTTTAGAAGAACTGGCCATGCAAGAAGTTGAACATGGTGATTTGATTGTGTATACATCCGCAGACTCTGTTTTACAGATATGTGGAAATGAAGAAACGATGGGACTAGAAACTTTATATCACTATTGTGAAATCGCTAGAGAATTAACAATGCGTCCAGAATGGAAAGTGGGTAGAGTAATTGCTCGACCATATATAGGGAAGAAGCCTGGAGAGTTTAAACGAACGAGCAATCGCCATGATTACGCATTAAAACCATATGGAAGGACTGTGTTGAATGCATTGAAAGATGAAGGATTGGATGTTATCAGTATTGGTAAAATCAAAGATATTTTTGATGGAGAAGGAATTACGCAGGCATATGCCTCCAAAAGCAGTGTGCATGGTATGGAACAGACCATTGAAGTAATGAATAAAGATTTCCATGGTTTATGTTTTGTGAACTTAGTAGATTTTGATGCCTTGTGGGGACATCGTAGAAATCCCATTGGATATGGGGAAGAACTGGAACGATTTGACAAGTTATTAGGTGTTGTATTAGATAAGTTAAAAGAAGATGATTTGTTAATTATAACAGCAGATCATGGGAATGACCCAACACATAAAGGAACAGAGCATACAAAAGAGATGGTGCCATTTTTGGCATATAGTCCAAGTATGAAAGGAAATGGGTTACTTCCACTTAGTGACAGTTTTGCGATGATAGGGGCAACTATCGCAGAAAACTTTGGTGTAGCTATGCCAGAAGATACAATTGGAACAAGTTATTTGAACAAATTGAAATAAGATAAGAAAAGTGTACAAAAAAAGGGGATGCACCAATTTGGTCTGTTCCCTTTCTTTATGCCTAATATTTTCGGCAATATAATGAAATTTGCGATAGGAGAGTGTAAAAAGGAAGTTGTTTTTTCTGCGCCCAAAAATAGGAAGAAATATCCTCATTGTCTTCTTATGATAGAGGATTCTTACCCTCTATTTCTTAAGTTCTTGACATTGAGCCGGACGCTGATAATAATAATTCTCATAGACTGTAGCAAGAGATGCACTTCCTGGATAGCCAATAGCATAGGTCCAATGGTTATTAGAATATGGTGTGCTATTGCAAACATTTACCATGGAGGAGTCATTCCATAGAAAGTTTTTATCAATGCTACCGTCGTGGTGTGTTTTGGCAATCACATGAATGCCGTGAAAAACAGAAATCGTGCCTCATTATGATGGAACTCCAATCTTTTTTCATTTTTTACTACCTTGTTTGAATATTGATTATTTGTAGTAACCAATAGGGAACTTTGCTATAATAAGAACAGGTGATATACATGCGTCAAAAGGATTATTATGAAGCTTATTTGGATGATTATCATAAAATCATCGTCTATATGTCCAGAAATAGCTATGATGGTGTCAGCAACCGTTTTTATGTGAAAGACAATGAAGGATATATCGGGGAATGCAGAATCCAGTCGGTGGAGCAGACCCAAAATAATTATAATAAATATACTTTGTTATGGGAAGATGAACCGATTATCGGAACAGAATATTACGTCGTTCATCAACATGCCCGAGCTGCGGTTTTGAACTATGGTTACATCGTAAAAACAGAGCGTTTTGATGATGATTTTTATTATGACGGCCATGATCTCGGTGTGACATATCGTGAAGATTCCGCCGCTTTTGCGCTATGGGCGCCGACGGCCAGCCGGATAAAGCTGGAGATCGAAAAACAGCATGTTTGTTTCACATATGAAATGGTGCGTGATGAAAAAGGTGTATTCCGTTACACTGTGCTGGATAATTTGGAAAACGCCACCTATGTATATCAGGTGCGGGTCAATGGGGAATGGAAAGAAACGATTGATCCCTACGGGATTGCTTCCAATGCGAATTCTTTGCGATCTGCCGTTATCGACCAAAAGAAACTGCGTACGCAGTGTTATCCTTTGCCGAAGATGAAAAGCGCGTGTGATGCCGTGATCTATGAAGTCAATATTCGTGATTTTACGGTACAGCAAGGAAACGGCGTTCATAATGCTGCAAAATATATGGGGTTTATTGAGGAAAATGAAACGACGATAGCAAAGCATACCGGGTTTTCTTATTTGAAAAGCTTGGGGATCACGCATGTCCAGCTCATGCCTGTACTTGATTTCGGAAGCGTGGATGAGCATTATCCGCGGATGCATTATAATTGGGGATATGACCCTATGCAATATCGCTGTTTGGAAGGAAGCTATTCCCAGGATCCCGATAATCCGTATTCCCGTATTTTTGAATTTATAAAGCTTGTGGAAGATTGTCATAAAAGTGGAATACGCGTCATATTGGACGTGGTGTTTAATCATGTGTATGATATGGGGCGTCATGCATTGCAGAGGACGGTTCCCGATTATTTTTTTCAGATGAATGAAGAAGGCAGTTATTCTAACGGTAGTTTCTGCGGCAACGATATCGATACGACAAGAAAGATGAGTTCGCGTTATTTTGTGGAAACTTGCCGGATCTTATGCGAATTGTATCATATAGACGGTTTTCGCTTTGATCTTATGGGGATCTTAGATATTGATACGATGAATGAGATTTACCGTGTATGCCGCAGCATCCGGCCGGATTTTATGATTTATGGCGAAGGATGGGACATGCCGTCTTTTCTGTCGTCGGATAAGAGGGCTTCTATGTTTCATACATGGGAGATGCCGGGGATCGGACATTTTTCCGATCGCTTTCGCGACGTGGTGAAAGGAAAGACGTCGCCGTATGATGTAGCGGTAAAAGGGTATTGCAGCGGGGCGGCATACCTTATCGATATTATGAAAAACTGTTTATGCGGCAGTGTCAATGATCTGGGGGGCAGCCGTATGTTTGCGGATCCTGTTCATGTTGTTAACTATGTAGAATGCCATGATAATATGACTTCCTGGGATAAGCTGAAGGAATGCTGCAAGGAAGAGACGAGAGAGGTGCGGATAGAACGTCAGAAGATGTTTTTGGCTGCCGTTTTGCTGGCGCAGGGGATTCCGTTTATACATAGCGGACAAGAGTTTGCCAGAACCAAACATGGCTTACACAATACGTATGAAGAAAGTGATGAAGTCAATAAGATCGATTATGACCGGCGTGATCGTTATGCGGATATTGTCCGATGTACAAAGGAACTGATCGAACTACGCAAAGAATATGCATGTTTTCGGTATGCATCGGCAGAGGAAGTAAATCGCTATGTGTCGTTTGAAGATTTGGAGCGTAAGGTATTGCTTTATAAGATAAAAGATGATCATTCGGATATCATTGTGATCTTTAATCCGATGCAGGAATCCTTCCATTACTGTTTTGATGGCGATTATCGTCTCCTTTATCATAACGGAAAGACAGCGGGGGAAATGATATCCGAGATCAATATTTTGCCCGTATCGGTCATCGTATTAAGCAGATAGTAAAAAATGCACTCCATTTGGAGTGCATGATCATAGTTGTTCGGTTTCCAGAAATTTTATTTCTCCCGGCTCAAACAGCATGGTGATATTCCCGTTCTCTTCTGTTTTCACATCGTATGTAAACGGATGTTCAGTAGAGAAGATCTGTTTGATCTTTATATTTGTCATATTTGTGAATGCATGTGCCGCATGTATACAGAGCGTTGTTTGTTTATCGATATTTGTATTTGCGATCACAAGAAGAGCGGAATTTACCTTACGATAGGCAAAGCCGATCCCGTCGGCGGAAGAATGGAACCATAGCGGAATGCAGGTATCGTTGTTCAGGATGACATCTTTATAAACCTCACGTATTTTTTTGATTCTCTCTAATAGATGAGGGAGTTTATACATGCCGTCATTGCGGTATTCAAAGTAATAGTCATCAAGCAATGGCTGTTTTTGATAACGCATATCATGAATATCCAAGGCATTGCGGTAATGCGGCTCTTGAAAATAGGAAAGAAGCAGAGGCTGTTGTTCCATGCACTCCATGCCGCTTATATACAAAGGGATGGAGTTGGGAAGAAATTGATTCAGGACATGGAGAAGAATGCTGAGGCGTTCGTTTCCGTGCTGTGTGATTCTCGGTGAATCTAAGAATTCCGCTGCAGCAAATACAGGCATCGGCTGTTCTTTTAAGCGATAGGCAAAGTTTTGCAACTGATGATTCCATACATCAAATTCAATATAGGCGCTGTTGCCGCTGATTCCATCGGCACCTGTTACGGAGGTAGGATTGCTTTCTTCTATGATAACGGCTTTTTCTTTTTGTTTAACGGTATCGATCAGCATACGCAGAAGCTTTTGCGGAAGAAGATAGGTACGTGTGAAATAAAAGCCGTCGATGTCATACGCTGTAAGAAGATGCTGCAGGCTTTGTAAAAGATGTTCCCATAAGGAGCTGTTTTCTTTTTGACCGGGATATTTATCCGCACGGAGAACGGCTGGATTTGTGTATATAGTATCCGTATAAAAGCGAAATGGAGTATAGGTTTCTTCTACTGGTTGGGTGCTGTTGATGCGATCGTGCATAAACGGAACGGTTGTCAGCTGTTCTTGTTTTTCGATCTCTGTCAGTGTTTGCCCTGCTTTCGGAGCATTGCGGAAATGTTCGTTTTGTAAAAGGACGTCTTCGCTTGTTTTTAACAGAGAAACGACCATGTTATCAGGCGGACAATTCGTGGAAAGGTATGGCATATTCGGCGCATGCATATGAGGGAGCTGTTTTTTGTCTATCCAGTAAAACCATTCGGGATGTTGCCGGATATAGGCGTTATCTCTTGCCATCGTTCCCATATCGATCTGCCATAGCATGTGAAATCCCAGATGGTGTGCCGTTTCTTCGAAGGCGCGGTATTCATCTTCTAAAGGGTAATTTCCTAATAAAGGATCGTGTAAGGTCGTATCCAGTTCTTCAAAGCTATAGACGGCAGGAAGAGGAGCAAACGCGTGCTGTTTGCTTTTGCCTAAAGCGAAGGGAGCTGTGAGCATGATGGTATTGATGCCCATCCTGCGATATAGCGGCAGCAGCAAGATCGCTTTTAAAAAGGTCCCGTGGTCATTGAGGTGATAGAGATTCTTTTTTTCGATAACGGAAGTGCGGTCGTGATCCCAGGCAGTGCTGAGCCGCGGAATAAGATGATAGATGACGCTTTCCCGATACCATTCCTGCGTTTTTAACGGGCGCTTTTTTTCATTTAGGATATGTTCGATGGTAAAGCGGGCAAACGCGTACGGATCGATGATGATCTCTTTTTGCCGAGTAGGGATATGCTTTGCGAAGCCGTATAAATTCCATGTTTCCGGTATCGTATAATTATAGATGCCTTTAGTTTTTTCCTGTTCACTGCATAGCTGTTCATATAGTTTTTGTAGATATTTCATAGGTACTGCTCCTTTATATATAGTATCTTCTAAGCATTTATAAAAGTCAATTGGCAAATATGCTATAATGGGGGAAAGAAAGCAGGGATATGTATGGATTGGGAAACTTTTTTTTCTATGGAACAGCAACAGGAATATTATGAGGATCTGATGACGTTTTTAAACGAAGAATATCGAACGAAAACGATATATCCTGCAAGAGAGGATCTGTTTTCCGGTTTTCGGCTTTGTTCCTATGAGGAGGTAAAGGTAGTGATCTTAGGTCAGGATCCTTATCATGAACCGGGGCAGGCACACGGTTTGAGTTTTTCCGTGAAACCGGGAGTGAAAATTCCGCCGAGTCTTCGTAATATATACAAAGAGCTGAAAAGCGACTTGGATATCGATGCGCCTTCACATGGATATTTGATCGAGTGGGCCAAACAAGGTGTTTTGATGATGAATGCCGTTATGAGTGTAGAAGCGGGAAAGGCGGGAAGTCATGCGAATCGCGGGTGGGAAACGTTCAGCGATCATGTGATCATGGCGCTTGATCAGCATCCTTTGCCGATCGTTTTTGTCTTCTGGGGAAACTGGGCGAAAAAAAAGAGCGCTCTTATTACACAGCCGCAACATAAGATCATCACATCCGCGCATCCGTCTCCGTTAAGTGCGTTTCATGGGTTTTTCGGCAGCCGTCCGTTTTCAAAGATCAATTGCTTTTTGACAGAACATGGGCGTACTCCGATCGATTGGCATTTGGAGGAGTTATGTTTGTAAGTGCGGAAGATGCTGTAAAGTGGATGGAGGAACGGCGTTTTATCACAAAGGGGACAGAAGCTTTTGCGGCGTATATGAAGACGCTCGGCGATCCACATAGAAAAATTTCTTGTATTCATATTGCCGGAACAAACGGAAAAGGGAGTACATTAAACTATTTGCGTTGTGTGTTACAAGAGGCGGGATACAAGATAGGAACGTTTTCTTCACCATATCTGGAAACGCATTTTGATCGTATCTGCATCAATGCGCAAAATATTCCCGAAGAGTTTTTTCTGGATACGGTCAATGCGCATTATGAGGAATGGATCGCGCATGAGTTGAACATGTTTGAAATCGATTTTGTGATTGCGGCACTTTATTTTTATGCGTATGCAGTCGATGTGGCGATCTATGAGGCTGGCTTAGGGGGCAGAAAGGATGCGACGAACGTTTTATTGCCGCTGGTTTCTATCATTACGAATATAGGTATGGATCATATGGAATTATTAGGTGATACGCATGAACAGATCGCTTATGAAAAAGCAGGTATCGTAAAGGATGGCATTCCTTTGATCACGGCGGAACATAAGCCTTCTTGTCTAGATGTGTTTCAAAAGATCTGCAAAGAAAAGAAAAGTCCGCTCATTGTAACTAAGCAGATAGAGGGAACAGTTGTTCTTGACGGCATATCGTTTACGTATGGCGATCATTCCATATCGCTGGAGCATACGCCGTATTATCAGATCAATAATATTACGTGTGTTTTAGAAGCGTTATCTGTATTATCGCCGCATGTATCGGTTGATCGCGATCAGCTTATGGCCGGATTAAAAAAAGCCCGCTGGAAGGGCAGGTTTGAAACGATGTGCGTGGATCCGCTGATCATCGTTGATGGAGCTCATAATGTAGAAGGTGTGGAAGCGCTGTGTGCTTCGATGGCATCTTATGAAGATATTCATATTATCTTTGCTGTTTTGAAAGATAAGGATCATAATGCGATGCTGGAAAGGCTGTTGAAGCTCAGCCGGGATGTCACTGTTTGTGATTTTGCATGTTATCGGGAATCCGCCTGTGAAGTGTTGGCACGATCTTATCCGATTGCGGTAGAGAGAGATTATAAAAAAGCGATCGATCTTGCGATGAGAAAAAAAGGGACGATATTGATCACCGGCAGCTTATATTTTATTTCTTCTGTGCGAAAGTATCTTCAAGAAATATTATCCTCTGTATAAAATATGAAATTATAATGCTTACTATAATTATTTATTATACCTACTATGGAATGTATACAAAGCCGGACGCTGATGTTGGTCATCATTGCGGTCACTGATAAAATTACTGTTTTGATAAAGAGTAACATAACCGCCGGCACGAAACTGATAAGGTTTAGTTTGGCTAATACTGGACTGCCATGCATTGAAATACGGTCTTACCTGGAATGATGTGTATCGCAAAAATACATCCTGTGAACCATCACACGACGATTGCTGCGGACAATCTATGGATATGATCGTATTTACTTTATGATAGGCAGAAATCGTGCGCCTTACAATGGAACTCCTAGCCTCATTTTTCTTTTACCTTCTCCTCACCATTTTAACCGAATCCCACCTTACAACGGAACCCCAATCCTCTTTTTTCTACTTTTTCCTCTGCATGCTATTTGAACCATGATACCCATCATAGTTATCCAATTTATACAGAGCCGGACGCTGTGCCCAACTGGCAAAATTGGCAGGTCTGCCATCTATATAGCCGGGCTGATATATGGTAGCGGCATAATGACGGCTTTCATCTCCAGAGGGATCTGGAGGACGTACGGAAGATAATACCGCTCTTTGTTCTCCTGTGATGGGCCATGATTTTACAGAAAAAGTGATGTCTTTTGAATACCATCTTCCTCCGCCGGAGGGCTGTACCTTGATGTTATGTCCGACAGAAATCGTGCTGTGTGTATCAAACGATGTGATACTGCCTTTGTTTATGATCATATCATAAACCAAAATGTATGGATAGCGGTTTTATGATAAAGAAAAGGAACTATATAATTGGTATACCGTTCCTTTGTTAATCGATGTGGTTGTCTTTCAGTGTGAAAACCGCTCCCAATATGCATAACACAAGGCTTATCAAAGTCAGATACTTCCCGCCTAGGGCATAGGATATATGGCCGATAAGTCCCATTATCTGGCCGGATAATCTCATGTTTGCCTTTTTTGATAAGATGTAGGAAATCAAAACGACAATGCCGCCGCCGATGGCAAAACCGCGCAGGATCAAAAAGAAGATGTCGAAAACGATGTTCTTATCCATATCATATGTGATCAAAGCTGTAAGCAAAGCGATTAGATAAATGCTGGCGCCGATAATGTCCATGATCGCCGCAGCCGTATTGATTCCCAATTTTTTCATATCATTACCTCAAGACATTGCCGCACTATTTTCGAAGGGCAGGATTTTTTTCTGCGAACTTCAAAACGAAGTATAAAATAGTGATATCGATCGGCAGCATTACGATGTTTTTCAACAAACGAACGCTGACGTAAGCGAAGAACGTGTCTCCGTACATCATGGATAGCCATAATGAATTCATCAGTAAATTGATGAGAATAGTAACGCATATCCTAGCGAGGATTACCCTTTTTAAAGTGATCTTCTTTTTATAGAAGAACATGCCGTAGAGAAATCCCAATACGATTTCATTTAAGGTAAAACCTAAAAAGAAAGGCCCTGTGGGATGAATCATAAATTTTATGATATCCGCACATCCTCCGGCTACGGCACTGATGACAGGTCCATAATAAAAGGCACAGATCCCTGCCGCCAGTGATGTAAAGCTGATCTGAAGAAGATCGGATAAAACGATCTTAAACTGACCGATCACCGTATTCAAGGCAGTAAGAAGGGCACATCCGCACAAAGAGGAGATCCTGCGCATTTCTTTGGCGGATTCCTTGATCAGCTGCGGCAGCTGTTTCATTTCAAGCAGTATTTGCATATAAAAACCTCCTTTCACGTCATGCACGAAAAAAGAGGTATTCTTTTACATGCACAGCGGGATGCAAAATATGAACCGCAAGATTTCTCTTTTCGCCCGCGAGACAACTCCCCGTTCTCACGATACTTAACGCTCATATTTCTACTCTGCTTATGGGAGTATTATATACGGCTTTGTTTTATTTTACAATATTTAATTTACATAAAATTTATGCAAGTATCCGATCGCCTTTATAAAGGCAGGATAGAGGCAGTTTGTTGATAAAAATTTGTTGTTTTATAAACAAAAGCGGTTGCTCTTGTAAGCTTCGCTGTTAAAGACAGAGGTATAAGCTTACTGAGACAGAGATTAAAAACCTACATTGCAGCGATTTTTTTCACGGTATTTGCTGTTCTTATCGTTAAGCTGTTGCGGATGCTTGCGTTTGCTGTTTTTGGCCACCAGTTCGTTTTTTGATAATCTTTTCGGCTGAAAGACCAAAAGATCGCGTTTTTGTAGTTTTTTATTTTTTCTAATTCATGTTTGGGTTCTCCGATCTTATTAAAAATATCGGTGAATGTAGTGGGTGGTATGATAAAGATCAAATTATCGTATATTTCTTTATCTTCATTGCCCCACCATTCGGGCGCATTATGTAAAATATCCATGAGCTGTTCTTTTGGTATGACGGCAATGGGGATATCAAAATCAAAGCGATCTTTCAGCATTGTTTCCAATTGTCTTGTAATGTTCTCTTTATCCGTTTTATTGCTTGAAAAGATTACATTGCCGCTGTTTAGATATGTTTTGATTTCTGTAAATCCGATGTTTTCAAAGTCTTTTTTTTATTCTGTCATCGAAATCTTGTGTTTGCCGCTTATATTGATGCCCCGTAGTAGCGCAATATATCTTGTCATATATGAGAGCCCCCTTTGAAATATTTACTTATGATAATTTTATTATATCAGGTTTCATGGAACCGACAAAGAACTTGTTTTTTTATGTGCTGTGTCGGAAATGTATAATACAAAAGAAATCGCTTATACTATTCTTATTATAAAGGTAATTCGTGAAAAAAAGAACTTATGGAAAAGCCCTTTATACGTTTACATCGTGGGTGTATAATAACGAAAGAGAAAGCGAGGATTAAGGTATGATTAACAGATTAATAGAAAATATTCGGGGAAAGGGAGTAAAGATCGTTTTTACCGAAGGATCGGATTCCCGTGTTTTGGAAGCGACAGTACGTTTACATAGAGAGGATATCGTTCATCCGATCCTTCTTGGTAGCCGTAAGGAAATTGAAGCTTCTGCGGCATCACTGGGACTTTCGGTAGAGGGAATGGAGATCATTGATCCATTGGAAAGCGATATCATGGATTCTCTGGTTATTAAGATGGTAGAGCTTCGCAAAGGTAAGATGGATGAGGATGCTTGCCGTGCAGCATTGGAAAAGACGAACTATTTCGGTACGATGTATGTGAAGATGGGGTATGCGGATGGCCTACTGGGAGGGGCTACCTATTCAACGGCAGATACGGTACGCCCGGCTTTGCAGTTAGTGAAGACAAAACCGAACCAGAGCATCGTTTCCAGTTGCTTTATCTTAGTCAGAGGAAAAGAATCTCTGGTAATGGGGGATTGTTCGATCAATATCGATCCGAATGCGGATGAACTGGTGGAAATTGCATTACAGACGGCAAATACCGTACGTCAGTTCGGTATCGAGCCGAGGGTAGGGCTGCTTTCTTATTCAACGCTCGGTTCCGCAAAAGGAGAAAGCGTATCCAAAGTACAGGAAGCAAGTACCCGTTTAAAACGTATGCCTTTGGATTTCAAGGTAGAAGGAGAATTGCAGTTTGATGCGGCGGTAGCGGAAGAAGTTGCCAGCCTGAAAGCGCCGGACAGTGAGATCGCCGGTAATGTCAATACGTTTATCTTCCCGAATATCGATTCCGGAAATATCGGATATAAGATTGCGTCACGCTTGGGTAATTTTGAAGCGATCGGACCTATTCTGCAAGGGTTGAACGCTCCGATCAATGATCTTTCCCGCGGATGTACAGCTGATGAGATCTACAAGATGGCGGTTGTTACGGCTTCACAGAAATTTATGGATATTTAAAAGCGCTGCGGCGCTTTTTTATATGGGGCATCGGTTAAGAAAAGATAGACAATTTTCTAAGCTGAGATATAATAAACTTATAGGGTGATATTATGGAAAAATTGATACAGCAGTTAAAGGGATTGCCGACCAGAATCGTATTTGCGGATGGGAAGGATCCCCGTGTATTGGAGGCGGCGTCACGACTGAAACGGGAACGTGTGCTGGAGCCGATATTATACGGAACACGCCAAGAGATTCTTTCTTCGGCGCAGGAGCATAACTTTGATGTGCAGGGGATAGAAATACTTGATCCTGCTGAATTTTCCTATATGAAAGAGATGGCAGAGCGTATGGTAGAACTTCGCCGTGGGAAATGGAGCCTGGAAGAATGCTGCCGCCGATTGCGGGAAGTGAATTATTTTACGACGATGTATGTAGAAATGGGGTATGCGGACGGTCTTTTGGGAGGAGCGGCGACGTCTACTGCGGATACGGTGCGTCCGGCGTTGCAGCTGATCAAGGCGAAGCCCGGTAATCTGGCAGTGTCCAGCTGTTTCTTGATGACGAAAGATACGCGTACCTTGGTAATGGCGGATTGTTCGCTGAATGTCGATCCCGATGCCGATCAATTGGTAGAGATTACATTGCAGACAGCACGGACAGCGAGACAGTTTGGCATAGAGCCGAAAATAGGGCTGCTTTCTTATTCTACTTACGGGTCCGGCAGCGGTGAGAGTGTAAATAAAGTGAGAGAGGCAGTCGTTCGTTTGAAACGTATGCCGCTGGATTATGAGGTAGACGGGGAGATGCAGGTGGACTGTGCTTTGTCACCGCGGGTCGCACGTTTGAAAGCACCTCAAAGTCCGATTGCGGGACAGGTAAATACGTTGATCTTTCCGAACATCGATGCCGGTAATATCGGTTATAAATTAGTTGCACAGCTTGGTGAATTTGAAGCGCTGGGTCCGATCTTGCAGGGATTGAATGCACCGATCAATGATCTTTCCCGCGGCTGTAATGCGAATGAGGTATACAAGATGGCAATCATAACGGCTGCGCAAAAGCATGATCTTCATGGATAGAACTGTGTTTCTATCCTTTTTTATGAGGAATTCCTATGCAGTGGTACGGTAGCGGAAAGCTGGCAGATGATCCGTTATTACTTTCTATTGTTAAAAATGTCAATATATGTAAAATAGGATGCGTCTATAAAAATATCTTGTCGGATAACGATAAGATATTATATAATAAATAAGTCTTTTAAATAAATACTTCTATGCTTTTTGATATGGTCCGGATCGCATGGGAGTTTGTATTTTATTCCTTATTTAAAGGACAAATAAAAGAAAAGAGGGAACGTATGTTAGAAAAATTGTTTCATTTAAGTGAGAAGAATTCCTCTGTGAAAACAGAGATCATTGCCGGTGTGACGACCTTCCTGGCAATGGCGTATATTCTTGCGGTTAATCCCGGTATTTTGGGAGAATCCGGAATGGATATGCATTCTGTCTTTATGGCAACGGCATTATCTGCCGGTCTTGCGTCTATCGTCATGGGATTGCTTGCGAATTATCCGGTTTCTTTGGCTCCGGGTATGGGTGTCAATGCGTTGTTTACATATACGGTCGTGTTCGGTATGGGTCATACATGGCAGGCAGCTTTGGCGGCGGTATTCGTATCCGGTCTCATCTTCTTGGTGATTTCGGTAACGGGAATTCGCAAGATGATCATCAATGCGATCCCGCAGCAGCTGAAATTGGCGATCGGTGCCGGTATCGGGTTCTTTATCGCTTTTGTCGGATTAAAGAATGCGGGAATTATCATTGCCAGCGAATCTACGGCAGTTGCTTTGGGAAGCTTTAGCGAACCTACTGTGCTTTTAGCTATTTTCGGTATTTTGGTAACGATCGCGTTAGTTGCGAAAAAAGTTCCGGCTGCTGTGTTTGTCGGAATGGTCATTACGGCTGTTACAGGGATCGTGTTGGGAACTGTCGGCGGATTGGAAGGTATGCCGGCTTTGGCAAGTGACTTTGTTACGACCGATTTCTCTATGAATACGATCGGATCTTTTGCGGAAGGGTTCAATGACTTGTTTGCGGATCCGTTTAATGCTTTTATCGTTATCTTCTCATTCCTGTTTGTAGATTTCTTTGATACGGCCGGAACACTGGTTGCGATCGGTAACCGTTGTGGGTTGATCAATGAAAAAGGAGAACTGGAAAATGCAGAACGTGCATTGTTGGCGGATGCCATCGGTACGGTGGCAGGTGCTGCTCTGGGTACTTCTACGGTTACTTCCTTCGTAGAATCTTCATCCGGTGTAGAAGTCGGCGGAAGGACCGGATTGACGGCCATCACGACAGGTGTTTTGTTTTTCTTATCTATCTTTGTATCACCGATCGTATTAAGCGCTGCGACAAATGCGGTAACGGCGCCGGCTCTTGTCGTTGTCGGTATCCTGATGGCACAGCAGCTGGGCGGTGTTGATTGGAATGATTTTGTGTTTGCGACTGCGGGTTTCATCACGATTTTGATGATGATCCTGACATATTCCATTTCTAACGGTATTGCATTAGGCTTCGTTACGTATGGAATCGCGATGATTGCCACAGGTAAAGGAAAAGAAGTCAGTCCGATCATTTGGGGACTGGATGCCATCTTCATCTTCTACTTCTTTTCGTTGACATTGTTATAAAAAAGAAAAGCGGATTTTCCGCTTTTTTTCATAGTCGGGCATCTTGATAAGAATCCTTTGGAAACGCAGGATAAGTATAGTTTTTTTAAGGATTTAATGATATGATAATAACGATAAACGGATAAAGGAGATCTTATGGCAGATAAAATAATCGTGTTGGATTTTGGCAGTCAGTATAATCAGTTGATCGCTCGTCGTGTACGTGAAATGGGTGTTTACAGCGAGTTATGTCCACATACGTTGACCGCCGCTGAAATAAAGGCCGATAAGGATATTAAGGGTATCATTTTTTCCGGAGGGCCGAATTCCGTATATGATGTAAATGCGATGAAAGCGGACAAAGAGCTGTTTCAGCTTGGGATTCCTATTTTGGGGATCTGCTATGGCATGCAGATCATGGCTTATGAACTCGGAGGTAAAGTGGAATCCTGTGCGCATGCGGAATATGGGAAAGCGGATATTACCGTTGTAAAAGAAAATGCGTTGGTAAAGGGATTGGATAAGGAGCAGCAAGTATGGATGAGCCATGGCGATCAGGTAACGCAGGCACCGGAAGGCTTTGAGGTCTGTGCGTCTACCGGAACGTGTCCGATCGTTATGATGGCAGATGCAAAACGTCGTTTCTATGCTATCCAGTTTCATCCGGAAGTACGTCATTCCATTCATGGTAATGAGATGATCCATAATTTTGTTTTTGATGTCTGCAAGGCCGAGAAGAATTGGAGTATGCAGGCGTTTATCGATGTAGAGATTAAAAAGATCAAAGAACAGGTCAAGGATGATAAGGTATTGCTGGCATTGTCCGGCGGTGTGGATTCCAGTGTTGTTGCGGCGCTGCTGCATAGAGCGATCGGGGATCAGCTGTATTGTATGTTTATCGATCATGGGCTGCTGCGTAAAGGGGAAGCGGAGAGCGTTGTGGAGATGTTCGGTAAGAATATGAAGATCAATCTGACGAAGATCGATGCCAGAGAGCGTTTTTTAAGCAAGCTTGCCGGTGTGAGCGATCCGGAGAAGAAGCGTAAGATCATCGGCAATGAGTTTGTTTATACCTTTGATGAAGAAGTGAAGAAACTGGTTGTCGGTGAAGATATCAAATGGCTTGCGCAGGGAACATTGTATACGGATGTGATCGAGAGCGGTACGAATACGGCGCAGACGATCAAATCGCATCATAATGTCGGCGGTTTGCCGGAGGATATGCAGTTTTCTTTGATTGAACCCTTGAATACATTGTTTAAGGATGAAGTGCGGGCGTTAGGCATCGAGCTGGGGCTTCCTGCGGAGATGGTGTGGCGTCAGCCGTTCCCGGGTCCCGGGTTAGGCATTCGCATTTTGGGTGATGTGACGGAAGAGAAGTTGGAAATTGTTCGTGAATCTGATGCGATCCTGCGTGAGGAGATCGCGAAGGCAGGGCTGGAAAAAGATATCTGGCAATATTTTACGTGTCTTACGAATATGCGTTCTGTGGGTGTCATGGGAGATCAGAGAACGTATGATTATGCGGTAGCGATTCGTGCTGTTACGTCGATTGATGGTATGACAGCGGATTGGGCGAAGGTTCCTTATGATGTGCTGAATGTGATTTCTACGAGGATCGTGAATGAAGTGAAGCATGTGAATCGTGTATTGTATGATATTACATCCAAGCCTCCGGGAACGATTGAGTTCGAATAATTCAATAAACATCAAAAGTCCTTTATATAAGGGCTTTTATTTATGTCGATTTTGGCTGTGAGTACAAAATGAGCACATAAATTATTGGATATGAATAATTAAATAAATTGAAGTCGATTTACAATCTTACTAATATAAAGTATAATATTAGCAAGAATGTAAATGCGAGGTGAGAATATGAAAGGGGTAATGGATTTTAAAAAAATTGATGTTTTGAATGTTAAAGAATTAAAGAATGTGAATGTATCTAGACAGTCTATTTATAATTATATAAAAAAGAATTGTATGGAAAAAGTTGGCCCAGGTATTTATATTTCAAAAGATGTGTTGGAAGATGAAGCTTATGTTTTGTCACAGCGTTGTCCAAAAGGAATTATTTCTCATGATGATGCATTATATTATTATGGGTTGGTTGATCGAGAACCTTTTGTGCATTGTATTACAATTTATAGTGGGTATAATCCTTCTGTTTTAACAAATTCAGGTTACAAGGTTTATACTGTAAAAAGAGAGTTTTTGGATCTAGGAAAGACTACAATCACAAATCAATTTGGTCATGAAATCCCAATGTATGATTTGGAAAGAACAATTTGTGATTTAGTGAGAAGTAGACGTAATTTCAAAATTCAGGATTTTAATATGGCGATTAAAACTTATTTACAAAGAAGCGATAAGGATCTTAATCGTTTAATGATTTATGCAAAAGCATTTCGAATTGAAAAGATAATTAGACAATATATGGAGGTGTTATTGTAATGTATCTAACTCCGGCACAAATAAAAGGTAGAATTAAAAATGTTGCGAAACAAAATGGATCGGATTCTATAACTTTGTTACGTATTTATATGATGGAACGTTTTCTTGAAAGAATAACGTATTCTAAATATAAAGACGATTTCATTGTTAAGGGTGGAATCTTGGTTACTTCTATGATTGGTATATCGATGCGATCGACTATGGATATTGATACAACAATACGTAATTTTGATTTAACAAAAGAAGAAACTACGAGAATTATAAATGAAATTAAAGATATTTCTCTTGATGATCACATTGAATTTATCTTAAGTGATGTATCTGATATCATGGATAACATGGAGTATCCTGGAATAAGAATCCATATGGATGTAAAATTAGAAAATTTAATAGTGCCAATCAAAATAGATATATCGACAGGTGATGTGATTACGCCTAGAGAAGTAAGATATGATTATTCGTTGTTGTTAGAAGACAAATCAATACAACTTTGGTCATATGATTTAGAGACAATACTTGCAGAAAAAATTCAAACAATTCTTTCTAGAGGATTGTTGAATACACGTATGCGTGATTTTTATGATGTAACGACTTTATTTGATCGTTATAACGATTCAATAAACTATAATGATTTATCATTGGCATTTGATAAAACATGTAGAAAAAGAGAGACACTTTCTGTATTAGAGCAATATGAAGAAATATTATGCTCAATAAGTGAAGATTCAACATTGCAGAATTTATGGAAGAATTATTGTCGTAAATATAGGCTGCTTCTTTTCTTTGCAAAAATTATGAAAAGTTTCGAAAGCAATCAAGTTTTTTTTCTTACTTAACCCTAAAAATTCATGGTGCTATATTCTAACTCTATAGTCTAAAAAACGGGTGCTAAAGGAACTATATCTGCTTTGAACCTCGTGAAAATGCTTTATATATAGGGGTTTTATAAATAATTAAACCACAAAACATTTCCAGCTTGCGTATTCAATCTTGCCTTTATATAAAGAGTAAAAGTAGCGAATATAAAAGTCGGCACCCGATTTTTATACTATAGAAATATTCTAAAGACGGGATTGACATTATTTATTATCAGGATTATAATGTAAGCGAATATAGGATTGTTACTCTTTGAGGCTTTACCTACATGTGTTTTTAGATTGCATGTTTGTGAAGCTTCGAAGAGTTTTTTGTATATATAAGGAGTTGATGGTATGTTAAAAAATATATTCAAAGTGAAAAAAAAATTTCAAATATATTCTCCAGTTAATGGGAAGTGTGTAGATTTAAAAGATGTAAATGATCAAATGTTTGCCGATAAAATTATGGGAGAAGGAGTTGCATTCAAATACAATGGAAATACTATATATTCTCCGTGTAAAGGTAAAATTGTTGCAGTGGCAAGTACGAAGCACGCATTAGGTATAGAAACAGAAGATGGTATTGAAATCTTGATACATGTTGGATTAGAAACTGCTGAGTTTAATGGTAATGGATTTGAATTGTTAGTTAATCAAAATGATAAAGTAACAATAGGGCAGCCATTATTAAAAATTGATAGAGATTTTTTTGAAACACATCATACCGATTTGATAACACCTGTTGTTGTGACAACTAAAGGATTGAATATAGAATTTACAAATAAAGAGGAAGTAACTATAAAAGATGTTGTAATGATGATAAATAGGTGATAAAAGATGAAAGTTGTCAAATGCATTAATAATAACGTAGCTATATGCCTTGATGATGATAATAATGAATTGGTTGCTTTCGGGAAAGGAATAGGGTTTAAAAAGCCGCCTTTCGAAATTGATGTAGCCGTTATTCAAAAGACATATTATGGTATTGATGAAAATTATGTTCATATGATAAATGAAATTCCTGAAGAAATTTTGTTACTTTCTGAAGAAATTATAAAATACGCAGAATATGAACTGGATTATATCTTTAGTCCTAATATTATCTTTACATTAGCTGATCATATCAATTTTGCTATAGTAAGGTGCAAAGAAAAATTAAATATAACCCTTCCTATTGTTCAAGATATAAAATTCTTGTATGAAAAGGAATATGCTATAGGTAGATATGCGTTATTTTTGATAGAAAAAAAACTAAATATAAAATTACCGTTAGAAGAGGCTAGTTTTATTAGTTTACATATTATAAATGCAGAAGCTAGAAAAGCAGGTGAAGTAGATGGCTATGCAGAAAATAAAGTGATTATTAATAAAATTACAAAACTGATAGAAAATAAATTCAATATAAGTATTAACAAAGATGGAGCGAATTATTCAAGATTTGTTTCACATATTCAATACTTATTAAGACGCATTGAAAGTAAAGAGGAAATAAAAAGTGAAAATAAAGAGTTGTATATAACAATGAAAAAATCATTTCCAGATACTTCAGATTGCGTAGATTCAATATCTGAGTATTTATTGCAACTTTTCAAATGGGAATTGTCAATTGAAGAAAAACTATACTTGATTATACATATAAATCGATTATGTTCACGAGAGGATTGTTACCAGTAGGGCTTAACCTAGAACACAAATCAAATTGTTTTTGATTATGTTTTAGGTTTTTTTGTTAAATGAAATTAAAATAGGCGCCTTTTAATGGCATTTAACACATATTTATAGGAGGTTGATACCAGAAAAAAGATATTGTTGATAACTTATTTTATGAATCAAATTTAATACTTTAGCTAAAAGCACATATTAATTGAAAATTGTAAAGTATACGACATTAATGAATTTTTAAATTGTGAAGGGAGAAAAATAAATGTCAAATTATTCTAAAAATGCAGAAGATATTATTACATATTTAGGTGACAGTAAAAATATTGAAGAAGTTAAGCATTGTTTTACTAGACTGAGATTTAAAGTGAAAGATAACTCGAAAGTAAATGTGGAAATGCTAGAAAAAATACCTTGCGTAGTTCGAGTTATGAAAACAATGGGTCAGATTCAAGTTGTTGTAGGAAATGAAATAGATGAAGTTTATAAAGCTGTAGAAAAATGTTTGGAAGGAACAAGTATAGATGTTTCCAAATTAGAAGAACCAGTAGAAACAAAAAAAGAAAAAACACCTAAAGGAATTAAATATTATGGTGGTCAAATTTTAAATGCAATTTCACAAACTGTCAGTCCAATTTTAATGGGGATGGTAGTTGCTGGATTATTTAAAGCAATATTAACCATTTTGACTTTGGCAAATATTGTAAGTGCAGATAGTCAAACTTATATTTTATTAAATTTAATGGGTGATTCTTTCTTCTATTTTATGCCTGTATTAGTTGCTTATAGTGCTTCAAAATATTTTAAGTGTAATACGGTATTAAGTTTAATGTTAGCTGGTATTTTGCTTCATCCGAATTTCATAGATTTAGTAAATAGTGGAGAAAGTATTAGTTTGTTTGGGTTACCTGTTCATGCTATTTCTTATAATGCTTCATTATTACCTGTATTGTTTACAGTTTGGGTTCAATCAAAACTTGAAAAATTAGTAAGTAAGACATTTTTTACTAAACTAGGAATGCTATCCTTATTCCCAACATTTCTAATTATGGCTCCACTAACATTGGTTGTAACAGGGCCATTTGGATCAATTGTTGGAGAAATAATCGCGAATGCAATGTTGGTAATTTACAACAAATATGCAGTAGTAGGTATATTTGCTATTTGTTTCTTGATGCCTTTATTTATTTGGACAGGAAGCCATTGGGTTTTTATGCCAGTAGCATTATCAAATATGACAAATTTAGGATTTGATCCATTCTTATGGCTTGGATTTACTGCATGGAACTTTTCACAGTTGGCTGTATCAACAGCAATTATGCTAAAAACAAAAGATAAAGAATTAAAACAAATCGCAGGTTCTGCCGCATTTTCTATTGCGACCGCAGGTATTTCTGAACCTTGTGCATATGGCTTAACATTAAAATACAAAAAACCAATCATTCCTTCTTTTATTGGATGTGCTGTAGGTGGATTATTCTTTGGAATCTTTAAAGTAAAAGTATTCCAAATGATTAATGTTTCTCTTTTAAGTTTACCTCAATTCTTAGATCCAGCAGGTGGAAACAACTTTATGCTTGCTATAATTGGAATATTATTAGTATTTACTGTTACATTTGTATTAACTTGGTTCTTTGGGTTTGATGATAAGAGAGATTTAGGTAAATAGGTGAATATATGAAAATAACTGACAGAATTTATTGGATTTCTGGGGGACCATGGGGTTATTTAGGCAATGCATACGCTATTAAACATTCAGATGGTTATGTGTTAGTTGATACAGGAAGCCCAGAAGCATTAGATGTAATTGTTAAAAATTTAAAATATTGGAATATTGATGAGAACAAAATTACACATGTCTTAATAACTCATGCACACGACGATCATACTGGATGTGCTCATTATTTTCAGAAATGTGGTGCAAAAATTGTAATAGGAAAAGCAGATTCCAAAATGTTGGAAGATGGCCATTTAGGAGAATATAGTCCTTGTACAAATCATATTATGCCAGCTTGTAAAGCTGATATTCTGATTGATAAAGATGAAACATTAAAGATTGGTGATTTAGAATTTGAAATATTATGCTTACCAGGACATACAGATGGAACATTATTATATTTTGTTCGAATTGATAATGAAAATGTTATGTTTAGTGGAGACATGTTTTATACAGATGGAAAATGGGGAGAAGAAACAAGAACTGGATGGAAAGGAGATTTGTCTTATAGCTCTAAAAAATTAGGCGAATCTTTTGAAAAATTATATAAATTAAAAGAAGAACCAGATCTTGCATTGGCTGGCCATGGAATTCCTCGATTTGGCAAAGAGGCAGAAGTGATTCGTTTAGCATATAAATACTATTTGAAATTTGATAGATAGAATTTATAATGCTGTGCTTGATTTAAATGTAAAAGATTTTATGATAAAAGCAATTATATTTGATTTTAATGGTACTATGATTTTCGACCAAGAAATTATAGAAAAATCTTGGACATTGTTTTTAAAAAATTTAATACATAGAAAACCAACTGATGAAGAATTTTCCAAATACATTCATGGCAGAAATATAGAAGAGAGCATACATTATTTTTTAGGTGATGATGTAGAAAATATCAATACATTAAAGCTAGAGAAAGAAAAAATATATAGAGATTTTTGCGAAACAGATACAGAAAATTATAAGTTGGTTGACGGGTTGCCAGAATTTTTAGATGATTTAAAAAAGAAAAATTATGTATGTGCTATAGCAACAGCATCTGGACTAGATAATATAAGATTTCATTATGAAAAATTAAAATTATATAAATGGTTTGATTGGAATAGTATTATTTATAATGATTATAGTTTCAAAGGAAAACCTTCACCCGAAATTTATGAGAAATGTATTCAAAATCTTAATTTAAAAAAAGATGAATGTATAGTATTCGAAGATTCTATATCAGGGATTATTGCAGCAAAGAATGCTGGAGTTTATAAAGTAGTAGCAATAAATAAAAATAAAATGCTACCTTGCGAAAAAGCAGATAATATCATTTCTGATTATAAAAATGCGATAAAAATAATCGAATAAAAAATTATAACTGACCATCAAATATGAATTAGCAAATAAACATAAGTTGCATGGTCAGTTATATTTGTAATCAATAATTGCTGACAATTTAAAAAGTTTATCAAATTTTGTGTATTTATGAGGAGGAAAAATGAGAAATATCGTTTTAACAACAGTTGCTGAGCCAAAAAAAGATTGCAGTGGCAGTCCTATATTCTTAACAGATGAAACAATTGAAGAAAGAAAGCAAAAAATACTTACAAGAATGAATAAACTCAATCTTGATAAATTAGTTATTTATGGTGATGTAGAGCATGGTTCTAACTTTGAATATTTAGTTGGATTTTTCACTCGTTTTGAGGAAGCGTTATTAATTATAGATAAAACTGGTGAAATCAATATTGTTTTAGGAAATGAAAATTTAGGTAAAGCAAGTAAATCTAGAGTACAAATCACAAAAACTACTCATGTGTCTTTGTTTTCACTTCCTAATCAACCAAATCGTACAGATGTAGCATTTAAAGATTTACTTATTTCTGCCGGCTTAGATAAAGGACAAAGAATTGGTTTAGTTGGATGGAAAAACTTCACTTCTATTTTAGAAGATAACAAACACACATATGATGCTCCATATTATATTGTTAAAAATATTATTGATATTATTGGGGATGAAGCATTATTAAGTAATGAATGTTCTATATTTATTGGTGAAGATGGCGCTAGATGCACAAATAATCCAAACGAAATAGCTTATTATGAATATGGTGCAGCACTAGCAAGTGACTGTATTTTAGATGCCATGAATAGCTTAAATCTTGGAACAAATGAATTAAAACTGGGCGACAAACTTGTTAGAAATGGTCAACATACTTCTATTGTTACTATTGCTTCCAGTGGTCCTAGATTTATTAAGGCAAATATGTTTCCACGTGATAATACAGTCAAATTAGGAGATCCTATTTCTTTAACTGTTGGTTACCGTGGTGGCTCAAGTTCAAGATGTGGACTTGCAGTTGAAAATGAAACACAACTTCCTGAAGGTCAAAAAGATTATTTAGAAAGAGTAGCAATTCCATACTTCAACGCCTATGTTGCATGGCTTGAAAACATTAAATGTGGATTACAAGGTCATGAAATATTTGATTTAATTGAAAGTGAATTACCACGAGAAAAATATGGTTGGTCATTATGTCCAGGTCATTTAACGGCTGAAGAAGAATGGATGTCTTCTCCTATTTATGAAAACTCAACTGAAGTATTACAATCTGGAATGTTATTACAAATCGACATTATTCCATCTGTTTCTGGTTATACAGGTTCTTCTGCTGAAAGTACAATTCTTTTAGCAAATGGATCTTTACGTAATCAAATCAAAAAAGAATATCCAGATATGTATAACAGAATGATTGAAAGAAGAAATTACTTAATTAATGTTTTAGGTATTAATCTATCTGAAGATGTGATGCCTATGTGCTCTACAGTTGCTTATTTAAGACCATTCTTACTAGCTCATGATAAAGCTTTAAAAGTAATTAAATAAGAACTTTAAACAAGAAAAATTACAAATTGATGATGCAAAAGCAGTAAATATAAGATGTTATATCACAATATAGCATTTCAATTTACTGCTTATTTAATATATGTTTATAAAATGGTTAAAATTTGTATTTGATTGATAAAACAGAATTTTAATATAAATATGCGAGTCATATTGAGTTTTCTACAAATTTAGAAATAATAAAACAATTGATGAATCAAATTCTAGCGATTGAGTGAAGCAAAATCTTAAGTGTTTAGGAATAGCATGTACTCAATATGTACTCATAGTGACTCCAAAATGAGTACATAATATACATAAATGATTTGGAATGTAAAATAATACAGGAAATAATTGTATAAATAACCATATAATGTATATGTTGCATGGATTTAAAAGTACACAAAATTGAGTTCGAATAGTAGATGAAATGAAAAAACGCCTTTAGATAGGGCGTTTTTTGCATTAGTATTAATAAATGATATTAAAAGTTAATGTATAGTCATTTATATGTTTAGATACTATCATAGTATTAAAGTTGTTGCATGACCCTTGACTTTGGGATAGATATGTAGGGCTGTGAAACAATTAACTTGTTTTGTGGGAAAGCTCTTTATTTTTATAGTCATGAAAAAATGCGAGTTTCGGGGGATAATGTGCTAAGTGGAAGAGAAAAACATCTTTATCAACTCGCTTTTCTTAAACAGCTCCTGCTTAAACCTGAATGATGGTTTTGATATCCTTAACCAGCTCAAACTGTTCGTCGGAAAGAACATTCGTAATTAAGGTATCTATTTCATTAAAATTTGCATAAACGAAAGAACCGTTTTTTTGGAATTTATTTTGATCACAAACAACGATGACTTTTTCGCAATGATCGATCACATGTCTCATTAATTCAATGCCATAAGTTGCGACTGTCGTAAATCCGTTCGTATTCTTTATACCTCTTGAACCGAGTATCGCTAAATCTATCTGTAAGTGATTGATCATCTGTATAGCGAAATAACCGCCGGTCCTTTGTTCTAAGAGATGAACGTCTCCTCCTAAAAATATGGTATTTATTTTCATCTCCATGCATTTTGAGACGACAGAAAAAGAATCCGTTACGATCGTTATATCGTTTTTTGATTTCAATAATCGAATTCCCGCAAGAATGGTGCTTCCTCCGTCAATATAGACGATTTGACCGTCTTTGATCTCCTGAAGAGCGCGAACCGATATGCGCTGTTTATCATTTAAGTCCTCATTAAAACGGTATACTAAAGGAACTACATCTATGGATTTATTGATCCTCGCCCACCCGTGTTCTTTTATTATGAGAGATTGTTCTTCTAATTGTTCCAGATCGGCCCGGATCGTTTCGGTGGAAGTTTCCAATAAAACCGCCAGATCCGTGACTTTGGTTCGTCCTTTTTCTTCCAGTATTTCTCTTATTTTCAAGTGTCTTTCGCTTTTCTTCATATCGTTTCCTCTGAGCTATCGTTGCTTATCCATCGCTATAAAAGGGATATAGAACATTATATCATGTTTTATATCCCTTGCCTTTATCAGGAGTTTTATTTTGTATTCTCGTAAACTGTTTTTCCGTCGATGATCGTTTTTTTCACATTATAATCTTTGTCCATCAAACAGAAATCGCTTTTTCGGTCGACTTCGATTTTTCCTCGATCATGGATGCCGAGGCATTTGCATGGATTTTCTCCGTATAGCTTAGCAACCTGAAGGAAATCCAACCCGACAACATCCCGTGCTCTTCTCATCATATTGTCCCAGGTATTGATACCTCCCAATATCAAACCGTTTTTTTTCGTGGTTGCGAAATCATCTTTTACAACGATAGGACCGAAGTGTTCGTTTTCATATTCGCCTTCCGTTAAGCCATGGAAATGAACCAGATCGGTCATTCCGTAAATGTTATCGATTCCTTTTACTTTGATTGCCAGATGGATCCAAGACGGAGATACGACCATTCCGTCACAAGTCATCTGATGTGTCAATCCATCTTCCAACAGACAACCTACGATTCCGCCTTCTTTTCGTTGATGCATCGTTTCAAATCCGTTAAAGAAGTGCGTGGTAGTATCCGCTCCCCACGCTACGCATTCCCGCACTTGAAGGCTGCTGCATAAGGTATAACCGAGTTCCACATGTACTCCTTGTGCAGTGATCCATTTGCACCATTCTTCGGCACCGGGCAGTTCCGGAGCTAAACATATGATCGCAATATCACTCAGATCGTTATCGGTCAAAGCGAGCGTATGTTCTTTAGTCGGTAAAGCGCTCAAGGAAGCATCGATGGAAGCCGTTCTATTAGGGTTGATATACGGACCTTCAAAATGTATTTTAAACGGATCGGCGCCTGCATGTTCCCGACGGACCTTTCTGATTGCCCGCAATGCTCTGCAGCTGTCTTCAATGGATAATGAATTGAGTGTAGGGATAACGCTGGTAACGCCGTACTTAGGAAGCTGTGCTACGATGTAGCGTACGTCATCTTCGCTCCAATCGCTTCCCGTACTGTCATAGTTATGAGGAAAGAAGTTTTTTCGAAATCCGCCGTGCATATGTGTTTCGACAAACCCGGCATATAAGTAGTTTCCTTTCGCATCGATAATATCATCACCGCGAAGCTGTTTTCCGATTTCTAAAATTTTCTGTTCATCGAACCGAACATCGACATCATGGAATTCTCCGTCGATAAAAACATGTGCATTTTTAATGATCATAGTCATACCTCCTGTTAACGGCTTCATTATAGCACCCGGATCATGCGGTAAAATATGCAACTTTTATAACCAATAATTTTGCATGTATAACCAAGAGACAACCGTGATTTTTTTTGGATAACAAAAAAATTCATAAAGATGACGCCTTATTTGGTTCTTTCTTTTATTAAGAAAACGCATGTCTTTTTGTACAGGTGTATGACTGTTGGAAGGGTCTTTGTTTTTACGGCTTTGAATTCGTGATATAATCATTAAAACAGAGTAGGTGAGTGAAAAACGTGAAGAATGAATATGATGATAAACGATTTTTTGAAGCATATGCGAAGATGTCTCGCAGCCGGGACGGGTTATGTGCCGCCGGAGAATGGCATCAGCTGATGCCCCTGTTTCCTTCCTTGCAAGGGAAGCATGTCCTTGATTTAGGCTGCGGCTATGGCTGGCATTGTAAATTTGCGGCAGAACAAGGCGCTGTGCAAATATTGGGGATCGACGCAAGCAGGAAGATGATTGAAGAAGCTCAAAAGCGTAATTCAGAGGAGTCTATTACATATCGTATTTGCGAAGTGGAAGAGTATGAATATCCGGAACATACATGGGACTGTGTCGTTTCCAATCTGGTCCTGCATTATATCGAAGACATTGAGGGTGTATTTCAAAAAGTATATCGTACGCTGAAACCGGGAGGAGCGTTTATTTTTAATATAGAACATCCGGTTTTTACGGCAGGTGTCGGACAGGATTGGATTTATGCGGAAGATGGAAAGCCTCGATATTGGCCGCTGGATGATTATTTTATGCTGGGAGAGCGAAAGACGCATTTTCTGGGATGCGATGTAGTAAAGCAGCACCATACGCTGACGCAGATATTGATGGGATTGTTGGACTGTGGCTTTGTGCTGGAAGCTGTGGAGGAAGCAAAGCCTTCTGAGGATATGATGGGGATCGCGGGAATGAAAGATGAATTGCGCCGTCCGATGATGCTATTGGTGAAAGCCGGTAAAAGATAGTCTGATGAGAAAGCGTGCATCCGACGTTTGACACACATATTTTTATGTTTACATGTTGTCGAAAAGATTATAAGAGCGTTTATGTTCTCTTAATACTGTAGAAGTGTTGTTTTTAAGCTGATAAATATTTTGATATAATGTAATATAATTACAATAAGGAGAGCCATTATGAAAACAGAAATATTAGTCGCTTTTATGATCTTGCTGATCGTAGGACAGCCGGTCGCACAGTTCTTATTGAAAAAAAGATATCAGAATAAGATCTATGCTTGTTTTAAACATCGCGATTATGAAGGATTGGAAAACATATTGAACAATAAGATGGTAAAGTTTACCTTTACGCCGTTCAATATAGAATATTGCCGGTTGAATGGAGCGATCATGCGTGATGACAGAAAGGCGGTCAACAAGCAGTTCGATGCTTTATTGGATATGAAATTGAATGAACATCAGAAGCAGGATGTGTGTTTAAACGGATTTAATTATTATCTCTCCGTAAACGATCAGAAAAGAACGGATAAATTTTATAAATTATCGAAATCTTTAAAAAATGAAGAGATTAAGAAAAATATCGATATCTCTTATAATATTTTATTTGAAAAGGGATATACGTATTTGGATGATATTTTGCAGCTGTATGAAAACTGTACGGAAGAAGAAAAATATATCAATGAATATTTGCTGTCTATCATGTATAAAAATAAAGGAGACCATGAGCGGTCCAAGCATTTTGAAGAGCTGGCAAAGGCGCATGAACGTGAATTTGCAGAAAAATGATCTATCGATTTATTCGGTAGATTTTTTTCTTCAACAAGGTATTTACATTAAAATAAATTTTTAAACAGATACCCTTATATGTTCGACAGTATGTGTGTTGAGTCTGATTTTGTTAAATTTTATACTTAGGATGAAAGGAAGACTTACAACGTCTATGGTGACAGAATGTATGAGTAAAGCTGTTAATATCTATACGGATCATTTTCTGCTGGATGAAAAAACGATCATTGATTTTGTGAAAGATAATTTAGATTATTTTGACAGGGATGCTTCTTTACATGCAAAGGAGATCGGCGACGGAAACATCAATTATGTTTTCCGGGTATGGGATGAGAAGACAGGCAGATCGCTGGTGATCAAACAGGCCGATAAGAAATTAAAATCATCCGGAAGACCGTTGGGAGTGTATCGAAATAAAATTGAAGCGGAAATATTAAAGCTTCAGAATTCCTTCGCACCGGGAAAAGTTCCGCATATTTATCATTATAATGAATCGATGTGCGCCTTGACTATGGAGGATATTTCGGATTTTAAAAATCTGCGTACCGCTTTATTGGAAGGAAACATATACGAGGATCTCAGTCGGGAAATCACAGATTTCATGGTGCAGGTACTGTTATCGACTACGGATCTGTTGATGGACAGACATATGAAGAAGGAGTTTGTTAAAAAGTTTATCAATGTGGAACTATGTGACATTTCCGAAGATCTTGTTTTTACAGAGCCGTATTTTAATTATAAAGACAGGAATGTGATAACCGCAGGGAACGAAGATTTTGTAAATGCTGTTTTGTATGGTGATGAAGGCTTAAAGAAAGAAGTCGGTGTACTCAGGAATACCTTTATGAATGCATCGCAGGCGTTGATCCATGGGGATCTGCATTCCGGCTCCATATTTATCAATGAAACGGGTATCAAGGTCATCGACCCTGAATTTGCCTTTTACGGGCCGATCGGTTATGACGTCGGAAATGTTATTGGCAATCTGTTCTTTAGTTTGGCGAATAAATTGGTGACAGCTCCGGATCATACCGATTTTATTTCATGGATAGAGCGTACGATCTCTGAGATATTCGATTGCTTCAAAGAGAAAGCGGTTCATAAGTTAACGACTGAAATTGAATTTCCTTTATATAATGACGGCTTTATTAACGATTATGTCGCAGGTATTATGTCCGATACGGTTGGTATGGCGGGTACCGAGATCATTCGCAGGGTAGTAGGGGATACCAAAGTGAAGGATCTCATCCTCATAAAAGAGGGGAAGGAAAAAATTAAAATCGAAAGAGCCCTGATCCTTACCGCGGTATCGTTTATTAAAAACAGAAAAACGTATACATGCGGAATGGAATTGATCGATGAATTTCGTCGCTGTAAAGAGAGTGTAAACGTATGACAGGCGCTTGGAAAGATCGATATGATTACGATTTGCCGTTTATGTTGAAGTTTGAAAATGTAGCTTGGTATCAGGATGGAATCGTCAAAATTTTAGATAGAAGGATATATCCGGTAAGAACGGAATTTGTAGAATGTACGCATTATCGGGAAGTTGCCGAGGCGATAAAAGATATGGTAACGCAGAGCGAAGGTCCGTATGTAGCAGCAGCGATGGGGATGGTATTGGCCGTTTATGAAGCGAAGGAAAAGAGTCAAGATGAAATATGGAAACATGCTTGCCAGGCAGCATATGATTTATCCCATGCGAGACCGACGACCTCGGCGCAGATGACCGGCATTGTAAACAGAGGGTTGAAGGTGATTGAAGAAGCTTTAAAATCCGGCCGATCATCGGATGCATTGGTGGATGCTGTTATGAAGTTTGCTTTTGACTACATCAATACGAATTATCAGCGATATACGAAAATCGGAAGATCGATGGCAGAACGGATCCCGGAGACAGGAACTATATTAACGCATTGTTTCCCGGGAACTGTCGTAGGAACGATGCTGCGGGCATGCAAAGAGATGCATAAGGACATCAAGGTTTTCTGTGCGGAAACCAGACCGTATTTTCAAGGTTCCAGATTAACGGCAAGTGTAGCCTTTGATATGGGATTTGATGTAACGGTCATTTCCGATAATATGCCGGCTTATACACTGAAGAGTCAGGATATCGATGTGTTTATTTCCGCATCGGATGTTGTCACACAAGACGGTCATGTCATTAATAAGGTAGGAACGTTTCAGATCGCTTTAGCCGCAAATCATTTTGGAATTCCTTATTATGTAACCGGCACGCCGGATCCGATTCATAAAGATATCTCTCATATCGTTATCGAGCAGCGCGATCCCGAATTAGTAACGGAATCTATGGGAATGAAGCTTACCAAAGAAGGGGTAAAAGGGTATTATCCGGCCTTTGATATAACGCCTCCTGCGTTTGTGAGCGGTGTCGTGACCGATAAAGGGATTTTTCCCGCTGACCGCCTTACAGAATATTTCGAGGTATGATCATATGCGGATGGAAGATGAAAGAAAGAAAATTACCGAGTACGGCAAGCTGTTAAAAAGCAGTGGCCTTACGAATGGTACATCAGGAAATTTAAGCATCTTGGATAAAACGTTAGGTTTAGTAGCGATTTCCCCTTCGGGAATGGATTATGAGGAGGTGACACCAATCGATGTCGTTATTACGGATCTGGATGGCAATATCGTAGACGGGCATCGCAAGCCTTCCAGTGAGCTGGACTTGCATATATCCATCTATAAAACGAAAAAGGACGCTGTTTCCATAGTGCACACGCATTCTATGTATTGTACGACATTTGCCAGTTTGCATATTCCCTTGCATGCAGTACATTACCTTATAGCCAATACTGGAACAGATAATGTTCCGGTCGTCGATTATAAAACATACGGCACTAAGGAATTGGCTGTGGGAGTTTCTGAGGCGATGGAGAAATACAATGCGGTATTAATGGCAAATCACGGGATGGTCTGTTGCGGAACTTCCATAAAGGATGCGATAAACATTGCACAAACTTGTGAATGGATAGCAAAACTTCAGTGGAATTGCTTTTGTATCGGGCAGCCGCACATATTATCCGCTATGCAAATAGAGGATGTATTGGAAAAATTTACATCATATGGACAAGGCGGAACGGGATCTAAAGGGTATACAGTAGGATGAAAACGGAGGAATGTAAACATGATCGATTTTGAATATTATAATCCTGCCAGAATTATTTTCGGGGCAGATCCTTATGATAAAGTAGAAAAGTTTCTGCGATCAAAAGGAGTAAAGACGCTGTTGATGGTATATAGCGGTGATTTTATAAAGGAGCTTGGCATTTATCAAAAGGTAGAGGAGATTTGTCGGCATCTGGATATTACGTTTATCGCAAATGGAAGTGTTGTTCCTAATCCCAAAGTAGAATTGGTAAGAGAATTGATTGCCATCGGTAAGGAAAAACAGGTGGATTTTATTCTCGCTGTCGGAGGGGGAAGCTCATCGGATACGGCAAAAGCGGTTTCTGTTGGTATTCCTTATGAAAAGGATGTATGGGATTTCTTTGTAGGAAACGCGCAGATCGAAAAGGCGGTACCGATCGGTGTGATCTCTACGATCCCCGCCAGTGGTTCTGAAACATCGAATGCCGCTATCATAAGCAACGGGCTTCATAAAGTGGGAATAGAAGATGAGAAGATCATTCCGCAGTTTGCGGTAATGAATCCCGAATATACAAGAACCTTGCCGAAATATCAGTCAGCCTGTGGGATTTCGGATATATTGTCCCATTTGTTGGAGAGGTATTTTACAAATACAAAACATGCCGATACGACCGATTTCCTGATTGAAGGAGCGATCAAGGCCCTGTTGTTGAACGGTAAAAGAGTGATGGATGATCCGGATGATTATCATGCTCGATCAGAGGTGCAATGGCTTGCGTCGATCGCCCATAACAATCTTCTGGATACCGGCAGAGAATCGGATTGGGCATCTCATAGAGTAGAACATGAGTTAAGCGCCCAGTATGGGATCACTCACGGTGAGGGCATGGCCGTCGTTATGTTGGGGTATATGAAATATATAAGTGAGAGACATCCTGCGAAGATGGCTCAGCTCGCTAATCGATTATTCGGCTTTGACTATCATGATCATAGTGAAAAAGAGATGTCGTTGTTATTGGTGGACCGTTTTTATGAATTTTATAAAAAACTGGGATTAAAAACTTCTTTGCGGGAGTTCGGTATCGACGATGTCCATTTTGAAGAAATGGCAAACCGGGCGACTGCGGATGATACACGGCCGGTAGGGCACTATTATCCGTTGGATGTGAAAAGGTTCGTTGAGGTTTTGCGTTTAACTCTATAAGGAGAGTTTCATGCATGTGAAACAGATCTTTCATTAGTGTTTAAAACATGTTTTTAGAGCAAAAAAAAGTACTTTGATTTTCAAATGAGAGTCTTTAATGTTTAACCTTTGATGAACGTATTTTTATTAATTTTTTCTTATTTATAATGGAGTTGTATCGATAGAGAAGTATAACAAAAAGATTAGGAGGATACACTATATGTTGCTTACGATGAAAGAAATGCTGGCAGTTGCAAGAGAACATCGGTTCTCTGTTGGGGCTTTTAATATCTGCGATAGCCTGTTGATGAAAACCGTCATAGAAACAGCGGAAGAAAACGATTCTCCCGTGATCGTTGAATTAGCGCCGCCGGAATTTGATTATGTAGGAGAAGAGTTTTTTAAATATGTAGTGGAAAGGTTAGAAAAAAGCAGTGTTCCGGCAGTATTGCATTTGGATCACGGCAGAACGCTGGATCAAGTGAAAAAAGCAATCGCATGCGGGTTTACATCCGTTATGATCGATGGCTCGTTGCTAGATTATGATGGGAATGCCGCACTTACGAAAGAGGTCGTTGATTATTGCCATCCATTGGGGATCTCTGTGGAAGCGGAAATTGGGACGATCGGCACGTTGAATGGTCCGGAAGGCGGAGCGGAAGAGATCGTTTATACGAAACCGGAAGATGTTATCAGATTTATTCGCGATACCGGAGCCGATTCATTGGCGATAGCGATTGGAACGGCACATGGGATCTACCCGTCGGATAAGATCCCTGAGCTGAGATTGGATATCTTAAGAGAGATCGATGCGATCACACCGGTACCGTTAGTACTCCATGGTGGTTCTTCCAACAACGATGAAGAAATTCATGAAGCCGCAGTCAGCGGTATCAGTAAAGTAAATATTGCCAGTGATTATCGAAAAGCATTCTTTGAACGATTGACGGATACGTTAAATGAAACGCATGCTTTTTGGAGCGGTGATGTATATCCGGAAGCTATCGAAGCCGGTAAAGAGGTTATCAGACATAAAATGAAGCTGTTTGAATGTACTGGGAAGGCTGGTTTATACAAATGATGCGACAGGTAGATAACAGAGAATATGCAACGGCCATACGAGCAGTAATCAGTGAGATGTTTGTAGCAAGAGGTGACGGTCATATCGGAGGTTCCTTTTCGATCGCCGATGTTATGGCGGTCTTGTTTAACAAATATTTGCGTGAAGATCCGAAAGATTGGTTCGTGCTGTCAAAAGGGCATGCGGGACCGGCGTATTATGCGTGTTTGTATTTACAGAAGAAAATTTCTAAAAAAGATATCACAACACTGAATGCTAACGGGACCATTTTGCCATCTCATCCGGATAGGAATTTAACACCGGGTGTTCAATGCAGCACAGGATCTTTGGGGCAGGGGATTTCACAGGCAGTCGGGATCGCATATGCGAATAAACTGAAAAAAACCGGGGCGCTCGTATATTGCATTGTCGGTGATGGAGAGCTGAATGAAGGAGAGACTTACGAAGCGTTGGAATTCGCTTCAAACAAGAAACTGAACAATTTGATCATATGCATCGATTCCAATAAGAAGCAGGTAGATGGACTTATTAAAGACGTCAGCTGTGATTATGATTATCAAAAGCTTTTTGAGGGATTGGATCTGACTGTTCATATGATCTTGGGAAATGATGTGGAAGAGATCGATGATACGCTTTCCGAGATCTTGGCAGCGGATGACGGTAATTGTCATGTGCTTGTCCTCAACACGATCAAGGGAAAGGGAATTTCTTATTTTGAAGATGCAGAGAATTGTCATCATGTAACGTTCAATGAAACCGAATTGAAGGAATTGACGAAATACAGGATGGAAAATGAAGGAGCGGTTAAACATGTCTTGGGAATTACAGAATAATTTGGATTCTAAAAAAGAGATACGAGAAGTGTATGGAAATACTTTGGAATCTATGATCAAAGAAGGAAAGGATATCATGGTCTGTGATTCCGATCTGGTAGGATCTTCCGGAGCGGGCAAGATTTTTGAAACATACAAGGAGAACAGTGTTAACTTTGGTATTTGCGAACAAAATATGATTGCGGCAGCGGCTTCTATGTCGGTGATGGGATATAAACCGTTCGTTCATTCGTTTTCTCCGTTCGTTTCCAGAAGAGTCATGGATCAAGTATACGTCAGTGCAGGATTTTCGAAAAATGATCTGCATATCTATGCTTCAGAACCGGGTTTCTGGTCACAGTACAACGGTGCTACGCATACTACGTTCGAGGACTTTGCCATTATGAGGTCCATACCTGAAATTACCGTAGTATCTCCCAGTGATCCTGTGACGTTCGCATGGGTAATGCGCTATTATGCCGAACATGGAGGCGTCTTCTATAACCGTTGCACAAGGAGGAATATTCCTATGATTTATAAGGAAGGTTCAACATTTGCGTATGGGAAAAGCAATTTGATCATGGAAGGTAGCGATGTATTGATCATCGCGGAAGGAAGTATGGTGGCAGATGCTTTAGAGGCGGCGAAACGACTAAAGGATCGAGGAATTTCCGTCGGTGTTATCGACTTGCTTTTCATTAAACCGTTGGATAAAGAACTGATCGATCAAGAGGTACGTAAATACAAGTTGGTTATTTCCGTTGAAAACCACAATATATATGGGGGGATAGGAGAAGCTATCGGAGCTGAACTTGCGTTGCAGCATGCAGACTGTGAGTTTAGGCGTTTAGGAGTTCATGACAGATATGGACAGGTAGGAACGGTGGACTACTTGAAGGATATTTATCAGATATCTTCTGAACACATAGTAAAAACAGCTCTAGAGTATGTTGAACATCATGAGTGATACAAAACAAGATCTATTAGAGTATTTAAAAAATATTAATATAGAGCTTGAATTCAGCAATATTGAAAAATTTTCAACGATCTCTATAGCGGACGGATTTCATATTTCCAGAAGTCTGGCCAGTCAGTACCTCAATTCTTTATACAGGGAGGGGAAGGTAGTAAAAATTGATTCCAGACCTGTTTATTATATCAGCAGGTTTGTGTTTGAAAGGGATTTTGATATTATACTCAATTCCTTATGCTTTTCTAGTTTGCATGAAGTAAAGGAGTATTTATCAAGTCAGAAGAAAACGAAGTATTCATTTGATAACTTAGTTGGATTTGACGGAATTTTAGGCGAAACGATATCACAGATAAAATCGGCGGTCTCCTATCCAAGCGCATCGGGATTGAATTATCTGCTTTACGGAGAAGTCGGCGTTGGTAAGTCGACGTTGTCCAAATGCGCGTATGAATATCAGATGATGCAGAAAAAAAGCCCTGTGAAAAGGCTTATTTGCGATGGCTTGAATGATCAGTTTATGAAGCAGTTTTACGCATCGGTAAAGGAAGCGAAAGAAGGAATCGTGGTTATCAAAAGAGGAGATCACATTTCTTTCGAAGACAGGAAACTATTATCTAGGATCTTAGATAACCGCTACTTTATCGATGATGCAGGAGAAAAAGTATTTATTTCCTGCAGTTTGGTAATGCTTTATGACAAGACGAATCTATCGGATTTGGGAATGCTGGCGGATTTCTTCCCGATAAAATGCCTTGTGCCGAATTTTGCGGATCGATATTCTACAGAGAAAGAAAGGATTATCATTAAATTCTTTAAAAAAGAAGCGCATATTTTAGCTAAGGATATTGAGATAAGCTATGCGTTGATGAAGTATTTCTTAAATACGAACTATCAGCATAATTTAGATGATCTGAAAAATATCATCAAGGAAATATGCGCAAGAGCAAATATAGAATCGTCAAGCATTTTGTATATCGGCGTCAACCATCTTCCTGAAAGGCTGACGAATACGGGGAATTCCATAACGGAAAAAGAAGTGCGGATAGGAACGGAATGGATCAATGTTAATGATTACACGCAGCCGGATGCTTCGGAAAGCATTATCAATTTATTTGACAGCATCATCAAGGAGTTTAATCAGGATGAAGCAAATATCCACGCCTGTGTCAGAAACAGCAGCTTATTGTTAAACAAATTTTATGATGATTACATATATGATAATAATTTTAATTCCGACTTTATATTTTCTTACAATATGAAGTTTGAGGACGTTATCAACAGCGTTACGTATTCCTACAGCTACATCGTTCCGGAGCATTGCAGTGCGATCTTGTCATACTACAGCTTTGTGAAAAAAACGGTAAGTAAAAAAATTCAGGATTGGTACATAGCAAATCAACATGAATTAAAAGGCATCATTCAAAAGCTGGTTCGTAATAATTGTGAAATTGATATCATTATCGAGCGCATTAAATTGGCCTTTTCGTATAATGTCAACATTTCCCTAGATGATACGGCGATACTGATTTTATATATTCTCTTTTTGAATTACAACAATCTGAATAAAAACAGGCAGTTTGTTTCCATCGTTATTTGCCATGGTGTTTCTACTGCTTATAGTATCTCGAAGACAGTTAATAACTTTGTCGGACAGCATATTTTTGAGTATATCGACATGCCTTTTGATAAAACGATGGCTGATATCGCAGAGTACGTATCAAAATATATCAAGCGGTTTAATATCAAGAGCGATATTTTATTATTAGTCGATATGGGGGCGCTGGAAGAGCTCGGCACACACTTGAAAAAAGTGGAAAACAATATTTATGTCTTGAATCATGTATCGACGCCGATGGCTCTTTCCGTGGCTACGATGATCATGCAAAATGAATCGGTTTCCAAAATAGAGAGCGAATGTAAGAAGCTTTTTTGCAGCAGTTTCCGCGCTTATGAAAATAAGAAGAAGGAAGATGCGTTGTTGTTTGTCAGCGATAATGGCAAGAATATGGCATTGCGTATCAAAGATACATTTGTCAACAGCTTGCCGAAGCATATTGATGTTCAAATATTCGTATCCGATAAAATCGAACTGGAAATGACCGATTTTTTGGAGAAGATAAGAAAGGATTACAATATCCTGTTTGTTTTGGGAGCGTCTGGTATTGAGAGTGAACCAAATTATATCTCTATTGAGAATTTGGTGGAAGAGGAAGAGCTGGATAAGATCACCGTCTTGTTAGGTTCTTATTTAGATAGAGATGAAATTATGCTGTTTCGGGAGAATTTAATTTATAGTTTCTCCTTGCAGAGCATCATTGACAACTTAAGCGTGTTGGATGCGAACAAAGTATTATTCTATACGAAAAATGCAGTTAATTTATTGCAGAAGGAACTGCGTTATAATTTTTCATCAAATGCGCTGCCGGGAATTTATATCCATATTTGTTTTATGGTAGAGCGTCTGATTACCAAAGAGCCGATATCCGGCAACAGCGATGGCAAAGAATTTGAACTAAGACATAAAAATTTTATCAACATCGCGAAAAAGAGTTTTCGGAATCTATGCAGTCATTACGGTGTGGAATTAACGACTGCAGAAATTCAATATCTATATGAGTATATCGAGGATGATAGGAGAAAGAAAGAAGATGAATAAGCTTATAATAGCAAGTCATGGTTCATTATCGGAAGGATTGCTGGATAGTGCACGATTCATCATGGGGAACGTCGAACATGTTGAATGCATCAAAGCATATGTGGATCCGGATGTAGATTATGAAAAGTTGATAGAAGAGAAAGTATCGGAATTTGATTATTCAAAAGGTTCTTTGATCGTAGCGACTGATTTGGCGGGAGGCAGTGTAAATGCCGAGTTTAGTAAACATTTATATGCATTTCCCTTTTATCTGGTCGCCGGCGTCAATCTAGTTACCGTCATTTCATTGATCACGGTTTTAGGCGGTGAAATAGATGAAGCCTTGATCATGCGCATTGCGGAGGATGCGAAAGATACCGTAGTTTTCTGTGATAAAGCTATGGCGAGACAAAATGATGATTTTTAACGTCATCTTTTGAAATAAAAAAACAGAAAGGAGGGTGAGCAATGGTAAAGATGTTGAGGGTCGATCGCCGTTTGATCCATGGACAGATCGCTTTTTCATGGACTGCATATTTAAATGTAGACTGTATCTTGGTTGCCAATGATGATGCCGCTGGTGATGATATACGCATGACTACGTTGCGTTTGGCAAAGCCTAAGAATACAAAGCTGATTATCAAAAGTATCGATGATTCGATTGCCGCGTTTAAGTCTGGCAAGACCGATAAGTATAAAATCATGATCGTTGTTGAAAATGTGGATGATGCTTATCGATTAGCCAAAGAAGTAGACGATATTCAGGTTATTAACTTGGGAAATGTAAAAGCACGTGATGATTCAAAGCCTTATAAAGGAGATCAATCGGTTAATTTGACGAAGGAAGACCAAATACGGTTGAATGAGTTGATGACGTTAGGTAAGAGCGTCGAAATTCGCATGGTACCCAATGACGGGATAAAGCGTTTTAAAATGGATATTTAATTAAAAGAGGAGAAGAAAAAATATGGAAGTTACAGTTATGCAGGCCGTTGGAATCGGGCTGGTTGCATTATTTGCTTACATGGTTGACTTTTGTGCTTATGCACAATGGGATCGACCGATCTTTACTTGCTTGTTAGTTGGTTTGGTTTTAGGAGATGTGCCGCAGGCATTGGTGCTGGGGGCAAATTTGGAGCTGCTTTATATGGGGACGATGTCCATTGGTGCAGCATTGCCGCCGGATATTTATACAGGCGGTATTCTTGGGGTAGCTTTTGCGATTGCTACAGGGACCGGCATTGAGGGAGCCGTTACGCTATGTCTGCCGATCGCTTCCTTGGCTTTGGTTGTTAAACAGTTCTTTTATACATTCTTCAGAGGATATTGTACGCATCGAGCAGACTACTACGCATCTATCGGAAATGCGGACGGTGTGGCAAAGATGCACATCTTATCACTGCTTATGTGGGTGCCTATGGCGATCCTGGTAGGCTTTGCATTTTATGCAGGTTCTGCGGCTGTACAGACGATACTGGATTCAATTCCTGAATTTATCATGAACGGTATTTCTGTTGCATCCGGTATGATCCCTGCGCTTGGTTTTGCGATGCTGGCAAAACTAACCGTTACACAAAAGACATTGCCTTTCCTGTTCTTGGGATTTGCATTTGTATCTTATTTAGGAGTCGATGTGACCGGTGTAGCGATTTTCGGATTGATTATTGCCGTGCTTGCTGTGTATTTCTCTAAACCGAATCCGGCAGCAGCAACAGCAGAAGTGGAGGATGATGACAATGAGTTCTAGTGCAGTTGAAAAGAAAGTAACAAAAGCAGATTTGAAACAGATTTTCTGGAGATCCATACCGTATAATGCGTCCTTTAACTATGAGCGTCAGCTGAATATGGGATGGGCTTATACGCTGGTTCCTATCTTGAAAAAGTTCTATGGTGATGATAATGAGGAAATGACGAAAGCATTGACCAGACATCTTGAATATAATAACATCACACCGTTTATTTCTACGTTCCTATTTGGACTGATCGTGGCGATGGAAGAAAAAAATGCGAATTCCGAAGATTTTGATACAAAGTCCATTTCTTCCACGAAGGCCGGTTTGATGGGGTCTCTGTCAGCGATCGGCGATTCTATTTTCTTTGGAACTATCCGCGTGATCGCAGCTTCTGTCGGTTGTTCTTTGGCATTGCAGGGAAATCCGCTGGGACCGATCTTATATCTTTTGATCTTTAATGTTCCGAATCTGATCGCTCGTTGGATCTTGGTTTCTAAAGGATACAACTTGGGTGTAGAATTCTTGACGAGCGTTGAAAAATCCGGAGCTATGGACCGTCTGTTCTTCGGTACGTCTATTCTTGGGTTAATGGTGATCGGAGGAATGATCGGTTTAAATATTTCCGTTCCTTTGCAGCTGACGTTCTTTGATACCAATTTAATCGATGTCATCAACGGCATCGTTCCAAACTTATTGAATTTGTTGTTCTTTGGATCTATATACTGGCTGGTCAAGAAAAATGTGAATGTTGTTTGGATCATGCTGGGTATCATCGTTTTAGGGATTTTAGGATCTTTGATAGGTATTTTGTAATATGAGAATAGCTTTGATAAATGAAGATTCACAGGCAGATAAAAACAAGCTTATCGCTGAGACATTATGTGCGGTCGCAGATAAGTACGGGAACACCGTAGATAATTACGGGATGTATGCCGAAACAGATCCGCATCAGATAAACTATATTCAGGTCGGTGTTATTGCCAGTGTTATCTTAGAAACGGGGATGGCCGACTTTGTAGTGACCGGCTGCGGTACTGGGCAAGGAGCTATGATTTCCTGCAATGCTTTTAAAAATGTGGTATGCGGGTATGCTTCTGCGCCGTTAGATGCTTATTTGTTCTCACAGATAAATGCCGGAAATGCAATTTCAATCCCCTTTGCTCAGCAATTTGGCTGGGGATCGGAAGTGAACCTTACGATGCTGTTTGAACATTTATTTTGTCAGGATTTCGGCGGAGGCTATCCTCGACGTTTTGCTGATGAAGAAAAGATATCCCGGGTAAAGATGTATACGGATATTAAATACTGTTCACAAAAAGATGTGCTGGATGCTCTGACTTCTTTAGATCAGGAAGACTTAAAAAAGCTGTTGGATTATACGGAATTTAAGGATCTTTTTAAAAAGCATGCGAAAGAAGGAGAAGTAACTGCTTTTATCAGGACTTTGTTGGCATTATAGAAGATCTTGTACGTTGATGATCATAAAGATTACATAGCATATATGGTTTTCATTGAAAAGATGGCGGGTATTATGATAGCGATATCACACTCCCCATCTTTTTTTGTAAGAAGCGATTATCCGATATTTTCGTATATCTTATGCACCGAAAATTGTATTTTAGAAGCATATGGGATATGATGAAAAAAAGAAAGGATAAAGAGGATGATATGCATAGCGATATCAGTATTGACGGCTCTTATACGCCAAGAGAACTTGCGGGGGCAATGCGATTGTTGCGAAGATGAGAAACAGCAGCTGATGCATTGTCATGGATCGTTTATGTAAATGAGGAAGTAATGATACGATAAGGTAAAATTTGGAATTACTTGTGTTATAATAATACCGACAGGATATGGAAGGTGTTGTTATGAAAAAGAAGTTGAATGTATGGCGTTTATCGGGCTGTGTTTTATACATGTTGTTTTTAGGGGCTGTCATCCGTTTGGCTTTTGTGTTTCCGCAAGATAAGAGCCTCATGTATACCGTAGCTTTTTGCATATGCATTATCGGGATCGCTATGATCGTATTCGGGCTTCCGGGAACGTATTGCTTTTACCGGGCAAATAGAAAGAAGAAAAAGAAATGTTCCAAGCATTCGCAGGAAAAGCGAAAAGAGCAGAAGCCGTCGGCTTCCTTTGATGATGCGATGTAAAGAACAGAAGTGATCGCTTACGTATAAGGAGCTGTGATGATGTTACAGTTCCTTTTTTGTATCTCGAAAAAGAACCGATTTTCTTTTCTTTGTAGGATTTATCATGTAATATAAATATAAGAATGGAGGGGAAACGGATGAAAAGACTTTGTTGGTCTAAGATCACGAGTGAAGTGAGGATACCGGAACATAAAGGGAATCGTGATACCTTGCATTTTCGCAGCGAGATCGAAAGCGATTATCTGCGGATCGTAAAAAGCGCTTCTTTTCGGCGGCTTCAAGATAAGACACAGGTATTTCCTTTGGATAAAAGTGATTTTGTCAGAACGAGGCTGACGCATTCCTATGAAGTTTCTTCTATTGCGAAATTTATAGGAAGACAAGTTTGCAGCGGCATAGAAGCAGAAAAGCTGGAATGCGAGGAACAGTTGCCGAATTCACAAAACGTAAACGAGATCTTGAACTGTGCCGGTCTCTTACATGATATCGGTAATCCGCCGTTCGGTCATTTCGGTGAAACGGCGATTCGGGAGTGGTTTAGGAAAAATCTCGATGTCTTGCTGTTTAAAGGACAGGCTCTCTCTCATTATCTAAACGAGCGGCAGCAGTTGGATCTGAAATATTTCGAAGGAAACGCACAGGCGCTTCGCATTACCTGCAAGCTGCATCGGCTCATCGGAACAAACGGTATGCACTTGACGTCCGGTGTTTTGGATACGATCATAAAATATCCGTGCACATCGGAGACGATGTACCGAAACAGTCTGCTGCCCAAAGAAAAGCGAAACTTGCTGCATAAGAAGATCGGATATTTTGAAAGTGAGAGCGAACTGTATGATAAGATCAAACAAAATACGGGAACTACCGGTTGCCGCAATCCGCTGACCTATATTTTAGAAGCTGCCGATGATACCGCCTATACCTTTGCGGATCTGGAAGACGGCTATAAAAAAGGGTTATATACATATGAAGAATTATCGGAAACGATACGAAATGCGGAAGATGAAGTCGGCGTTCGTTTGTTGGAAGAATACCGCAAAGAGGGCATTCAGCTGACAGAAAAAAGAGAAGCGGGCTTCAGTGCATATAAACATGCGGTATTCACATGGCTGACACGAAAGCAGCTGTATTGCATTTCTACGATCAGCGATGCGTTTCTGAAAAACTATGAAGCGATCATGAACGGTACTTTTGCATCGGAACTCATTCGGGAGTGCAGTGAAAAAAAGGTCATTCAAGGATTGAAAGAACTTGCCTATCGAAAGGTATATATGTCTTCTTCCATATTAAAGCTGGAATTGATGGGGAATGAGATCATCTCTTTTTTGCTGGATCGCTTCGTACAGGCGTTGATCCCCTATGATACCGATCAGCCGATGAGTGAGATCGACGAGAAATACATATCGCTGCTATCCGGCAATTATCTGGATAACTATCATCGTACGGTACGATCCATCCATGAGGAGAATGAACGTCTGTATCATCGTCTTCTTTTGGCGGCGGATTTCATTTCCGGCATGACGGACAGCTATGCCAAGATGCTGTATCGGGAATTGAGGGGGATAGGATGACAGAACAGGAAAAAAAGTGTTTTATCGAATTGATGAAACAGGAGGAGTTTCAGCTTCCGAGGCGTATGGACGGCAGCTATCGGGCATCGCTTCATAAGCTTTTAGACGATTATGTGAGACAGCTGGGATTTCTTGATCGCGTTCATCAAAAGGCGATCGCTGATATTTGTACGTATTTAAAGGAAATGGCGGCGATGCATGATACCCGTGAAATATGGGATCATTTTTCGGCTATGATGGAACATACAGAGCTTTTACAGCGGCTTCATATCATTTGTCATCAGCTTCCCGTAGACGGTTATGGGATAAAGAACTCCAACTTATTTCGCATTCGGGAATGCATGGATAATAAAAATTATGCGAGGAAAGACATCTTTCATATGCCCTTGACGGAAAATCGGCATACCCGTGCATATCGCTATAACATTGCCGGTTATCCTTCGCTGTATGTCAGTTCTACGATATATTGCTGTTTCACTGAGATGGGAAAAGGTGAACACGATCCGCTGATCGGCTCTATGTTTCGGCTTCGGGAAGGACGCTCACGGGATGATTTGTATATCGCAGATCTGGGAGTTCGCCCGATCGATTTTATAAAGAGCATCGGATATCGGGATCTGGGCAGAAGAAAATATCGCTATACCGATTACCTGTATGCTTATCCGTTAATTGCGGCCTGTTCTTTTATCGCGGCGAATAAGCATGTGAATTATATTCATGAATATAGCATCAGCAACGCTTTGTTTAGTTGGCTTCATCAGCATCATGCGGATAAAATATGCGGCGTGCGCTATTTTTCCTGTGCGAAAAGAGAATATATGATACGCTCTGCCGGCAATGTGAAAAAAGAATCGGAGTCGACGTCCAGCTTTACTCGTTATTTCATCAATTATGCATTGTCGGTGGAACGTACAACGCAGACATATTCCGAAAAATTGGCCGATGCCTTTGTTGTCACAAAACCGAAGAATTTCGATGACTATGCGGATATCAAGGATTTTGAAACGAATATCAAGCGTGATACATCCTCTTTGAAAAGCATATACGATGAACGATAAGTGTAAATATATGTAAAGAAATGCGATGACCGTCATATATCTGTAATAAGAAAGGTTGCGGATGTATGACAAATAACGAAATGATTCGCATTAAGAGAGCATGCGAATATACGATGCTGAACTATGATGGTGTTCATGCGGTAAGCATCGGATATAAACGGATCGGCGGTGTGTGTACGAACGTGCTGGCGATCATCGTTCACACGATACAAAAGAAGCCTATGCGGAAAGTGCCGCTATCGCAGAGGATTCCTCCTTTCCGTGAGGGGATCCCTACGGATGTTGTAGAGAGTCTGCCGCTTCGCATATTGCCTCTTGTCACAAAGGAGACAGAGACTTCTTTAAAGGATAATGATGAAAAATACCGCCCTGTTCCGGGCGGTGCGGAGATTTATATACCCAGAGAATCCGGGAACGGCGGTGTTTGCACATTGGGTATGTTTGCCCGTTCACGAAAAGCGGGAGATCCTTTTTCGGATATCTATCTTTTGACGAACGCTCACTGTTTATTGGAAACGGGACGGCAGGTGCGTCAGCCTTTTTCACAAAGCGAGGAAGACGCGATCGCTTATTCTTCTCGTATTGTTCGCTCTGATCTTATCGACGGCGGTATCGCAAAGATGATCTCTGCTTCCGATGCGGATCCGTATGAGATCTTGGGTATTGGAGCGCCTTTGGGAACCTATGATGTTTCGATAGATGATATCGGCAAGAGCGTCATCAAGACCGGCAGGACTACCGGAACAACAACAGGTACGATCGATTATGTGGATGTGACGCTGCTTGATATTCGTGAACAGATCATCATCGGCGCAGAAGTGCCGTTTGCGTCGCCGGGTGATTCCGGTTCCGTTGTTCTCATGCAGTCTGAGGATCATTCCCATCATGTGATCGGACTTTTATGGGGCGGTGTTTTTAATTATGCGGTCATCTCACCGATTCAGGCGGTTATGGATGAATTAGAGATCGATTTGATTACACAGAACACGATGAGATGATAAAAAGGATTTCCCGGGAAATCCTTTTTATGTTTACATATTGTACATCAGATGAATGCTGTTATCCGTTGTAAAGTCATACAGCTGATATTCCGGCTGCGATGTGATGGCGTTGGTTATGATCGTATTGTATACGGAGATCATACGATCCCATGTCTGTTGTCCGACGATCCCATCCGGATTTAAATTTTGTTCCGTCTGGAAAGCGATCACGACATTTTCCGTCATAGGACCGAAGATCCCGTCGATCGTAAGCTGCGGAATAGAACTGCTGCCGAGGAATATCCGGTTCATGTAATACTGTACGGAACGAACGCTTTCCCCTTCTGATCCGAGGCGTAGCGGAGTGCCCGGATAAGGGACGACCGGAGGTATTTCTGGTACATCTACTCTTTGCGTGTCTTCATATGCCTGTACGAGCGTATTCCATGTGGCTTCGCCTACCAGACCATCCGGTGTAAGGCGGGCAAGCTTTTGGAAGCTTACGACAGCGGCTCTGGTTCCACGTCCGAAGTTGCCGTCAATGCGGATATTATCTACCAACGGCGTATAATCCGCAACCGTATTTAAAAAGTACTGAAGCTGCTGGACATAGACGCCGGTAGAGCCTTCCCTGAGTACAAATCCCGGGTATTGTCCGCTGCCGCCGATTTGTTCTCCTTCGGATTGCAGCTCTGCCAGTTTTTTAACGGCAACGTAAATATACGATATCTTAAACCACGTAGCTCTTCCGACGATCCCGTCTGCAGTGAGGTTGAACTGCCGCTGGAACGTTTTGACGCTGGATTCCAATTCCCTTGTAAAGACGCCGTCTACCGGTATGATCGGTTTGATCGCCGGATAATTGACGCTGATGCGGTTTAGCTGGTTTTGTATGATGGAAACCGCACTGTCACGCATTCCTACTTTCAATGCATATCCGGGATAAGATCCTATGTTGTCTTCAATACGGTCGGTCGTGACGATTTCGATGTTTGTATAATATCGTTTCAAGATTTCAAACGGGTTAAGACCACGATTCGCATAGGTAACGGTTTCCCATTGTTTTAATCCAGGGCATTGTGCCGTCCGTCCGTCGCAGTATTCCGTATAATACGGATTGATGGTATTGACCTTCCTTACATAAGAAGTAAAGAGCTCATCGACGATACGGGATATATTTTCAAAGATATCGCGTCCGTATACAAATGCCTGATCGACGGTAGTAGAATTTGTGATATCGAAGTTGTATCCCTTGCTCGGGTACCATTCCGTATAGACGCGGTTTAATGCCAGCGATATCTGACAGTAGATATTGGCGCGTATGGCATTTTCCGGCCAGGTCGGATAGATTTCACTGCTGGCGACGTTTTTGATATAGTCCGCAAAAGGGACCGTTACGATTCTGGCATTGCTTCCCGGCCGGCCTAAATGCACGCGCATATAGCGGGGAATGATCGGATATGCCAATACAAACTGCATGATATCGGCAACAGGCTCCTGATGGCCGCTGCCGCCGTTTCCCGCCAGCAATGTATGTTCCGGTATATTGATCTCATTTCCTTCTACGGAAAAGGAAACGATCGGATTTAAATCTATTTGCTGCAAGGATGTGATATTGCCGAAAACCTGAACGCCGGAAATATGATTCATCACGGTTCCGTCCTGACGGATCTCTACATCATACGTAGCGTATGGCATCTGTGTGTTGTCCTCTTCGAGACTGTATTCGATACTCGGTGCTTCTAATACGACTTCGGGTGTCTTTCCTTCCTCATTGGTATAAAAAATTGCATCATAGTTTTGCTCGTCGGAGTAGATGCGCACTTGTATTCCCGGTACCGGCAGCGCGCCTTCTCCATAGGTTACTTCTACGATTAAGCTTCCTCTAGCCATGTTTGTTTCATCTCCTCTTTATAGAGTATGTCAGAAACGATCGACGGCATAGGCATTCATTTCCATATGGCATTACATAGCGGTAAGCACGGCATGGACTACATATCGGGCATTATCATATTCATAGGAACAAGTCGAGAGGGTAAGGATGACGCTGTTATCATGAAGCGTAAAAGTTGAGATCATCCTTTGGCGTATGGTGTTACGATATAGCTGAAAGCCGCTGTCAGTGTCGGTGTCCAGTTGGTAGATGATATCCGCAGCGGAGGTCGAATACATGGCGATGATCTCGCCGCGGTAGTTTTTATGTGGTGTGTAGAGATAAAGGAAGGGATGCTTTTGATAGAAGGATTCCTCCTTAAACTTTTCCAGCTGCGCAAACATCGTACCCTGCTGTTGTACGTTATGCCCATAGAGAAAAGAATTGCGGTCTGAAAAGTCAGCGCTTGCATGGGCGTCAAGAAAAATAGCGCCGGGCATAATGCGCCTCTTTTAAAAAGTTGTGCGTGAGATAGTATCGGTTATCGTTTCCTTGAACGATCGGATAATCGATGTTGGTACCGGGAATTGTCAGCCATCCGATGATATCGGCATTTTGTTTTTGCAGGTCTTCCCATTGAAGCTGTCCTTGCTGTATATTTGCCGTATGGCGAAGCTGGCGAATATCGCTTTTTTCTCTATACACCTGCATATAAAAAAAAGAAAGCTGTCCGATGCAGGATAGAAAACAGAAAAGGGAAAGGATGTATCCGATCGATCGCAGCCGGTTTCCTCTTCTGTTTTTTATTTGCATATAGTCAGCCTCCTGTTTGTTGATTATTCGATGGTTTTGTCCAACTGCTCACAGATCCCGGCAGTGCTTGCCTGATGATAGACCATGCGAACATAGGAAAAGCTGGCAAAGGCCATGAATGCATAACCGAAGCCGAGATCTTTGATAACGCCGGCCATCACTTCTTTTTCACTTAAGAATTCCGGAACAGAACGGATAGCGTCAAAGATAGAAATTGTATAATAGTCGCTGAATACTGAATGTATTTCCAATCCCAAAGAGATATATTCCGCGACAGCGAGCATGACGATAGCGATGATCAATGCGGTCCAGATACCTTTTTTATCTAAGCGTTTCCCTAATATCTCAAACCCTTTAAAGCAGCATACCGCCATGATGAAACCGGTAATGCCGGCAACGTATCCCAGCTTGTAGAGGATGATCCAAACAGCGACACCGATCAAAGAGCCGATCAGTGAACCGACAACTCCCAGCGGGAAGTGAACCGGTTCCAGATGCTGTGATGCACTCGCCTGTTTGGAGAAACAATCCTGACACAGCAGATGAATGTTGCCGTTGATGGTATAGATGTGCAAAGGCTTTTCTTCTTTACAGTCGGCACAGCCTTCCACATAGCCGTTTGTCAACAGGCAGTTGGACATCGCCTGCAGAAACTCATAAATGTTTTCTGTTTCCAAATGCTTATTTTTTACATTGATGGTCAAGATGTGATCCTCATACCGTATCCAATTGACAAAAGGAAACCTTTCTTTGTCGATGGAATCCATGAAGTTTACACCGTCCGCATCCTTGTTGGAAGCAACGACAGATGTCGTTATAGAAAATTGATTTTGCTGAGGTAAAAATTCAGCGATATACTTATAGTTTCCCACGCTTCCATAAGCGATCTGCTGCCGCGGCAGCATGGTGAATCCAATGGATTCCAAGTCTTTTAATTTTTTCACGATTCTCCCTCTTTCTATGATCAGACAGCAGTACCATTCTATGTTTCCATCACGGTTATATTGTCTGATGATATTTCGCGATTATAATATCACGGAAATGATCTTTCGTAAATAATACATAGATCGTCATTCGAAAGGTTGTAATACTTCTACGGCAGAGGGAATTGCTTGTTTTTATGATCTTTGACGTAGTAGCGGATATGTGTCCTGCCTTTTGTGATGATCACATGTCCTTCCTCTTCTAATTTCTTTTTCTGCGCATGAACGCCGCTGGGATATTTCGGATTTAATTCGCCGTTGGCTTTCAGCGTTCTCCAATACGGAGTGATATCATCGCCTCGCTGATCGCTGGCCCATGCCGCTATGGATACGAATATTCCGCAGTGATCGGATCGGTAAAGTCCGCACCGTATCGTTTCGCAAGGCTGACACGAATATCTTTGACCGTGGTGACATAGCCGTATGGAATAGTTCTCATCATCTCGTCATAGTCGATCGGCGGTGCCAGAAGCATATGGCTGCCCCCGTATTTTTCGATACTTTTCATATCGGTAATGACTTTTTGTTTCGGCATATCTTTTTGATCATGCAGCATCGCATTGAAATCCTTTTGATCTTCATGTGCCATACAAACACCTCCTGTCAATATCATAATGCGATGTATTATAGGATGCAATGAGACGGTTTGTAAAAATCGATAAATATGATATTCTGATAAAAAGGAGTTGTGAAACAGATGGCCAAAAGGAAGATCTGAGAGTTTGAAAAACGAGATGTATAGCACGATTTCTGCTTATCAAAGTCTAATATCCTCACAAGCAAATGCTTCCTTTTATTATTGTAAACTTGGATTAAGAGCCTATGAACACGGCTGGAGCGCATCAACCGGAAATTATACTGGAGCAAATACACAACCATGGTACTATAAATCGAATGGTACTGTTGGTATTTGTATTGCAAGCTGGATAGATGATGGTAAAGGTGCTTTTTATCAGCGTCCGGCTCTGTATGTATTCTATAATTATAGTAAGTATTATAATTTCATATTTTATGCAGAGGACTTCAATATTTTTTACTTTACGGAATACACTATGATGTAGAAAGCAGGTGATCATATGCTGAAACTGCAATATGGGAATGCGGTGATGTCCGTCGCTCATGGTACGGCTGTCAAAGAGATCGTACCGGATGATGAGCGGCTGCATATTTACGGTATTGTTTTGAACGGAAAGCTGCACGATCTCAACTATCGGATCAAAGAAGAAGGAACTTTGCGGTTTATTTATGCAGATAGCGATGACGGTAAGCTGATCTATGAGCGAAGCCTTCGCTTTCTGTTTATCGCAGCGGTAAAGAGCTTATGTGAGAAAGCGAGGATTCATGTGCGCTATTCGTTTTCCGACGGTTTGTATTGTGAAATCACCGATACGGATGTCCCGCTGTATCGCGATGAGATCTATCAAACGATGTGCCGGATCGTAAAACGAAAAGAGACGATTGATCGGCAGGTCGTTACGAAGGAAGCGGCGGTTTCCTTTTTCGAGGAGATCGGGATGCAAGATAAAGCAGACCTTCTTCGTTATCGTACCAGCGATGTATGCAGCGTTTACCGTCTGTGCGGGTTTGCGGATTATTTTTATGGCATCATGCTGCCGGATACATCGTATCTTACAAATGTTTTCCTTCGCTCTTATAAAGCGGGATTCTGGCTTTCTCATCAGCCGGTCTTCATCGATCAGCCGCATCTGTTTCAGACGTTTCAGCATGTAAAGCAATATTGGCGTCAGCACGGTATCGAGACGGTCGCTCAGCTGAATAAAAAGATATCGGACGGGCAGATGAACGATATTGTCGGTTTGAGCGAAGAGATGATCCAGAAGGAATATGAGGATCTGGTATATGCGATCGTTCAGGTAAAAAAAGATGTGCGCCTCATTTTGATCGCCGGACCGAGTTCGGCGGGAAAGACGACCTTTACCAGAAGGCTGGCGCTGGAATTGAAGAAAGCAGGCATTGCGACTTATCCGCTTTCTATGGATGATTACTATAAGGATCGCATCGATACGCCGCGCTTTCCCGATGGAACCTATGATTTTGAGAATATCGCCTGTGTGGATATGGAACTGTTTAACGAGCATATGCGGGCATTGTCGGAAGGGGCTTGCGTGCGGCTGCCGAAGTTTGATTTTAAGAGCGGAAAACGGGAATGGGAGCGTTCCTTCACGCGTTTAGAAGAAGGGCAGATCCTGATGGTGGAGGGGATCCATGGATTGAATCCTATCACCTCAGCTGCGATCGCCGATTCTCGTAAGTTTAAAATTTATATCAATGATCTGAATACGCTGAATTACGATGATCATAACCGTATTCCCACATCGGATTATCGCTTGATCCGACGCATAGTGCGGGATTACCAGTTTCGCGGCTACAGTGCCGCACAGACGATATCCGGATGGAAAAAGGTGCGGGAAGGAGAAATCCGCTATATATATCCTTATCAGGAACATGCCGATTTTATATTTCATACATCGATGATATACGAGTTGAGCATGTTGAAGAAGATCGCCGTTTTGCTGTTGAATGAGATCACTCCTCAGCAAAGTGAATATCCGCAAGCCAATCGTTTAAAAAAGCTGTTGGCATATATTGCGGAGGGAGATGAATGCGATGTACCGGATACTTCCATTTTACGGGAATTTATCGGAAACAGTATATTTTTTACATGATGAAATAGAGGGTTTCCTCTATTTTATTATGCGTAACGATGATAAAATAGAAAAGGTATAAGAAGAGGCGATGAGGATGCGATTTGGATCGATTTCGATAAGTTATGAAAATGCGCCGATCGAAGTACGTGAAGCAACGGCGCTCAGTGATACGAAAAAGATGGAGTTGTATGCGAAGCTGACAGCACAGGGCATACGGCAGTCCGTCATTCTTTCGACATGCGGACGCAGTGAAGTATATTTCATGCTGCATGAGGAAGCGGATATGGATCGCGTTTTGCGGCTGTTGGCGGATTGTCTTGCGTTTGATATTTCTTCGTATGTGCGAAAGAAAACGGATGACTGTGCTTTACAGCATATATTTTCGGTGGCATCGGGTTTGGATTCTATGCTGCTGGGTGAGGATCAGATCTTAGGACAGGTGCGGGACGCTTGGGAATTTTCTCGCGTTATGGGCTGCAGCGGAAAACAGATCGAGAAGATCTTCCGCGAAGCGATAACGCTTGCCAAAAAGCTGAAGACGGAATGGAAGATCAGTGAGCATCCACGCTCACTTAGCTATATCGGTATGCAGCTTCTGCATAAGACGTGCGGTATTGAAAATAAGAGGGTCCTCGTATTAGGGAGCGGAAAGATGGCGCAGCTTGCCATTCGCTACGCATATGCGTATCATGCGTCTTATGTAGGGAACTGCAATCGCTCCCGTAAGCATGCCGAAGAACTGCAAAGGGAGTTTTCACAGCTGCATATCTATGATTTTGAAAAACGCTATGAGTTGCTGGAACAAGCGGATATCGTTATATCCGCTACAGCATCTCCTCATTTGGTATTACGTTATAAGGAATTGCAGGATCCGCCGATTATGCTGGATTTGGCAGTTCCCCGTGATATTGATCCACACTATCCTGTCGTTTATAATATCGACTCTTTGAAAGAAATCGCCGATGAGCAAAGACAGCTTCGTGAACAAAAGGCGCAGATCGCACGGCAATTTGTTACGGAGGAAGCGAAGCGATGTGAACGCTGGCTATGTACATCGCAGATGGATGACAGCATACATACCTTGCAGGAACAGGCGGAAACGATCGCCTCGGATGCGTTTAGGATATTGGAGCGCCGGCTGGATCTCACAAAGCGGGAACAGCACATTTTGAAAAAAACGCTGCATGCGTCTATGATGCGGCTGATCCATGAGCCTGTACATCGCTTGAAAGAGATGGATGACAAAGAGACACAACGGCAGTATCATACGATGATCGATCATCTGTTTGGAAGGGAAGGGAAAGCGGCATGCATATACGAATCGGAACCCGCGGCTCGCGATTAGCGCTGGCACAGACAAAAGAAGTCGCAGATACATTGCGGCATGCGTATCCTGAGGATACGTTTGAAATCATTACCATAAAAACAAAGGGCGATAAAAACGTTCATCAGCCCTTGCATATGCTAGGAGATAAAGGAATTTTCGTGAAAGAGATCGAAGAACAGATCCTGAATGGGCGGATCGATATGGGCGTTCACAGCATGAAAGATATGCCGTCCCATATCCCTTCCGGTTTGGTTTTTGCGAAGATATGGAAGCGGGAAGATCCGCGGGATGTGCTGATTGCCAAACAGGGTGGTTTGCTTTTTGATCTGCCGCCGCATGCCGTTATTGCGACGGGGAGTCTGCGTAGAAGTCTTCAGATCAAAGCGCTGCGTCCCGATCTTCAAATGATCGGTATACGAGGAAATGTGGATACGCGTCTTCAAAAGATGCGGGATGGCAATATCGATGGATTGATCATGGCGGCTGCCGGCATGCATCGTCTCGGCTTGCATGATCAGATCAGTGAATATTTTTCAGTAGATGCAGTCATACCGGCATGCGCACAAGGTGCTCTTGCGCTGGAATGCAGGAAGAGCGATCATTGGCTTAAAGAAAAGCTGGATGCCTTGCAGTATGAACCGGATGCTGTTTGCGTGGAAGCGGAACGCATGTTTCTTGCATGCATCGGCGGCGGTTGTCATATACCGATGGGGGCTTATTGCATGTGTACATCCGCAGAGTATCGCATGATAGGGATGTTGGGAAAGGAAGGATCTTCTCATATCTGCCGCAAAGAGATGAACGGGAACGATCCGCTGCTGCTGGCTAAGCGGCTGGCGCAAACACTTATGCAGGAGGTACGGCATGGGTAATGTGACGCTTGTAGGGGCGGGACCCGGTGATCCGTCCCTGATGACGCTAAAAGGACTGCGAAGTATTCAGAAGGCGGACTGTATCATCTATGACCGCCTTGTAGATCCCGCTCTTCTTTCTTATGCGAAAGATTCATGTGAGCGGATCTATGTCGGCAAGAAAGCATTGCACCATACGATGAAACAAGAAGAGATCAATGCTTTGCTGGCAGAAAAAGCAGCACAAAAAAAAGAGGTTGTCCGTTTAAAAGGAGGCGATCCGTATGTGTTTGGAAGAGGTGCGGAAGAGGCATTGTACCTTAAAGAACACGGTATTCCCTTTCAGATCGTTCCAGGGATCAGCTCTTGTATTGCTGCATTGACATATGCCGGTATCCCTATCACGCACCGCGCTATATCCGGCAGTTTTTATGTGGCGACAGCACATACCAAAGAGGATGTTATGGCATCTTTGGATATGGAACTGATACAGCGCGATCATACGATCGTATTGCTGATGGGGCTTGCCCATATAGCGGCGATCGTTCAACAGCTGCTCGCTGCGGGAAAAAGTCCGCATACGCCGGTTGCGGTCATATCGCATGCGACGCTTCCCGTGCAGGATGTCGTCGTTTCCGATCTTTTACATATTACGAAAGCCGTTAGTGAGCATCCTCTGACTTCGCCCGCAGTCATTGTGATCGGTGATGTTGTGAAATTGCGTGATAAACTGACGTTCTTTGAGGGTTCTCCGCTGTTTCGTGCGCATATACTGCTTCCTAAGATCGGCAACCGTCCGCTTTCACTCGCTTTGCAACTGCGGGAATTAGGGGCGGAGGTAGAGGAGGTAACACTGAGTGAAATCGTTCCATGTGCGGATATATTGCAGGATATCGCATTGCAAGATTATTCATGTATCTTGTTTACAAGCAGGAATGCCGTTCGCTGTTTCATGGAAGATATGAAAAGAAACAGAAGAGATCTGCGTTGTTTGGCAGCTATGAAGATAGCGGCTATCGGTCGATCTACTGCATGCTGTTTGGAAGAGTATGGGATCTTTGTGGATCTTTTGCCAAAGGAATCTCATCAAGATGCTTGTTTCGATATGATGAAGCGTCACATGAAGGAAACGGATCATCTTTTGTTTCCGCATGTAAAAGGAGAAACGGCATTGGCGAAAAAGCTAAGCGACATTTGTCATGTAACGGAAATTGCGGCGTATGAAAACCGCTGCTGTGAAGATGTGCACATCACAGAGGCGATGATTCAACAGGCAGATTTTATCGTTTTTACATGTTCCTCTTCCGTACATCGTTTTATGGAATGGGCACCTCTTGTAAAACCGATCTCTGCTCATATCGTTTCCATAGGAGAGACGACAAGTCGTACGATTCGCTCTTATGGCATTGATGTACAAGAAGCTGCATATGCATCGTATGAGGCTGTAAAAGACTGTATTTTAGAACTATGGGAGGATAAGTGATGTATCGAGGAAGAAGATTGCGAATGACACCGGCGCTGCGCAGCCTGGTAAAAGAAACAAGACTGGATGTCCATGATTTGATCTTTCCGATTTTTGTAGTGGAAGGAACAGGAATAAAAAAAGAGATCGCTTCTTTACCGGGCATGTATCATTACTCTGTCGATCGATTGAACGATATCGTCGAAGAGATGGAGAAACTGCATGTCATGAATTGTCTGTTGTTTGGCATTCCCGCGCATAAAGATGCCTGCGGCAGTGAAGCTTATCGCGAAGACGGCGTTATTCAGCAAGCGATCCGTAAAATTAAAAAGCTTTGTCCCGAGATGGTCGTCATTGCGGATGTTTGCATGTGCGAATATACCGATCACGGCCATTGCGGGATTTTGGATGCTGCCGGCAATGTGCAAAATGATGAAACGCTGCTGTATTTACAGAAGATCGCATGCAGCTATGCAAAGGCCGGTGTTGATATGGTAGCGCCCAGCGATATGATGGACGGACATGTGGAAGCTTTGCGCTTCGCTTTGGATGAAGCGGGATATGAGAATCTTCCGATCATGGGGTATAGCGCGAAATATGCTTCCGGATATTATGGCCCGTTTCGGGAGGCGGCTCATTCCGCTCCGGGGTTTGGCGACCGCCGTTCTTACCAGATGGATTATGCAAATGGAAAAGAGGCCATGCGGGAGATCCGTGCGGATATCGAAGAAGGTGCGGATATCATTATGGTAAAGCCGGCAATGGCCTATCTTGATGTTATAAAAGAAGCCTCACAGTGTTTCGCAAAGCCATTGGCGGCATATCAGGTAAGCGGGGAATATGCGATGCTGAAAATGGCGGTAGATCAGGGGATCATGCAGAACGACATCATCATGGAAAGCATCACCGCGATAAAAAGAGCCGGTGCGGATATGGTGATAACATATTTCGCATTGGATATCGCAAGGAGATTAAAGGAGGAGCGCTGATGGATCACACACTATCAAAAAAGGCATATGCAAAGGCATGTACTTGCCTTCCCGGCGGTGTGGATTCGCCGGTCCGGGCGTTTTCCTCTGTCGGATGTACGCCGATATTTGCTGATCATGCACAAGGAAGCCATCTATTTGATGTCGACGGCAATTCATATATCGATTACATCGGATCTTGGGGGCCTATGCTCTTAGGACATGCACCGGCGTTTCTGCAAGAAGCATTGCTGTCGGCAGTTCGTAAAGGAACCAGTTTCGGTCTTCCGACTGTCTTGGAAACAGAACTTGCCGAATTAATTAAGGAGGCATATCCGTCTGTTGATATGGTACGAATGGTAAACTCTGGCACCGAAGCGGTAATGAGTGCGATTCGCGTGGCACGTGCTTATACTGGAAAAGATAAGATCATCAAGTTTGAAGGGAATTATCACGGGCATAGTGACGGACTTCTGGTCAGCAGCGGTTCCGGAGCGCTGACGTATCAGGTGCCTACTAGTCCGGGGATCCCTCAAGATGTTATACGGCATACACTGGTATGTACATATAATGATATAGAAAGCGTTAAGAAAGCGATGAATAATCATAAAGGGGAGATTGCCGCTGTCATATTGGAACCGATCGCTGGGAATATGGGGCTTGTGCAAGCCGAACCGGTATTTCTGAAAGAACTGCGGCAGCTATGCACCGAAGAAGGTATTCTTTTGATCTTCGATGAGGTGATCAGCGGATTTCGTGTGGCTTATGAGGGAGCACAAGGATTATACTGTGTAAAACCGGACATGACGTGTTTCGGAAAGATTATCGGCGGCGGATTACCTGTCGGTGCTTATGGAGGAAAAAAAGAGATCATGCAGATGGTTTCTCCATCCGGTCCCGTATATCAGGCAGGGACATTATCCGGTAATCCATTGGCGATGCGTATGGGGATTGCTATGCTGACATATATAAAAGAACATCCGGACATTTATGCACATCTGGAAGCATTCGGCGCAAAATTGCAGGAAGGGATGCAGGCGATCTTAGATCAATACCATCTGCCATATCCGCTTCACCGCTGCGGTTCTTTAATGACGCTTTTTTTCACAGACCGAAAGATCCGTTCCTATAAAGATGTACAAACTTGTGATCTTCAATTGTACCGAACGTATTTTCAAGGCATGCTGAAACGCGGGATCCTGTTAGCGCCCAGCCAGTTTGAAGTCATGTTCATCTCTGCGGCTCACGATCTTCGGGATCTGCAGGACACTTTGATTGCCTTTGAACAGACGATGAAGGAATTGCTATGAGCCTCTGTATACAATTGGATCTTCACAAACGGAATGTTTTGATCGTAGGCGGAGGAGAAGTCGCATATCGCAAAGCCTGTCAGTTTATAAAAGAAGGCGCACATCTGACAGTGATAAGTCCTGAATTTCGGGATGAATTTTCGAATATGGACGCGGTACTCATAAAACGGCGTTATCGCCGTCATGATTGTAAAGCTTTCTTTTATGTATATGCAGCTTCCGATGATAAAGAAGTCAACGCCTTTGCGGTACGTGATGCGAATGAAAATAATATATTGTGCGGATGTGCGATGGCAGCGGTAAAAGGGAGTGCTTCCAGCATGGTATCTTTTGATGAAGGAGGTATTTTATGCGCGGTTTCTACATGCGGTCAGTATCCTTTGTTAAATGCTTGTTTGAAAGATGATATACAGGAATTTCTGCATATGCGATATGGGGGAAAGGTAAGACTGCTGTCGCGGTTAAGAGCGCATACAGCGGCATTACCCTATGCAAAAGAGAAAAAAAACAGGCTTTTAAAAGCTTTGACATATCTTAACCGGGGAGATCTTTTGTTTCTTTCACAAGCGGTATCTATCGGAAAGGCTATGATTCTCGCATTTCATGGAGTTTCCGATAGTCAGCAGGTACACCGGCTTTATGAGCGCTGTGAACGCTTTGCGCATGATGACCCCCATCGGGCATACGGTTTTTGTTTTTTGAGTGAAAAAATATGTGACGATTTGCATGGAAAGGTTATGACCGCAAATCAAATGCTCTCTTTTTTGAAGGAGCTGCAGATCTCGGATATCACGGTATGTCCCATGCTGTTAGAAGAAGGGCGGTATTATCAAACGATCGCCGCATTATGCGCGAAAGAGCATATCGCCTGTAAAAAACCTTTGCTGAGTGATGAAAAGAGCGTCCATAGGATCTTGGAGTTCTATGTGCATACCTACCAAAGAGACGATCAGCTGTTGTTTGTCACGCATGATACGTTTTCATTAGAAGCGATGCTGCGCTTGAAAAAGCTTGCCTGTCGTTTTTCTGATGTTTCTGTTTGTCCCTGTTCTCAGATACCGGATCTGAAAAAGGATATTCCCGTCACGATCCTTCCTTTTGTCATGCTGATGGGGCATCACGCGTCCTGTGATATCTTATATGGAACGGAAAGTATACAGCAAAAGCTTCACCGGCGAGGCTATAAGACGACAATTGTAGAAACCGCTGTTTTTGATCAGAAGATCGTGCAGCAACTATATGAAGCGATGTGTAAAGAAGAAGCGATCAATTGACTAATACCGTCAGATCTTTTGCCCATATCCCGGAAAAAAAGCGTTTCATACCGATGATCATACGTACGAGCTGTTCTAGCTGTACGATGAGAAAAACAAGAGCGATGTTATGGATATGTAGTACATTTACACACAGAAAGGCTAACGGTATCCCTACCGACCACATGATTCCGGAGTCCAGAAGGGAGATGATCTTAGAATCACCGCCGGCTTTTAATACAGAGAAGATCATGAAATTATACAGACGCATGGAGATCTTCACGGCTTGTACGATCATGATGCCGATAGCCATTTGATATGCGGTATCTGTTTCCAGTTGGAAGATAGAAACCAGCGGTGCGGCAAATACGATCATGGAACCTACGAGGAGAACTGCCAAAACGAAGCTGAGACCGGCATAATAATTTCCTTCTTGAATGGCTTCTTTGATCTTTCCCTGCCCTAATGTAGAGCCTAACAGAACCGTGATGCCGTTTCCGTATCCATAGACGACAAACAGGAAGACATTTGCGATCTGATTGCTTACATAATAAGCATCCATGCTGTCTTTTCCCAGCTGCCCGAATGCTTTTACGAATAAGGTGGAACCGAATCCGAAAAGTGCTTCATTGATCATCAGCGGATAGATCTTTCGTAAGATAGGAACGACAAATCCGTAATCGAGGTGAAACATTTCCTGCAGAGAACCTATAAACGGCTGTTTTGTATAAATCGCATGCGTCATATATAGCAAGACGCATATCCATTGTGATATGCATGTTCCCAAAGCCGCTCCGCGAACACCCAAAGCCGGAAACGGTCCGATACCGAAAATGAAAATATAATTCAGGCAGGCATTCAGTGTCATGCAGAACACCGATACCTTTAATGTGATGCTTGTCTTTTGAATACTGCGATAGATATAACTGAATGCAAATTGAATACAGGAAGGGATGAGCGACCACATGGCAATTTGAAGATACTGCATGCCGGCATCGACAATGGCGGGATCATTCATGTAAAAAAGGAGAATAGCACGCCCGAACAAGCAAGCGGCGATCAACCAGAAAACCGCGTTGATAAATGCCAGTATAAGGCTTAATCCGAAAGTCCTCTTGAGATTTCTGTGATCGCCTGCACCATAGAATTGAGAGGAAAAGATACCGGTGCCGCCGATGGCTCCATAACAGATCATCGAACAAAGCGTGTCGATCTGCGTGGCGGTTCCTACAGCGGTGACTTGTCCGATCCAGGAGACCATTAAGGAATCGACGATTCCCATAGCGGATGACAGCATTTGCTGCAAAGCCAAAGGAACTGCTACTACAGCAGTTTTTTTATAGAAAGATTTTGGGCCTATATATTTCTGTAATCGTTTCTGCATGCTCTCACCTGTCTATTTTTCTTAACAAATGCTAATATTATAGCATGGAGAAAAGCGTATGACAAAAGTTGATCAAAAACAGCGTTTGGATGATTTTCTGAGTATGTATAAAAGTATGAGGAAGGGATATGAAAAGGTAGCTATAAAATGTGTTTCTGTGATTGCATGATTTCTGTCCAGAATCAAATTATTCTTAAACAAGTCGTTGTTCCATCACTAGGTTTTGGATCCTGTTCAGGCGGTAATAATGACTTTGAAGCACTATCTATCTCCTCACTAGATGTTCTTAAAAGCGTGATCTTTACATTGAAGTGCAATGGTGCTTATGGCGATCCTAAGTTAAGGAAATCTCTCCTGCCATCAGCGTCCGGCCCTGTTAGATGCATCTGATCATTATAATAGGAATTATAATGAAGCATGCAATATAGAGGCTTTTCCAATATTTACTAATAAATTTTTATAAATTATCTGCTATCCTTATTTCATAGGTAGGATTTTTATTCTTTTCTTCCCTTCTTGGATCAGCTATAGCACGATTTCTCATTCATTCTTCTTAGTGCCGGTGTATGGAAAAAACGCTGTTTTCAGTATGATCTGTAAAGGTCGAGGGGCGTGGCTAAGCAGCAGTTCATTAGGAAGAGCACCTTATTCTGATGGCTTATGGTATGTAACGTATAGTGCTGTCATCGGTTGGCCTCCTGCATATGATCAACAGTATTTTCAGCGTCCGGCTCTGTAAAGAAGAGAAAGCTATAGTAAGTATTATAGTTCTGTATAAGACACAGAGGGAATGGTAGAAAAAAGAGGATGAAATTTTATGCATAAGGGGAACCTTCTTTAAAACAACTGGTCTGGGATTCAGTTCCAAAGGTAGGAAGAAGATAATGAGGAGCAGGATTCCATTATAAGAGGGGCACGATTTCTGTAGTATTTGGCATCTATTATCCTCCGGAGTTATGTGGTAATTTATATGGACAATTAGCAACATTGTATACGACTGGTGATACTCGTATCTGGTCATCATCTGTGTTCTCAAATGGACATCACTGGGATATGGATGCCTTAGCTTACGGGAGTACCGGTGGTGTTGACGCGATGTACGCTAAAGGAGAACCGCAAGGCAATGCACGCACTATGGGATCCAAGCGTCCGGCTCTGTATAGATTCGATAACTATAGTACGTATTATAGTTGTATATAAGATGCAGAGGTTTTCATTTCCAGTATTTTCTAGCAACTATTTCCATAGTATCTGCTATCCTTTATATAAAGGTAGGCTTTTTATTTATCCCTCTTTAGCAGTTATAGCACGATTTCTGTTCAAAATAATGTTCTCCCGAACATAGGGCATAATCTTACAGGAACCCAGATAAAAGAACTAAGCTTTCAACCGTTAAATATGGAAGATGGATTTTTTTGGTATCTGTATTCCTCCTCCCCTTTATTAGAGCGAAGACTATTTGGCATCAGTTATCAGGGGACTGCCAGTTATTTTGGTGGTAGTTTAAATGGCCCCTATTCACAGCGTCCGGCTCTGTCGATGTAAGGAGATCATGATAAGCATTATGATCGTATACAAGATACAGAGGTATTTCCAATATTTACTAATAATTATTTGTATATTCTCTGGTATCCTTTATATAAAAGGTAGGCTTTTCATTCTCTTTTTCCCTTCTTGGATCAGCTATAGCACGATTTCTAATTCTAGGACACTGGTACCGATTATCGGGCAGAATTTTAACGGCTCCGTTGATGAGGTATTTGCTTACGATAAAGTGTCCGAGTATGATTTGGAAGGAGTATTAGGGTCTACTCCGGTAACAGGATTTCAAAAACCAAACGTGGCTATTTTTCTATCTCATATCGGTTCCTATGATGCCAGATTTACATATGCATTAGATCAGCAACAGCGTCCGGCTCTGTAGATATTCAATAATTATAATAAGTATTATGATTCTATATAACATACAGAGGAATTGATACCTAAGGTGTTGATAAGCGCAAAGGCAGCTTATGGATAGTTTATGAGAAAATGATATAATTTCGATATAAGAGACAGGTAAGGATTGCAGATGTTTCAAAACGGAGGATCGGTTATGAAAAAAGCGATGTTGACTGCTTTATTATGCGGAAGTATCGTATTAGGGATCGCAGGCTGTGATAATAGTAAACAAGCAACCAAAGAAGAGCTGCGAAATGTCAATAATGTGATCATTGAGTATTTTTCGACAAACGGGGTAGAAAGCTATGAAAATTATATTTTTAATTATGTAGATGAAGAAAATGGTGTTGTGGTAGTCGGGTTATTAAATGATGATGAAGATGAACAGAAAAACTTTAAAAAAGAGATCATTGACTCAGATGTAATAAAATTTGTTAAAGGAGAAAGGATCACAGATCACGGGAATAAAGTCGCAACAGATCTGAAACCGTTTGTTCGGACGTATGCGGTTCTCAATGTCGCGGAAAGCAATGATGACGCTTATATTTACTTGACCATAAGGCAATTCCAGTGTGAGGAGATCCAAACAGTGAAAGTAGAAAGAGATCTATGCCCTGATGTTGTTGAAGGAAAAATTTATGAATTCACAATAAAACCTAGGTATCCTTTAGAAGATACCATCGTATCTATATTTAATAACAGCAGTATCTTGGAAATTAAGGAAACCGATAAAACCGGACTGGAACAGATCAAAGATGCTATTTCATAAAGATTGATTTAAAACTATATCATTTTTTATTTTCTTGCGGTACAATAACATACAAATAGAGGAGGTACTTATGACAATAACAGAGAAATTAGATGCATTGCGTACATTGATGAAAGAGAGAAACATGGATGCTTATATGATCCCTACTTCTGATTTTCATGAAACGGAATACGCAGGTGAACATTTTCAGGCCAGAAGATATATGTCCGGATTTAGCGGCTCTGCGGGAACTTTGGTTGTCTGTCATGACAGTGCCGGCTTATGGACCGACGGCAGGTATTTTATTCAGGCTGCGAAGGAACTGGAAGGTTCTGCGATCGATCTGATGAAAATGGCCGTACCGGGAACACCGACGATTTTGGAATACCTTTTAGAACATATGAAAGAAGGTACTTGTTTAGGGTTTGATGGCAGAGTCATCAATACTGCTATGGCGGAAACGATGACAGAAGGCTTGAAAGAAAAGAATATCGTGATCTCCTGTGATGAGGATCTCGTGGATATCATATGGGAGGATCGTCCTTCGCTGCCAAAAGAAAAAGCATGGGAGCTGGATGTGAAGTACTGCGGCAGAAGCTGTAAAGAAAAATTAAAGGATATCCGTGCTGAATTGACGAAAAAAGATTGTGATATGCTGATCATGACGACATTGGATGAGATCGCATGGACGTTTAATATACGAGGAAATGATATTCCTTGTTATCCTGTCGTTCTGGCATATGCGATCGTGACGACGAAAGAAACCTATATGTTTGTCGATGCATCGAAATTGGATGATGCTTTGAAACATACGTTTGCCGAAGAGAATATTATCATAAAAGGCTATGACGACATATATGAATTTGTAAAGCATATAGAAAATTGCCGTGTCATGATGGATGATACGACTGTGAATTATCGTATAAAGAGTTCTCTTTCCGAAACGGTAGATATCGTGAATCAGAAATCACCAGTTCAGCTGTGGAAAGCATGCAAAAACCGTGTGGAACAGGAGAACAATAAGCTTGCTCATATCAAGGATGCCGTTGCGGTAACGAAATTTATGTATTGGCTGAAAAGAAACATCGGATCTTTGGAGATGACGGAAGTATCCGCAGCAGAGAAACTGCTGGAATTCAGAAAACAGCAGGAAGGTTTTATCGAACCGAGCTTTGATACGATAGCCGCGTATAACGCGAATGCCGCAATGATGCATTATCATGCGGTTCCGGAAACATGTGCGACTTTGAAGCCGGAAGGATTGTTGCTCGTGGATAGCGGCGGACAATATTATGAAGGGACGACGGACATTACGCGTACCTTTGCCCTCGGACCGGTTTCGGAAGAGATAAGGATCCATTTTACTGCTGTTCTTCGCAGTTTGATCGCTTTGTCAAAAGCGAAGTTCCTGCATGGATGCATCGGTATGAATCTGGATATTCTGGCAAGAGGACCCATCTGGGATATGAACATCGATTATCGATGTGGTACCGGACATGGGATAGGGTTTGTCTTGAATGTGCATGAAGCGCCGAATGGATTCCGTTGGAAGATCGTGCCGGAAAGAAACGACAGCGCTGTGCTGGAAGAAGGTATGACGACGAGTAACGAACCGGGTATTTATATAGAAGGAAGCCACGGTATCCGTCTAGAAAATGAAATCGTAGTATGCAAGGGTGAAGAAAATGAATATGGTCAGTTTATGCACTTTGAAACCATTACCTTTGTGCCGATGGATCTGGATGTCATCGATGCTTCGCTACTTACATTTTATGAGAAACAATGGCTGAATGAATATCATAAACAAGTATATGAAAAGGTTTCTCCGTATTTGAGCGATGAAGAAGCCGCTTGGCTGAAAACATATACAAGAGCGATCTAAAACAATGCAGATATACTGCATTGTTTTTGCATATAAGTATTTGTATAATAATATACCGAGGTGAGATGATGAAATCCATTCTTGCACAGCTGCATTGTCGTTATTGTGGATATCAGACACATAAAAAAAGCGAAACGCTGGTTCTTTCCGCATTTGAACCGAAACTGCGAGAAGATATTTTGACAGATCGTTTTTTTCATCATGAATGCCCTTGTTGTCATAAGCATATTTCCTTTCAGCATCCGCTTCTCTATCAGGATGATAAGCATCGCTTCATCGTTTTGCTACAGCCTCATTTTAAAGAGGATCTTCCGGAGTTGCAGACGACTTTGGCTTATCGTAAGCGTATGGTTTTCACTAATGAAGAACTGATGGAGAAGATACGGATATTAGAAGATGGGATGAATGATGTTGTCATAGAGCATTTGAAATTCCTTCTTGTGGAAAAGCTGCAGCAGAAAGTGCGGTATTATGATGCGGATCTTGCAAGCGATACTTTATGGTTTGAAACGGTACAAGGGGATCCGGAATGGAAAGCGATTCCCCAAAGCACCTATAAAACAATGGAAAAACGCTGTCATTTGGATGAAAACGACAGAAATTTCATCGTGATCAATGCAGATTCATATAAAAATTTTATTGAATTTCGTTAGAAAAAGTTCAAATACAAAAAAATATGTAGAAAATAGAATTATGAAAGAAATATTTTGTATGGAAATCACTTTATTTCTTAAAAAATATATTTTTTCCAAATTTTTACATTTCCATCAATTTCTAATATAATGTAAATAGATTGGGCTGTATGGGAGGAGAGTATATGAACATTTCGGATGAACGGCTGCTCGTGATAGGTAGACTGATCGGTATTCATCGTAAAGAGATGCTGTCTTGTACAAAGTCAGCAAGATGGACACAGGCGGAATTTTGCAGAGATGTATGTTCCGAAGCAACGTTATCAAAAATGGAGGCGGGGAAAGAAGTACGATTTCCGGAGAATTACATTATCTTTGCGGATAAGCTCGGGTTTAAGTGCGATCAGATCGACATTGTAGACGCGGCTATCGAACGTTTGATCAATGCGATGTATACGGATATGGAATACGGTCATAAAGACAAGGTGATCGTATCTTGTCAGAAAGCGGTAAAACTGTTAAAGAAACTTCAGAGTATTCTTTATTACAACGAGTTGTATCAGATTTTTTATGAGATGGAATCTTATCTGATAAAAGATCGTCCGTTTTCACATGCTTATGTAAGTGCGGTAATGAAAGAGATGGAGATTTTGCCTTGGAAGCTGAAAGAGCTGATGAAAGGATTTTTGTTTACGAATAGCTATTCGCATGACAGTGATAAGGCGTTTGAGAAAATGTGCAGACAGATTCAGATACAAGACAGCGACTATATTGCCAATCAGATGAATCTGCTGCTTTATTATATGGTAAACAGCAACGGTATGAAATTCATTGAACTAAGCAAACAGTTGGAAACCAAATTGATCGCTTCCAGCAATTATATTCGGTTGTTTGATATGTATAATATATGCTTGGTGATGATGAGCGAGTTGGATAAAGATGAGATCTCCAATTATGTAGATAAGATAGAAAACTTGATACATAAAGAAGTTTTACCGGGTAAGAAGATATCCGAGTATTACCATAACCGCGGATTGACGTTTTATATGCATCAGGAATTTGAAAATGCATTGGTATGTTTGCAGTCTGCACTTCGCTTTGATGAGGATGACATACTTTCCACTACATTGTTTATCGCAGGATGCCAGAGAAGACTGCATATGCCAGTCGCCATCATGGATCTGGATGAGGCGATACGGAAGAAATATTCCCGTTTCCTACAATCGATCTATGACTATTTTAAAATGGGAACAGAGGTTTCCGCATTCGATAAACAGAAGTTTATCATGGAGAATATCGTACCGGATCTGGAATACAATGAACCGCTGTTTAACGATATGTTTCGCTATGAATTAAATGAACTTGTCGCAGAGACGAGCCAGTATAAAGATACGTATATTTATGACTTAAAGTCAAGAGAAGTATTGAATAAATAGATTGGAGTGAAATGAGGATTTTCTCAAAAATTGCGGATAAAACCGCTTTTTGAACTTCACCCCTAACTGGCCGGAAAATCATTGTGAAATTTTACATCCTATCTTATTATGTATGTGGCGATGGTATGCATACGATCCTTGAAAATAAGATAGGAGAAGGTATTATGAAAAAACTGATTGTTTCTGCATTATGCGGTCTTTGCTTAATGGGGGCGTTTGCATTTGCATCACAGGAAGCAGCGGACAGTACCGACAATGAAGTAGCTGTGTCTAGATATGCTTGCAGAACCAGAATCTTTTAATTCATCTGGTTCGTTTCGGGGAGATAAAGGGGTCTGTTAAAGACCCGTACGATTATTTATGTATAGCTTGCCGTTTTGGCTTATATATAAATGAAAGCAGATTCACTCACCTGCTATACATTCCACAACGCTCTTTTTAAGGTGGTTACTCACCTGTAATATATTGTCCACGATACTTTTAATCGTCAGTCAGGTATTGTGTGATTTGGAGACTTTAGGGGAAGGAAGAAACTTCAGATTGACATACATTACATAATCATCTTAGAAGAGAAAAGGTTCCTATGCTGCGTAGTGAACCTTTTAATTTTATAGGAGATGTAGTATAATATCAAAAATTATATTCCATATGTTCGGGGTGTATGAATAAGCTGGGAGGATGCTATGAAAAAGATGATACTCGCCTTCTGTGTTTTAACGATGCTGATGAGTGGTTGTAGTGAAAATAAAAAATATGAGAGAGATACTTCGCCGGGAACCTTACAGCAGGCAACATTGGAAGAGGTATACGAAAAGTTTGCGAATGAAGAAGATTTTGTATTGTTGATCTCGTTTTCTTATTGTTCCCATTGTCTTGATCTAAAGGCGATTTTAGAACCGTATCTGAACGATCACCATGTTATAGTATATGAATTGGTAATGGACAAGCTTGCGCCTACAAGGGCAGAATATTATAAGGCGAGTGCGGAATTAAATAAATATTTGGAAGATTACAGTGGTACGCCTTCTTTCTACTATATAGAGAAAGGAAAGAAAAAAGAAGAGATCATCGGATTTGGTGAAGATTCTACGATCGATATGTATGATGATATCATTACGAAGTACCGATTGGACGCAAAAAAATGAAAGGACTATTCCATAGTCTTTTTTTATAAAGACTGTTAGAGAAAAGGGTAGTAAAAAAGCAACGATTGCTTTGATATGCACGATTTCTTTGTATCAATTTGATGAACCTAATATTTTCGGACAAAAAGTTACTTTTGCATATCAACGAGCCGGTAATGTCGACACAGTTGCTCTTGGCGCTACTCCATTTCCTGATAGATGGGTCGGTTCACCAAACAGCCGTGGTTATTTCCTACAGTTTCGTACTTATCCACAACCAAGCACACATCTTCAGCGTCCGGCTCTGTGAATGTTAGGAAACTATGGTATATATCATAGTTCTATATAACATACAGAGGATAGGTATTTTCAATATTTACTAGCGAATATTTATACAATATCTGTTATCCTTTCTATAAAGGTAGGTTAAAAAAGAAAAAGAGAATGAACTTTTATGCATAAGAGAAACCTTATTGAAAACTTTTTGGACTGGAGTTGCATTATAAGGTAGATCAGGAGCTCCTTAAAATGATGGATAGGGGTTCCTTTGTAAGAGGGCACGATTTCTGTTGCATATCATACTCCTGTTTCGATTGCTTCCTCCGTTATCGATTCGATTATATACCCAGCAAATGGATTATGTACACCGGGTGTAAATTGTGGGAATTGGTCATCCAGCAGCTATACTCTTCAATCCTCTTTTCACATATCTATTTCCGGTCAGATACGATTCAACGTAAGTCCCCCTGATATAGCCCGTGCAGTCCGTCAGCGTCCGGCTCTGTTATATATGCTTCGATTATATGGAAATGATTCTATATGCAAAGTGAATTACAGAGGGTTTGTGAAAGAAATGACGGTGTTGGAAAAATGTTTCAAAGACATTGCAATTTTCTTTCATAATAGATATAATGTTAATTAGTAAGTCTTTGAGAAAGGGGAGCCCTACTATGAAAACATGGCGGGAAGTGTATGATAATGCCAGAGAGAATGCGACTTTATGCAGGTGCTGCCCTGTCTGTAATGGTGTAGCATGCCGGGGGGAAACACCTGGTGTCGGCGGGAAAGGCAGCGGTTCAAGTTTTATACGAAATGTTGAAATGCTGCAAAAAGTGAAGATAACGCTGGATACGATTACCTCTAACGACGAGGTAGATACTTCCAGTTCTCTTTTTGGTCATCCGGTTTCACTTCCTGTTTATGCAGCGCCGATCGGCGGAATTGAAATTAATTATGGTGCCAAAGTCAGCGAGCTTTCATATACTGAAATGCTGGTAGACGGATGTCTTCGTGCTGGTACGCTGGCATTTACCGGGGATGGTAAGATCCCTTCTATGTTTGAAGAACCGTTATCTGTATTAAAAAAGCATCAAGGTGCGGGAATACCTACGATCAAACCGTGGGCGGATGATGAGATCGCATGGCGTGCAAAGCTGTGTTTGGAAAACGATGTGCTTGCTGTTGCCAGTGACATTGATGCCAGCGGGTTAAGTGCATTGAGGACGAGCGAGGTTCCGGTTGGTTTTAAAGATGTGGATGATTTGAAGCGTTTTAAGAAGTTGGTTGGTAAGCCTTTGATCTTAAAAGGAATCATGAGTGTGAAAGGTGCTATGAAAGCTTTGGAAGCCGGCGCTGACGGTATCGTGGTTTCTAATCACGGCGGAAGGGTCTTAGATGACTGCCTGGCAAGTATTGAGGTTTTAAAAGAGATAGCGGAAGCGGTAAACGGTCGTATGACCATATTGGTTGACGGTGGTTTCCGCAGCGGTAACGATGTCTTTAAGGCGCTGGCATTAGGTGCTGACGGCGTGCTGATCGGACGGCCTATGAGTTTGGCAGTGATCGGCGGCGGTAGTGACGGTGTTAAGATATACCTTGATAAGATTGCATTGGAATTAAGAGAAGCAATGGCTATGGCAGGTTGTAAGAAGATAGAAGATATTACATTGGATAATGTTACTGTATTATTTTAGAAAAGGAGGAGCTATATGAATGCATATGAGAATAACGCCTTTTTCTGGCAGAAGCTAGATACGCTGTTTTTATCATCAAAGCTTGTGATCGATCGGCCGAAAAATACGTGCCATTATAAATATTCCAATCTGATATATCCGGTTGATTACGGGTATTTGTCAGATACGTCCAGTACGGATCAGGCACCGTTGGATGTATTCCGCGGATCTGTGAAGACGAATCTTGTACAGGGATTAGTCGTAAGTGCGGATATCTTAAAAAAGGACTGTGAGGTCAAACTGCTTATTGGCTGTACACCGGAAGAAGAACGTGAGGTGTTGGAGTTTTTAAATCAGACGGAATTTCAGAAAGCGATTTTGTTAAGAAGGGGAAATGAAGTTCCGGAATGGGCGCAAAACGATGAGCGTTAAATGTTACTAAAACTATGATAGGAAAGTAGACACAACCGTGTTTGCTTTTTATTTGACATGAAACAGGAAGTATCCGGCATATAGTACATCATGGAGGGATATCCGTGAAAAAAATGCTGATGGTGATGATAAGCATACTTTGCTTATGCGGGTGCGGAAGTTCACTTGGCTCTTTTGAGGATGGGACATTGGATCATACAGAACTGATACGAAGACTGAACAGCGCATCGGTCGAAAACGGATGGCAACTGATGATGCTGAAGGAGAATGCAGATACCGGCGGTTTGCAGCGGTATGGCTTACGTACGGAGGATGTTGTCAGCTATGGTATCTATCCTGCGGTTTTACAGGCCGTACCGGATGAGATAGCTTTTTTTGAGATTACGGAGGATAACCGGACACATGTGATAGAAAAGGTGCATACCTATGTGGAAAGCCGACAGCAGGATACTGTTTTGCTGCCTTCTTATAAAGAGGTGCTAAAATCTTATAAAGAATTGGAAATAGGGAAATACTATATTATCATCATAGGAAAGGATGCCCAGAAGGCTGCGCAGTTTATAGAAGAGTGCAGATAGTTCCTTGTCTTTGTATGTGGAATCGGGTACAATTATAAAAAGGTGATGGGATGAAAAAGATCGTTGCTCTTTATCAAGAATTCACTTCCTTTGAAGGAAGTTTGTTCATCTATTCCTTATCTTTCAGCTTTTTGCTGGCATTGGCGCCATCGCTGATCATTTTTGTAATGCTGTTTAATTTTGCATATTTAGATCCTAATATCCTGATCGGTTTTGTAGAACGTTTTATCCCCAAAGAAATTCTGGGAGATTTTATTTTATATATCGTTCCGAAAGAATATAATTTAATTCCCGCGATCATTACGCTTTGTACGTCTTTCTGGCTGGCAAGCCGAAGCGTATATTCTTTTTTGTTGATCAGCGCTCAGCATGAAGAGGTGGATGTGCCGAAATGGGCGGTGCGCCTCCGTGCTATCTATCTGTTTATATGTCTTGCACTGCTGATCGTCGTATCCATTTTTATAGGCTCATGGCTAAGCGATTATCTTCCGCTTGTTTCTGCCATGATCATGTTTATCATCTTTACGATGATTTACCGGTCCTTGTCTTTTCGCAAACGGAATTTCAGTTTCGGTATTATCGGCGGCTTGTTTTCTACGATCGCCATTTTGGGTGTGGCTGCCTTGTTTTTTACGTTGGTAAATGAATTTACATCTTATGAAACCGTATATGGATCACTTGCATCGCTGGTGACCTTGCTGCTGTCGATTTATATTATTTCGTTTATTATTTATTTTGGATATTGTCTGAATCTGGTGTTTGAGGATCATTATCTTTACGAGGACCGTTTGCCGATGAAGTCAGCGGCGTATTTTAATGCCTGTCAGAGAATTACCGATAAGATCATGGGAAAGTAGGAAAAAGAGTATGAAGATGAAGATTGTGAAGACCGGTATCAATGGGGAAGGGATCGGTTATATGGATAAACTTCCGGTATTTGTTCCGGATGTTTTGGCCGATGAAGAAGTGGATGTAAAGATCACAAAGAAAGAACGGCGTTATGCGCTTGGGAAAGCCGTTCGTATTTTGAGTAAAAACAAAGACCGCATACAGCCGAAATGCTATGTTCAAAAGAGCTGCGGAGCCTGTCCTTTGATGATTGCACGATATCCCAAGCAGTTGGAATATAAGTATGAGATCCTGCGTCAATCGCTTATAAAATATGCCCAGATCGATCCGCGGCTTATTGCGAAGCCGGTTGCCAATGAACATATATTCGGATATCGCAATCAATGTAAGCTTCCTTGCCGCAGTGAAGACGGCAGATTAATGACGGGGATGTTTGTGCCGGGATCCAATTATTTTCATGCGATAGAAACATGTATCATTCATGAACCCGGTTTGGAAAATATGCGTAAAGCAGTTTTGCATATACTGAATAAGTATCGTATGCCGGCTTATGATGTAAAAAAGAAAAAAGGGATCCGTTCTTTGGTAATACGCGGGTTTGACGGCCGTTATCAATGTACGTTGGTTACCGGAGAAGATGAACTTCCCGATTCGATGCTGTCAGAATTATGCCGTCTGAAAGGAATGCATTCTTTATGGCAGTCTATACATACTTCAAGAAAATCGTTGGATGTTTTTGGCTCTCGTATGATTCATTTGGGGAATGAGACGTATTTGCCGCTGCAATTAGACGATCTTCAGTTGCAGATATCACCACGTTCGTTTTTTCAGCTGAATACATCGCAAGCGAAGGTATTGTATCGTACGATTGCGGATATGGTCGGTGGTAGAAAGAAGCTGATCGTGGAAGCATACAGCGGTATCGGGGCTATTTCTTTGTATTTGCGAAATAAGGCGGAGAGGATCATCGGGATTGAAAGTATAAAAGATGCGGTTGTCAATGCGAATCGCAATGCGAAGCTGAATCATAGCGACCATGTTCATTTTCTTTGTGCGGATGCGGCGGATAAACTTTTATATCTATCAAAAAAAGAAACGATCGATGTATTGATCGTCGATCCGCCGAGAACTGGTTTGGATGATGCTATGCTTGCTTGTATATTGCAAAGCAGAATTCGTGAAATGGTCTATGTTTCTTGTAATCCTGCGACGTTAGGCAAAGATCTCGGTGTGTTGCAGAAGCGTTATCAGGTGAAAAAAATCGTTCCGATCGATATGTTTTCTCATACGCCGCATATTGAAAGTGTATGCGTATTAAATAGGCGATAAAATCATTATAAATGAAGGGAAAGTAACTATTCAGAGGGATCTGAAAACGAGTAAATTATAAGTGATTATTAAAAAAAAACTTCTAGAAGTCTTTTTCTGCTTATGGGTGTCTTTCGGTAGGTGGCTGTGGAGGTTGTTCTTGCGATGTTGGCGGCATGTTATCGGGATTCTGCATGTCATTTGGGTGTTTTGGTATTGTATCTGTCTGTTGCGCATCCTTGATGATAGTAGGGTTACTTTGTATGGTAAACGTGTCATAAAGCGTTCCGCTACTGTAAGAAGCTTCACTGTATATACCGTCCTTTTGCGTGCCTTCTGCAACTCCGTTCATGTAGATCTCATATGTTGTTTCTGTTTTTAAATCGGCGCTATATAAAATGATTGATTGTATGGATTTTGCAGGCTGAAAGGTTAGTATGCTTTTTCCGCTCTCATCTTGTATGTGGATCGGTGCGGAGGTGGAAGGGAAATATGCCATTATGCAGTTTCCGTTCGTTATATCAGTCGGTGTCTGCAGCATGCCAGAACTTCCTGCCGCAAGCAGATAACCGCCGGATATGGTAAAGGCACCGTTAAAGTCTAAAGCGCCGTTTCCGTTGTCAGCCGGTCCGTTTATGATGACGGTACCTTTGCTCATGGTGATACTGCCGTTAGAGTCGATTCCGTCTCCTCCTGCATCAATATATACATAAGTGCCGTTGATGAAGATCTGTTTGGACGTATCTTCTGTAAAGGACTCTTTTTTATTGTCGGAATCTTCTGTTTTTCCGGCGGCATTTAACCCGTCATCGCTGGCTGTTATATGGATATCGCCGCCATCCAGATAAAGTATGCTGCTTTCGATGCCTTCATAAGATTCCTCGATCACGATCGTGCCCTGAGATATGGTGAAGGAGGTATCGGCATGTATACCGTCATCACCGCTTTTGATTTGAAAAGAGCCGCCTTGTATCATCAGGATCCCGTTTGTATGGATAGCATCGTCGAGAGAATCTAAATACAATGTGCCGCCGGTAATCTGTGTGAAATTCTCTGATTTCATTCCCTTTGTGCTGATCGTATCTTCTGTATTTGCAGACGTCTCCCATGGAGCGTCTTTAAATGTGAGAGGATCGGAATGGGGAACGCTCCCCCCGCCGCTTGTGATTTGGATAGTGCCTCCGTAAACATACAGACCGTTTGCCGCTTGTATGCCGTCTGCCTGAGATCGTATCGTGATGGTTCCGCCTTCCATAACGATATTTCCTTTCTGGCTTTGCTCTTCATTTGTACTTTTCATAGCATCACCCGTGCTGTTTAATGTGATGGAGGCGTCTTTTACAGCAAGCAGGTCTCTTCCGACAAGACCGTCGTTAGCCGCTGTGATTTGAAGAGTGCCGCTGACAATTTTCAGATCATCTTTACTTTGTATGGCATTGTTGTAATTAGCGGTTATCCGCAGACTTCCGTTTCCGTTGATCGTAAGATCATCTTCAGAATATATTGTGGCGCTCGGTGTTGTATCGGTTGTGTCCTCCGAATGATACACAGTGCCGTCTTCCAACGTGTTATCTGTGCCATCGGCAAGCGTCAGAACTACTTTGTCTGCTTGTTTGATATATATCGGCGCATGGTCGTCACAGGTGATATGCGCATCGTCCAAAACGATTTTGATGTGTGCGTTTTTAGGATCATCGATAATGATAGAACCATTATCCAACGTACCATGGATACGGTAGGTTCCTGCCTGTTTGATGGTGATGCCGGAATCGGTTATAGAAGCGTGAACGCCTTCGTATTGTATCGTGTTTCCTTGTAATCGGATCGTTTCTGCTGTTTCATCGCTCCAATCGCTATCCAGATCGTATGCATCCCATGTTACGGCGAAATCAGAGGCGATCTCTTCTGTGCTGGTCTTTTTGGAAGACGAGCACCCGCAGAGGAGCAGACAGCATAATATCGAACAAATTATCTTCATGTTTCTTACCTACAATTCTTCATGACTGATCTTTATCCGAGAACATATGACGGTTAAGTTTCCGTTTCGGCAGCGGATGGCATCGATCAGTTCTTTTTCTTTATCGGCCTGTTTTAAACGGATTTCATAATGCAGTTCGTACATACTGCCGAGATTCGTCGTTTTTACTTTATTTAAGCGTACCATATCGGTATACCGTTCAAACAGATCACAAAAGATTTCCGTATAATCTAAATTTTCCGGGATGGTGATCCTGAGTTCTTTCTGTGTTGTTTTGGGCTGTGCGAATTTGGATATCATCATCAGAAACAGCAGTATAACGGCAGTCATCGTAAGCAGGATCGCAAATCCGATGAATCCCATCCCGGTTGCCAATCCGATCGCCATAGCTAAAAAGATATAGCATATTTCTTTGGATGTTCCCGGTACGGAGCGGAAGCGGACTAAAGAAAATGTGCCTAATACAGCAACGCTGGTTCCGAGATTTCCGTTGACGAGCATAATAACGAATTGTACGAGTGTCGGTAACAATACCAAAGACATGGTAAAATTTTTTGAATGCGGTTCTTCATAGCGATAAGAAATAGCGATCATGAAGCCTAAAATAACGGAGCATGCGGTACATAACAAGGTGTTTTCCAGTGTCAGATTTCCGGTGCTGTCAAATATGAGACTATCTAGCATAAATGTTTCCTCCTGTTTCTTTTTTTGCGATATCTCGTGTATAAATGCTTCCGTATTTGGAAAAGGAAGCAGGATAAATTTGCATTTGCGATAAAATGGCAGTCAGCCAGAGCGACAGTGCATAAGCAGTCTTGATCTCCATCAAAACCTCCTGATGATAAAAATACGGCTTTCCGTAATCGCCTTTATCCAGCTGTAGATCGTATGTGCGGGATCGTATTTGTTGATCGAAGGTGATTCTGAGACCTTTATCATAGCGCCCTTGATATGCCGTTCTGTCATAAGCGAGATATACCTTTGGCTTCGGTTGATAAAAGTTCATAAAATATAGGATCTCATGAGTGATCTGATCGTGACCTCCGGAAATGCGTCCTTTTGTGAAGAAGCGCTCTGCTTCCAAAAGCGTACAAGAGATCCTTCGTTTATAAACGGTGTGGTCATATTTCTTTTTTAACTCCAAAAATACGGTATCGTCTTTTTTCGGTATGCCATAGCTGCGCATGCGCAGTTTTTCTTTATAAGGCGGTTTTTGCAGGGATGTGCGGATCAGCTCATAGGAATCGGTATCGTAATAGATGTTTCCAATCGTATATCTGCCATAGCTGTCTTCTTCTATATAAGGAGATATGCGATGCAGCAGTTCTTCTTGTTTTTCTTTGGTTAAAAGATACTTTTTTTCTGCTCTTTCGAAACAGTGGATCATATGGTTCATCATTTTTCCTTCTTTCTTTTTTATCCTATATGGTCAATGTGGAGGCGATCTGTTGCGATGCTGAAGGTTGTGTGAAAATATATCGCTTGGTTTTCCGCTCATCCGATGATAAAATAAAAACGGTGATAATATGTTTGATCTAACGACGGATGCGTCTTTGATACTGACGTTTGCGGAAGGCGTCATCTCCTTTTTTTCTCCATGTATCTTACCGATTTTGCCGCTGTATTTCAGTTATCTGGGCGGTAATGCGAAAACGGTAAAAGCAGATGGAACGATTGAGTATCAAAAAAGGAAGGTATTTCTTTATACCGTTAGCTTTGTGTTGGGGATTACGACAGCTTTTTTTCTGTTGGGACTTTCCGTTTTTGCACTGGGCCGATTTTTTGAAGAACAGAAATTTTTGCTGATCAGGATCGGCGGCCTGTTGATCATAGGTATGGGATTTATTCAGATGGGGCTTTTTCATATACCGTTTTTCGCAAAAGAATGGCGCCTGCCATTTGGAATGAACGGAAAGTCCATGAATTTTATATTGGCGTTTGTCATGGGATTTACATTTAGTTTTGCATGGACGCCCTGTGTAGGCCCGGCTTTGTCATCCGTGCTTATCATGGCTGGGAATGCGGATACGGTAATGCTGAGCTTTTTATATATTGGAACATATGCTTTAGGCTTTGTAGTTCCGTTTTTGATCGTGGCGTTGTTTACCGCGACTGTCTTGCAGCTGATAAAAAAATATCAGAGTTCTTTGCGCATGCTGATTCGCATCGGTGGCGTTATGCTTGTCGTCATCGGATTTATGATGTTTGCAGGAGCGTTTCATGAAGATGATGTACAGCGGATGACCAATGCTTCTCAGGTAAATGAGGAAAAAGCAGAAGCTGTCGATTTTCAGCTTCGTGATCTTGATGGCAGAGAAGCGCGGCTTTCGGATTATCGGGGAAAGACGATCTATTTGAATTTTTGGGCTACTTGGTGTCCGTATTGCCGAAAGGGAATTTCGGATCTTAATGAGCTTTATGAGGAGTATGGTAAAAATCAGGAAGACGTTATCATAATAAGCGTCATTGTGCCGGGAGGCAGGGATGCGGATGAAGAGGGAATCCGTGATTTTGCCGAGGAGAATGATATTCGCTATCCTGTGTTGCTTGATGAAGAGAGCTTTGTGTTTGCGAGTTATGCCGTCCATTCTCTTCCGACAGTTTATATGATCAACCGCGATTTCCGTATTCAGGGATATGTAAGCGGCGGTATGGATAAGGATGCGATGAAGAGTATTATCGAGCAGACAGCAGATGATTGATGCTGTTTGCATTTGTATTTTGCGAAGCGTATAATGGAAACATTGAAAGGAAGGGAACTTTATGAAGTTGATGGTTATCATTCTGAATAAAGTAGAAGTTTTGGATGAATTGCTACAGGCGTTTGCGGAAAACGGAATCAGCGGTGCAACGATCTTATCGAGTACAGGGATGGCGCGGGAATTGATGAATGAGGATAGCGATGTGAATTTTCTCGGCTCATTAAGAGCGTTGCTGAATCCAGAACGAGAAGAGAATAAAACAGTGCTTGCTGTTTTGAAGGATGATCAGGTAGCGGATGCCAGAAAAGCGGCATCAGAAGTACTTGGTGATTTAAGCAAGCCGGATACCGGGATATTGTTTACGGTTCCCGTGGATTTTATCGAGGGCGGAAGCTTTTCGGATTGAGGAATGTTAGAAAGAGGGTATTGCTTTGGATAATATATTGCTGCAGGCCGGCATTTTGCTGTTTACGGGAATAGTGGGAGCGAAGATCATACGTTTGTTTCGTCTTCCCGCTGTTACCGGGTATCTGATAGGGGGATTATTGATAGGCCCTTATTGTCTGGGATTGGTTACGTTGGAAGCAACGGAAACCTTAACGGTGTTTTCGGATATTGCACTTGGATTTATCGCTTTTTCCATCGGCAGTGAGTTTAAGATCAGTTATTTTAAAAGAGTGGGTATGACGCCGATCGTAATTGCCGTGATGGAAGGGGTTATGGCGGTTATTTTTGTGACGTGTGCTCTTTTACTGTGTGGGCAGGAATTTAGTTTTTCTTTGATGTTGGGTGCGATCGCTTCGGCGACGGCACCGGCGGCAACGATCATGGTTATCAAACAATATAAGGCAAAAGGATCGGTAACAGAAACGCTTTTGAGTGTTGTTGCGATTGATGATGCGGTTGCTTTGATTGCTTTTGGTTTTTCTTTGGCGGTAACAAGAGCGATCCACGCTCCGGGTACATCGGTGTTGATGTCGGTGCTGAGTCCTTTTATAGAAGTATTGACTTCGGTAATATTGGGAGCGGTTTTTGGTATCGTCTTCACATATGTATTAAAATTCATGAAAGATCGCGCCATGCGGTTGTCACTTATCATCGCTTTTGTGTTAACAGCTGTGCCGGTTGCGGATGCTTGCAATGCTTCCAGTTTGATGGTGTGTATGGTATTGGGAGCGGTGTTTACCAATTTATCTTCTCTGGATGAGAAGATCATGACACTTTGCGATGAGATTACACCGCCGTTGTTTATGCTGTTCTTTGTGCTTTCCGGGGCAGAGCTTAACATCCGTGTCATACCGATGATCGGGGTAACTGGTATTATTTATGTATTGCTTCGTGTCTTAGGAAAGGTGACGGGAGCTGCGCTGGGTGCCAAGATCATGCGTGCAGAACCGGAAGTGTCTCGCTATTTGGGGCCTTGTCTGGTGCCGCAGGCTGGTGTTGCCATCGGACTTTCGCTGATCGCTCAGGCAAATGTTCCGGGAGCGGGAGAAACGATCCGTGCGATCATATTGTGTGCGACGCTCATATATGAATTGGTAGGACCTGCTATTACGAAGATGTCTTTGATAAAAGCCGGTGAAATATCTGAGGAAGCGGCGTAAAATAGGGAAAAAAGGGCTCATGGATACACTTTATGAAAAAAGTGATAAAATGATAAAAAAGGCTTGTCAAGCCATATCATTCGTGGTATTATAAATGAGCACTTGCGGTTACAGCAAGTTCCCTATACATGGCGCGTTGGAGAAACGGTTAACTCACATGCCTTTCACGCATGCATTCACGGGTTCGAATCCCGTACGCGTCACCATGATGTAGAATAACCCGTGAACATGCGGGTTTTTTTGTTGTTTGGTAGCTGAGGTTTTCGATTTTTTTAAAACGTCTGGCTTTTTCTTTTTCAATTCACGCTTTAAAAATTTTGAAAGATCGCCTGCCGTTATATGTTATTTATTATTTTAATTTTGATATAATGATATAAAAGGAAATGTGTTTTAGGGTTAAATCATATAATGCATGGAATGTTATTTATAAAATTTGTAAAATTGGAAATTTATGATTAAGATCGGAGAAGGAAATGGTCGTTTTAATAGCAGGAAGTTCCCATACGGGTAAAACATTATTAGCACAAAGATTATTAGAAAAGTATAAATATCCGTATCTATCGATAGATCATTTGAAAATGGGACTCATTAGAAGCGACAATACGGATTTGACAATAGAAGATGATGATCGGTTAACAGAGTATTTATGGAAAATAGTCAAGGAGATCCTTAAAACTGCTATAGAAAATAATCAGAATTTAATAATAGAGGGATGTTACATACCTTTTTATTGGAAAGACGATTTTGAAAAAAGTTATTTAAAGCAGATCAAATATATTTGTTTGATCATGACAGAAAAATATATAGATACGAATTATAATAATATTAAGCTATATGAAAATGTGATAGAAGATAGAAAATATCCGGGCGATATCGATATAGAAGAATTAAAACAGGAAAATAAAAACAATTTAGAATTGTGTAAGAAATATGGTAATGACTATATTTTAATACATGATGAATATGATGTGGATTTAATTCTATGAGCGCTGATTTGTGATAAAATTGAATCGTAATGAGAAAGGCTGCGGTAATGGGAAGATGGATGAGAACAAGAAAATGAGGATTGGAGTTTTTTGTGCCGTATTGATTATCATGGGAGTCGGATATAAGTTAGTAGAAGCCAGTGTTACCGGTAGAGCAGATTTTGATTTTGAGACCGGAAATGTCACTCCCGCTCCTGCGGATACAGTAGATCAAGATGTTCGGGAATATTCTGAAGTGGTCGATAATGTTACATTGGAAATGACGATTCCCAATAGATGGAACTATGAAGAAATACAAAAAAATGAAGAGAGCGGCGATTATAAACACATTTTGAAACTGTATAAAAATGATGAAGATAATTATGCGATGCTGTCTTTTTACGATACTTCGTTTGGCGTTTGCGGTACCGGCAGGACAACAGAAGATATCTCTTTGAATAACGGAGTAAAAGCAGCGATCGGATATTATGACGGAAATGAGGATTGGAGCGATATTTCGTTTCATGATATTAATAAAACGATCGTAGTTATAAATTACGGTTTAACGGGTCCGGATGCAGAGGAAGTAATCGAAATTATAAAAACGATGAAGGTTACAAAAGAAGTGCACCAATAGTTGCTATTAAAGCGGATGAATAGCATTTGTCTTAAGGAGGGAAGTAGATGCCGATTCTGAATGAAAAGCAAGTAAAGTACGGCTTTGACTATTATCACAAAGATGAATCATATCCTAAAAGTCTTGTGGAAGTATCAGAGTATACCGGTGAAAATGCGTTGACGATAAACTGCACGCAATTAGGGGATAGTTTTACGCCCCAATACAAAACTTCAAAAGAGAAAAAGCGTGTTTTGCAAGAATGGTGTACTTTTTTATCAAGTAATACAACCGCATTTACAGAATTGTCCTTTGGGACGATGATGCCGCAAGAACTGTTTGAGGCTGTTTGTTCACAGCAAAATCTTAGGAAATTGCATATAAAATGGGGATCGTATTCCGATATTTCTAAGATCGTAAATCTTGATAAACTTGAATATCTACATATAGGGTCTGGCGCAAGAGTGCAAAGCATAAAGCCGCTTACGCATCTTAAAAAGCTTGTTGCTTTATCGATAGAAAACTTTCAAAAAATTGATGATTATAGTGTGCTTGCAAGTCTTGAAAAATTAGAAAGCCTTTCCATTGAAGGCGATGGATACGGTCCCCGATATATTCATGTAAAGTCATTGGATTTTCTGAATGATATGAATCAATTAAGATTTTTCAGGTTTTTAACTATACGTCTTAAAAGGAAAGACTATACACCTGTTTTAAGGCTTAAAAATATTGAGCATTTAACATTGGAGCCATGCAAAGAAGTCAAAGCATTATATAGTAACATAGTTAAACTGGATAATTTAAAGTATGGTTTATTGGTTGAGCGGCCGGAACTTTATAAGAATTGATCTAATATGCGCAATGGGGGTAAGAAAGGTGAGTTTCCTGGATAACGGATAGACTTTATAAAGACCTAAAATCTAGATAGTTGTTGTGTGATGTGTTTTCAAATAGTTATTTGGAAAGAGCTCAGAAATTAATATGCGAATAGAGCATGTAAATAGATAATAAAAAGAGAGGGATTTGTATGCTGAAAGAAATTTATCAAAGACAAAGTATTCGAAAGTATAAGACAAAGCCTGTAGAACAGGAAAAAATCGAAGAACTTTTAAAAGCGGCTATGCAAGCGCCGACAGCCAGAAACAATCAGACTTGGCGTTTTCTTGTGATTACGAATCGCCGGCAATTAGATGAGATGACGGAATTGCAGCCGTATACGGGAATGATGAAAACGGCTCCTTGCGCTATTTTAGTGATGGGGGATAAGGAAGCTTCTGCGGATGAAGGCTATCTTTATCTGGATGGCGCTGCTGCCATTGAGAATATATTGATCGAAGCGGTACATCAGGGATTAGGTACGTGCTGGTGTGGTATCTGGCCGAAGACAGAGCGTGTAGAAGGATTTCAAAAGAAGTTTTCTCTTCCTGCGGAGTATATTCCGATCGGTGTTGTGGCAGTAGGTTATGCAGATGAGGAAAAGCCTATACAAAATCGCTTTGATGTCACAAAGATCCAATACGTGAAATAAAAACGAACCTAACATAGGTTCGTTTATAGTTTGATGTGAAGTACTATTATGAATTTTCAAATTTTTTCTTCAATTCAATATTTTTGCGTATAGATGCTTTGGTGGCGATGATCAGATCAATGATATGTCGTATTTCATAATCACTGCAGTCATCTAAATAGCGCATGATCTCTTTTTCATATTTTGTGTTGGAGTGGATGACGTTATCGAACAATAGCTCATCAACAGATACTTTTAAAGCGTTTGCTAGTTTGATCAAAGTAGATAGGCTGATCTGCTTTGTGCCCGTTTCGATATTGCTTACATGGGATGTGGAAATACCGACTAATTCAGCTAATGCTTCCTGTGTAAGATCGTGTTCTATTCGGACTTTGCGTATCCTGGCGCCTACTGTTTTATAGTCAATGTTCATAATCGTTCTCCTCTTCTACGCCTATATTGTATCTTGTTAAAAGTGATATTATAATAATCTGAAAGAAAGATATTATTCTTATAGAAATGTTTTCATTACGGATGTGAAGTGTTTGTTTTATTATTATATCATGTTTTATCTTAAATATTCATTTAAATGTAAATTGATGATAAGGGTGTAGAGAACTGCGGGGATGTGAAGATAAGGGTAAAAAAAACATCCTCTATGAGGATGTGCTTTGCATATGGCGCCTGAAACAAGACTCGAACTTGTGACCTGCCGGTTAACAGCCGGATGCTCTACCTACTGAGCTATTCAGGCAACTGCTTGATTATAATATCATAGGTGCCGGTTTAAATCAATATCTTTTTCAAACTTTCTTAAAAATCATGTTGGTGTGAAATACAGTTTTGATATTCTCGGCAATGGGCTTCGTGATCGTTGACCATACCGACTGCCTGCATGAAGGAATAACAGATCGTAGTACCTACAAAGGTAAAACCGCGCTTTTTGAGTTCCTTGCTCATATGATCGGAAACAGCGGTAGAAGATGGGATCTCCTTTGGTGATGTATAAGCGTTGATGATCGGCTGATGATTGACGAAACTCCATATGTATCGATCAAAGCTTCCATATTCTTTTTGAATCAATAAAAAAGCTTTCGCATTTTTTACCGCGCCTCTTATTTTTAGGCGGTTGCGGACGATGCCGCTGTCTTGCAGCAGCCTTTGGATATCGTCTTCCTGGTAAGAAGCCACTTTTTCCACATGGAAATTGTCAAAAGCTTTTCGGAAATTCTCACGCTTTCTTAAAATTGTATTCCAGCTAAGTCCTGCCTGAAAGCCTTCCAGAATGAGCATTTCGAATAGATGCCGGTCATCATGGCACGGTTTTCCCCATTCTTCATCGTGATACCTGCGGTCGAATTCATCATGTACCCATGCGCATATACAGTTCGCCATACTTTCTCCTTTCCCTGCGGTTTTATCTGTTCAACCGTTATATTTTATATTATAATATAAAGCATGCAGTAAAGAAAGGTGAAAAACTTGAAATTTATTACGGATGCCTATGATCTACATCATTTAAAAGAACTGAAAGAGGCAGGTGCGGATGCGGTTGTCCTTGCGGATCCTTTTTATAGTGCGCGGGGTGCTGCTCCTGTCAAAACTGAGGATTTTCCGTTATATAAAAAAGAATGTTCTGCTGTGGGATTGGAATGCTTCGCATTGGTGAATCGGCTGTTTACGGAAGATGAACTGGATGGATTATGGGAGCATCTCCGTTTTCTGAAAAATCTGGATATAGACGGTATATATTTCGGGGATGAAGCGGTTCTGCGGTTTGCTCAGCAGCTGGGAATGGAGGATCGTCTGCGGTATCAGCCGGATACGCTGATTACCAACGCGATGGATGTGCGGTTTTATTTACAGGAGCGTATACAGAGCGTCGTGCTGTCAGGGGAGATCACATTGGCGGAAATATGTTTCATTGCATCGCAATGCCGAGGCGATCAGTTGGAAACGGTTATTCACGGACGGCTGAATATGATGCATAGCAAGCGTCATCTTATCAGCAGTTATTTGAAGTTTATCCATCGAGATGTGGATATTCGTAATAAGAGAACGCTGTATATGATGGAAGAAACAAGGGATGAACATATGCCGATTATGGAAGATGATCTGGGAACGCATGCATTTTCGGGGTTTACGCTTGTCAGCTTTTTGGAGATCCGTCAGCTGGCGAAGGCTGGTATCGGGAATGTGCGTATCCATGGTATTTTTCATGATGTTGATTATGTAAAAGAAGCGCTGGGCTGTTATCGCCGGATTTTGGATGGCGCTGTGGATGCAGAGCAGATGTTGCGGGATTATGAACAGAACCATATGGATGATCATATCACAAACGGTTTTTATTATAAAAAGACGAGCATGGTAAAGTAGGTGAGAGCATGAAGAAAATAGAGTTATTGGCGCCGGCCGGCGATCTGGAGCGTTTGAAGATCGCTGTGCTTTATGGTGCGGATGCCGTTTATCTAGGGGGGAAGAAGTTTTCTCTGCGCTCACGTGCCAGTAATTTCGAACTTGCGGATATTGCGGAAGGTGTACGATTTGCGAAGGAACATGGCGCCAATGTCCATGTGACAGTAAATATGCTTCCGCATGAAGATGATCTGGACGGTCTTTGCGAGTATTTGAAGGAATTAGAGAGCATCGGGGTAACGGCGGTGATATGTGCGTCTCCTCATATTGCGATGACAGCAAAAAAAGTAGCGCCGAAGCTGGAAGTGCATATCAGCACACAGCATTCTTCCACGAATAGCGCCGCCGTATCGTTTTGGAACGAGAAAGGGATGGATCGTGTTGTTTTGGCTAGGGAGTGTACGCTGGAAGATATCCGTAGAACGTCGATGAAGAGCGAACTTCCTTTAGAGGTTTTCATTCACGGCGGTATGTGCATTTCCTATTCCGGACGCTGCGTATTAAGCAATCACATGACAGCGAGGGACGCGAACCGTGGGGGGTGCGCCCAAAGCTGCCGGTGGAAATATCGCTTATATGACAAAGAAACGCAGCTGCATGACGAACATGATCTGTTTTCTATGTCCAGCAAGGATCTTATGGCGGCAAGATACATTCCGGATTTGATCGAGATGGGGATCGCATCTTTGAAAATCGAAGGAAGGATGAAGAGTTCCTATTATATAGCCACGCTTGTGAAAACGTATCGTATGCTGATTGATGAAGTTTATGAAACAGGACGCTTGAGTGACAAGCGTATGGAGTGGTACTGCAATGAATTGTCCAAGGCGGAAAATCGACCCACCGGGGTAGGGTTTTATGAAGGACAGCCGCTGCCGCAAGCTCATTTATATGGTGTGAACGGCGCCGGTGTAACGCAGGAATATATCGCCTATGTTCTGGATTACGATGAAAGTGAACAGATGGCTACTTTAGAAGTTCGTAATCATTTTTGCGGACATATTGCGGCAGAAGTATTTGGGCCGCATATCGCAATGCGGGAATTTCAACTGGAGGATTTGTATGATCTGGATGGGAATATACTGGAAGTCGCTAATAAACCGATGCAGATCATTAAGACACATGTATCTGTACCGATGGAAAAAGACGCTATGATCCGCAAGGTGATGAAAAAAGACAGAAGTATGATTTACTAAAGGAGAATGAATATGAAACTTAGCAACAGCTTCTTTTATACAATGAGAGAAAATGCAAAAGATGAAGACAGCACAAGCGGTAATCTATTAGTACGTGCGGGAATGATCAAGAAAAGCAGCAGCGGTATTTACATGATCATGCCAATGGGAAAACGCGTGCTGAAAAAGATCGAAGATATCGTTCGTGAAGAGATGGATAAGACCGGTGCGCAGGAACTGTTGATGCCGGCTATGATACCGGAAGAGGTTTATGAGAGATCGGGAAGAAGGAAAGCGTTTGGTTCCAATATGTTTTCTTTGAAAGACCGCTACCAGAAAAACTATGTATTAGGCCCTACTCACGAAGAGCTGTTTACGATAGCTGCCATGATGAAGGGAAGGTCTTATAAGGATTTTCCATACAATCTATACCAGATCCAGACGAAGTATCGCGATGAGACACGGCCGCGCTATGGATTGATCCGCGTCCGTGAATTTATTATGAAAGATGCGTATTCCTTTGATGTGGATGAAGAAGGTTTGCATGAATCGTATATGAAGATGTTTCATGCATATGAGAACATCATGGATCGCTGTGAACTGACATATAAGATCGTAAAAGCCGATACAGGGGCGATGGGCGGTTCTTTATCGGAAGAGTTCCAGGCGATTTCGGAGATCGGCGAAGATGTTGTCGTGACATGTGAGGGATGCGATTTTTCCAGTAATCTGGAAATTACCGAAGTCGTTGATACGAGAAGTTCATCTGCAGAGGAATATAAAGACATGCATATCGTGGAGACACCGAACGCAAAATCTATTGAGGATGTTGCGAATTTCTTCCATCGTTCTGCCGATGATTTTGTGAAGACGCTGATCTATCGGGTGGATGGAAAGACATATGCTTTTCTTCTGAAAGGAAATCGGGAGCTGAATGAAACCAAAGTGCTGAAGCTTCTGCATGCGAATGAGATGGAACTGGCAGAGTTTGATGAAGTGGAACGCGTTACGCATGCAAAGGTAGGCTTTGCAGGTCCTATCGGTTTGGATTGTCCGATCATTATGGATCGTGAAGTTACGCATATGCGCAATTTTATCGTAGGAGCCAATAAGACGGATCATCATATAGAAAATGTGAATATCAAAGATTTTGAAGTGGAGATGACAGCGGATATCGCTCAGGTACATGAGGGGGATCGTTGTCCTGTGTGTGGAAAACCGCTGAAATTCTGCAAAGGAATCGAAGTGGGGAATACGTTTAAGCTCGGAACGAAGTATGCGAAGAGCATGGGACTGGAATATTTGGATGCGGATAATGAACTTCATCCGGTCGTGATGGGTTCTTATGGTTTCGGTTTGGAACGCTGCATGGCGGCGATTGTAGAACAGCACAACGATGAGAACGGGATCATATGGCCGAAAGCAGTTGCGCCGTATCAGGCGGCGATCGTGATCGTATCCATGAAGGATGAGGAACAGGTTCGCATTGCCAATGATCTGTATGATGAACTTACCGGCCGCGGTTTGGATGTGCTGCTGGATGATCGCAATGAACGTCCGGGCGTGAAGTTTAAAGATCTGGAACTGATCGGCATTCCTGTCAGGATAACCGTCGGCAGAGGAGCTGCACAAGGTATGGTAGAGCTGCGCAGACGTACGGATAGCGAAAATGCCGATGTGGCAGTTGCGGATATTGTGGACATTGTGATGAATATGTAAAAGATAGAAGCGTTTCTATCTTTTTTTATGAAAGAAAGAGGTGTAAAATAATAACATAAGGAAGTGATAACCATGGAAAAAGCAAATGTATACTTTACAGATTTACGGGCATTGCCGGGAACGAGCCTGCAGATGAAACTGGAACGTTTGATGCGCAAGGCGGGAATTGCGGATATCGATTTTGAGAATAAATTTACAGCGATTAAGATTCATTTCGGAGAGCCGGGGAATCTCTCGTATCTTCGTCCTAATTATGCGAAGACGGTGGCGGATGTCGTGAAATCCTTGGGCGGTCGTCCGTTTCTTACCGATTGTAATACGTTGTATGTCGGCAGACGTAAAAATGCGCTCGATCATTTGGAAGCGGCGTATGAGAACGGATTTTCACCATTCAGCACCGGCTGTCATGTCATCATCGGAGATGGTTTGAAAGGCACGGATGAGGTTGCTGTTCCGGTAGAGAACGGCGAATATGTAAAAGAAGCGAAGATCGGACGGGCGATCATGGAAGCGGATGTATTTATCGCTTTGAGTCATTTTAAAGGACATGAATCCGCCGGCTTCGGAGGCTGTATCAAAAATATCGGCATGGGATGCGGAAGCCGCGCCGGTAAGATGGAACAGCATAACAGCGGTAAGCCTTCGGTTCGCGAAGAGGCATGTGTCGGCTGCCGTATGTGTGCGAAAGTCTGTGCTCACGATGCGATATCTTATGATGAAAATCGTCATGCCCATATCGATCATACGCGTTGTGTTGGATGTGGACGCTGCCTTGGAATGTGTAATTTTGATGCGATCTACAATGCAAATTATCATGCCAATTCTCTTTTAAATAAAAAAATGGCGGAATATACGAAAGCGGTTGTTTCCGGTCGCCCTTGTTTTTATATTAATCTGGTGATGGACATTTCTCCGTATTGCGATTGTCATGCGGAAAACGATCTTCCGATCTTGCCGGATATAGGGATGTTTGCGAGCTTCGATCCGGTTGCTCTGGATCAGGCATGCGTAGATGCGTGCAATGCGCAAACACCGATACCGGGAAGTATTTTAGATGAGCATTTGCATGACGGTAAGCATGATGCAAACGGTGATCATTTCCATAATACGACGCCGGAAAGTGAATGGGAGTCTTGTTTGGAACATGCCTGTAAGATCGGCCTTGGAAGCAGGGAATATCATTTGATTGAAGTAAAATAAAGCGCAAATGCGCTTTTTTTAATCCCTGATAAGTCATATTTTACTAATTTTATGAAGAAAACGAATTAATATATCCGTTTTTTTTGATTTATGGTACAATGAGCGTAACCGCATACAAATAGGCGGATAATGGAGGTTTTATGGAAAGACGGATATCGAAACAGGCGATGTTTGAAAAGATATGCCAAATGGTCAGCGAGAAGCTGGAGAGCGTTCCGCATATTGTCTCTTCCCGCCGTCTGTACTATGTTTCAGCAGAGTTTTTGATCGGAAATATGCTAGCCAGTAACCTTATTAATCTTGGTTTGTATGAAAAAGCGGAAGAAATGGCAAAAGAGCAGGGATATCTTCTGCAGGAGATACTGGATATGGAACAAGAGCCTTCCTTGGGTAACGGAGGTCTTGGACGGCTGGCTGCTTGTTATCTGGATTCTATTGCGGCGCTGCAGCTGCCGGGTGACGGTATCGGTCTGTTGTATCATTGCGGACTGTTTCGTCAGGAGTTCTGTGATGGGAAACAAAAGGAACTTCCGGATTTTTGGCTGCATGGCAATCAATGGCTGAAAAGGACGAATACGCATTATACGGTCGAATTTTCGGATATTTCTTTATTGTCGACGATGTATACCATAGATATGCCGGGATATAACGGCAAGAAGAATACGCTGCGCCTCTTTGATCTGGATAGCTGTGATGAAGCTTTGATTCGAGAAGGGATCGCTTTTGATAAAACTGCGATCGATAAGAATCTGACGTTGTTTCTATATCCTGATGATAGTGATGAAGACGGACGTCTGTTGCGGATTTATCAGCAGTATTTCATGGTCAGCAATGCGGCGCAATATATCATAGAAGACTGCCGGAAGCAAGGATATGATCTGCATCGCCTGCATGAACATGTTTGCATTCAGATCAACGATACGCATCCTACCATGATCATTCCCGAGCTCATCCGCCTGTTGATGAGCAACGGTATCCTTATGCGCGAAGCCATCGATATTGTACGTAAGACATGTGCGTATACCAATCATACGATTTTGGCAGAGGCTTTGGAAACATGGCCATATGAATATTTGAAAAAAGCGGTTCCACAGCTGATGGGCATCATAGAAGCCCTAGATGCACTGACACATGCTCTTTGTGAGGATCGCGATGTACAGATCATCGATGACAGACGGCAAGTGCATATGGCACATATGGATATTCATTTCAGCAAGAGTATAAATGGGGTAGCGGCATTGCATACGGATATATTGAAGCATACCGAATTAAAACCGTTTTACCGTCTGTATCCGTATAAATTTAATAATAAGACAAATGGGATATCCTTTCGCAGATGGCTGTACAGCTGTAACCGCGAACTGACGGCCTTTCTTCGGACGTATATTCCGGAAGAGGAATTTCGCCGTGATGACTTTCATCGCCTGCTGCAATATGTTAAAGAAGATGCGGTATTAGAAGAACTATTAATGATCAAACAAAAGAAGAAACAGCAGTTTGCGGATGACATTTGGGAGAAACAGCAGCTGTCTGTCTCCGTTGACTCTATTTTTGATGTACAGAGCAAACGTTTGCATGAATATAAACGTCAGCAAATGCATGCGCTTTATATTATTTTTAAATATCTGGACATAAAAAAGGGAAATCCTCCCAAGCGCCCGATTACCTTTATTTTCGGCGCCAAGGCAGCTCCGGCATATACCATTGCCAAAGATATCATTCATCTGTTGCTCTGCTTGCAGAAACTGGTTGGTGAGGACGACGAAGTCTCACCGTATATGCGGATATGCTTTATAGAAAACTATAACGTATCAAAGGCTGAAAAGCTCATACCGGCTTGTGATATCAGTGAACAGATATCATTGGCTTCTAAAGAAGCAAGCGGAACCGGCAATATGAAATTCATGTTGAATGGAGCGGTAACCTTAGGGACGAGAGACGGAGCAAATGCGGAGATCGAGGAGCTTGTTGGTGATGATGCGATATTTATCTTCGGAAAACAAAGCGAAGAAGTCATCGCCCATTATGAAAAGAACGATTACTGCGCTAAGAAGATTTACGAAGAAGATACGGATATTCGGACATGGATGGATTTTATCATCGGCGATGCCCTCGGCAGTATCGGTGATAGAAAAAGTTTGCGGCGCTTATATGATGAAATTTTATATAAAGATTGGTTTATGACGCTTTTAGATGTAAAGGAATATGTCGAATGCAAAGAACGTATGCTGAATGCATATGAGAATCGGAAAGCTTGGGCGGTCATGATGATGAAGAACATTGCTAAAAGCGGTTTCTTCAGCAGTGACCGTTCGATAAGAGAATACGATCGCGATATATGGCATTTATAGATAGGAGGGAAGCATTATGCGGACAGCTGGGATATTATTATCCGTTTCATCCTTGCCGGGGAATCAGGGAATCGGCGATTTTGGGAAGCAGGCAATTTATTTTATTGATGCATTGAAAACATGCGGATGTCACATCTGGCAGATATTGCCTTTGAATCCGCTCGGGTACGGCAATTCGCCTTACCAGCCGTATTCTTCGTTTGCAGGAGACGAAATATATATCAATATCGATCGTCTAGCTGATTATGATCTGATCAGACGCAGTTCCGTCAAGACATTTCATAAATTCAGCGAACAGGTTGATTATGAAGGTGTCCGCATATTCAAAGAACCGTATTTTAAGAAAGCCTATCGGATTTTTAAAAAACAGTTTGACCGGTTTGCAGAGGAATATGAGCAGTTTTGTGCCTCCAGCAGCTGGCTGGATCATTATGCGCTCTTCATGACATTAAAAAGGAAAAATCATATGGCTGCATGGCGTATGTGGGATAAAAACGAGCGGGAGCTTATCAAAGCATCAACGGATGCATGGGAGCCGTATCAAGAGGATATGGACTATGAACGCTTTTTGCAGTTTATGTTTTACAAACAATGGAACGAAATAAAAGCGTATGCCAATCAGCATCAAATTCAGATCATGGGAGATATCCCGTTTTATGTGGGATTGGATTCCGCAGATGTATGGAGCCACCAATCAGAGTTTTTACTGACAAAAGACGGACGACCCACCTTCATCGCCGGTGTACCTCCGGATTATTTCAGTGAGACAGGACAGCGCTGGGGCAATCCTATTTATAATTGGCGAACGATGAAGCGAAATAATTACACTTTTTGGATCGAACGTCTAAGATGGAACGCCCAACAATATGATATTATTCGCATTGATCATTTCCGGGCATTTGATACGTATTGGAAGATTCCCGAATCATGCGAGACCGCAATAGAGGGGGAATGGATCTTGGGCCCTGCCTGCAGTCTGCTCGATGAGATATTCCATCAGCTCCCTGATATACAGATCGTGGCAGAAGATCTCGGAGATTTAAGGAAAGAAGTTTTGGAACTGAAAGATCATTATCGATTATACGGCATGCAGGTATTACAGTTTCAGTTTACGGCAAAGCAGATGAAAAAAGGGATGCCGAAGCATTGTATTTTATATACGGGAACACACGATAACGATACGATGGCTGCCGTTTATGATCGTTTGCCAAGCAACCATAAGGCTTCTTTACGCCGTTTCTTTCACATGCGGGGATATACCGACCGAAATATTATAGATTTGGTACTGCGTTATTGCATAGACAGCGCTGCGGATATTGTCATCATTCCGCTGCAGGACATTCTCGGCTTGAAAAAAGGCAGGATGAATACACCGGGAACGATTGGATCACCGAATTGGGAATGGAAAATGAAAAATCTCAAACCGCTGACGATAAAAGCAGCACAAGTTTGCGGATGGCTTATGAATGCTGGACGAAGTTAAACTTGCAAAAATATGAAAAACCTCTATACTTTATGTAGTATCGTATGGAGGTTTTTATGATTAAAAATTTGATCGGCGGTATTGCTGTAGGAATTGCCAACGTCATACCCGGTGTCAGCGGCGGTACGATGATGGTTATTTTAGGGATTTTCAATCAGGTGATGGAAAGTATCTCCGGAATATTCAAACCGCACAATCCAAACCGCAAAAAAGATATTCTGTTCCTCCTACAGGTTTTATTAGGAGCCGGTATCGGTTTGGTAGGTTTTGCGAAGGTGCTGGAGTATCTGTTCGCTGAATTTCCGACACAGACGATCTTTTGGTTTATCGGCTTGGTGCTGTTTTCTATTCCCGTTTTTATGAAATCGGAGATGAAAAGTGATCGCTGCAGCTGGCTGTTTGTTGCTGTTGGCATGCTGCTGATTTTTCTGATCAATTATATGAACCCGGGAAAAGAAGATCTGGCAGTCAATCCGGAATTTCCGATCGTGTCTATCGCATTATGCATAGAGATGATATGGATCGGATTTATCAGCGGTTTTGCGATGCTGCTGCCCGGTGTCAGCGGATCTATGGTTCTTTTGATCTTAGGGAAATATTATCTTTTTAAATCTTATCTGGCAAATGTGATGTCTTTTCAGATGGACATCTTGATCCCGTTACTCTTTATGGGAATCGGTATATTATTGGGGATCGTAATCAGCGCTAAAATCACCGGATTCTGCCTGAAAAAGAATCGCTCAGCCACATTGAGTTTTATTTTGGGATTGATCATCGCATCCTCTATCGTTCTGATCCCTTTACACGCAGCATATGATGTCGCTCTGATCACAACATCGGCAATAGCTTTTGCGTTTGGCGGCATTGTCATCATCTTGTTAAATAAATTTGTATAAGCAGTAAGAAAAAAAGGTTTTTGAAGTACGCAAAAATTCTTTTTTTGTGCGTTTTTTGTCGAAGGATACTGGAGTATAACAGCTTAACATCAAAATTGAAATATGTTATACTGACTGTGCTATAAAATACAAGGAGGGCTCTTTACAATGCCATATATTATTGATGTTCATGCTCGGGAAATCTTAGACTCCCGTGGAAATCCTACATTAGAAGTTGAAGTTGCGACAGAATCTGGTGCTTTTGGCCGTGCCATGGTCCCAAGTGGAGCCTCTACCGGTGAACGTGAAGCGCTGGAACTGCGTGATGGCGATAATGCACGTTATCTCGGTAAAGGAACGCTGAAAGCAGTTGATAATGTGAATGATATTTTATGTGATATCGTATTAGGAATGGATGTTACAGATCAGGCCGCTGTCGATCAGGCCTTGATTGCTGCTGATGGAACGAAAGACAAGTCAAAATACGGCGCAAATGCGATCCTGGGAATTTCTCTGGCGGTTGCTCATGCAGCTGCCAACTACTATGATCTTCCTCTCTATCGCTATTTGGGAGGTATCAATGCAAAAACCCTTCCGGTACCGATGATGAATGTTTTAAACGGCGGAAGCCATGCGGATTCCAGTGTAGACTTTCAGGAATTTATGATCATGCCGGTCGGAGCGGACTCTATTCGTGAAGCGATTCGTATGGGAGCAGAAACCTTTCACGCTCTGAAAAAGGTATTGAAAAGTAAAGGACAGGTTACGGCTGTCGGAGATGAAGGTGGGTTTGCTCCTAATTTAGGCAGTAACGAAGAACCTTTAGAATGCATTATGGAAGCGATAAAAGAAGCTGGATACGAACCGGGAAAGGACATCTGCATCGCAATGGATGTGGCAGCTTCTGAATTCTATAATACGGAAACAAAGATGTATGAACTGAAAAGGTCCGGACAAGGAACGAAATCTACAGAGGAAATGATCGCATGGTATGATGAACTGGTAGAAAAATATCCGATCATATCCATTGAAGACGGATTAGGCGAAAGAGACTGGGACGGATGGAAAAAGCTTACGGAACATCTGGGTAAGAAAATTCAAATTGTCGGAGATGACCTGTTTGTAACTAACACGGCGATCTTACAGGAAGGTATAGAAAAGGATACCGCCAATGCTATTTTGATCAAAGTGAACCAGATCGGTACGTTGACAGAAACTTTTGACGCCATGGAATTAGCGAAAAAACATGGCTATACGGCAGTTGTTTCTCATAGAAGCGGAGAGACCGAAGATACGACGATTGCAGATATCGCTGTTGCCTTCAATGCTGGGCAGATCAAAACCGGATCTATGTCTCGCACAGACCGTATCGCAAAATACAATCAATTGATTCGTATTGAAGAAGAACTAGGTACGGTAGCTGTATTCCCCGGGAAATCTGCTTTCTATAATATTTACAAAAACTAATAGAAAAGAATATCGGTAACTGCCGTATTCTTCAAACACATATCGTTAATGGTTACCCGCTCAAATAAAGATTGTAATTTAAAAAATATTTTGCTATAATGAAACGGTAATTAAGGAGAAAGGAGGATTATGATGGGATTTTTAGACATCATATTAATGATAGTAGCGGTTGTTTTGATAATTCTATCCTTGCTCCAAAGCGGTAAATCAGACGGTATCGGTAGCGCCTTTACCGGTGGCGAAGGATTGAATTTATTTGCCAATGTCAAAGAGCGTGGTGCAGAAAAAGTAATTTCTAACCTGACGATGATTACAGGTGTGGTATTCTTTATTCTGGTGATTATCGTTCGTTTGGTAGCGTAACAAAAAGACCGTTAAGGTCTTTTTTTAATAATAACGGAATGAAGGGAGGGACCATATGATAAAAAGAAAGATACTAGAGATTGTGGATCAAAGTAATTATCCCGGCTATGAGGCAAATATCTTTGCCCAACAGTTGGATATGCAGAACACGGATAGTTATAAATTGCTTTTGAAAGCATTGAACGAGCTTGAAAATACATATGTTTTAGCACGAGACAGAAAAAATCGATACTTTCGCTGTGAAAATCTTGGTTATTTTAAAGGAACTTTGAAAATAAATCCGAAAGGATTTGGGTTTGTGGAAGCAGACGGGCAAAGCTTTTATATTGCTAAAGATCACTTGAATTTCGCTTTGCACGGTGATATTGTTATGGCTCGAAAAAATACGCAAACCGACCATCGCAGTGAATGCGAGATCATTGATATCATAGAACATCATATAAAAACCGTTGTCGGCGTTATTAAGAAAAATGATCGGGATATGTATTTCTTACCGGATTCTTTTATGAACGGTCATTCTTTTTCCATAACGAATATCAAGGAATTTAAACTTGTGAATGATATAAAAGTGCTGTTAAAGATAGATTCTTATGGAAAGACGCTGAAATGTCACATTGAAAAGGTGCTAGGACATAAATATGATCCGGGAATTGATGTGCTTTCTGTACTGATGGAACATGATATTGAGCCCTCCTTTCCCGAAGAAGTCATCCGGGAAGCTGCTCAGATTTCTGATAAGATATCTGAAAATGAAATCAAGAATCGCAGAGACTTACGCGATCTTCAGATTATTACAATAGACGGAGAGGATGCGAAAGATCTCGATGATGCTGTGTCTGTGGAGAAAACAGGAGACGGATATTGCTTAGGCGTTCATATTGCGGATGTTTCCTATTATGTTTCACAAGGCAGTGCGATTGATCGTGAAGCTTATCAAAGAGGAACGTCCGTTTATGTTACGGATCGTGTAGTACCGATGCTTCCTCATGTTTTATGCAATGATATATGTTCTTTGTTGCCGAGAGTAGATCGATTGACGCTAACATGCAAGATGCATATTGATAAAAAAGGCGAAATAAAAGACTATCAGATATTTCCGTCAGTCATTAAAACGACAGAAAGAATGACCTATACAGATGTAAATAAAATACTTGCTGAAGATAAAAAAGCAGTTAAGAAATATCAGCATATTATTCCATTATGTCGCAATATGCAGGAGTTATCAAACATTATCCGAAAACGAAGAGAGTCATTAGGAAATATCGATTTCGATATGAAAGAAGCGAAGATTATAGTAAATGACAAAGGAAGGCCGACGGATATTGTGTTGCGCGATCGTGGCAAAGCAGAACGAATAATCGAAGATTTTATGATATGTGCAAATGAGTGCGTGGCAATGCATAATCGCTGGTTGGAAGTACCATCTATATATCGCATTCATGAAATGCCAGAACCTAAAAAGATTCGTGAATTTTCTCGTATGTCTAGAAATCTTGGATATCCTTTGCATGCTAACGCTAAAGCTGTGTATCCTAAGCAGTTACAGGAATTTTTGGATAGTGCTAAGGAATGTGAAGAATATCCTGTTTTATCAGCATATCTTTTACGGAGCATGCAGAAAGCACGCTATGATGCGGAGTGTCTTGGGCATTTTGGTCTCGCACTTGAAAACTATACGCATTTTACATCTCCGATTCGCCGATATCCTGATTTAATTGTTCATCGAATGTTACGGAAATATTATTTTCAGCAAACGTATGATATAGACGAGATGAAAAATGATGAATTGTGGATTGAAGAATGTGCGAAACATAGTTCTGCACAGGAACGGAAAGCGATTGAGGCCGAAAGAGATGTAGAGGATATGAAAAAAAGTGAATACATGGAGCGATATGTTGGACAAGTGTTTGACGGAATTATCAGCGGTGTTACTAAGTTTGGCATATTTGTCGAATTAAAAAATACAGTAGAAGGACTTGTTCATATAAACTCTCTGCAGGATGATCATTATCATTATGATAATCACAGTAAATCATTGATTGGAAGGACCACTGCTAAAACATACAGGATGGGACAAAAAGTGACAATTCGTGTTACTGGGGCAAATCACTTTAAAAGAGAGATTGACTTTGAATTATTGCAGCATTCTCGCAAAAAGTGTTGAGCAGGGTAAATGTTTTTGAAATTGTTATATTCTAAGGTAAAATAAAAGCATATGCTTTCGGATATTAAGTAGGTATGTTTAATATACTTTGAATTATTTATGAGGATTTGTAAGGTGAAATTGTCAAGTGGACAAAAACGAAATGGGGAATTACATGAAAAAAGTAATTACATTAAACAGAAAAGCATCTCATGATTATTTTCTTGAAGATCGTTATGAAGCCGGACTACTTTTATTAGGTACAGAAATCAAGTCTATTAGGCGAGGAAGTGTGCAGTTAAAAGATTCATATATAAGTTTTATTGGTAATGAAGCATATATTAAAGAAATGCATATACCGCAATATGCTTTTGGAAATCGTTTTAACCATGATGAAACTAGAGAAAGAAAGCTTCTTTTACATAAATATGAGATTAAGAAATTGCAGCAGAAAGTAAAATTGAAAGGCTATACAGTTGTGCCGACCTCGCTATATCTTCAAAACGGATTAGCGAAGCTGGAAATTGCATTGGCTAAAGGAAAGGATCTTCATGATAAGCGACAAAGTGAAAGAGAACGTGATGCAAAACGTGAAATTCAAAAAGCCATGAAAAATAATTTTTAAAATTGAATTGCTGGCATATACTATTTGTGTTACACTACTAGTGTTTAACATTACGGGGGTGTACTGGTTTCGACAGGGATATGTTTGGTGTAGACTGCAGTCGAGTGGTTACGTAATAACTAATAAAAATAACTGGAAAAACTAAATTAGCTAATCTTTTTGGTGGAAACCAGAGAGTAGCATTTGCTGCTTAATTAACCGACAGAGGTTTGCAGCCGCATGATGATGCTGTTCTTTTGGGCTCATCATCCGATAAGATACAAAAGATAGAGATTATTGTTGATCTGAGGTAATGGTCTCGAAGATTTTTCAGAAACATCCGTGGGGAATTGTCTATTATTGCTTACGGAATATTTAGAATAGACTAAACTGTAGATGTCTGCACGTGGAACTGTTCTTGGACAGGAGTTCAATTCTCCTCACCTCCACCAATTAATGAGAATCCTTATAAAACTATGTATAAAATAAAATAGGGGTATACTTGTTTTCTAGGAATGGATTTATGGTATATTAATAGCTGAAATTTCAAGAAAAATGTTGACAGATATGGAACTGAATGATATTATAATAAGGCGCCAAGGGTTAACGGGCGCGAAATATATGGAGGTTTAGCTCAGTTGGGAGAGCGTCTGCCTTACAAGCAGAGGGTCAGCGGTTCGAGCCCGTTAACCTCCACCATTTTATTGTGCGGATGTAGTTCAATGGTAGAACTTCAGCCTTCCAAGCTGACTACGTGAGTTCGATTCTCATCATCCGCTCCATTTTTTTGCCGACTTAGCTCAATTGGTAGAGCAACTGACTTGTAATCAGTAGGTTGTGGGTTCAATTCCTATAGTCGGCACCATTCTCAATTAAGAGAGCTGGGGGGGTAGCGAAGAGGCTAAACGCGGCTGACTGTAACTCAGTTCCTTATGGTTCGGCGGTTCGAATCCGCCCCCCCCCACCATTAGTTGTTGGGGTATAGCCAAGCGGTAAGGCACCAGACTTTGACTCTGGCATTGCTCTGGTTCGAATCCAGATACCCCAGCCATATAAAATCCAACTGACCCGTTAGCTCAGTTGGTAGAGCATTTGACTTTTAATCAAAGGGTCTGGCGTTCGAATCGCCAACGGGTCACCATTGAAAGTTAACTTCCTAGTGGAAGTTTTTTTGTGCGATTCGATATCTGGATTCGCTTACCGCTATTAAGATGAAGGGGGCGGCGGATTCAACTGCTGTTAATTTTAGGAATTTGGATTTCAATTGTGTAAGTATATAGTGAAAGGAGCGTAGGGAAACATGTACCTTACTATTAAAGCACAATTATTTCCAGATGATGCTGTTGGACAGGAGTTATTGAGGTATGAACGGTGTTTTAAAAGAGAAATTTTTAAAATCTGTATGGTATTTAAATCAAAAAATTCTGTTTTTGAATATCGTTATAAAAATATAAGTAATGATATATCTTGGACATGCAAGAGTATTGTGTTATCGAAAGCAAAAGAAATGTATACGGCTAATAAACAAGGAAAATTGTTGAAAATGAATTTTTCTAGTATTTGGAATGTGCAATCATTTGAAATTGATCATGAAAAGAAGAGGCTAGGTTTAATTTTAGGGAGGAATCAATTTCAAAGAAAGATATTTATGCATATATATTGGTCAGATTATTTAGAGAAACGGTTGCATCAAGGGGAAATTCTATCCTTGATGTTAAGCAGAAAAAATGAATCATGGGTTGCATATTTTCAAATGAAATTTGATATAAAATGGAATTTATCTGATAAAGTGATGGGGGTTGATATTGGGATCAAAGTTCCTGCGGTAATTTGTACCAGTGATATGAAAATTAGATTTATAGGAAATGGTAAAATGCTTCGTTATTATCAGAGAAGTTATCGTTCAAAGTATAAAAAGTTACAACATCGTAAAGAGTTTAGAAAGATGACGCTTATGAATCATAAGCTCCACCATATTTTAAACGATATTGATCATAAAATATCCTCGCGGATTATTGAGTTTGCTTTACATGAAGATATCGGCATTATTAAATTAGAGAAGCTTACTTATATGAATAGAACATTTGACATAAGGATAACTTCTGATATTTATTTATGGTCGTATAAGCGTCTGCAGGACATGATATGTTATAAAGCGAATTTAAATGGAATACGAATAGTTTATGTAAACCCTAAAAATACTTCCAAAAATTGTCCTGATTGCGGATCTTTAAATTATCCTAAAGATCGCCAATACCGTTGCAACGTATGCGGTTATCACAATCATCGCGATATTGTAGGTGCCATTAACATACTCAGAGCACTTTGATCTGTTGAATAACAGATTGCCTAATAAACTATATGTACAGTATTAGGACGGTTGACGGTGCAACCATACATTGTTTGTTTAAAACAATAATACATCCACCGAGGGGTTCGAACAATATAAACACATCTTTCTTCTAGGTGTGTTTTTTTATGTATAATTTCCTGATTTTTTACTGCTTGTCTTGATATTTCTCAGGGTTATTAAAGATAAGGTTTGATCGAGGAACGAATGTTATTCCATTACAAATTAATGGATTTTCGAATAACAAATAAACAGAAATGCCATACTTGTAACGAGGTGACGAACATGAATCAACGTGAAGATCTGATCGAAGAATTAAACCAGCTTTTAAAAGGAACCCACATGGGTGCATTTATATTTGAAGATTTAAGCGCTAAAATTACAGCACATGATTTGAAAGTAGAATTTAAGCGGATTTTGAAAATTTTAAAAAAACATGAAGAAATGCTGACTCAGCATATAACGGAGTTAGATGGAGAAGCAGTCGATACGAGCGGGTTTATGGGCACTATGACGGATATGATGGGCATGATTAAAAACTTGATTATCGTTACAGATATACAGGTGATTGAAGAGGCGACAAAATCTATTGAAATGGGGTTAAAGGCCTTGCGTGATTTTGATGATAAGCATTTTACATTATCTCAAACGATGCAGAAAGAAATACAGATTATGAAAGATGATTACAGTAGCATATATCATGATCTGCACAAATTTTTAGTAGAATATAAATAAAGGTGCAAGGAAGCGCCTTTTATTGTATAATATGAACATGATTGATAATGGAAGGTGATAACATGTCTGTTGAAGAACGATTTTTAAAATATGTGAGTTATGATACGCAGTCTGATCCATATTCAGAAACATATCCGAGTACTATGAAGCAACTGAAGCTAGCAGGGGAGTTAAAGTCTGAAATGTTAGCTATAGGAATTCAAGATGCTCATGTTGATGAATTTGGCATCGTGTACGGGACTATTTTATCTAATACTGATCGTCCGACGGATACAATAGGCTTTATAGCTCATATGGATACTTCTCCGGATTTAACAGGTGAAAATATTCATCCGCGAATTATAAGAGATTATGACGGCGGAGATATTGTCTTAAACGAGGAATATAACATTGTAATGTCTCCTAGCGATTTTCCTACTTTGAAAAAGAATATTCACGATGATCTTATTGTAACCGATGGCACTACTTTATTAGGCGGTGATGACAAGGCGGGTATAGCCGAGATCATGGAAATGGCAGAAACGATTATAAAAAATGACTTGCCACATGGCACTATAAAAATAGCATTTACTCCAGATGAAGAGATTGGACGAGGAACGGATAATTTCAATATTGAAAAATTTGGAGCGGACTATGCATATACTGTCGATGGCGGAGATATTGAAAGCGTAGATTATGAAAATTTTAACGCTGCTGCAGCTGATATTACGATTCATGGATTGGGCATTCATCCGGGTACAGCTAAGGGAAAAATGATCAATTCTCTTCTTGTGGCGATGGAATTTCAGCAGATGCTTCCGGTTCATGAAAATCCTGCCTATACAGAAGGGTATGAAGGATTTCAGCATTTGACGCATATGGAAGGAAACTGTGAAACAACAAAGATGGAATATATTATCCGCAATCATGATAAGCAGCAGTTTGAAAAACAGAAAAAGACGTTTTATAGAATAAGCGAATATCTTAATCAAAAATATGGAAGTTATACGATCGATTTAAAGATCGTGGACAGCTATGCTAATATGCGTGAAATTATAGAAAAAAATATGCATATTGTACAGCAAGTAAAAGAGGCGATTCGTGAACTTGGTTTAGAACCGACATCACAGGCAATCCGCGGTGGAACGGACGGAGCGCGTTTGACATACGATGGTCTTCCTTGCCCTAACATCGGAACTGGCGGATGTAATTGTCATGGAAGATATGAGTATGTTTCAATTAATTCCATGCACAAGGGTGTTGAATTGTTGTTGAAGATTGTAGAGAATAGTACAAAATAGAGGGGATGCTCTCTATTTTTTGTTAACGAAATGAATGTCATGAGTTATGTGTGTGATAAGATGATGGACTACGTGTTGTTAATGTTGATTGTTCTCTTTTTATATTTTCGGAAATATAGTATAATAAAACCAATATATTGTTTTGGAAAGGAGCGATGTTTGTGAAGGAAAGTTTGTATTTGAATAGGAATGTTGCGATTATAAATTTTAATGCGTCTTATGCTCGCAGTTCTCAGGAGTTGCTGAGTTCGTCTACCTTTGCCAATTTAGTGAGAAATTTTATAGATGATTTGAAAATAAATAACGAAGATCTTTATAATTACGTACTGCAAAATATCACAGCGCGCGAAGCTGCATTTGAAATCGTAAAGTTGCTGCGTCAGCTCAGTGTTTTGAGCATGTCTGAAGTAGAGTCTGATTACCTGAATGATAAAGATAAATTATTGGAATTTATCGAAGAATTGTATAATTTTTGGAAAGCCCATCAGCGTTTTTCTATCGTGAATAAGGGCTTTGGCAATGCTATTTCCGAATCTAGTTTCGTTCAGGCGGATTCTGGGTTTAATCAGGTAATTCGCTCGATGTATCGCAGTATAGAAGAAAAGATATTGGGAAGAAAAAACAGTATTTATCGTCAGATGCAGGCCGGCACAAATGCCTCTATGGCGATTCGTTATAATGTTACGAAATTATCTGATAAATACGAAAAGCTGAAAAATATTCCGTTTATTGATTCGCTGATGTTAAGAACTCCTATGCTCTTGCATCCGCGTTCTAATAAGCGTACCGGAACTTTTGAAAATCGGGAGGATAATCCTATTGGATCCTTTACTGGTAATCCAGATACGTGGTTTTGCTATCCTGCCAAGATAGGAAGTCTTTTGGCTTTTATTTATTTTCATCGTGATTTTATTTCCTCTGCTGTTTCATTAGGTAATTTATTCGAATTGGCTACAGAAGATGAGTGCCGTGGCAAACCGGATCTCATATGTTTATTTGGCAATGAAGACAGGCTGGATGACTGTACATTCCATTATGATGAAGAAGAGGATGTTTGGATTGGATGTGTCAGCTACAGCGAACGCATTGAATACTTTGGATATATCAAAAAGATGTCTCTCACTCTTCATAATTTGGCTATGATGCAAAAAGGTTGGCTGCCGATCCATGGTGCTTTTGTGAATATTACGTTAAAAAACGGAAAGCGAAAAGGGATCATGTTAATGGGTGATAGCGGAGCTGGAAAGTCAGAATCCATCGAGGCATTGAGGGCGTTGGGAAATGATAAAATTAAAGACATCGAAGTTGTTTTTGACGATATGGGAACGATTCATGTAGAAAATGGCGTGCCGTTTGGGCAGGGCACGGAGATTGGAGCATTCATTCGATTGGATGATTTGGATCCGGGAACACCGTATCGCGATATGGATCGAAGTATCTTTATGAATCCGGAGTCCAGCAATGCCCGTGTTATTACGCCGGCTACTGCATATGATGTGATTTCCATGAACCATACGATTGATTTATTCTGTTATGCAAATAACCATGATGATAGTATAGGAATCCGCCGCATTGATGATATGGAGGAGGCAAAGGCCATCTGCAAGCAAGGGAAGCGTATGGCGCTGGGTACTACACAAGAGGTGGGTATTTCCACAACCTATTTTGCTAACCCGTTTGGACCGATGCAAAGGCAGGATATATGCGAGCCTTTGATTGATAAGGTTTTTGAAAACCTTTATGACAATCATGTATTTGTCGGTGAGATCTTTACGCATCTTGGATTCAGTAAAGAGGATCGCGAAGGATTGCAGATAGCGGCTAAGCAGCTATTGGAATTTATCGAGAATGAATAAGATGTATAAAGAAGCTATTTTTGTAGCTTCTTTTTTAATCTATACTCTATGCATATGTGTTCTTATATCTTGAACATCTCTATATAAATGTTTATCAAAAGTGAATTTTACACTTTATTTTCGTAAGGATAGCGTTTATGATAAAGATATAAAGGGAGGATATACCTATGGATATCGATCGGATTGAAGATGCAAAAGAAGTATTGCAGGGGGTTATAGCAAAAACACCGCTGATAAAAGCGGATAAAATACATCCTAATTTATGGATCAAGGCAGAGAATTTACAGAGTACCGGGGCATTTAAGCTGCGTGGCGGGTATTATCGGCTTTCAAAATTGACGGATGAAGAAAAGAAGCGCAGCGTTATTGCGGCGAGTGCGGGGAATCATGCACAAGGTGTTGCGTATGCTTGTCAGAAAATGGGAATCAACGGAACGATTGTCATGCCTAAAACCGCACCGTTATCCAAGATAGATGCAACGCGGAGCTATGGTGTGAATGTGGAACTGCAAGGAGACACTTTTAACGATGCTTATGAATATGCGAAGCATCTTCAGGAAATGACAGGCGCGGTGTTTATTGAGCCTTTCAATGATCCGTATGTGATAGCAGGACAAGGTACGATCGGTCTTGAAATCCTAGAAAAGATGGAAGATGTCGATGTTGTATTGGTGCCTGTCGGCGGTGGGGGATTAGCGAGCGGCATTGCCTGTGCGATAAAACAAAAAAAACCGGATTGCAAGGTATATGGCGTACAAGCCAGCGGTTCGCCGAGCATGTATGAATCTTTTCGTCAAAACAAAATCATTCGTTTATCCGATGTAGCTACTATGGCGGACGGTATTGCCGTTAAGATGCCGGGTGAGCGGACATTTGCGATGTGCCGAGATTATTTAGACGGTATTTTATTAGTAAGCGAAGAAGAGATTGCCGCAAGTATATTGACACTGCTTGAGAAAATGAAGATGGTTGCGGAGGGAGCCGGTGCTGTCGCGGTGGCTGCGGCCATGTTCCAAAAGATTGATATGCAGGATCGAAAATGCGTTGCTGTTTTGTCAGGAGGGAATATTGATGTTAACTTTCTTTCCAGGATCATTGACTTAGGATTGATGAAAACAGGACGAAAGGTGGTTTTGCATATGAACGTTACCGATAAGCCGGGCAATCTTTCTAAAATTATTGATTTGATAAGTGAAACTGGGGCTAATATCGTAAGTATCGATCATAGCCGTATTACAGAAGAAATCTTGTCTTCAAAGTGTAAGGTAGAATTTGTGATTGAAACGCTTTCTCATGAGCATATCCGGCAGATTATACAAACGCTTCGGGAAAACGGATATACAGCGCATATGGAGTCATATGCCTAGGATTTATATTGACGCTGATGGCTGTCCTGTCGTATATCTTACCTTAGAGATCGTTCATGAATATGGGATCGTTTGTTATGTTGTTTGTGATGATGCGCATGTATTTTCAATGGAGGAGGCGGAAATCATCATCGTTGATCAAGGAAAGGATCATGTGGATTATGAGATTTTGAGACGTCTTCATCCGGATGATATCGTTGTAACACAAGATTATGGCTTGGCTGCTATGGCCTTGTCGAAAAATGCGCGCCCTATTTCACAAAACGGAGTTCTTTATACAAGTGATAATATGGACGGACTTTTGACACAGCGTCATTTCTGTGCGAAACAAAGAAGGATATCGCATCGTTTTGGTTCTGTTAAAAAACGTAGCGCTACAGATGATCGAGCTTTTATACAGGCCTTGCGAAAACTCTTAGATACTATCTAAAGCATCCCCGTGAAAGGGGATGTTTTACTTGATCATATAATTCGCAAGATTTGCTTCTGGTTCGATATATGGTTTTAAATACTGCTGATTCGCTGTCATGAGAACGGTCACGCCGGGTCCGTGTCCGCTTGTGTAAGAGTCAGAGTGTACGATGATTCCGATGGAAACAGAACCTTTATGAAAATGAGGTCCATTGTGATTGTCGTGATCCATGATGGCGACGATATCCCCAAAGCGAAGATCGTGTAAGCTTAATGCGGCAACGGTTTCTTTATCTTGTGTCATGATATCATAGTCTGCGCTCATCATGGTCGTGGAACCCAAACCACCTCCCATCAGATATGCAGGTATGATGTGCGTAACACCTACTTCCAAACATCCGTTTTGTTCCTTCAAATGCATATGTTCCAACAAGGACGGATCAAGATTCATGACGAATACTTGTGGATGATCAAGCAACTTTAGTCCTTGGCCGCAAGATTTGATTTGAATATGATCGCCGATACAGAGCATTTCGAGTATTTCCTTATCGAAATATACCATTACATGATCGACGCCGCCATGAGTGCCAGTAACAAACCCAATGCTTCCCTTGGCGTCGCCGCTGGTGACTTTTGCCTGATTGCCGATACATGATAATGTTTGAAGTGCGTTATTTTCTTTATCGTTCATATTTTTAATACTTACGCCAGGTTCTACGTGATCACCGGGTATGCACATGCACGAATCGCCGATTTGATAATTATATGTAATGCCTCCCGGTCCTACAGGGATCCTTCCATATCCGTCGTAGCCTACCCAATGTCCGCTTCCGTGCATGGTAGGATGATGTATGGAACCGCATACGCTTTGTATTACTAATTTTTCTTTGTTTGTCTTCATATGATTTCTCCTTCCTTGATATTAGAAATCTATATTTCTATGTATGGATGTTTATAGGAAATTTTTTACGACTGGAATTTTTCGTAAGCAATAGGTTATGATTCCGCAACAGATAAATAAGCAGATTTGAAAAGTGAAGATACCGATAAAGGAGCTGAAGGCGAATATGTTCTGTATCATGGTCAAACGATAGATTTTTGGTATGAAGATGAAATGGAATAAGTAGATACCGAAAGTAGAAAGAGCGATTTCTTTGATCCATTTGCTTGTGAAAGCAGAGAAATGATTGTCTTCAAAATAATACCGGAATAAATAGAAAGCAGCCATTGCAGGTAAAGAAGTTGTGATATTACGACAGGCATCCAGCGCATGAGAAATTTCCTGATATTTTATATAAGGTATATATAAGGAAAGAATAAAAATAAGGAGAGGGATCATAAAGCATATGATTGCAATATTACGATTTCTTTTTGTCAGTTCCACCTTTGTGAGATAAATACCAGCAATACAGTAAGCAATCGGATAAGGAAGAATCGCAAGTAAAAGATAATCACTGATATGAATTGGTGTCAGGCTTTGAATTACATATAGAGTGCCTGGGATGAATAAAGCGATCATGATTAGAAAACGATAATCGTCTTTATCAAAGTTTCTGATCATTTTTTCTACTAAAGGCATCATAAGATATAATCCGATCAGCATATAAAGATACCAATGCGGTATAGAAATAGGATCTTCGAGAATAGATTTAAAGAAATTGAAGTGGATACCGTAATTTCGGATATAAATATATGCGGATAATAATACTAATGGTACGATGATTCTAAATATTTTTTTTACCGATATACCGATAGTTCATTTGTTTATTTAAGAGGATCCCAGTGATCATTAAAAAGATGGGCACTCCAATTTTACATATTGCAAAAGCACAGGAATACACTAGTACAGAGTAATTATTATATCCGCTGGAATCTAATAAATAGGAAACGCTATGATTGACGATGACTAAGAAACATGCCAATATTTTTAATAAATCCAACCATACATAATGATTATTTGCTTTCTTTATGTTTTCTTTATTTTTTATACATTTTTCCATAATTGCTCTATTTCTCCTTTGCTTGAATGCACTAATTTTTTATCTGTTTTTCTTCTGGATCATTCCATGCTCTTTATTATATCAGAAGTGTGCTATAATGACCATGAGGTGATAGGATGGCGCTCCTTCATTATTGTAAAACGAGGACACGGGCAGAGTGTGATCCCAGTGTGCATCCGTTGTATGAGCAGTACCGAGGAGAATTGCTGCATCAAAAGGATACTTTGGAAGAAGCGCAGAGGCAATTGGCGGATCATTCACTGAATATCATTTTTCATAAACCGCATGAAGATTTTTCATTACCCTTATATAAAAATATGTTCGGGCTTTATTTATGTGATGTCAATGTAAATGGTGTGGCTTGCCGTTTTGTGATAGACACTGGGGCGCAGTTATCTTCCATACGTCACGATATGATGGTGCGCTTGGGGATTTCCAAGTCAAACGGCAGTATCGAGGTCGGCGCTGCTTCGGGAACGAGAAAAGAGCTGAAAGGATGCGTACTGCGTTCTTTGGTGTTCGGTCAAGCTGCTTATGAGAATGTTCCGGTATTGTGTTTGGATAAGCATGATTTTTCATTGCGCTTTGCGGATGTAGATATTTTCCGGTTTGATGGGATCTTAGGATGGGATATTTTAAGAAACTTTGATTTTGAGCTGGATACCGTAGCTATGCAGCTGAAATTTATGAAAAATCGTTTTCGCTTTGCTTATGAAAATATGGTAAGTGGTTTGTTTCCTATATTTTTGGCAGAAGATGAAAGAGGCAATCTGTTAAAAATGGGCTTTGATAGTGGGTCTAGGCACAGTTGGTTTTCCATGGAGAGTGCTGAGCGTTTGCGATATGTGGAACACGGGGAAATAACAGCGGTTGGTTTTGGTGTTCATGGCGCTGAGAAAATGCATCTTCGTTTATATAAAGATATGCGGTTTTCGCTGTATCGAGCTGATATACACATTCATAATATGATGAGCGGTAATTGTAACATATTACCGGAGATCGTGTGTGATGGTGTTTTCGGCAATGAAATTTTCAGAAACAGGCGTATTCGCTTGATTAACAGCAAAGGTATGGTACTGCTGGTATAAGTTGAAATTTTCATGTTAATCTAGTAGAATAATACGTAAAAGAAAGGGAGGAATTTATATGATTTATCATGGAACGATAACCTTAGAAAACGGTGCTGATCTGCCGTTTGAGCTATATCCGGATGAAGCTCCGAAAACGGTGGCTAACTTTGTAAAATTGATTAAGGAAGGGTATTATAACGGAAAGACTTTTCATCGTGTGATCCCGCATTTCGTATCGCAGGGTGGATGTCCGCATGGAAATGGTACGGGTGATCTCGGCTATACGATACCTTGTGAAACGGCAGGCAATCCACATAAGCATGTGGAAGGATCTTTATCGATGGCACATCGGGGAAAAGATACAGGGTGCTGTCAGTTTTTCATCTGCCATGATCCGCAGCCGCATCTGGATGGGGTACATACGGTGTTTGGCAGAGTGACGGATAATATGGGGGCAGTAAGGAATATGCGAAACGGCGATGTTATGACATCCATAACGTTGGAAGAGGAAGTTGAATGAGTGATACAAAGCGATTGGGGTTGCCGTTAGCGATCATTCTTTTAGGTGCTTTTGCAGTATGGCTGATCGATAATTATCTTGTTATGAATGCAGTTGTAGGTTTCTTTCGTACGATGGTAATCGTTTTCTGTTATTTCTTTTTTGGATATTATCTGAATAAGAAGAAACGTTCCAATGCGGTTTTTAAAAAAGTCATCGCAATTTTGTTAACGGTCTTGCTTACTTGTATGCGATATGATCTTTTTAATACGATTCCTTTTGTCGGAATGATCCTTCATACGTTCGGAACGGAAGGATTTTCTATCATGCTTTATATTTATTTCGGTTATTTGTTTGCGGATTAACCAAAGGAATTAAAAAGTGAAAATAAGAAATAAACTGTTTTATGTTTCTGGAGGACTTTACGGGCAGTTGGGGAATGTATATGCCGTTCGGCATGCGGAAGGATATTTTTTGATTGATTGCGGTACGCCGGCAGCTTATGATACGATTCTTGAAAATCTCCATTATTGGGGAATCTCTGAGAAGGAAATCACACATGTTCTGCTGACGCACGGTCATGATGATCATGCGGGTACAGCGGCAAAATTTCAGGAACTGGGCGCAAAGATCCTTGTAGGAAGATCGGATAGCTTCATGCTGGAATCAGGTGATTTTGGAAAGGAAAGTCCGTTTCAAAATCATACGATGCCTTCTTGCCATGCGGATATATTGTTGGATGCAGATACGCATATGTGCATCGGCGGTGTAGATATTGATGCATATGCAATGCCCGGGCATACCGATGGATTCATGATATATGATGTTAAGCTGGATGATGATCATGTGTTGTTTACTGGTGATTTTTTTTATTGCGATGGAGAAAGAGGGGATCTGGCTTTTACCGGATGGAAGGGCGATATGAGCTACAGCAGCGAGAAGCTGGGAGATAGTTTTAAGAGACTGTGGGAAATGCAGTTAGCTCCTACCATTATTTTGGGTGGCCATGGCAATCCGCGCATCGGTAAAGAGGCGAAAGACCTCATTATGATCGCGTATAAATATTATTTAGTTCATAATCGGTAAAAAAGAGCGGCATAGTTTTAAATGCTGCTCTTTTCGCAAAACTTTGGATCATAATGTTCCTATTTGCTCATATGCATGAAACTAAAATAACAATATAGGAAACCTTGGAAACTAATGGCTTTGAAATAGTTAGAAAATGATTTATTGAGGAGATGCGCTATGGATATTTATGAATTTTGGAAAGTGGTGCTTATGCAAGAAGAGAAAGAAATTAGACATTACTTTCATGATGAGGCCTATGTAAATTGGCACTGTACGAATGAACACTTTACCGTTGATGAATTTATCATTGCGAATTGTGAATATCCCGGTAATTGGGAGGGGACAGTGGAAAGAATCGAAGTGCTGAATGATCTGATTATTACAGTCGTCAATGTATATCCCAAAGACAGGAGCACTTCTTTTCATGTAACGTCTTTTATAAAAATCAAAGATGATAAGATCGTTTCCATGGATGAATATTGGGCGGATGATGGCAATGCTCCGCAGTGGAGATTAGATAAACATATTGGGCAGGCGATCGTATAACTTTTTTAGTGATTCAGCCTCTGTACTTTTTGATTATTATAAATGAGGCGGCAATTGGGATATCCTTGCTTATATTTGTTGCCTTACGAATTCAAAGGCGATGACGGCAGCTGCGCTTACCGCATTCAGAGAATTGCGGAAATCATTTTCATAGGGAATATAGATATTTTGGTCGCTGTACTCCTGTACGCTTTTTGAAAGACCGCGCATTTCTCCGCCGATAGCGATACAAGTGCGGTTAGGGAAGCGGTAGTCATAGAGAGAGACGGCGTTTTTTCGATCGCCGCAAACGATGGAAAACTGTCTTTCTTTCAGTTCTGCACATAATTTATTCATATCTTCGGCAATGATCATGGGAATATATTCGCTGGCGCCTGCAGACGATTTTGCGATCGTTTTTGCCGCAGATGACCAGTTGCGCGGCGGAAGGATGACGCCTTTACAGCCGGCGGCATACAGTGTTCGGATGATCTGGCCGAAATTAAAAGGATCCTCTATTCCTTCTATGATCGCAAGAAGGCAATGTTCATGACCGGTATCTGGCAAATCGTCGAAAGTTCGTTCTCCAACATAGGCGATGAGACCTCCATGCGTTTTTCCATCTGCCAGCTCATCGATGTCAAAACGGTTTTTCTTCTCGATGATGATCTTTCTTTTTTGCGCTTCTTTTAATATGAAAGCAGTATCTCTGTCTCTTTTTTTTATATCGACGATGAGTTTGTAAAAGGGTCTTCGCTTTGCCAGCAAGGCAGCTTTTACAGATATATTCCCTTCGAGCATATGGGGTTGTTTCATGGATGACATCACTTCCTTCCTATATAGTATATCATAAAAAATAATTGGTAACACTGATGGAATAATGGTACACTTATGGTATATGTAGTATGATAAATAGGAGGCGTATTATGAAGATTGCAGTAGTGACAATGCCGGTGATGAATGGACGATGTGAAGAAAATTTTCAATATATGACTGATAAGATAGAACGTGCGATCCGTGATGAGGCAGATCTCGTTATGTTTCCGCAAAATGCCGTAAGTGGATATTTGCTGGGTGATTGCTGGAACGATAGAGAATGGTGCCGTTATGTGGATAGCTTTAACGACAGGATCCTCGATTACAGTGATAAGATTGCGATTGTTTGGGGGAATATACGTTATCGCGGCGGTCGTCTGTTTAATTGTGCGTTTTATGCGAAAGATCGTCAGACGCATATGCGTGTGAAAAAGAATGCGGATAGTTTTTTATATCAGGACAGCCGTTATTTTTGCGAGCAGGATATTCAAAGTGCTATCGAATTCGGGGATGATGTAATAGCGCTGAATTTTCATGATGAACTGCAGATCGCGGATTTGAATCTGAACATCGATGCACAGCCGTACTTATATGATCAAACATGGGAAGTTAAAGGGAGCTATGTTTATGTTAATTCAGTAGGAATTGCTGCGATAGGGAAAAATGTCGTCGTATATCCGGGAGGAAGCCGTGTGGTGGTGAACCGCAATCTGTTATATGAAGCACCGTTATTCCAAGAGGCATATGCGCTTGTGGATACACGATCCGATCAAGTGATGCAGCCGCAGACACCTTCTATGATGGATGCTTTATGTATGGCTGTTCGGGAGTATGATGAGCAGGTTTTGGGTGGAAACAGTCCATGGATCATCGGCTTGAGTGGAGGCCTTGATTCCAGCGTCAACGCCGCTCTTCTGACATATGCGTTGGGAAAAGAGCGAATCTTTGCCTATCAGCTGAGCAGTTCTTACAATCGCTCCATTACGATCGCCAATGCTCGTCAGGAAGCGGAAGCCTTAGGGATATCGTTGCATAGCGGCAGTATTGAAAAGCTTACGAACGCTACGGCGCAAGTTCTGGAGGAGTATGGGTATCATGAAAAAGATCGGGAAACATTAGTTACGGAGAATATTCAGGCAAGGATACGCGGTCATCTGTTATCTACATTTGCCCAAATCCATCATGGAGTCGTTTGCAACAACGGAAATAAGGTCGAAGTTGCCTTGGGATATTGTACCTTGTATGGAGATGCAGTGGGAGCGTTAGGGCTCATAGGTGATCTTACAAAAGTGCAGTTGTTTGATCTAGCGCATGAGATCAATGCGCGTTATGAGAAAGAAGTTATTCCGGCTTCTCTTCTTCCTTCCTTTTCCGGTGGTGCGATATCATGGGAAATGCCGCCGAGTGCGGAATTAAAAGACGATCAGTTGGATCCTATGAAATGGTTTTATCATGATTATCTCGTAGAGCATCTACAGAAAGATATGACGATTGAGCAGTTTATGAGATCTTATTTGGATGGAAGCATCTGGGAAAGTGAGATCGCTACGTGGATGAAGTATTACCAGCTTGATGATCCGTATGCGTTTATTGCGGATTTGGATTGGTTTATATCCACGATGCGGCGGAATGCCTTTAAGAGATTGCAGACGCCTCCTATCATCATGATATCCGAGAATGCTTTCGGCAATAGGACAGAGATGCAGCCGGCTGGTGATCTTGCGTTGTATTCGGAATTAAAGGAACAGATTCTTCATTTAAAAAAGTGAAGATAGGATTCGTGAGGGTTCGTAAATTATGATATAATATAAATCATAGGAAGAGGAGGTATTTCATGAAATTTCAGTTTGATGATGGCATGCAGAAAAAGATCTTAACGTATTCGAGCGTTGCGGCGATCGCTATCCTTTTGTATTTTTTGTTTTCTAATTTTTTTACTATCACAAGCTGGCTTTCCTCCATGTTCCATTTGATATCGCCGTTCATATTCGGTTTTGCGATCGCTTTTCTTTTGAATAAGCCGATGATGATCATCGAAGCGAAGGTTTTGAAAAAAATGCCTTTAAAAGCGAATCATAAACGCAGTCTTGCGGCAGTGATCGCTGTTATTTTAGGAATTTTGGTTGTCGGCTTGTTTCTGGCATTGCTGATCCCGCAATTGATCGATTCCATTTTTTCTCTTATGCAAAATGCACCGCAGTATATAGAGGATTTTCAGGTTTTCATCAATCAGATGATCGTTCGCTATGAGCTGGATGTGAATCAGATCACTGCTTTATTCGGCGAATTTGATATTTTTAATAGGCTTACTACGTTTTTTTCTGATGCTCTGCCGAAAATGGTGACTTATTCCTATCAGTTGACAAGCGGTGTATTCAATATCTTTTTAAGCATTATGGCTGCGCTTTACATACTTATTGATAAGGAACAGCTCGTACGTCATGTAAAGGTTGCGAATTACGCATTGTTTCCCAAACAAGTAGCCGATTATTTTGTTCGCCTGCAAAGAGATGCCAACGATGTATTTAATAACTTTATCATCGGTAAGGCGATCGATTCTCTGATTATCGGTGTTTTATGTTATATCGGATTGACGGTTCTCAATCTTCCGTATGCGCTGTTGTTGTCGGTTATCGTGGGAACCACCAATATGATTCCGGTATTCGGACCTTTTATCGGTGCTGTTCCGGGAATTTTCATCTTGTTGCTGATCAGGCCGATCGAGGCAGTTTATTTTGCTTTATTCATTTTAGTACTTCAGCAGTTTGACGGAAATATCTTAGGACCGCTTATCTTGGGAGATCGCCTCGGATTGCCTAGCATATGGATCTTGTTTGCTGTTTGCGTCGGCGGCGGCTTGTTTGGTGTAATCGGTATGTTCATCGGTGTTCCGGTATTTGCTATCGTCTATGCCGCTATACGGGAACTGGTTTATTTTCGATTGAAGAAAAAGAATATGCAGATTGATGATATAGGTGAATAAGCTTATGAAACAGCAACGTGGATTTAAGTTTGCACTGTATCCTGATGCACGGCAGCGGGTGCTTTTGGAAAAGACTTTCGGTTGTACACGATTCCTGTATAATAAGATGCTGGATGATAAAATACGGCATTATGAACAGACAAAAGAAAATATCATATTGACACCGGCGTACTATAAAGAGGCGTATCCGTTTTTAAAGGAAGTAGACTGTATGGCATTAGTCAATGCGCAGCGTAATTTAGAGCGGGCATTCCGTAATTTTTTTCGTGACCGTCGATACGGCTTTCCGCGCTGGAAAAGCAAGCATAAGAGCAGAAAATCTTACACGACCAATGTGATTCATCATAATATCGAACTGAAGGATGGTTACTTGAAGCTGCCGAAGCTGAAATGGGTAAAGATCCGGCAGCATCGGGGGATACCAGAAGAGTACCGCTTGAAATCCGTTACGGTGTCTCAGTGTGCCAATGGGACTTATGAAGCTTCTTTGCTGTATGAGTATGAGATTGAAATCCAGCCTAAAAAAGTAGAACGGATGATCGGCTTGGACTATGCGCAAGGCTGCCTTTATATTGATAGTGAAGGAAACAGCGGAGATTATCCGCATTATTATCGAAGACTGGAGCATCGTTTGGCAAAGGAGCAGCGACGGCTCACGCATATGGAAAAAAACAGCAGAAACTGGATAAAACAAAAACAGAGGATTCAAGTCTTATATGAAAAGATCAGCCATCAGCGCAGAGATTTTCTGCATAAGCAAAGCAGACAGATAGCCAATGCCTGGGATGCGGTTGCAGTAGAAGATCTGAATATGATGGAGATGAGCAAGTCGCTTCATCTGGGGAAAAACCTGATGGATAATTCCTATGGCATGTTCCGTAGCTTCTTAGCATATAAGCTGGAAGAGCAAGGCAAACAGCTTCTGCGCATCGACCGCTATTTTGCCAGTAGCAGGGTATGCAGCCGATGTGGGAATGTATTAGAAGAACTCCCGATAGAAGAGCGTATATTTCATTGTTCTGCTTGCGGTCATGTGATGGATCGCGATCACAATGCGGCCGTGAATTTATGTCATGAGGGAAGAAAGATCCTTCAATCTGTGTAATATGAGAACCGTTGGGCAAACGGGGATAGCCTGCTTATGCTTGGGATATGATCTCATCGAACAGGAAATCGCAAGATATGCCACATACAGAGCCAACGCTTTATAGGATCACTGCATTGATCATACTGCAGTTTTTTAGTTGCATAATACGCATTATGGTATGCTGAATTAAAGGTAGGTTGAAAAGGAAAGAAAATGAGGACTGGGATTCGGTTGCAGTTGTGAGGCTAGGAATTCCATTAATATGATGGATAGGAAATTAAAAGGGGATAGACTTTTATGCATAAGAGGAATCTTGTTTAAAGGATTGGACAGGGGTTCCATTATAAGGTGGCACGATTTCTTATGCCCATTTTGTCCCTGTTGTTTACATGGAGTCGAAAATTATAGAGATGTCTTGGATCAACGGTACCTCTCATGATCCCTGTGTCACGTTATCCTCTGTTATCGATGGACGACTGGGGTATGTAATCGTGGAGTCCGGAAGAATTACGTATGCGGAAACATGGCGGGGAACGAGTACAACCAATATAAGCTATCAGCGTCCGGCTCTGCATGTGATGGATTTATAGAAGGAAGAAACTTTTATAAGAATTTTTGTACAGAGGAAAAAAAGCTGCCTTAGGCAGCTTTTATTGTATAGAGGTAAATAGATCTTCATATGTGGGAACAGGGTAGGAATCAGCACTGACCTGTTCCTCTATGGCATCGATAATACAGCGCAGATCTTTCATTTTTCCGACAACTTCAGCATTCAGATATTTGCTTTTTTCCTCGTTGTTGTGGCATTTTCTTCGATCGATCAACGCATGTTTCAATATGTGATATTTCTCATCAAAACTGTTCAGCAGATTGACCATTCGTTTGATTTTCTTTTGGTAATATGCATTTTCCACACCTAGTGAATGAGCGGCGTCCGTATAGAATTTCAGTTCTTTAACGAGGCATGGCAGAAGGATCTTTTTGCTCATATCCAGCAATACGCTCGCTTCCACTTTTACTTCTTTTACGAATTCTTCATACAAGATTTCCGAACGTGCTTCCAATTCGTTTTTGGAATAAACGTGATTTCGCTCAAACATGGCAACGGCTTTGTCTGATGTAAGAGCGCTGATAGAATCGACGTAGCATTCGATATTCGGGAGTCCGCGCAGGCTGGCCTCTTTGATCCAGTCTTGTGAATATCCGTCTTTGGAGAACAGGATACGCTTGTGTCGGCAGAGGATATCCTGACATATCGCGAGAGCTTTCTTTCGTATATCATCAATGTATTTATAGTTTTGCAGTTCATCGCCGATGCTTTTTAAAGAATCTGCGACGATGGTGTTTAAGATGACGTTCGTCGTAGCGGCGGAACGGGAAGAGCCGACCATGCGGAATTCAAATTTGTTGCCGGTAAAGGCGAACGGAGATGTTCGGTTACGGTCACTGGTATCTTTGGGTACATATGCCAGATTGGCGATGTTGAACGGTGTGGTATCGACATTGGTTTCCAATGATTCATTGCCTTTTTCCAGCTTCATCAGAATTTCCTCTAAATGGCTGCCCATACAGATGCTGATAATGGCAGGCGGTGCCTCGTGTCCGCCTAGGCGATAGTCATTTCCATAACAGGAAGCCGCCATACGAAGTAATTCAGGATACGTATCGACTGCCTGAATGACCGCACATACAAACAGCAGGAAACGGATGTTTTCATGAGGACGATCTCCCGGTTCCAAAAGATTCTGCCCGTCGTCTGTCACTAAAGACCAGTTGTTGTGTTTGCCGCTGCCGTTTACATGATCAAATGGTTTTTCATGGAGAAGGCAGGCCAATTGGTGCTTATCGGCAGTTTTTTTCAGCACATCCATGATGATTTGGTTTTGATCGACAGCGATATTCGTTTCCGCAAATAACGGGGCGATCTCAAACTGACAAGGCGCTGCCTCGTTGTGTTCCGTTTTCGCATAGATGCCCAGTTTCCAAAGTTCTTCGTTTACCTCTTTCATAAAAGCGGATACTCTGCTCGGAATGCTGCCGAAATAATGTGATTTTAAGACTTGTCCTTTGGGCGGCATGGAACCGAACAGCGTTCGTCCGGTATGCATAAGATCTTTCCTTTTGGCATATAATGATTTGTCGACGAGAAAGTACTCCTGTTCAAGGCCTACCATTGGCAGGACGCGCTTGATGTCCTTGTCTTTAAATAGATTTACGATTCTCGTTGCCTGTGTATCAATGGCTTCGATGGATTTTAGGAGCGGGGCTTTTTTATCGAGAGTCTCACCGTTGTAAGATACAAAGATCGTTGGTATGCAAAGAACATTTTCACGGATGAATGCCGGAGAAGTACAGTCCCAATATGTATATCCTCTGGCCTCAAAGGTGGCGCGAAGACCACCGGTCGGAAAACTGGAAGCATCTCCTTCCCCTTTGATCAGCGATTTTCCGGAGAAACGGGAAATTGCCTGTTGATGGTCACCGGGCTCTACGAAACTGTCATGCTTTTCGGCCGTGCTTCCTGTCATCGGCTGAAACCAATGAGTGAAATGTGTAACGCCTTTTTCCATAGCCCATGTTTTCATGGCATGAGCGATCGCATCGGCGGTAGGGCGATCCAAAGCGTCGTCTTTGCGCGCAGCGTGCTTCCATTTCTCATAGATCGGATGGGGAAGGCGTTCTTTCATTATATTTTCGCTAAATAGGTTGATACCGAAATCATCGAATGGGTGTTTTTCTTTCATAGTGGATCCTCCAATATGTATTATTCTAATATTTTATGAAAAAAAAGTACAGATATTTCATATAAAAATGATAAATTGTAAAACAAATAAAAAAAGATCGGCAATTATGATGTAAATTTTTTTGATTTTAACAGAAGAAGTGCTTTTTTTACTTTTGGTGGAGCGTCTTTGAAAAAACAGTAGCAAATAGCGTGCATTTTTTATCAAATGCGGTTACAATATAACATGTAGAAACATAAGGAGGTAAATGAGATGAAACTATGGAAATGCTCCGTATGCGGTTATGTTCATGAAGGTGAAAGTGCACCTGAAAAATGTCCGAAGTGTGGGGTTGCTGCCGACAAATTTATGGAACTTCCCAAAGAGGAAGCAGAGAAGGTTTATCGCAGCGATAAGACAAACGATTATCACATGCAGCTGATCCGTCTGGCAATGAAGATGGATAAGATCGCATCTAAAGGTATTGAAGATAACCTGGATCCGGGATGTGTACATGTATTCCAGTATGCGAAACAGCGTGCTTGGGAAATTAAACAGATGGCGAAAGCGGAAATTGCCGGTCATATCAGCAAAGGAAAATTTTAGGAGGAAATGTTATGAATTTAAAAGGAACAAAGACAGAAAGAAATTTAGCGGAAGCATTTGCCGGAGAATCACAGGCACGTAATAAATATACGTTCTATGCTTCTAAGGCAAAAAAAGAAGGATATGTACAGATCTCTCAGATTTTTGAGAAGACGGCTGCGAACGAAAAAGAACATGCGGAATTGTGGTTTAAGCATTTGCATGGGGGAAGCGTTCCTTGCACTGTTAATAACCTGAAAGATGCCGCAGCCGGTGAAAATTTCGAGTGGACCGACATGTATGCACGCATGGCACAGGAAGCCAGAGAAGAAGGCTTTGATGAGATCGCTGATCAGATGGACGGTGTCGCTGCTATCGAAAAGATGCATGAAGAACGATATGCGGCTTTGTTAAGCAATATCGAAGACGGAACCGTGTTTGATAAAGATGAAGAAACGCTGTGGGAATGTCTGAACTGTGGTCATCTTCACAAGGGGAAATCCGCACCGCAGGAGTGCCCGGTATGTCATCATGCGCGCTCTTATTTTGCCGTTCACGAAGAAAACTACTAAAGATGTTTACGATGCCGCTTGTAGCGGCATTTTTTTTATGGAAATGATAAAAAAAGAGGAACTGACAAACAGTTCCTTTGCGATAAACTACTTCTCGCAGTAGTAGCAGCCCTCTTCCTGTGCAGGAGGGAATCTTCTGCCCTTTTCTACATCGACGTCTTCGTTGACTACTTTACCGTTTTTGTCGTATCTGCGATACTTTCCGGTCTTTTCGCAGTTCATTCCCGGACGATATTTTTTCTGTGCCATTTTCACACCTCCTGATAGTAGTATGGGTTTGATAAAAATTATTATACAAAAACTATGAAAAACATCAAAAAGTTGTTACAATGATGACGGTTGTAAAGAATGGGGCAAGCACATGAAAAAGCGATGGTTTATCATGATTGGAATATGTATGGTCACTGCGGGCTGCAATGAAAAAGAATCCCTGTATACAATTGAAAGCGATACAGGTTTTATGTATGCGAGAAAGCAGCTGGAAGAAGAACGGCAAGATGATTATGATGCGATCTACGAGGGTCTTATGAATATGGATGATGAGATCAAGGTCGACTATATGGAAGAAGATGAATTGGTGGAACTGTATTCTGCCGTCATGTATGATCATCCGGAAATATTTTGGACGGAAACCTTTGCTTATGCCCAGATGGATTTTATGATTTTCGGCAGTTGGAGCGAGCTGTATCCGCACTATTTATATACCGCAGAAGAAGCGGAGACGTATACGCGGCAGCTGAAAGAGAAATCAGAAGAGATCCTTACGGATCTTCCGGCCGGGGCATCGGATTATGAAAAGGTAAAGTTCGTCTATGATCATATTATCGATCATACGGCCTATGATACGGAAGCTGCAGATAATCAGAATATTCTAAGCGTGATGCTGAATGAAACGTCTGTTTGCGCCGGTTATGCGAAAACGATGCAGTATCTATTGGAATATTTAAAGATACCTTGCAGCTATCAGGTAGGAGTTACGCTGAAAGAACAAAATGCCCATGCATGGAATATGGTTTTGATGGATGGTGAATATTATTATATAGATGTAACGCACGGAGATGCTGCTGTCGATGGGGTACAGGACGGACATAAGACATACGCTTTTTTTGGCTTTACCTCTGATGAGATGCTGGAATTGTATGATGTGCATACCGCCTATGAGGTGACGGATGCGGTCAAAGATAATTACTATGTGAAAGAGAATGCTTATATTACGGATATTGACGATACGCAGCTTTTGGAGATCATGCAGTATGAAGAGAACTTGCGTCAGCGAAAGCTTTCCGTAAAATGCGACGATGAGGAAATGCTGCAAAAGCTGAAAGCTTACATGTTGGATGATAACCATATCTTTGTCTTGCTGCGGCAGCTAGGGATCGAGGTGCATAGTGTCCGCTATGTTGAATATCCTGCTTTGGGTGTTATCACCTTTACATATTAGAAAGAGGGACATATGAAAATTTTGGCAAGTGACTATGATGGTACGCTAAGAACAGGTAAGTGCGTATCTGAGGAAAACGTAGAAGCGATCCGTGCATTTCGGGCTCACGGGAATGCGTTTGGTATCGTTACCGGCAGAAGCGTTGAGACCATTCGTCAGGAGATTGAAAAAAACCATCTGGAGGTCGATTTTCTCGTAACCAACAACGGAGGGATCATATGTGATCAAGAATATCGCAGTATAAAGAAAGACACGATGGATTTTGATAAGGCGATGGAACTTGTTTCCTATATCCGTACCTTGCCTTGTGAATTCTTCAGTATCGGTGACGGGTTTCGCCGTCTTCGCATCTATGTGGATGGAAAAGAAGAGGCGCATACGGCAGATCCCCGTCTGGATCTGACGTGGGAGGAATTGCAGAAAAATCGGCAGATTGTACAGATCGTCATGTTTCTTCATGATCAGAAACGAGTCGAAGAAATTACGGATCATATCCAACATGCGTTTGCCGGTCATGTGAGTGCTTATCAAAACGTAGGCTGCATCGATATTGCTCCTGATCTAGTCAGTAAAAGCAGCGGATTGCACTTTGTAAAAGAATGGAAGGGATACCGGCATGAGGATATTTATACGATCGGCGATTCGTTTAACGATCTTCCGATGATTGATGAATTTCATGGCTTTTGCGTATCGCATGCGTCTTCACAGATCAAAGAGCATGCGGAAAGGGTTGTGGATACGGTAAGCGAGGCGATTGCTCATCTGATGCAAATTTCTTCATAAAATTGCGGGATTGTGAGAAATGACATTTGTTTTTATGCTATAATGTTGTATGCGAAGGGAGTGTTTGTATGTTCGATTATCTAACGATAAATAATTTGCTGACGTTAAGCAAAACTATTTTAGATATAGGGATCGTATGGGTGCTTGTTTATTACTGTTTGAAGATCGTAAGAAACAATTCCCGCACGATCCAGATCTTTAAAGGGATCTTGTTTGTTATTCTGATCCGTGCACTGGCTGTATTCCTGGGATTAAAAACCGTCGAATTTCTGGCGGATATTTTTGTGAATTGGGGTGTTTTGGCGGTGATCATCATTTTCCAGCCGGAGATCCGTTCCCTGTTGGAAAAGCTGGGAAAGACAAGTGTGTTCTCTCGGTTGTCTACACTTACGATCAATGAACGTGAGAAACTGGTAGATGAGCTTGTCAAGGCTTGTGCCGATATGTCCAAGTCTAAGACAGGGGCTTTGATCTCTTTGGAACAAGGACACTCTCTGAATGATTATATCAAGACCGGGACAGCGATGAATTCCGTTGTATCCAGCGAATTGTTATGTTCTATTTTCCAATACGGAACACCGCTGCATGACGGAGCGGTCATCATACAAGGTGTTAAGATCGCCTGTGCGGCTGCGTATTTTCCGCCGACCACATTGGATTTGCCGACCAGCTACGGAGCCAGACACCGCGCTGCGGTAGGGATCAGTGAAATTACCGATTCCATTACGATCGTCATTTCCGAGGAGACGGGAAATATCTCTATTGCGGAGGGCGGCAAGCTGACGGTTGTAAATGAAAAGAGCCTGCGTGAATTTCTGCTGATGGTCATTTGTCAGACAGAAGTGGAAGTAGCGAAAGATACCATTACGAAGGAAAGCGATATGGAAAAGGATGTCGTTCAGATCGCAGAGGAAAAACAGGCAGAAGAAGCGAAGAAGAGCCGATTCTCTTCCTATCTGAAAAACAGAGGAAAGAAAAAAGAAAAGCTGTCCGCAAAGGATAAAGAAGAAGAGGAACGAAAAAAGGAAGATCTGGAAAAGAAGATCTTGGAGAAAAAAGTAGAAAAGATCGGTATCGGTAATCTGATGGAAGAGACGCCGGAGCTGGATTCGCTCTTTGATACGATCGTGACCGAGGCAGACGCTCCGAAGCCGCGTTCGCGAAAAGAAGACGAGATGAAAAAATATTTAAAGGAAGTAGATCCGAAGAAAGAGAAAGCAGATACTTCTTCTAAAGATGCGGCAATACCGGCTTCTAAAGCGAAAGAACCGCCGGTAAAACATCATAAGCCGGGATTGGGAATAGCGAAGAAGTTGAAACGATCAAAAGAGGAAGAAAGACGACAGGAAGAGCCGGCAAAACCCGTACATAAGAGCATGACGGAAGAACAGGTTTCCCGCGGTGTGATCCGTCGTACGCGTTCTATGGATGATGAACGGAAAGCGGATGGACCATTGAAGGATACGATGGAGCCGGAAGCTATCGTTTTGAATTATAAATCAAGCAAAGACAAAGCCTCCAATAAGGATCATGAAGGGAGGAAAGAGTAATGGCAAAAAGAAAGAAATCGCAGTTGAGTTCAGAAGGAAAGACAGAACTGGCTAAGACGATCGCCGATAAAGGACAGTCCTTTGCGAAGACGTATGCGAATATAGAAAATTCCATTGCCAAGTTCTTCCGATGGATGAGCAGCTGGCTGGATCGTCTTCTGTTTAATCAAAAATATGGGAAGATCGTTGCTTTGGTGTTGGCATTGTTGATCTTTGCGATGATCGATGCTGGAGAACAGAACGGTACGATATTTGATACGAGTAAGACCTCTCAGGATATTAAAGGGATTCCGATAAGCGTACAGGTTTCCGATCAGGCTTATGAGGTCAGCGGTATACCGGAAACGGTAGATGCTACTTTGACGGGCGATTTGAATGATATTCAGTTGGCAAAAACGCAGAAAAACTATCAGGTCGTTGCGGATCTGACAGATCTGAAAGAAGGAGAGCATATGGTGGAGTTGATCCCTAAGGATTTTTCTTCCCGTATCAAGGTCACGCTCAATCCTTCTACGATCCACGTTACGATCAAAAAGAAAGTATCCAAACGCTTTACGCTCGGATATGACTTTGTAAATATAAGTAAGATGGACAGTACGTTCGCTTTGGAAGATCCGCAGTTTGAACAAGGGGAAGTCGTCGTGCGCGCTTCTCAGGATACGATCGAACAGATCGCCTTTGTTAAGGCCTTGATCGATGTGTCAGATGTGAAAGAAAGCGGTGTATTCGAAAGCAATGCGGAAATCGTAGCTTACGATCAAAGCGGTGCTCGTCTGAATGTGGATATCATGCCGAAGACGATGAAGACGACCGTAAATGTTACGACACCGTTTAAGAATGTGCCGATCACGATCGTTCCTGTCGGTATCGTACCAAACGGAAAAGCGATCGCAAGCTATACATTGGATGCACAATCGGTAGAGATCTATGGACCGCAGAGCATATTGGATTCTATCAATGAACTTCCGATATCTATTCCGGCAAGTACGCTGACAGCGGATATCTCTATTCCGATGCCGATCATTTTGCCGAACGGAATCACCAAGTCATCGTTGAAGACCGTCAATATTACGATCAAGCTGGAAGACAGCGTTACGAAGGAACAGGGGGAAGTGCCGGTACAGTACAAGAACCTTGCGGATACGCTGAACTTTACGCCTGTAAATTCCAGTGATGCGTATACGACAGTCGTCATAAAAGGAGCACAAGGTGTTCTTGATGGCATTACCGTGGATCAGCTGGAAGTATATGCAGACTTCTCGAAGATTACAGAACCGGGTACGTATGATGTACCGTTAACGGTCAGCGGTTCTAATAAGCTGGCGATCTATGAATTGAAAAACGCTACGATCAAAGTGAATGTAATCAATAAGAAATAGAGGGAAACGATATGACAAAATATTTTGGTACAGACGGTGCACGCGGACGTGCGAATGATACTTTAACACTGGATATGGCGGTCAGAACAGGGCAATATCTTGCTTGGCATTACGGGAAAAACCGTCATGCGAAGATTCTGATCGGTAAGGATACACGATTGTCTTCCGATATGTTTGAAATGGGACTTGCGGCAGGAGCTACTGCCGCAGGTGCTACCGTATATCTGTTGGGCGTATGTCCGACACCGAGTGTTTCTTATTTGATACGAAAAAATCAATTTGACTGCGGTATTATGGTTAGTGCATCGCATAATCCGTTCCACGATAACGGGATCAAGCTGTTCAATGGCGAAGGCATGAAGATGAATCCGGAGATCGAAGAGCTTGTGGAACAGTATATCGACAAAGAGATCGAGATCGAGCTTTGTCAGAATGAAGCGATCGGACATGTTGTCAATTGGGACGAAGGCTTGGAAGTATACGAGAGTTATCTGAAAGAGACCGTTCCTCTTGATTTGACGGGGATGCGGATCGCCCTTGACTTAGCCAACGGCAGCGCTACGAGCTGTGCTGCGGAAACGCTGGAGGAATTAGGCGCTACGATCGAAGTCATACATTCTTCACCGAATGGAATCAACATCAATACCCAATGCGGTTCTACACATCCGGAAGAACTGCAACGGATGATGAAGGAAGGCGATTTCCATGCGGGATTTGCTTTTGACGGCGATGCGGATCGTTTGATTGCCGTAGACGAAAACGGTGATCTGATTACCGGTGATCATACGCTGTATATATGCGGTTGTCATATGCATGATAACAATGCGTTAAAAGATAATACGGTCGTTACGACGGTAATGTCCAATCTCGGCTTATATCGTGCATTTGATCGCAAGGGCATCGTTTATGAACAGACAGCTGTCGGAGATAAATATGTGTTTGAATGCATGTTGAAAAACGATTATTATATCGGCGGAGAACAGAGCGGACACATCATCTTTAAACAGCATGCGAATACCGGAGACGGACTTTTGACGGCATTGAAGCTGTTGGAAGTGATGAAGGAGACCGGAAAGTCGTTAAAGGAATTAAGCGAAGATCTGTTTATCTTCCCACAGCTGCTGATCAATGTGCCGGTTCAGGATAAACAGCAGGCACTGCATGATAAGGAACTGTTGGCTTGTGTTGACGAAGTGGCGAAAGAGCTTGGAGATGAAGGAAGGATCCTTGTTCGTCCAAGCGGTACGGAACCGCTCGTTCGTGTTATGGTGGAAGCCAAAACAGATGAATTATGTGATAAATATGTAAACCGCGTAGTAAATTTCATAAAATCGAAAGGGCTGTAAAAAAGTCCTTTTTTTTTCATGCTTTTTATACTACAATACCAATAAGAGGTGATTGCATGAAAAAGGTGATCTGCGTCGTAGAAGACGAAAAAGCCATCAATGATCTGGTGTGCCAGTACTTGAAAAAGGAAGGATACGAAGTACGTTCCTATTATACATATGAAGAAGCCAGCAGTCATGTCAGTGACGATGATGTCCACCTTTGGATATTGGACATCATGCTGGATGATAAAAGCGGGTTTGATCTGATTGAAGAGATCCGCCTGCAAGGACCGGAGATCCCCGTTATCTTCATGTCCGCAAGAGATAAAGAGTTTGACCGCATCATCGGATTGGAAAAGGGAAGCGACGATTACATTACCAAACCGTTCTCTCCGAAAGAGCTTGTTTTGCGCGTAAACAATGTCATGAAGCGCGTATATAAAAATGAAAACAACCGCATTCTGATTGATGGTTATGAGCTGGATGAAGAACAGCGAAAGGTGTTTTTCAACGGCAGTGAGATCGATCTTACAACGAAGGAATTTGATCTTCTGATGATGTTTATCAAAAACAAGGGCATTGCATTCAGCCGCGAGAAGATCTTAACGAATGTTTGGGAGGAAAATTATTTTGGAAGTGACCGCGTAGTGGATGACACTTTGCGTCGCCTGCGTAAAAAACTGCCGAATTTGAATATTCATACGATATATGGATACGGTTATCGGCTAGGATGATATGAAGCGATTTAATCAACTGATCAAAGAACTGACGCTTACCCAGCAGATGTTCGCATTGATTTTTTTCTCGATAACCTTTTTTGCTGTTTTTTTCTTTGTATATCTGAATGGAAATGTCGATAAAGTTATTGAGCAGCAGATATTTGCGACTTTGCAGAGAACACAAAATAACATAGCGGCATCTATGGAATCGGATGTGACAGGTGAACAGCTCATGAAGAGCTTTCAAGATTCCAGTCTCACGCATCTCATCTATTATCCTAACGGACAGATCGTGACGACGAACAAGGCGCGTTTGCAGCAGGATCCCGATCTTCTGGTATCCATCAACAGCCGTGTAAGCAATATGAATACTTCCTTTGAAAATTTCATCTATCATGGTGAGATTGTCATGTATTGCCGTGTCAGTAAGCTTGATGGGGAGGGGATCGTTTTAGTATCTATGGCGGATTCCGGATATATGGCTTCCTTTAAGGATACTTTGGTCAGTTATCTCATCAATATCAATGTGGTAGTTGTCAGCTTTTTCTTTATTGTCATGATGCTTTGGGTAGCGACGCTGATCCATCCGTTGAATCAGATGCGAAGCTATATAGAAAAGGTAAAGCTCGGAAAGGAAGCGGAGCTGAAAGTCTCGCGAAAGGATGAGATCGGAGAGCTTGCGGATGCCCTTGTCAGTATGCGTAAAGAACTTTTAAAACAAGAGAAGACAAAAGAGGATATGATCCATAACATATCTCATGATCTGAAGACGCCGATCGCGACGATCAAGTCGTATGGAGAGAGCATCAAGGACGGTGTATATCCGTATGATACGTTGGAGAAGAGCGTCGATGTGATCATTGACAATGCGGATCGCTTGGAAAAGAAAGTACATTCTCTCTTATATCTCAATCGTGTGGAATATCTGATTTCAAAAGACCGAGAAGGCGTTATGACGAATATGAAGGAGATCGTAGAACGCGTCATATTGAACAGCAAGGTGATACGCCCGGATATCGTTATTGAAACGGAGCTGGAAGAAGTATACTTTGATGGATTAGAGGAGGCATGGCAGGTAACGGTAGAAAATATCATTGAAAATGCGTTGCGCTATGCCGCTACCAATATTCATATTTGTCTTACGGAAGAAGAAGGATTAAGCATTGCTAATGACGGACCGTGTATGAGTGAAGACCGTTTGAAGGTTTTATTTAAGCCGTTTGAAAAGGGACAGGATGGGAAATTCGGACTGGGGCTTTCCATTGTGTCCAAGGTAGTGAAGGCAAACAATTACGATGTCAGCGGAGAGAATACGAGTGACGGTGTGATTTTCAGAATCAACAGACCGAAACGCAAGAATAACCGTGAAAAAGTCCGATAGGACTTTTTTTCTATTTATACTCATATACTTTTTTGTAAGAGGTGTGTGCTGATGAAGATAAACGGAATAGAAACAGCTGTAGATATCGAAGGAAGCGGTGATTGCGTCGTATTGCTTCATGGATGGGGTCAAAACCGTTATATGATGCAGGCGATCGCCTGTCATTTGAAGGACCGCTATCAAGTCATCAATCTCGATCTGCCGGGTTTCGGTGACAGTGAGCTTCCCCAGGTTCCGTGGTCTACGGAAGACTATGCTGATTTTGTCTATGATCTGGTGCAGCAGTTTCATGGCGAAAACGTCATTCTTATCGCGCATTCGTTCGGTGCGAGGATCGCGTTTCGCTATGCGTTGAAATATCCGTTGAAACGTATGATCCTGACAGGAGCTGCCGGCGTGCGCAAACCGCGCGGTCTTTCTTATTATGCAAAGGTATATAGCTATAAGATAAGAAGAAAACTGCATTTGAATCCAGGGAAAGGAAGTCCGGATTATGAAAATGCTTCCTCTGTGTTAAGATCGATCTTGGTAAAAGCGGTAAATGAAGATATTCGTACATTACTGCCTGCGATCGATACGGATACATTGCTGGTATTTGGGGAACTCGATGAAGAAACGCCGCTATGGATGGGAGAGCTGATGGAAAAAGAGATGCCTAATGCGGTACTGATCACATTGCGGCAGGATGATCACTTTGCCTATTATCATCAAATCGAACGGTTTTTACGCATCATAGATGCGTATTTGGAAGGAAGTCGATAATATGGACGCGTTAATGTACAGCCTCGGCCTGCTTCTGTTTTTATTTGTTCCGACCAAGGAAGCACTGCATATTTTCCAGCAGAATCACTATCATCTGGACCGATATTGCATATGGATGATCGATAAGGCGGAAGAAAAAAAGGCACAGTGTTTTTATTATATACTCCTGTTTCTCCCGATGCTCCTTTTGCTGGTCTTTTTTTCACATCCTAATATCCTTGCATTGGAGGCGCTTCTGCTATTCATCTATGCTTATATCATGATGAAGATCGATGATGAAAAGGTATATGTCAAGCCCCTTTCTTATACGCATCGTCTGATCCGTCAGATGCTGTTTCAATATTTGCTTTATGTGGTATGTCTGATCATTCTATTGCAGATGTCAAACCTGATAATCTTATTGCTGACACCGCTTTTTTATCTCGTATGCTGGGGATCGGTGATCATCAGCGGCTGGTGCATGCGTTTTGTCGAAAAGAAGATTCAAAGTCATTATGTGCAAGATGCGAAGCGCATGTTGAAAGAGAATCCGAAACGAATTACCATCGGCATTACGGGAAGCTATGGAAAGACGAGTGTAAAGACGATCTTGTATCCGCTTCTCTCTAATCGCTACTATACGCTGATGACTCCTAATTCCTATAACAATCTTATGGGAATCACTATTACGATACGCAGTCAGTTAAAAGGGATCCACGAAGCTTTTTTATGTGAGATGGGAGCGGATCACATACATGAGATAAAGCGACTGGCTCAATTCGTCAATCCGAAGATCGGTATCGTAACGGCAATCGGTCCGCAGCATTTACAGACCTTTCATAGCATGGAAAATATCGTACATGAGAAAATGCAGCTGATCGAACAACTCCCTTCCGATGGTATCGCTTTTTTAAATCGGGATAATTTTTATATAAGAGATTATGAACTGCAAAATGAAGTGAAAACAGTTTGGTTTTCCATTGATCAGCCTTCTGATTATCAAGCGAGACAGCTTGTATATCATGCGGAAGGGATGTCGTTTGCCATCTGTAATAAAGGGGTGACCTATGCTTTTGAAACAAAGCTCCTCGGAGAGCATAACGTCCGCAATATTACCGCTGCGGTTGCCGTAGCACATACCTTAGGCGTACCGATGGCTGCCTTGCAAAAAACAGTGCGGGAACTGCCGTATGTGGAACATCGTTTGCAGCCGCGTAAAACAGCGACCTATACGCTATTGGATAATGCGTATAATTCCAATCCGGAAGGAGCGAAAGAATCGCTTGCGGTATTGCGACAGATGCCGGGCAGACATGTGTTGATCACGCCTGGGTTTATCGATTTGGGAGATGTCAAACAAGAGGCACATAAGGAATTTGGAAAGCAGATCAGTCGCTGTGCGGACGAAGTCATTTTGATCGGCAGGCAGCAGACCAAAGATATTTACGAGAGTCTTTTGAAGGAAGGGTACTCCCGGGAAAGGGTCCACATCGTCGCTTCTACGGCAGAAGCGCTGCAGCTGGCTGCTTCCTATGCGAAAGAAGGAGATATCGTTTTGATCGAAAACGATTTGCCCGATGCTTTTAATCATTAACCAAACATAGGACTTTGCATACACTGAAATACAAAGGGGTGCAGGAAAATGAAATTAAAAGTAGGCGTTGCTTTCGGAGGGCAGTCAGTAGAACATGAGATCAGCATTCTCTCCGCTATGCAGGTTATGCATGCGTTGGACGATGAAAAATATGAGATCGTTCCCATGTATTTTTCAAAAGAAAAGAATTTATTTTGTGATGATTCTTTACGAGATCTGAATACGTTTAAAAATCTGGATGTTTTAGAAAAAAAGTTTCTCGGATATCACCTTATGCGTGATCAGCAGCATTTTTATCTGGAACCGAATACGCGTAGGCTGTTTTCTAAGCGGCGGGAGATCGATATTGTAATTCCCGTGATGCACGGAACCGGCGGAGAAGACGGTGTATTGCAAGGTTATCTGGAAATGATCGGTATTCCTTATTGCGGCTGTCGTGTTTTAGGAGCGGCTGTGGGACAGGATAAGGTCATGATGAAGGAGATCTTGCAGAATCGCGGACTTCCGGTTGTCGAGTGGATGTATGTCACTTGCTATGATGAGCTGGATGACCGGTTTTTAGAGAAAGTGAACACTTTGGGATATCCGTTGATCGTCAAGCCTTCCGGTTTAGGAAGCAGCATCGCCATTCAAAAGGTCATGGATGAAGACGAGCTGCGGCATGCGCTGAGTGAAGCGTTTCGCTATGATGAAAAGGTCATCCTTGAACGAGCTGTGCAAAACCTGAAAGAGATTAACGCCAGCGTTATGGGCGATCTGTCATCCAGTGAGGTCAGCGTATTGGAAGAGGTCGTGAAGGCGGATGATATTCTTTCGTATCACGATAAATATGAAGGGGCCAAAACCAAGGGAATGGCCGGTGCCGCAAGGGAGATCCCTGCCCGTATCTCCGTAGAACAGACCATACAAATAGAAGAATTGGCAAAAAAGACGTTTCGTGAGCTTCACGCGAAGGGGATCGCCCGTATTGATTTTATGATGGATGAAGATACACAAACTATCTATGTCAACGAGATCAATACCATTCCGGGATCTTTATCCTTTTATTTATGGGAGCCGAAGCAGCTGTCTTTTACAAAACTTCTGGATGAGCTGATCGACCTAGGACTTCGGAACTATCGTCGGCAGCAGCAGAGGATCACCTCCTACTCCACAAATATTCTTCAGACATTCGATCCGAAAAACGGAAATAAGCTAAAATAAAGCAACATATGAGAATTGATATCGAGCTATCAAGCAGGAAAACGACTCCTGCTTTTTTACCATGGTTTCAATATGCAAATTTTTGCTTGTCATAAAGAGTTAAATAGGGGTAAAATAAATAAGAAATGGAAGTGAGATCATGGAAAATGAAACAATCGGTTTGGAATATTTAAAAGAGCTTATAAAAGAGAAGAAAATCAGTGATCTCCGATCCCTTTTTGATGAACATAATATTGTCGATATGAGTGAATTGGTAGGAGAATTGGAGTTGAATGAGGCATTGTTCCTCTTCAAGACGCTGAAGAAGGATGTTACGTCACAGATCTTCTCCTATTTGCCTCATGATAAGCAAGAGACGCTTATTCAGACGTTTACCGGCCCGCAAATCCGAGAGATGCTGGATGAACTGTATGATGATGATATTATCGATTTTATCGAAGATATGCCTGCGAATATCGTTAAGCATGTCTTGCAGAATGCGAATCCGAAACAGCGTGCAGAGATTAATAAATTGCTTAGCTATGAGGAAAATACGGCAGGATCGATCATGTCTACCAATTTCGTCGTGTTGAAGGAACATGATAAGATCATCCCGGCTATCACAAAAATCAAGCAGCAGGGACAAGATGCCGAAACGATCAATTACTGTTATATTACCGATGCGAAAAAGGTTTTGCGCGGCGTTGTCGGACTGCGGGATATTTTATTGAGTGACCATGATATGACGATGGAGGATATTATGGATACCGATCTCATCTTTGCCCGTACGGCCGATGATCAGGAAGATGTTGCCAAGCTGTTTGAAAAGTACGATATTACCGTTGTGCCGATCGTCAATAATGATGACTGTTTGGTGGGGATCGTTACGGTAGACGATATCATTGACGTCATCCATGAGGAAGCTACGGAAGATATCCACAAGATGGGTGCCATCACACCGATCGATTCCACCTATTTGGAAACCGGTGTTTTCACAATGGCGAAATCACGTATTATATGGCTGTTGATCTTGATGATATCGGCAACGTTTACTGGGCAGATCATGGCCAGTTATGAAGAAGTCTTATCGTTCAACGTCACATTGACGATCTTTATTCCGATGCTGATGGATGCTGCGGGAAATGCCGGCAATCAAGCGAGTACCATGGTGATCCGTGCATTGGCGACCGGAGAGCTGACGACACATGATATGTTGCAGATCTGGTGGAAAGAGCTGCGCATCGCATTGATCTGCGGATCTATCATGGGTGCTGTCAATTTTTTACGTATACTGATCTTCATGGGACAGGTGGATATCATGACTTCGATTATCGTATCGGTAACGGTATTTATCACTGTTGGTCTGGCAAAGATCGTCGGTTGTACCCTCCCGGTTATCGCGGAGCGTCTGCACTTGGATCCTGCCGTTATGGCCGGACCGTTGATCACTACCGTTGTCGATGCGATGAGCTTATTTGTCTATTTTCAGCTTGTTACGATATTTTTGGTATAAAAAAGCATGATCCGGTTACAGATTATGCTTTTTTTATGATATATGGTATGCTGAATAAAAGGCAGTCCGTATTAAACAGACAAAGCTGCTGTTATATAGAGGGCTTGTTTGTTACGGGCACGATTTCTAATTCTAGGACACTGGTACCGATTATCGGGCAGAATTTTAACGGCTCCGTTGATGAGGTATTTGCTTACGATAAAGTGTCCGAGTATGATTTGGAAGGAGTATTAGGGTCTACTCCGGTAACAGGATTTCAAAAACCAAACGTGGCTATTTTTCTATCTCATATCGGTTCCTATGATGCCAGATTTACATATGCATTAGATCAGCAACAGCGTCCGGCTCTGCTTGTATGCAAGATCACATGGAAATGCTTCTATGTGCCGCTGTATGCAGAGGCTATGAAATATGCAGTTCTTCCAACAGATAGAAAAGACGTACCTTATCCTGTTCGTTGATCGGCACATTGACATTATAAAAGTAGTGTGCCAGAACATCGCTGTCTTTCAGCAGTTCTTCATAGTCTCCGTGCTTTACTTGTTTATCACTGTGAAAAGCGATAGCGGATACGATGATATTGATTTCTTCTTCCGTGAATTCATCGGAGGCTTTCAAGATCTCTTCTGCGCGTTTTGCGCTTTCTTTGGCATGGTCGATCAGCCGGCCTGTCTCATATTGGCTGATATCATGCAGCATGGCGGCGATACAGGCCAATTCGATATTCAGGTTTCTTTTTTTCGCCAAAAGAGCTGCCATTTGTGAAACACCATAGGAATGTATATAGGCAAGTTTACAGGAAATGCTGTTTTCCATCGCATCTAAAATGCGATCGGTTTTTATGCGGATATATTCCAAACGATCCATATCATCACCTCTTTATCTTATTCTAACATTTCCGGAAAGAATAGGAAAGATTTAACAGAAAACTGAAGTTTTTTGGGGTATAATATAAAAAAGACAGGAGGAGATCGTATGCATATCAAAGATGATGTTCTGAAAGGATGTTTGCAGGAGATCCTGCATAAACAAGGGAAAGAGATCACGGTATCCGATATGCGATCATTAAAAGAGCTGTATCTCGGTTCTATGGGGATCACGTATTTGGATGGACTGGAAGAAGCGATCAATCTTACGTATTTGGATATCAGTGATAATCAGATTGAACTTCTGGAGCCATTGAAGGACTTGATGAAGCTGGAATATTTGAATGCTTCGAAAAATCAGCTTCGTGATATTCAAGTATTGCGTAATCATCGTGATCTCACGCATTTGAATCTTTCTCGCAATAATTTATATGTTATGGATATCAGTGCGTTGATGAGTCTGCCGAATCTGGTGGAGCTGGATCTGGATCGCAGCAAGGTCAATAGCATTGATTATCTCGAAAATTTAAAAAAGCTGGAAGTTCTGCATCTGGGTATTGAAAACGGAGAACTGCATTTGGGAGTACTCGGCCTTTTGACCAATTTGAAAGAATTGTATATGAGCCGGATGTGGCTGTTTGAGATAAGCGATCTGACCTATCTGAAACAGATCGAAGTATTGGATCTTTCTACGAATCTGTTTACCGATCTTTCACCGTTATCCACGATGAAGAACCTCCGCTCTTTGAATCTTTCCAACAATCAGTATTTAAAGGATTATCATGCATTGGATGCCATTCATCACTTACAGAAGCTGGACATCTCTTATAATATGCTGAGTGATTTTTCCTTTTTGAAGAATTTATCCGATTTGCGTGATCTGAATCTGATGATGAGCGGTTTTTGGGATCTGCGTCTTTTAAAGAATATGAAAGGACTGGAGCGTCTTAACATCAGCGATAACCGCATTCAGCATACGGATGTACTGGATCAGTTTGATAAGCTGACGTATTTTGAGGCTTGCCGCTGTCAGTTAAAGACGATCGACTTTTTGAAAGATGACCGTCATCTGCAAGAAGTTAACGTGTATGGCAACAGCATTCCCAGCATTGATGTGTTAAAGGATTGTTCCGAAATCACGGCGTTGAATGTCGGCAACAATGATATCCGCTCCATCCATAGTTTGTCGGGGATGCATAACTTGCAAAAGCTGTATTTGGAAGGAAATTCCATTACCGATGTAACGCCTCTGAAAGGACTTGTGAATCTGAGGGAAATCGACTTGTATAATAACGTCATTACCGATCTATCGCCTCTTTCCGATTTAAAAAAGGTACGGATGCTGCGGCTGGATCATAACGGGATCAGCGATCTTTCACCATTGAAAGGAATGAAAGAGCTGGAGACACTGACGTTAAAGGCAAACTATATCACCGATGTGAACGATATCAAGGAGTTTCGTCATCTGCGTTATCTGCGTCTTGATAACAATGATATTGAGGATGTTTCTTCCTTGGAGGATATGGAATATTACGATAATTTTTCATTTTAAAAGTCAGCATTTGCTGACTTTTATTTATGTACGGATGTATAGATGTCATAAAATTCATCCATGGTCTTTTTAAAGAACGTGAAAGCATCTTCATATACCTTTTCCTTACATGGATCTACTCCTGCCTGTTTCAGTTCTTCTATGCACGGTTCGCTTCCTCCTTTATGAAGAAAGTCCAAATAAGGCTGTGTATTGCCCTTGAGGATTTCGTTTGCGAAGCTAAGAGCTACCGACATGCCGAGGGTATATTTGTATACATAGAAATTATAGTAGAAATGAGGGATGTAATAACAGCCGTATTTCTGTAATTCATCGACGATAACGGCATCTCCGAAGTACTCCTGATTTAATTTCCAATAATAGTCCGTTAAACGGGAAGAGGATACCGGTTCCCGATTTTGTACCCATGTATGCAGCTGTTCTTCAAATTTTGCAAACATCGGCTGACGATACAAGGTTCCGATCAGCTGATCCATAAGATCAGCGAGGATGCTGCATTTTACTTTTTCATCTGTAGTATGATCTAATAAGTAGCGGTTCAGAAGGATTTCATTCACCGTACTGGCAACTTCCGCAACAAAGATCTTATATCCTGCCAGCATTGGCCGGTTTGCACGATTGGAAAAATAAGAATGCATGGAATGTCCCAGTTCATGTGCCAGCGTGCTGAGTGATTCGTAGCTGCCGGTAAAATTGGTGAGGATATAAGGATGAGAACGGTATGTTCCCCAGGAATAAGCGCCGGTACGCTTTTCTTTGCTTGGATAGAAATCGATCCAGCGCTCTTCTTTTGCTTTGCGAAGCAGAGAAACGTATTCATCTCCCAAAGGCTGCAATGCCTGATACAGGATGTCGAAGCATTCTTCGATCGTATAGGTTTGCTGAACATCATCGCTCATTTCCAATGCGATATCATAAACATGCTGTTCTGTAAGATGAAGCAATTCTTTTTTCATATGATAGTATTCATGAAGGTAGCTGTGATATTTTTTGTTTGCCATATCTAATACATTGTGAAACAGTTCTGCGGTAGCCTCATCTTGAAATAAAGAGGCTTCCAATGCGCTTTGGTAATGCCGTTGACGGGCATGGAACACCTGTCCTTTCGCATGAGTGACCAACAAGTTGGCAAAAACATTTTCATAGCGCTTGTATTCTTTAAAATATTTTTCAAACGCTTCTTTACGGACCGTCTCGTTTTTGTTTTTCAGAAATTCATGGTAAGTAGCTCCGTTGAGGAATTCTTCTTTTCCGTCTACGATGACCGGCTCAAATTCCACACGAAAGCTCTGAAAGGTTTCCTGTGCGGCGGATGTCAGTTCCTGTACCTCGCTTAACAGCTGTTCCTGTTCATCGCTTAAACGATGCGGCAACGTGCGGAAGAGCTCATACATCGGAAAACGATAGTCTTTGCATACATCCTGTGCGAGATATGTCTGGATCGTATCTTTATGGTGAATAAGCTCTAAAGATGCGAAATTCAGTTCGATAGAAGCTTGCTGCATGAGGGTCATAGCTGCGGCTAAATTTTTTTGTTTGGCTTCATCGCTTGCGGTGACATCGGTACTCATCTTGGCATAGACGACCAGATCTTCCAAAAAGCATCCCAGAAGTTCATCCTTATCCATATAGGAACAAAAGGATTGTATGGAATCACATATATGTCCTTCCATAGCTTTCAGCTCCCAAAGAAGCTTTTTCGCTTCCTTCATCTGTTCATCGAATTCTTCCTGTGAAGCAAACATCGCTTCCAGATCCCATGTATATTGTGTTGGTATTGTTTCCATAGTAGCACCTCTTGTTTCTAATTGTAAGACAAACGGCACCAGCCTGCAAGTGCCGTTATGATTATGATGTGCATGATCGCACTCTTTATGTGCTGTATAGAAGGAATATGCTATAATAATAAAAAAGGAGGATGCTTATGACAACGCCGCATAATGAAGCGAAAAGAGAAGATATCGCAAAGGTCGTATTAATGCCGGGGGATCCGCTGCGCGCTCGTTATATTGCGCAGACATATTTACAAGATGCCGTATTGTGCAGTCAGGTGCGTAATATGCTCTGTTACAGCGGAACGTATAAGGGAAAACGGGTGACTGTCATGGGAAGCGGCATGGGAATGCCGAGCATCGGTATTTATTCGTATGAACTTTTTCATTTCTATGATGTGGATGCGATCATTCGTATCGGTTCTTGTGGAGCATATGCACCGGAACTGAATTTGTACGATATCGTTCTTACGGAAGACTGTTGGAGTGAATCGAGTTTTGCCAGATGTCAGGGAGGTGACATGGCGGATATTCAGCATCCGGATCCTTTATTGAATGAAATGCTTCAAAAAAGCGCCGATGCACAGTCGATACCGTTGATAAAGGGAAGAGTGCATTCCAGTGATGTGTTTTATTATGAAGATCATGTAGATCAATTTCCGCAGTTTTATAAGCAACATGGCTGTATATGCGTGGATATGGAAAGCTTTGCGCTCTTTCATAATGCACGCATGGCCGACAAAAAGGCAGCTTGTCTGTTAAGCGTATCGGATTCTTTGGTAAAGGAAAGCGCTATTTCCCCAAAAGAGAGAGAAACTTCCTTTGACCAAATGATGCTTGTCGCATTGGAGGCGGCAGTCCGTATCGTATGAGAGTACGTTTGATGATGAGTTTGGAAGAAAAAAATATGAAAGGACATGGAAACATGTCTTTTTTTAGATCATGATCGTTGACATAGAACGGTAATAGGGATATGATAAGAGCATAGCCCTACACCCGTAGGGGGAGGTGTTTATGACGAAAGAGCGAGAACAGGCATTGCAGAATTTAAAAACGGCAAAAGGTCAAATAGAAGGAATTATTCATATGATCGAGGAAGAACGATACTGCATCGATATTTCCAATCAGATCCTTGCCAGCAATGCATTATTGAAAAAAGCGAACCTGCACATACTAACCGGGCACTTGAACAGTTGTGTCAAGCATGCGATGTCCGGAAAAGAGAGTGAAGAGAAGATCCAAGAGATCGAAATGCTACTTGCGAAAATCATGAAATAGGAGGTTTTATGGAAAAGACATATCATGTGGAAGGTATGAGCTGTGCTTCTTGTGCAGCTGCCGTAGAGCGTATTTTAAAACGCGATGAACATATTTCTAAAGCAGAAGTGAATCTGGTGATGAATCAGGTTAGCATCACATCGGATGAAGAAGTATCGATAGATGCCTGCAATGCGGCTTTACAGAAAGCGGGTTTCTGCATATCCGATATACAGCAGCTGAAAACCGTACAGCTGGATGTAGAAGGTATGAGCTGTGCTTCTTGTGCCGCTGCTGTGGAACGGATATTACAGCGTCTTCCGGGGATGGAAGAGGCAAGCGTCAATTTGGTCATGAACAGCGCCGTGATCACCTTTGATGCGAAGCGTATCAAATTAACGGAAATTTTACATGCGATAGAAAAGGGCGGATATCACGGGAAGGTAAAACAGCAGGAACAGGAAGAGATAAAAAAAGAGCGGTATACGAAGATTTATGTGACGCTTATACTGGCATTGCTGCTATTGTATATCGGTATGAGTCATATGCTGGGTTCCATCGAGCTTCCTTTGCCGGATATCATTCATTATAATACGCATCCTTTGAATTTCGCTTTGATTCAGTTTGTTTTGGCAACGATTATTTTAGGCATCGGAAATCGTTTTTTCACGCATGGTATCAAGGCGTTATTTCATAAAGCTCCTAATATGGATACGCTTGTTGCCATCGGAACCGGCAGTGCGTATTTGTACAGCTTGTTTTCTTTATTTCAGATCATGCAGGGCGATCTTCATGCTGTACATTCGCTTTATTTCGAGTCTGCCGGTGTAGTCGTTGCGCTTGTGATGTTCGGTAAACATCTGGAAAGCTTGTCGAAAAAGAAAACGACCGGGGCTATTTCCGCTCTTTTATCGCTGCGTCCTTCTACTGCATTGCTTTGGAAAAACGAGCAGGAGATGGAAGTGGATATCGATGAAGTCAGCATCGGGGATATTCTGGTTGTAAAAGCAGGGGATCACATTCCGCTGGATGGTGTAATCGTATCCGGAAGCGGTAGCATTGATGAGAGCATGCTGACCGGAGAAAGCATGCCGGTAGATAAGGGGATCGATGATAAAGTAATCGGAGGAACGACGAATCTGGATGGACGGCTTATGGTTAAAGTATCGGCTATAGAGGCGGATTCCACGTTATCCAAGATCATACAAATGGTAGAAGATGCACAGAGCAAGAAAGCGCCGATCGCCAGGATCGCCGATCGCATATCGTTGTTTTTCGTACCGGCGGTAATGAGCATCGCTTTGGTTGCAGCTGTTGTATGGTATTTGATAGAACAGGATATCGCCTTTTCATTGACGATCTTTGTAAGTGTTCTCGTGATTGCCTGTCCATGTGCTTTGGGTCTTGCGACACCGACGGCGATTATGGTAGGTACCGGTAAAGCGGCGCAGATGGGCGTTTTTATGAAGAGCGGAGAGGCCTTAGAGGAAACATGCCATGTACAGAAGATCGTGTTTGATAAAACGGGTACGCTGACGATCGGCAAGCCGGTCGTTACCGATATGAAGGCAGAGGATGAAGCTCTTTTGATGTGTTTAGCCGGAGCGTTGGAACAGGGTTCTCGGCATCCGCTGGCAACTGCGGTATTGGAAAAGTTAGAAGTTATGGGACTGCAGGCATATGCCGCAGAGAATATAAAAACATTGAATGGCAAGGGAATGTACGGAGAATATGAACATCGTCCGGCTTACCTTGGGAATGAAGCGTTAATGCAAGATGCCGGTGTGGATATCTCCGTTTATAAAGAACAGGAAGAAATCTACTTGCGGCAGGGGAAAACGGTGATATGGGCAGCATGGGGAAGTGATGTGCTGGGATTGATTGCGATAGCAGACGAAATCAAACCGGAGTCAAAGGAAGTGGTTGCCGGTTTGCGGAAACAGGGAATCGACGTTATCATGATGACCGGAGATAACGAGATCACCGCACAAGCGATCGCAGCACAGGCCGGGATCGATCATGTCATCGCACAGGTGCTTCCGGATCAAAAGGGAGCGCGTATAGAAGAGCTGCAGAAGGACGGTTCTGTTACGGCGATGGTCGGAGACGGTATTAACGATGCGGTAGCTTTGGCAAAAGCCGATGTGGGGATCGCGATCGGCAGCGGCAGCGATGTCGCTATTGAATCCGCCGACGTTGTATTGGTAAAAAATGATCTTCGCGATGTCTTACAGGCGATCCGCTTATCCAAGGCGGTCATCCGAAATATCAAACAAAACCTGTTTTGGGCATTTTTCTATAATGCATTAGGGATTCCGATCGCTGCCGGTTTGCTGCATGTCTTTGGCGGTCCGCTGCTTTCTCCGGTCTTTGCCGGAGCGGCGATGGCATTCAGTTCGGTGAGCGTTGTGACAAACGCTCTGCGTCTGCGATATTTTAAATGATCACATGCATGCGTTTACGCATGCTTTTTTATGAAATGAGGATGAAGATCCCCTGTGCTGTTTCGGTATATGTTATAATACTATCATGAATTATCAACATGACCCAAAACAATTCAGTGATGATCTGCTTAGCTGGTTTACGGAAAATGCCCGCATTCTGCCATGGCGCAGTGAACCTACTCCTTATCGGGTGTGGGTATCGGAGATCATGCTTCAGCAGACGAGAGTAGAAGCTGTAAAGCCTTACTTTGAACGATTTATACGAGAACTTCCGGATATAGAGGCATTGGCATATGCAGAGGATGACAAACTAGCCAAGCTATGGGAAGGACTCGGCTATTATCATCGTGTCCGTAATATGAAAAAATGTGCGTTACAATGTATGAAAGATCATCATGGACAGCTTCCGAAAACATATGAACAGCTCTGTCAGCTTCCGGGGATCGGTTCTTATACGGCGGGGGCGATCGCATCCATCGCCTATGGCGAATGTGTGCCGGCTGTAGATGGCAATGTATTACGGGTGTTTTCGAGAATACTGGTAGATGAAGATGATATCTTAAAAGAAGCGACGAAAAAGAAATATCAAAAGATCATAAAGGAATATATACCGGAAGGGGAAAGTTCCGCCTTTAATCAGGCATTGATGGAGATCGGAGCCTTGGTATGTGTGCCGAACAGTGTGCCTCGCTGCAATATTTGCCCATTAGCGAAAAACTGCATAGGGTATCAAAGCGGTGAAGCACAGCGTTTGCCTAACAAGAGTGCAAAGAAGAAACGGCGGCAGGAAAAGAAAACGGTATTGGTATTTTATCATAACGGAAAAGTGCTTTTGCGTAAGCGAAAAGAAGAAGGACTTTTGCCTGGGCTGTATGAATTTGTAAGTGAAGAAGGCTATCTCAGCAAGCAAGAACTTCATAAGCGGTATCCACATGCAGTGATCTATACACTGCATGATGCCAAGCATGTCTTTTCGCATATCGAATGGCATATGCATGGGTTTCTGATCGTCTGTGATCAGGCGATCGATATGGAAGGAATATGGTGTTCTATAGAACAATTGAAGAGAGAATATGCATTGCCGACTGCCTGGAAGGTATATAAGGATGCCGTACTCCAGTATGAAAGAGGTATTTTATGAAGCTGAAAGAACTTCTGCGGGATTATGAACCATGGGATATGCAGGAACAAAAGGATAAAAAAGAAATCCTCCTTTGTCTGGAAACGTATGCGGATCTTTATACCCGAAATAATGCCTGTGTCCATATTACCGTAAGCCCGTGGATCGTCAATGCCGATAATAGTAAAGTCCTTATGGTTCATCATAATATATACCGCTCTTGGGGATGGTGCGGCGGTCATGCGGATGGAGATGCGGATCTTCTTCATGTAGCATTGAAAGAAGCTTATGAGGAAACCGGGATACAAAATTTACATCTTTACGGCAGTGATATGTTGTCTGTGGATATATTGCCGGTAAAAGAGCATATGCGAAAAGGGAAGCTCGTGAAAGCGCATAAGCATATCAACATTACGTTTTTATGTATAGGGGATGAACAGCAGCGCCTGCGGGCATGTCCTAAAGAGAACAGCGGAGTTTTATGGATCGCGAAAGAGGATATCGATATGTACGTGACAGAGGAGGCTATGCGTCCTCTGTACCGTAAACTGATAGAAAAAAGCGATCGCATATTACGGAGATCATCGTGATAGGAAAGATGAAAATAAGGGAACGGTATCGTATAAACGATGCCGTTTTTGTTTATATGCTCCACTGTTTTATTCCGGTAAAACAAGGCATACAATGAAGTGCATAGTTTATGTAAAGGTGAGGGAGGGAGAAATCATGGAAGAGTGGACAGAATGAAATAAGGGGAAATGCTTCATTACCGATTTGGGCAGTGAACAGAAAAAGGAAATAGACGGAAATATCGTTACCATCGTTCGGTATGCAGTATGGTCGCCGATCGCGAATGCGGATAATCACTGCATTGTTGAAGTAGGCTGTGACTGCAAGCAGCTGTAAGAAAGTATCATATCAGTGACAATATGGTATATTATTTGGCAAAAGAGGAGTGCTGAGGATGGAGATCGGCAAGCTTTTTGCAGCGATAGGAGCATCGATACAGCAGGCGCAGGAATTTCTCAGCCAAAAAGATGTAGAGAGGTACATGGGTTATTTTCAAAGTGCAGATGAAGACGCCTCTTCCGATGAAAACGGTAAAGCTGCACTTTATCCTAAAGCGATACGTTTTTCACTTCAGGGAAAAGAGAAAAACGGCTATGTGGATGTTCCGTTAGCCGTAATGACATCGCATGAAACGATCGGATTGAAACAGGTTAAAGTAACGATCAGCGGGAACATATATGAAGATGTGCAAACACAGACGTTGCGCATGCAGAGCGATACGCCGGCAGCGGATTTTGCAAAAGCGAAAAACGGAACCGTTGAATTGGTTTTTGAAAGTGCTCCGCAGTCGGAAGGACAAGCGCGGGCAACGCAGAAAATGTTGGATCATATAGAGCTTTGATTAGAAAGGAGAGCAAATTATGCCGGAAACGAATTCAAGTAATGAATTTACAGGTCTGCCGCTTGGTCTGCTTGTATGTCAGCCGATTTTGGAGGTCGCCAAGGGACAGGCTGCATTATGCGACGTATATCTTAATACGTTATTTGAACTTGCTTTTGAATATGATAAAGAGAATAAGGAGTACAAGACGAGGACGATCAAGTTTAAATTAAACCGTCCGATCATCAATGAAGACGGAACGACGGATACAGTAACAGTGGATGTAGAAGCACCGATCTTATCTTTGGTTCCGGTTCCCGCATTTACGATGGAAGAAGCGACGGTAAATTTTTCGATGGAAGTAAAGACACAAGATGTCGATAAAAAAAGTACGACAGAAGAAGGAAAGAGTTCGCTTGGTTATAAAGGATGGGGATTTACCGCCAATATTTCCGGTTCCGTTACAACGACGCGAGAACATACCAGAACAACGGATAAAAGTGCGAAGTACGATATTTTCGCCAGAGCTGCTCAGCAGCCGCCAGCAGAGGGAATGGCAAAGCTTACGACACTCCTTGCGGCAGCCATTGAACCTATCGAGAGTAAATAATGCCATATAGAGGTAAGGATAAAATAACGGTAAATTCTTTTTTCACAAGATTTTCAAAAGAGCTGAAACAGGAATTGCAAAGCTTTGCGAATGCACAACATCGATTGCCGGGCATTGGCGAATTTATAACGATTGTTGATAATTATGTTATAAATCTGCCGCCCATATCGATGTTTGCCCCTATAAAAGCCATCATGACAGCTGCCAATATGCAGAATGATCCGGAGCTGATGGAAAAGTATTTTGCGTCTTTGATAAACGGTATTATCGTGCCTGTTTTGCCTCCGCCGCCTCCGTCAGCGCCTCCTGTGGTGCGTGTTGACGGCGCTATTTTAGCCGATAGAAGCATCGCTTCCAGAACAGCATTGATCGCCGTTTCGGGGTTAAGCGTACAAGATGCAGGAGCCTGTCTGAATACCGCCGGCATGTCGGTAAGTATGCTTAGAGGAGATGTAAGCACCGGCGTGTTTTACCATAATACCATACGCTTTTCCACTGGCAGTTATGGGATTAAAGACGATCGAGACGGCCTTTATAAGGCTACATGCGTATATGATAAAAGCGGTAGTGATTTTTATTTTATCGGCATTGCCAGACATGACGGGACCGAGAGTGTCAGAGAAAAACGCAATCCCGTGGATAAATATAAAGTACAGTTCAGTTTGATCTCGACATTTTTAAAAGGGGATACACTGCATTTTTGCTGACTTATCTTATTTGTATGAAAGATCATGGATATCGGGAAATAGGTAAGAGGCGTTTGCCTCTGCTTATTTTTTTTTGTTTTGTAGACGGCTTTCTATTTTCGTTTAGGATAAATGCCCATACTGGCTGCTTTTTTTTACATAGCCTGTAAGGAATGCGGGGGTATATGGACATGGATATCAGAGTTCTGAAATTTGGAGGAACATCGCTGCGAAGTGAAACTACAAGAAAGTATGTATATAAGCATATCTTGCAGGAAATGAAAACACATAAACTGGTTGTTGTCGTATCTGCCATGGGGCGTTTTCCTGATGCTTATGCAACCGATACTCTACTGTCCTTGGGAAATGATCAGCTGTCAAAGGAAGAACGGGCGCGCTTGGTATCGGTCGGAGAACAGCTGTCTTGTCTTCAGGTTTGCAGCGAACTGCTAGAAATGGGCGTTTCCGCCTATTCACTCAGTTTCCAAGACAGCGGTATTATTACGGATAATCACTATGATTATGCAAAAGTGGTGAAACTTGATAATTCTAAGATAAAGGCAAAGCTGCAGGAGTATGATGTGGTTGTCGTAGGAGGATTCATCGGTATCGGCTATGATAAAAAAGTGACTACCTTAGGACGGGGTGGATCGGATTACAGTGCTGTTTTATTTGCGAAAATGCTGAATTTGAAGGAAGTGGATATTTATACGGATGTCGACGGCGTATATGATCACGACCCGAAGCTTCATGAATATGCTATTAAGTACGATACGATCTCCTATGATCAGATGCTGAATATGAAGGCGCGGGTACTTCATGATCGATGTGTGAATTTTGCGAAGGAGGAGCATATCCGCATTCATCTGAAAGGGACGTTTTCCCAGACAAAAGGAACGATCGTAGAATAAATGATGCTTATCTTTTTTGTTTTCCCGATAGTGTGCTATAATAACATTGAGGTGATGATATATGAAGAGCATTATCATGGTCAGTGATATGAATTGTGCAAACTGTGCAAAGAAGATACAAAACGCATTGGAAGATACGCGTGTGAAGTTTGAGATCAAGCTGGCAGATAAGATCGTAGTCGTAGACGGTGACAGCGATATGGTAGCTGTTGCGAAAAAAGTGATTAATGATATCGGGTTTACGACTGTTTAAAAAATAGCCGCTGAACGGCTTGAGGATCATTATGGATATTAAGTACAATGAAGAAAAAGACTGGCGTCAAGTCAGAGAAACGGTATTTATAAAGGAACAGCATTTTCAGAATGAGTTTGATGATATCGACATGACAGCGATCCATCTGACTGCTTATGAGGGCGCTTGTTTGATCGGCTGCGGAAGGATATATCCGGCAGAGGATCTTATCAGCTATCACATCGGAAGAATTGCTGTTTTTAAAGAATACCGCAATCAGCATTTCGGCGCCCGGCTTTTAGCGGAGCTGGAGTATGCGGCAAAGAAACAAGGGGCGATGTGTGTGCGGCTGGATGCCCAGCTGCAGGCGGTTCCCTTTTATGAGAAACAGGGATATGTAATATGCGGAGAAGAGCATATGGATGAACATGTGCCGCATATAGAAATGATGAAAATCATATAACAGGAGAGATCCTGTTTTTTATTGTTTGTTTGAAAACAGAGTTAAGTTGCAGAACCCGCATACACCGATGAGAAATGCATACGATTTATACCATAAGCCGCTGTCAGGAAGAAAGCGCATGATAAAGGACATATGCAAGAGCGTATTCAATGCAAAATCCAAGCATCCCAATATGGAAATAAGCAGGCATAGTTTCTGAAATCGATTCATGTTATCACCTGTTTCTACTTTATGAAAAAAGATTTGAAATATGCATTTTCTAAATTCCACACGCATAAAGTTAGGATGAGCAGGAGGTACGTATGAATATGAAAGCGAAGATTATTGCGGGTATCGGAATAGCGGTATTGGCCTTAGGACTGCTGTTTGCCCTGAAACCGAAATCCTTTGACAAGGAATTTGAAAACACGATGAATAATATGACGTCTTATGTCTTGCAGGGGGATATGGAGATCACCAAGGGAGAAGATGTAAAGACATATGCGTTGGAGGTAGGCTATGAAAAGATAGACGACAGCGATTATTTTAAGGTCAGCTTACTGGATAAGGAACTGAATCAGGAACAGGTCATACTTCGTAATGCGGAAGGTGTTTTTGTGATAACGCCATCATTGAATCAGGTGTTTAAATTTGAAGGAGATTGGCCGCTGAATTCACCGAAGCCTTATCTTTTGCAGTCGATGAAGGATATCGTCGCTCAGGAGAATACAGAAATCACCGATGATGAGGAAGGTACGAAGATCCTCAGCGATGTCGTATATCCGAATAATAAGAATTTTATCCGTCAGGAAATGGTATTTGATGATGATATGAAAATAAAATGGCTGCAGATCTTCAACCAGGATAATAATCCGGAATTAAAGATCGTCTTCAGTAAAGCGGATTATAATTGTGATCTGGATGATAGTTATTTTACAGCTCCGACCAATATGGATGCGGATGTATCGGCGTCTTCTATTACGAGTGAAGATCTGCCGTTGTATCCGGCGCAGGTATACAATTCCAGTTTGAGCGGCAAGTCCGAAATGACAAGCGGCGGTGTGGTAAAGCATATTTTGGAATTTACCGGAGAACGTGACTTTACCGTTGTCGAAAGCGTTCGTGTAAAGTCTGATCAGACACAGACGGTATTGATGCCGGGAGAATTTATCGATGCTCTGGATATTGTCGGCTTTTATGACGGCAATCAGTTAAATGCGATCGTCAACGGCATAGAATATACCGTATATTCCGAGGAGCTGCAGCCGGAAGAGATGATGAGCGTTATCAACAGCATGCAGGTGGCAGTGATGAAATAATGGTAAAAAGAGGAGATGTTTATTACGCAGATCTGTCTCCTGTTGTAGGAAGTGAACAAGGCGGTGTGCGTCCGGTAGTCGTTATTCAAAACGATAAGGGAAATCGATATTCGAAAACGGTAATCGTGGCGCCGATATCTAAAAAGATGTCGAAACCGCCGATTCCTACCCATGTGATATTCAGTGTGGATTCGCTGAGTTATGTATCTATGATATTGTGTGAACAGCTGCGGACGATTGATAAAAAGAGACTGGGGCAGTGGATCTGTACGTTGGATCAGGAAACAATCGATAAGATCGATCATGCGATATGTATCAGCTTGGATATACAGGAAAGTGTCTGAGGACACTTTTTCTTTATAAATACGGACCGCTTCTTGCCAAGAAAGCGTTATATCGCTTACAATAGAAATAACGGATGGACAGGAGGAAACCTATGAAAAAAAGTATTATGTGGGAATATATTCAGGAAGAAAAAGAATGTTTGCATCGCTTGCTTTCAGATGATCAGATCAAAAGGACGGCGGATAAGGTAAAAGATATGCGTGCGATTTACATGGTAGCGCATGGCAGTTCTTATAATGCGGCATCCGCAGTATCTTCTTTTTTTACTAAGATGACGGGTATACGCGCCTATGCGTTTACACCGGCGGGCTTTCAGAATCACGAGGGACTGATGGACTGTGAAGAAAAAGAAAAGACCTGCGTATTGGGGATTTCTCAAACAGGTACGAGCCGCGGCGTTTTAGAAGCTTTGCAGAGTGTGAAGGATAAAGTTGGATTGATGGTCGCATTGACGAATGAACCGGATTCGCCGATTGATCGTTTGAGTGATGAAACGCTGTTGTTTCAATGTGGTGAAGAGGATAGCAATGCGAAGACAAAGGGATATGGCTGTACGCTTCTTTTGTTGCTGCTGCTGGCACTGGAAAGCGGGAAACGATGTCAGCATATCACATCCAGTTTTAAAGAAGAAGTTTTAAAAGAGATCCAGAGCAGCATTGATTCTTTAGATGAACTTTATGATAAGGTAACCGGGTGGTGTGCGCAGTATCGCTATGGTGAGCAGATGAAGGAACTTTATGTTATCGGAAGCGGTATGAATGCGGCAACGGCTATGGAAGGACAGCTGAAAGTGATGGAGACGTTGTGTGTGCCTACGATGTTTAATGATATCGTAGAATTTTCTCATGGTATGCATCGTGCCATTCATAAGGACAGCCATGTGATCTTGCTGCAGGCGGATACGGATAAACAACTTTTTGATCAGACATACGATTATCTGAAAGCGAAAAAAGTGCCGGTCGTGATGATTACATCCATGCATCAGGATGACAGCGCATCTATGTTATGCGTTCCTTATGCCAAGTATACGCAGTCTTTGCTCATGTTGACATACGCGATTCAAATCATATCCGTATTTGTGCCGGAATTGCATGGTTTGGATCCTAATCGAAATGCCAACAACGATTATACGGACTATGTTTCTACAAGAGTTTAAACAAAGGCAACGAACGATATGTCGATGTTTTGGATATGCCCTCTATGCTGGATATAACAGCAAAGAGGGTATTTTTATTACAAATCAAAATTTTCCTTAATTGGATTTTCAATTAGTTGATATAGTCGAATAGCAATTAATTTCTCCTCTGCTAAATGCAGTTTTTTTGCATCGTGTATATTCATTTTATTTATCAGAGCATCACCATCTGTATAACAATAATCAGGAGTTTTCTCATAATCACATTTATATGTTTTATCCATTACTTGCTGCTATACGTGTCTATTATTTTTTGAATTTCAATTTCAGGTGTGCTTGTTCCATCTATGCATCTTCTTAGAATGTCTTTATCATTATTTAACGGCATACTTTTCATTACCATCGTTCCATTTATTTTGCGGATGATTTCTTCTGATTTTAGACGTATTATATCAATTCTTTGAGGATCATATTGCGCCATTTTTAGATACTGTATTCTATGGATCTAAGCAAAATAGGCTAGTTTCTTTAACAACTATTTGATTATAAATCTTTCTTATTTATATTCTGTATAAAATACCTGCTTTCATCAAGAAGACGAGTGTTCGGTTGCATATACAAAGTAATAACTTAAGAAAATGATGATTTAACATCCTCCATAATTACATATAAAAATGATTGTCAATCATGCAAATTTATGATATTATGATTAGGCATTCATAGGGGTGTAGTACAATGGTAGTATAACGGTCTCCAAAACCGCTGATACGGGTTCAATTCCTGTCACCCCTGCCATTTAGAATTTTAGTTGAACTCTCAACTTGAAATATCGAAAAATCGCTGGAATTATAAGGGTTTCAGCGATTTTGTATTTTACGGAAAATGGTATAGAAAATGGAATATGAAATAAGTGATTTGATTAATCTTCTTCTTTTTATGATTTTATCTCCCTAAGTCATTACGCTTCTGTTATTTGATATATTCCCCAGAGAGTATTGGATAGAGAGTGTTGACTTGTGACTATATTTAAGTTGAATGTCAATGAAACTTTCCGCCGTGATATCTGTCTTATTATTTATTAAGGAATATATAATAGCGGGAAAATGTCATTTCCTATTTGTTTATGAAAATATAAAGTTATTGTAAATTTTTGGCACTAAAACCTGATGATATGTTAAAATGGTTTTAGAACTTAATAAATAGAAAATCATTGATAATCAGGATAAAGAGGAAGGGAATTTAAATGTATAAGGTGAAAAAATATAGTTATTTATTAATAGGGATAATGAGTTTATCTTTAATAGTTGGCATATTTTATTTAAGAAATCCATATCAAGAAACAACAGATAAAGTAGAGACAATAAACGAAGTAGAAACGACAAACAAAGTAGAAACGACAAAATTAGCAGCAAATACAGACTTAACAAAAGACTATATATATTTATCTGACCTAAATTACATCACCGAAAATAATTGGTCTTATAATGGTTGGAGTGGTCATGAAATCCAAAAAGATAAAAACCAAGACGGAGGAGTTTTAAGTCTTATAATCAATGGCGAAAAAAGATTGTTTGCAAAAGGTCTTGGTATTCATGCAAAAGGACAAGCGACTTTTGATATATCTGAATACTCCACACAATTCCCAAGATTTATTGCGAAACTTGGCGTTGATGCAGCGAGAGGCGCAAACGGTAGTATCTGGTTTAAAATTACAGCATCTAGAGATGGAAAAACTTGGGATATTCTATTGGATAAAACCGATGTTATGACAGGCTTAAGTGAAGCTCTTGAGGTCGATGTAGACATTACGGGATATAAATATCTTTGTATTTATGTTGATCCGAATGGGTCAAATGCTGCTGACCACGGCACTATAGCAGATGCTCGTTTAGTTACAAAAGATTTTAAATTAAGTGATACAGGAAATTACACTAAAATTCAAAAATTAGATTATTATGACAATATCTTAGGCGCTAATAGTTCGGAAGACAATTATAATAATAATTATAGACTTATTCTTGAAAGAGAATTAGTAAAAAAATTAGGTTATTGGAATATCCAATATATTACAGATTTAGATCCTGAAATTTCTGAAACATTAGATTGGGTTTTAAGTGATAATAGAATACTGGAGGAAGTTATTGAAGTTGGTGAAATTTCAAATACTACAAAATTCTTAACGGTTATTTCTGATATTTATCATAAATACCAAAGTGAATTAAATACAGCGAATGGTTACGTTTATGAAAAAATGATGATAGCTTTAGCAGCTGGATATTCTACCGATAAAATTATATCACCACTTGAATTCGGTTTTCCGTCTCCTACATATGACTATTTAGAGCGTTTTGAATTAATGAAGAATTTATTTGATAACAACAAACTAAAAATAGTTAAAAACAATGATTTACAAGGTGAATTTCTCGATAATAATTGGTTTAAAGATTATCATGTAGAATTAATGCGTATGGTAATGCAAGACGGAACAAGTAATGGCGATCTTGTATGGCTTAACGGTTTTACATATGAAAAGAAAAGCGTAAGTTTCTATATGATGGGTTACGTATCTCCAACATATATGCTAGATAAATATTATGCTGAAGAAAACAGAGAAAAGTATGATAATCAATTTTATTTAAGTAAATATAATGTTCCATATGGTTTGATAAATGGCGCTAAAATTCCGAGATATTGGATGGTATTTGCGAATGGTGGTATCTGTTGGAATGCTTCTCGTGTTGGACAGAGTATGTACCGTGTGAATGGTGTTCCTGCAACGGGAGCTTACCAAGTAGGTCACGAATTATATATCCAATATTATGAAGATGCGAATGGCAATGGTTATTGGTCAACAAGGTACGGTAACTGGAATGGCGCCGGAAGTACTTGGGGTGGATCAAATCCTTTCCGTTACATATTTAACTGGAATAATAAATATTTTACAGACAAAAACATCAGTGGTTCCAAAGTAGCATCAAGTACCGGGTATCTATATTTGGGTCAGGCGAATTTAAATAGATATGAAGATTACAAAAAATCATTATATTTAAATTTAACAGCAAATTCCTATACAGATGATAATAAAAAACTAGAAACATATTTTAAATCTTTAGAGGTTAACAATATAAATTTAGATACGTATGATTATATAATAAGTCTTTATAAAAAGATGAGTGTTAAAAATGAAGGAGGAACAATAACTTCCAGTGATTGGTATGCTTTGGCCAATAGAATAATTGAAGCATATACTTATCATCCGGTTGCAATGTTTGACTTACTAAATGTTATAAGACCTTATTTAGAAGGCAGTGAAAAATTACATATCGATAGGCTGGAAGAAGAAGCATTAGAAAAAGCAACGAGAGCAACATCAAATGAAACAATTCAAGTAGATGCTGTTAGAACTCACGCAAGGCAACTATTAAATAGAGCTCAACCTGATCCTATGTCATTTTCATTTGATGGTGAAAATGCTGGAAAAATTGTTAAGAATCCATTGTACCAATTTGCTTGGGCATATAGTCTGGATGGCGGAGCAACTTTTACAGACTTTGTAAATGATGATTCACTTGCGCTAACAGAAGAGGAACTAGCTAAAATTACTGCTGAAAATGGTATTATCTTTAAATTTATGGGATTAACTGATTATAGATATACGATAAATATTACGAATGGTTCTTTAAATAGTAATTTATTTGCCAACGATTTAGAAAACAGAGTTATAGGTGTAGATTTAACTTATGAATGGCGTAATAGTGAAAGTGATCCTTGGACATCATATAGAACAGCGTCCCCGGATAATACTGGAAATAAAACCTTACATGTTAGAAGAGGCGCTACTGGAACACAATTGGCAAGTGATTCAGTAACTTATACATTTACACCAGATAATCAGCCTGATACAAGAAAATATGTGCCTGTATCACACTTAACGATAGAATCGGTATCTACACAAGCGACAAATAATGGCGGTGCGGCTGTTTATGCAATTGACGGAAATTATAATACTAGATGGCATAGTGCATGGGATGGAAGCGATACACAAAGATTTATAACAATAAAATTAGATAAACCGAGATTTGTTTCAGCACTAGAATATGTTCCAGCAGGTGGTGGAAATGGTAGAATAAATGACGGAACTATTTGGGGCAGTATGGATGGTGAAAATTGGGAGATATTATCTCAAAGGAAAGGTATAACCTATTCCTCACAAGCAGACTCTATTGAGCAAGCTATCAAATTTACGCAAAAATTTGAAGTAGATAATCCCAAAGAAGTACAATATATTAAAATAGTAGCAGATAGAACAAATGGAAATTGGTTTGCAGCTAGATCATTTAATATCTTTCAAGACATAACAAAAAATCCAAGACCGACAGCTGGAGTAGGATATAGTACTAATGAACCGACGAACAATAGCGTAGTAGCAAGACTTCTAAATATAAGCTCGTCTAACTATGAAATATTAAGTGAAGGCGGGGATACACATACATTTACAGAAAATGGTGAATTTACATTTAGATTTGTTGATAAAGAAACAGGTTTAGAAGGTTCATCAGTAGCTAGAGTAGATTGGATCGATAAGGATGCTCCTACTGCTACATTTGAATATACTTCTAATTCGGCAACTAACCATTCTGTAATTGCTACATTGAAACCAAATGAAGAAGTTACTGTAACAAATAATGGAACTTATACTGTTGATGACGAGGGAAATATTTATAATATCGATGGAATCATGATCCCTGGCTTAAAAGCAGATGAAAATGGTGATGTTTGGGATGCTGACGGAAATTATGTTACAAATGTAAATCCATTTACCTATGAATTCCTTTCAAATGGTGAGTTCACATTCGAGTTTGTGGATGCTGCCGGAAACAAAGGTACAGCAACTGCTAAAGTAGATTGGATTGATACAAAAATACCAAAAGCAACAATAAAATATGATATAAAATCATTAACAAATAAAAATGTAACAGTAAGTATATCTTTTGATAAAGAAGATGTAACAGTTACAAATAATAACGGAAAAACAAATTATGTATTTACACAAAACGGTACGTTTACATTCCAATTCCAAGATGCGGCCGGAAATGTTGGAAATATGACGGCAAAAGTTGATTGGATAGATAAAGTTGCTCCAACAGCAGAATTAAAATACGAGAAACAAGACGACAAAGTAATTGTAACAGTAGTAAACCCAAGTAAAGAAATCACATTTAAAGAAGGAAATGGAATTTATGAATATACAAAAAACGGAAATTATGAAATAGTATTCTACGATTCATTAGGAAATGTTGGGAAATTAATCGCTAAAATAGATTCATTTAAAGAAGAAATTAAAGATGACGAAAATAAACCTGACAATCCGGATAAACCTAGTAATCCAGATGGACCTAACGATAATGTAAATAGTGGTAATACTATTAATAGTAATTATGATAGCGGCTATACAAACAATAACAATGATAATAACAACAATAAAGATGATAATATAACAACAGAAAAACCAGACAATAATGAAATAGATAATGAAGAACAAAATCCAAATCTTGATAATACAAACAAAGAAGATAACAAAAATAATAATTCAACAGAAAAAGTCGGAACAGATACACAAAAGAAAGCTACGTTAGTAATAGTCGCAATAACATTAACTTTATTAACATCATTAAGTATATTTCTTATTAAAAAATTAATAAAGCTGTTGAACTAGACAATACATTGTTTTTAGAATTAGTCATTAAAATTCTCTTTATAAGCGTAAGATAACTTTAATTGTCCTTACAGTAATCATCATAATTGATATAACTAGTATGTAGGCAAGGAAGCTATTCAAGGGAATTTTTATACCTTAAATAACACATAGGAAGAACCATGAAAAAAGTCTGAACACCCTCTAACTTTCGTGCTATAGACAAATAAAGATTCTCAAATGAGAATCTTTTTTACGGCCTCTTTAAGAATTAGTAACTACCTATAAATATAAAGTTTACGGCTTTTCGATTTTGATAATTCATAAATCTTTGTAATATATTTGATTATAAATTAGAAATAGATTTATAGGATCTTTTTTTGATTCTCAGATTATATGGGATAAGATAGCATTGATGGCAGGTAGAGAATATCTGCCATATTTTTATTGCATATCGGCAGATATGTCCTCTGTGTTTAGAAAGCATAAAATAAAACATCTCCCATATGAGAGATGCAATATTTAACATGGTGCCGACTATAGGACTTGAACCTACCACCTACGCGTTACGAGTGCGTTGCTCTACCGGATGAGCTAAGTCGGCCTGTACGAATATGCTACAATATTTTTACGCAAACGTCAAGATAAAAATATAGATAGGAAGAAAAAAAGACAGTCCGAGCAAAGACTGTCTTTTGCATATATGAAAATTATATCCGCTTTTGTTTTGCTGTCATGAAAAGAACAGATAATATGCTGATAACCGCAAGAATAGCTAACAATAGCGCTGCATAGCTATATGAATGAAAAGCATCGTAAGAGAAGCCGATCAACGTAGTGCCCAATGCATAAGATACGCTCGTAAATACGGAAAGGATAGAATAATACCGGGCATAGTTTTCTCTTCCTAGGATCTCTTTGATCATCAATGGGATCCCGGCCGCATTGGAAGAAAAGATAAAACCGAATAAAAATGCCGAAACGATCGCCATATGCGAAGAATCCACATTTACAAAACATAATAAAATAAGCCCGCATGCACTTAAAGAGATCATGAGGATATTTGCCAGCTTGGCATTAAAGCGATCGGCCAAGATACCTAGCAGGATCTTGCTGCATACATTAGAGATCATAGCGCTGGATACCATGATCGCACCAACACTGCTGTCAAATCCGATGCTGCCGGAGAAAGAGGCGATATTCGGATTAAAAGACGTCACTGTTGAAACGATGATAGCAAACAGAATGAGAGTAAGAAACATGGAACGGGAATGTGTTGTATTTGTATGGAGCGTTTCTGTATCCTGCTGTATCGTTTCCTGATAGCCGTACGGTTTCAATCCTACTTGAGAAGGATGCATACGCACGACGAAACAAGCGGTAGGAAATGCTAATAAGAAGATGATGATGGCGCATAGCCATAGTGAAGTGCGCCATCCCAGCTGCCGGATCATCTGATTTATAAGCGGTGAAGCCAATGCGGCTGTAACGCCGCTGAAACTGATGCACAGCCCGCTTACCAGTCCGTTTTTTTCATAAAACCAATGGTTTAGCAAGGATGTTATGGGAATCAGTGCAAAACAGCAGTTGCCGATCCCCAACATACCTGCACAGAGATACATCATCCATAGCTGATGTGACAGAGAAATGAGGAAAAGTGACAATACGTTGAGGATAATACCGCCGCTCATGATGCGATTGATAGGAAAAGCGGCAAACATACGAGATAATACCGGCGCAAAGAAAGCAGAGCTCAAGCTCATGATCGTAACGATCATCGTCGTACTTCCGATGCCCGTATGCATGCTTTCGGCAATCGGAAGCATAAACAAGCCCAGACAGTTGGTACTGATGCCGATCGCTGCCGCACTGAATGTACAGCAGGAGAAAATCATAAGCAGATAGTATATATGAGGATGTTGTCGAATGTATTGATGCATAAGAACCTCCTTATAATTATCCAGCAAAATTCATACCAACTAAGAAAATGCGTCTGTTTATGACGTATAATGACCGCTAAGGACACTAATTAAATCATTGACGACACTAATGACTTCTTGACTTAACACTATAGGGACATTTGCTTAAACTAACCCTTTTCTTTAAGTTTACATTTCCAATGAACTGACTTATTTTATATTATAGGTAAGTATGTGGTAAGGTAAATCGAATTGCTTATGCAGGTGGTTTCAGTTTTGGAACATCGCCGCTGTATCTGGATAAAAGCTCGTTTTGTACAGATACTAAATGCCGGGATACTGCATAAAGAGGATGGGGGACTTTTTAAGCAGATACACACTGTTGCCGTTAAGGAGTTGTAGAAAGTGGATACATTACGCTCGCTGGTAAAAGAAAATACCATCAATGAGAAGTATAAGCTGAATAATGCAACAGAGCTGGGTAAAAAACTCGGTCTAAGCAGAAACTGGATATCACAGTATTTGAATGAATATTATAATGATGGGACATTTATTAAAATCAATACCAGACCCGTTGTTTTTATCGATCGCGAAGCGCTGGAAGAAAAATTTCAGATCCGCGTGGATAAGTCACTGCTGGCATCATTTGAAGAACTCAGGGAAATGATACTGGGACATGATAAAGCGGATTTTCAGAAGCTGATCGGGCAGAAGGGCTCCTTGCGCGATGTCGTTGATAAATGCAAGGCCAGTATTTCTTATCCGCCTCATGGTCTGCCGACGCTGTTATGCGGTTCTACCGGAACAGGAAAGAGTACGATCGCCTATTTGATGTATGAATACGGTGTAAATCATAAGATTTTAAAAGAAGGCGCAAAGTTCGTTCATGTCAACTGCAGCGAGTTTGCGAATAATCCGGAATTGATCACCGCCAATTTATTCGGTTATAAAAAAGGCGCCTTTACCGGCGCAGACAGTGATAATGTCGGGATGATTAAGGCGGCAGACGGCGGGGTGCTGTTTTTGGATGAGGTACACTGCCTGCGTCCGGAGTGTCAGGAAAAGCTGTTTTTGTTTATGGATAACGGCAATTATCATATGCTGGGAGATAATGAAAACCAATATCATAGCAATGTGCTGCTCGTTTTTGCGACAACGGAAGATCCGGAAACGGCCTTATTGAAGACATTGCTGAGAAGGATACCGATCCGTATCGAGATACCGTCTTTGGAAGAGCGCGGTACGCGGGAAAAATCGCAGATACTCGTAGAAGCGTTAGATCTGGAAGCAAAAAAGATGCGTCGTGAAATCACCATCAGCAATACGGCATTCAACGCACTGTTGAACGCGAAATATAATGGCAATGTAGGAGAATTATTTAATATCGTGCAGGCGACCTGCATGAATTCTCTATACCATAATAAGAAGGAAGGTATGCTGGAAATTCATACGTTGAATCTTCCCGGGAATATCATCGCCAACTATCATATCGATCGAAACAGCATCATGTTTAACTGGCATCAGATGCTGACGCTTTCACAGCTGCGCGGAAATGTGTCAGACAAGTTGCCGCAGATACAGCTGTTTACGACTTTGCTGGATAATTTGCAGAATCTGCAGAATAACCGTATCCTCATGCAGAAGTATATTGAAACATGTACGGAAGATGTAGAGCATTATTTCAATACCATCCTGTTTGATGACAGCAACATTAAAAGCCCGACGGATACGTATATCATGAATTCCATGAAGACGATCGTGGAGATGATCAGCGAAAAATACGGATATGCTTTTCAGAATAATGAGATCTACTCCATGTCGTTGCTCGTGCGAGATTGTTCCCGTTCCTATATGGAGATGGAAGAGTATTTCGATCTTCATAAGGAGGAATGTGAGAGCTTTGCCGGTATTATCGAAAAGAAGTTTATGAAAGAATATGCGATCGTTGCCGAGATCAGCGAAGTGATGAAGATGCGTCTGGATACGGAACTTCAGCCGTTCATCATGGCGATCTTTACGTTGATCATGCATATGTATCACCGCAACCGTGATATTAACCGCAGGATCGGTATTATTCTGGCACATGGATATGCTACGGCATCATCCATGGCCAATGCCGTCAATCAGATGCTGGATTCCTATATTTTTGATGCGATCGACATGCCGTTGGATACGACGACAGAAGCGATCATCAGTTCATTAAACGATTTTCTGAAGAAACGGGGAGCGTTTAAAGATCTTGTTCTTTTGGTAGATATGGGAAGCTTGGAAGATATATATAAGGGTGTCAGCGATGTATCTAATGTCAATGTGGCGATTGCCAACAATGTGAGTACGAAGATGGCGCTGATGGTAGGAGAAGCTCTTCATAAGGATGTCCCGTTACGAAAGATCTTCAGCGGTCTGCGTGATCATAATGAAATGCATTTCCAGATCATTGAGGGAAGAGAACGGGAAAAAGTGATCCTCTGTTCTTGTGCCACCGGTATTGGAACAGCGGAGAAACTGAAGGATATCCTTGAGGATTCCCTTCCGAAAAATCTTCCGGTCAAGGTACTTACCTATGATTATTCTACGCTTTTGGAAAATAAACTCGACGATGATTTTTTCGCTCATTATGAGGTCGTATGTATTGTAGGTACGTTGAATCCGAATATTGGTAATATTCGGTTCGTACCGGTAGAAGAGCTGATCATGAGCAATTCGTTTGATATGCTGACGATTCACTTTAAAGATCTGATCAATGAGACGGATATGGAGATTTTCCGCAGAAACATATTGAAAAACTTTTCATTGTCCAATATTATCGGAAATCTGACGATCCTTAATCCCGATAAACTTCTGGAACACGTAGCGGATGCCATTGACCGCCTGCAAACAGAGATGAATATGGTATTCAGTTATAATATGTGCTTTGGTTTATATGTGCACATCTGCTGTTTGATCGAACGATTGGCAACCAGAGAGGGTGCGGAGGATTATGTAAAGACTTTTGCGGATTGCGATAAGAAGATGCAAGAGTTCATCATGCATATCAAGACGTCGTTTGCGAAAGTAGAGCGCTATTATAGCGTATCGATCCCGATTGAGGAAATCGAGTATATCAATATGTATATCAAGAATATGTATTAGGAGGAACCGAAAGGTTCCTTTTTAGAGTAATGATTTTATGAAAGAGACTGCCGGTGTGAAATGTTTACTGCTAAGTAACACTGTTAAGTTTTTAGAAATAGTGTCTTTTCTTCTTAAAATTTCCTTTAAATAAAGGAATTTTATAATTGGCACGATATTTGCTATATAAAAAGTGCAATGGATATGGATGCTGCCATATCCAAGGTTTAAAGCAAAAGGAGGATAAAAGATGAGTATTGTATTGGGAAGAGTCGATTACCGTCTGTTGCATGGCATCGTGGCTACGATGTGGGCACCACAGTCCGGAGCGCAGCGTGTCATGGTGATCGATGACCGAACAGCAAACGATCCGATTATCAAGGAAAGCATGCGTTTGGGAAAACCTGCTGCGATGGCTTGTTCTATCATTACGGAAGAAACGGCTATCAAGAATTTCAAAGCAGGAAAATATGATGATCACAAAGTGTTTGTCGTATGTGAAGATCCCAACATTTTCCTGCGTCTGGAAGAAGAAGCGGGACAAAAGATTCCCAGAATCGTTATCGGAATCACCAGAGATCGTGAGACGGGTACGAAGGTAAGCGCAAGAGCATCTGTAAAAGATGAAGAAAAGGCGACCTATAAAAAACTTCTGGAAAGCGGAACCGAAGTTGACGTACAGTTCACAACGACTGATAAAGCTGTTAAATTAACACACGCAATGGAATTATAGGAGGGAAATAAAAAATGGAATTATCAGTAATTCAGATTATATTGATTACGCTTATTGCCTATCTGAAAATGACGGATACCGTTACGCTTCAGATTGCCGCATTTAACACATTGATCTGCGGATGGCTGACCGGACTTGTTGTCGGTGATCCGGAAACCGGTCTTTATATCGGTGCTACCATGCAGCTGATGTCTATGGGTGTCGTTGCCGTTGGTGGATCTTCCATGCCGGATTATCCGATCGCTGCTATCATCGCTACGACGATTGCCGCTACAACGGGTCAAGGAATGGAGGCCGGTTTAGCAATTGGTTTGCCGGTTGCTATGCTGGGTGTTAACTTTGATGTTATTTACAAGATCTTCAATGGTTTCTTGATGAGAAAAGAAATCGCTCTGATCGAAGAAGGAAAATTCCAGAGCGCATTGAATGTGATCAAGATTTCACCGGTTTTCTACGGTTTATGTTCTGCTATTCCGGTATTGGTTTGCGTTGTTGCCGGACCTAGCTTGGTAAATACAATCTTGGATTTCATGCCTGCATGGTTCACAACCGGTTTGACGATTGCCGGTGGTGTGCTGCCAGGTGTCGGTATGGCGATGCTGTTGATGTATATGCCTGTTAATAAATATTGGTCATTCTTGTTGGTTGGATTCGTTCTGGCTGCATACCTGAGTGTACCTGTATTGGGAATCGCTGCTGTTGGATTGGCAGCTGCTTATGAAATTTATAAGAGCAAGATGAATGCTGGAACCGCATCTGTCGGTGCAGCAGGAGGTTTGGAAGATGAGTAAGGAAAAAGTATTAACTAAAAAAGATCTGCGCAGAGCTGCCAGAAGATGGCTGATCGGTATTTCCACATTTAACTATGAGACACAGCTGGCACCTTCTGCATTCTTCTCCGTATATCCTTGTTTGCGCAAGATGTATCCAAACGATGAAGACTTGAAAAAATCATCTTTGAATTACATGCGTTACTACAATACGATGCCTTGGATTTCTCCGTTTGTTATCGGTGCCGCTTTAGGTATTGAGGACGAAGGCGGCGTTGAATCTTTGGATGCCGTTAATGACTTCAAGGTTGGTTTGATGGGACCTTTGGCTGGTATCGGTGATACGATCGGTTGGGCCATGATTCCGACGATCTTCGGTTCTATCGGAGCAAGTATGGCAATGCAGGGAAATCCGTTGGGAATCTTCCTGTGGCTGGCTTTCACAATTGCATTTTTGGCCGTTCGTATCCTGCAGTACGAATGGGGATATAACATGGGTGTTAACGTCATTACCAAATTCGGAAAGCAGATCACGGTGTTTACCGAAGCTTGTTCCGTATTAGGTTTGACAGTAGTTGGATCTTTGATCGCAACGGTTGTAAAATTAAAGACCGGTATCACTTTCACAAACGGAGACGTTACAATGGAAGTACAGGGTCTGATCGACGGCGTTATGCCTCAGTTGCTTCCGGTTGCTGCAGTTGCGATTATCTATTTCTTCATGGCTAAGAAAAAAGTAAAGATGACTTGGATGATCCTGTTCATCATTATCGCTTCTTGGATTGGAGCTGCTACTGGTATCTTTACTGCATAAGAAAGAAGGTAGTTTTTGTTGAGAGCTGCGACAAGTTTCGTTGATATAACGCCTCAATGTGAAGTTCATTTATGCGGTTACGTAGGAGAAGCCAGAAAACATCCGGCACAGGGGATACATGATCATCCCCTGGCCGTATCTCTTCTTTTGGAGATGAGCAATGCACGGCTTCTCTTTATCAGTGTAGACGTCATAACGATGAGCAAAGGCAAGGCGGAGATTATTAAGGATAAGATCAAAAATTTTATTGATATTGACAGTGATCATATTATTGTCAATGCTATTCACTCGCATTCTTTAGCGAACGGATTCACAGATGAAGCGATGTTGGGTACACCGGACAACCCAGAATATTTTCATTATGCTCTTGAAAAGATCGTGGAGAGCGTCCATGATCTGGAAGAACAGCTGACAGATGTCGAAGCATATATCGGGACATGTAAAGTACATGGCTATTACAGCAAACGTACGGATGCGTCCCTGCCATATGAGGATAATGCAGCGGTTATTAAGTTTATGCATGGGGAACGCATCATTGCGGCTATGTGTAATTTTAACTGCCATGCGACGGTGCTCGGACCTGACAATATGATGCTGAGTTCCGATCTGATCGGTGAAGTGCGTTCGCAGCTGACAGAAGAACTGCAAGTCGTACCATATACGTTTACCGGCGCCAGCGGGGATATCAGCAATCGTCAGTTCCGGCAGGGAAATGATTTTGCTGAACTGAAACGCGTTGGTAAAGGGATAGCGGATATTTTGAAGGGCATTCAGAATTATGAAGCGCTGCATATGGATGAAGCGATACTTCAGGTATATGATCATCATATCGTATATGATAACCGCGCATTTTTCAATGAGTATCAAAAAGGGATCGATGAAGCGAATGCGGTATTGGCTCAGGAGGGTATCTCATTAGATGAACGGAAGTTGCGTACGACGGAAGTTATGATTTTGGAAGACAAGATGACAAACGAAACCGTGGATTTCCACGTAAGCGGTGTTGTCATTCACGCACAGGATCTGACGATCGTTACCTATCCCGGCGAGTTGGCCAGCAAATTCGGGCTTGCTTTAAGAGCGAAATGTCCATCCAAGCATTTCCTTTTGATCGGTTATGCAAATGACTATCAGGGATATTTCATCGAAGCTGAGGAATATGGAAAAACATATGAAACAAAGGCAAGCAATACGCCAAAAGGCGAAAGCGAAAAAATTGTCAGCGAGATAGGAGATTTGTTATGAGAAGATATATATTTGCCTCACATCACTATTTGGCATACGGGTTGAAAGATACGGTTAATTTTTTGACGAATGAAGCAAAAAAGATCTATGATATCAACGCGTATGTAAAAGATGATGAAAAGGATTTGGAGATTGTGGTAAAAGAGCTGTTTGATACGTTTGATCCCGATGATGAAGTCATCGTTTTGACGGATCTTATGGGAGGAAGCGTATATCAGAAGTTCTATCCGTATATCTGTGATCATGTACATGTCATCTGCGGGATGAATCTTTCACTGGCAATGGGATTTCTGCTTGCACCGGAAGATGTGCCTTTTACAAGTGAGAGTGTTGCCTCTCTTTTGGAAGAGTGCAGAAATCAGATCGTATATGTAAATCAGCTATGTTCAGCTTCTGCTATGGACTGTGATGATGAATAAAAACAGGGAGGCGAAGGCTTTCCTGTTTTGTTTGCATGGAGGTGTGAATGAAGATAGAACATATTCATAATTTCCGCTGTATTGGCGGAAATGTCTTGCATCATAAGAGAATAAAAAAGGGGAAATTATATAGAAGCGGAAATCTTTTTGATGTTCATAAAGAGGATATCGAAGAGATGAGGCGCCTTGGGATCCGTTATATCGTCGATCTGCGCAGCGATGAGGAATGCCGTGAGGACCCTTATGAACTTCCAAGTGATTTCCATCGTTTCCATGTATCGGCTCTGCATACCCGGGATGGTTTGGAAAATTTCTATTTTTTTATGCTGATCGATAAGAACAGCAGCAGTGAAGAAATTAGGAACGCAGCATCGTTTGTCCATGAAGGGTATCGTGTCCTGCCGTTTCACAACGAAGCGATACAAATGATTTTAGATTTGATGAGACAGGATGACGGGGCTATTTTATTTCATTGCAGTTCTGGGAAAGACCGCACCGGCGTTATCGCGGCGTTACTGCAAAAACTGCTTGGTGTAGGAGATGCCGACATCATGGAAGACTATATGCGAAGCAACGACTATGTGATGAGCAACGCAATAGCGCATGCGGAAGAACTCGGTTTTTGCGGGAAAGAAAAAGAAACGCTCGTTTACTGCTGTACGGTACATGAGGAATTGTTACGGTCTTCTTGGGAAGAAGTTTTGAAAAAATATTCGGATTGGGATAGTTTCTTCTATCAGGAATATGGTTTGGATGAGAAAAAAATAACTCATCTGCGTTCACTTTATGTAGAAGACAGCGATGAGAAGTAGTATCCTATAGTTGCAATGATGAAATAGGAGGCGGTTATGAGATATTCATTTACGGTAAACGGATTGACGGTGGATGCCGAATATCATGAGCAGGATGTTGCGCATGTCTTATTGCCTCTTGTAAAGCGCTGGCAAGCATTACAGAAGGAGAAAGATCGCCGGATCTTTGTATTTCTGGCAGCTCCTCCGGGATGCGGGAAAACGACATTGTCACTGTTTCTGGAATATTTGGCAGAGCGAGAAGGAATTCCGGTTCAGGCGATCGGCATGGATGGCTTCCATTATTCAAACAGCTATTTGAATACTCATCAGCAAATGGAAGACGGTGTCTTGCGTTCACTGATGGAGAGAAAAGGAAGCAGTGACACCTTCGATGTTGTCGGGTTAAAACAAAAGATCTTGGAAGGAAGAGAGAAGGACAATCTCTGGCCTTGTTATTCGCGGAAGATACATGACGTGATACCGGATCAGATACGGGCAGAAAAAGCGATCATTCTGATAGAAGGAAATTATCTTCTTTTAAACGAAGGACGCTGGAAGGATCTGATCGAATATTGTGACGACAGCGTCTTTATGTATGCCCGAGAGGCGGAGCTTAAAGATCGTTTGATCGCTCGCAAGGTCGCCGGCGGTAAGACCCGCAAGGAAGCAGAGGAATTTTATGAGAGCAGTGATCGGAAAAATATCATGCAGGTACTGCATCATCACCATGATGCGCAGAGCTACTTGCTCATGAAAGGAAGCCGGTTGCAGAAAGGAGAATAGCAAATGCTGATTAGAGAAGTTATTGAAAAGATGAAGGCCTATCACAAAGGCGAATTTAACGGGGAAGTGATCAAGGAAGAAACGACTCGCGATAAGATTTTATATGGCGATCCCGATAGAGAATGTACGGGCATCGTAACGACGTGCTGGGCTACGGCAGAAGTTATAAGAGAGGCAGCCGATCGAGGAGCTAATTTGATCATTGCGCATGAAGCTTTGTTTTGGAATCATGGCGATCATATCGATTGGCTGCAAGAAGAAGGAAACAAGACGTTTGCGGCGAAGAAAAAACTGCTGGATGATAACGGTATCGTTGTATGGCGCAATCATGACTATATTCATTCCGGTATTCCTATGGAAGACGGAAGCTATGTAGACGGGATTTTCTATGGCGTTGCGGATAAATTAGGGTGGACAGATTATATTACACACGATACGACCAATCCGCTTCATTATGAGATCCCGCAGATAAGCGCAAAGGAATTAGCTGACTTTTTGATTGAACGTCTGCATCTGAACGGTATCAAGGTCATTGGTGACTTGGATACAAGCGTCCGTAAGATCAAGATCCCTTTCCACGTGCTGGGAGATGCCAGAGATGATATTCGTCAGGCGAATGAAGAGGGGATCGATTGTTTTTTGACGATGGAGATCGTAGATTTTACGTTGGCAGAATATATCCGCGACAGCAGTATGCTGGGACAGAATAAGGTAGTTCTCGGTATGGGGCATTTCAATTTGGAAGAGCCGGGGATGGAATATATGCTGAACTATATCGGCAAGGCGTTGGGAGAAGATATCCCCTGCAGCTTTGTACAGTCCGGCGATATGTATGAATATATAACCAAGTAATGAAAAAATAAATAGAAAAGGTCTGCCATGTGAAGGCAGGCCTTTTTCATGATCTGTTACTTTATCCTTCGCTTCTGAGAGTTGAAGATATGACAGCTTTCCCGGTATTTAGCGACCGTTCTGCGAGAGACGGCAATCCCTCTTTCGTTTAGGATTTCGCATATCTTATCATCGCTGAGAGGTTTCTTTTTATCTTCGTCGTTGATAATACCGCGTATCTCCGTCTTGATCTCCTCTGCTCCGATATCATCTACACCGCCGCTGCTAAGCATGTTTTTCATAAGGTAGTAGCGGTTTTCAAATTCAAAGGATTTATTCGTTAAGGCACGGGAAACAGTGGAAACATGGAGATCGCAGTTTTCTGCGATCATAGCCATCGTTAGATGGTGAAGATTGCCATGACAAAGAAAGAAATCTTTTTGTATATCGCATATATACTGCATGATCTGCATAAGCGTAAAACTGCGTTTCTGAATACTGCTGATGATATTGTTGACTTGTGCTTTTTGCTGTTTCATGTAATCGCGAAGCTCCTTGCTGTCTTCCTCTTCCGCTGCACGAAAAGATATATGCAAATCATCGCTTATCTCTTGGATCTTTATATTTTCATCTTCCGCACGTATGATGAATTCCGGATGAATATATACGGAATCGCTGTTATAACCAGAAGCCGGTTTCGGATTCAGTGTTTTAATAAAAGAATAGCTCTCTTCGATATCCTCATCACATAACCCGGTATTGTTTTTGATGACATCATAGTGGTGCAGGGCGAGCTCTTCGAGATAATTACAGAGCAGCAGTGCCGTTTCCTTTGCATGATATTGCGATCTGCGGATTTGAATTTTTAAACAGTCCTTTACATCGAAAGCAAAGATGCCGTACGGTTCAAACGTACGCAGAATGGCAATATGACGCTTCAAAATATCCTTCGGATAATGCCCTTCTTCAAAAAGTCTGCGCCGGCTGATCTTAAAATAGCCGTTGCTGTCTAACTGATATAAAAGGTATTCACATATCTTCAGATCGGGACTGTACTTGCTGAATCGTGCCTGTTCCATGATCTCATCATATAGGCTCTTATGCTCATGGGAGTATTCCAGCAGTATATCCATATCCGTATGATTTCCATAAGAGGAACCATAGCTGCAATGCAAAAAAGGATTACGGCTCATCTGTTCATTCAGATAGATGCGCAGCTCCTCATTGTTGCATGCAAGAATTTTCAGAGATTGTGCTTTAGCCTGATGAAAGCTCTGTTTTAATGACAGTTTTAAATTCGGCACTAATGTCTGTTTCATCACGGTTTCCTTTCTGTTATATGGCGCTTGTAAACATTATAAATATGTAATACCATTATACACTACAATTTTGTAAAAGGATATTCTGGCAGATAGGAAATTTATAGTGTCAGCTGTTCCCAAACGGATCGTATGATATACAGTGCATCTTCCATATCGGCGGTATCTATGGAAGTAAATGATAGAAGCAGATCACCGTTTTTATTTTTTTGCAGGCGTATGCCATACCGCATGCATTGTTTTAACAGCTGCTCGTTGTCATAAGGAGTGGGAGCATGCATCTGGATTCGCAAAGCTGCTTCCTCCAACATCAAGGTCCATTGCGGAAATATGTTCATACATAGCTGCATCAGCTGTTTGCTTTTTTGCTCATAGCGCTTTTTGGAACGTCGAATCTGCCGCTCTAAATGTCCGTCAGAAATATAGTGAGCCAGCGCCAACTGTTCTATTTTGGAAGAAGATGGACTGTAGTTTTGTTTTTGTTTTTCATAACGCCGCTGCAGCTCTTCATTTAGCACCATGTATCCGATCCTTAAAGACGGAAGCAAAAGCTTAGAAAAAGAACCGATATAAACGACTTGCCGATGATAGGAGATTCCTTGCATAGCGGGTATGGAGCGGGAAGCGTAGCGCAGTTCACCGTTGTGATCATCTTCGATGATCATAACATGGTATTTTTCTGCCCATGCCAGCAAGGCGGAACGCTGTTCATTATCCAAAGGTTTCTTATCCTCGCCGATGGCTGCGCTATGTACATACAGAGCCGTTATCGAATGCTGTTTCAGTTTTTCAAGAGATATGCCGTGCGGTTGTCTGGGAATATGCATGATTGAGAAGCCGTAATCCCGAAAGACCTGTTCTGCTTTATCGAAACCAGGAGCTTCCATGGCGATGATCTGTGGTTTGTCCAGCATTCCGCATAATTGATACAACAGGGATTGAAAGCTGGAACCGACGATGATCTGTTCGCTTCTACATAAGACACCGCGCATTGTATACGCATATCGCTGCAAGGCATGACGCAGTTCCGGTTCTCCTTGGATATCGCCGTAAGAATAGATCGTATGTGTATTTTCGAGGATCTCTTTGATATATCGTTTCCATAACGACACGTCGAAGCAGAGGGGATCCACGGAATCCGAAGAAAAATCATAGCGTACGGGAAGAGTTTCTTCAGCAGATCGAGGGGATAAGATCGATTCCCGCCATTTTGCTTTTTGGGCATCGATCGCAACAAAAAAGCCGCGTTTGGCACTGGCATGTACGTATCCGGTTTCACATAATCGCGCATAGGCGGCTTCTACGGTCGTTCTGCTGATATTTAAAGCGGCTGCCAGTTGGCGCACGCTTGGCAGACGGTCTCCCTTTATGAGATAATGATGAGCAATATCATGCTCGATCTTGGAAGACAATTGAATATATAACGGAGAATTTGTATCCGGTGTGAAGTTAATGGTTTTGATATACATAAGATCACCATGTATAGTATAGCACATCTGACCCTTTGAAAAATATTAAAACTGGTTATTTTTATAATGACAGATATTTGGTATGATCATGTACATCAAAGGAGAATGAATATGAAGCAACATAGACAAATTGCGGTGTTAAGCACAACGGCATTGTTAGCTGCCCTGTGTTTTATCGGATTTCAGTTTCTTAGAATCGATATCCCTATGGGCGGAAGCAAAACAGCCATTCACTTTGGCAATACCTTTTGCATATTGGCTGCGTTGATATTAGGCGGCCTTCCGGGAGGGCTTGCCGGTGCGATCGGCATGGGGCTGGCAGATCTTTTAAGCGGTTATGCGGCATCAGCACCAAAGACTTTTATCATGAAGCTTGCTATCGGTATGATTGCCGGTTTCATCGCTCACAAAAGAGGTCATATACGAGAACATCTCGATGACAGGAGGTATGTTTTGAAATGGTCGCTGCTTGCTTCTTGTATAGCGATGCTGTTTAATGTGATCGTAGACCCTGTCTTATCCTATGTGTATAAAAACTATTTGCTAGGAATACCGAGCGAGGCTGCTAAGATTTTAGCTAGCTGGTCAGCGCTGTCTACGTTTATCAATGCGATCACTACGGTCGTATTTGCGGTAATGCTGTTTCTTGCGCTCAGCAGCCGGTTGAAGCATCTTGCCATTTTTCACCGCTAAAAACACTTATATAAGAACGATAGAACTGTCGATAAAAAGTCGGCAGCTTTTCTTATACGAAGGAACTGTTATAAAGAGTGGAATTCATTTCTGCTTTTCAGTTGGTCTATCAGGAGCTGAAAAGGTTTCGTGATGTACTTATCTTTATGAAACAAGGCCAGCATTTGATTTTCCATTTTTATTTCATCGAATGGAAGCAAACGCAGTTTTTTTAAAGATAAGGAATCGGATAATAATGTTTCCGGTAATATGGTAATACCTAAGCCGGCCTCAGCAGCTTTGATAAGGGCAAGGGAATTCACGCTTTCCCAAACAGGCTCCGCTTTCAGATGAACAAGCGCAAGCGTGTTGTCTAAGGTATCGCGGATGGCGCTTCCCTGTTCACGAAGCAATAACGGATAACGACATAATCGATCAGGGGACAGCGCTTTTTCAGATAAGTCAAAGTCCGATGCGCAGGCTGCGCATAATGTATAGGATCCTAAGAAAATCGTATCAAAATTGCCTTTTGGTGCGGTACCTTCCCAAAAAGCGATATCCGCATCACCGCGCTGTAAAATATCAATAGCAGTATTTGCACTTGCGACTTGAACAGAAAGTTGAAGGTTTGGAAAAGCGGTTTTCAATTCGCTGAGTATTTCAGGAAGCAGGAAAGAAGCAATGGTAATACTGGATACGATCTTAACCGGCGTATTTTCTTCCAGATGGCATATCCTTCTGTCTAAATTCCTGCAAGCCGTCAAAATGCTACGAGCTTCATGTAAGAGAGAAATACCGGCACGCGTTAAGACAACACCCTTTGGCAAGCGTTCAAAAAGGGCTGTTCCCGCTTGTTTTTCAAGCTCTGCGACAGCATGAGAAACTGCCGATTGTGTGATATACAATTGTTTTGCAGCACTTGTAAATGTTCCGGTTTCCGCTATTGCTTCCAAGATCTCTAAATATCGTATAACCATATTGTTCCTCCTTTAGGTATGAATAAAATAGATGGATTATATAAAATAATAGCATTTTACAGATTGCGAAACAAGGGATATAATGACCTAGCCGGGAGGATAGCATTATGAAGGAGCGTATAAAAATATATGTATGGCTTTTTATTTCCAATCTGTTTATCAGTGCGTTTACCTTTGGCGGAGGCTATATCGTCGTTCCGATGGTTCGCCGTTTTTTGGTCGTAAAAAAGCGATATTTCAGTGAAGAAGATCTGATAAACATGGCGGCTGTAGCACAATCCGCGCCTGGGGCGATCGCAATCAATCTCTCCGCATTATCCGGGTATAAAGCAGCCGGTATTACAGGGGCTCTCATAAGCTGTGTTGCCGCTGTTATTCCGCCACTGGTTATTCTTGCGTTTATATCCACTTTTTATAAAGCTTTTGTTGGCAATACAGTTATTGCGGCGATCTTAAAAGGAATGGAAGCAGGGGTCGCCGCATTAATGGTGGATCTGATCATGAACATGTGCTCTTTGATTTTGAAAGAAAAGTCGCTGTTTTTATCAGCCATGATACCCTTGGCGTTTACGGCAAATTTCCTATGGAATATAAATGTTGCAATGATCCTCTTTTTTTGCTGTTTTTTATGCGTGCTGCGAGTGTTTTATAAGAAGGAGAAAAGAATATGAGCGTATGGAACCTATTTATTACATTTCTTAAAATCGGCTTATTGAGCATTGGCGGCGGCTATGCGATCATTCCTTTGATTCAGGAACAAGTCGTAGTAAGCAACAGCTGGATAAGCGAGAAGGTGTTTACCGATATCATCACCATTTCACAGATGACTCCGGGACCTTTAGCGGTGAATACATCTACATTTGTCGGACTTCAGATCGGCGGAATTGCCGGTGCATTGGCCGCGACCATCGGCTGTATATCGTGCGGTGTTATGATATCGCTGTTTCTATATACATTTTTTCTGACACATGAAAAATCGATTTATGTGATGGAAATGCAAAAAGGACTGAAATCGGCTTCTCTCGGTTTGATCATTTCCGCCGCTTTTACGATCGTCTTATTAGCGTTATACGGTACTGCTGCCCCGGGAACGGATTTTTTATCACCGAACGGGATCGCTGTATTTATATTTTCAGCGATGCTGCTGATGGTAAGAAAGGGGAACGTTCATCCGGTTGCGGTTATGTTGATAAGCGGTGTCGCTGGTTTTATCTTGTATCGTTGATCGTTACCGATATACGGTTTTTATGCAAAAGAGATCCCCTGTCATCGCTTTCATTTTTTTATATGGAGAATTCATAATAAAAAGAGCTGATTTTTCGTTTACCAGCTCTTATACATCTTTTTATAATTCTATATATTTTTCAAGGAGATCCATCGGCAGAGGACCCAGATCCAGGATCTCTTCATGGAAGCGGTAATCGCTGTAATCTTCTTTCCATGTTTCCTCTGCTTTTTCTTTTAAATCGAGAAGTTTATAGTATCCGACATAGTAGTTCGCAAATATTGCCGGATTTTCAAGAAGCTGCTCATACTGAGCTTTTTTATCTTCTTCATCGGTTATTCCGAAAGCTTGCTCTAAATATGCATAAGCCTCACTGCGGCTTATGCCGTCATAGTGTATTTGCTTATCCAGATCCAAGACCATCAGATATACAAACTGATTGTTGATATTGTTCAGATGGCACATACCCGGTTCTTGTGAGTATTCACAGGCAACATCTTCAATATACGTCGCCCAGCCTTCGGCATATGTGGAAGAACTCAGAATATCACGCAAAATGTGATGATCTACCGTTTTAAAATAATTATGCTGATACATATGACCCGGGAAACTTTCATGAGCAATGGTTGTGAAATTGCTTTGTTTAAACGTACCGTTCAGGATCATCTGTTCGTCTTTCCCAGACGGATCGTCATAGGCGCTTAAGAAATATGCGGCAGCCGCCAGCGTCGTTTCTTTCATCGCTTCCGGGAATTGCTTCATCTCATAGTCAAGCAGCTGGATTTTCGGGAAATCTTTGCGCTCCTGAATTTGTTTTTCTAAGAACTGGATGACTTCCTGAGAAGTCGTTAAATCCGTATAATGGATGTTCTGCATCTTTTCCATCAGCTTATCTGCATCCAATAAAGAATCCTTTAATTCCGGAGTGTTCATCAGCAGTTCCATCAACCGTCCTTGCACTTTTTCATTTTCTTTTTCCAAATACTGTTCATATTCTTCCATCGTTTCCACACCGGCGGCAGAGGTTACCATGTCTTCGTAATACTCCTTACCATTTTTATAGCTGGAAAGCTCTCCATCCCCCTCTTTTACAACGTTAATAGCGGATAGATCGCTCTCAGCTTGCTGAAAGGCGGGAAGCAGACTGTTATTAAAAGCGGTCTTGATCTTTTCTTTATACACTTGCTTTTCTTCTGCATTCAAAAAATCTAACGCATCGATTTTCTCATTTGCCGCTTCTATGATAAAAGATTGATCGGTCGTATTGATGGTATGCAAAGCTTCCAATACTTCATCCATATATGTCTGTGACATGCCGTATCCTTTATCTTGTCGCGTTTGTTCCAAATCCGTATACTTTTTAAAGATATCCGGAGCATCATTCAAGATTGCAAGGAAAGAATCCAGAGATTTCTGATTTTTAAATTCATAGCACCATAATGACATCGGCAGCTGTGACTGTACACCGCTGTTTGTATCGAAGTAATTGGTTGTCAGATAATAGTAGTCTTCATCGTCAAAGCCGTTATCCTCTGCTTCTTTTTTCAAAAGATCATATACGATTTTCTGATCCTGATTCAGTTCATCGTAATCGTAGTCGTCTAACTCATCCAGCTTTTCCAAAATGCTGTCGTTGGCGTTTTTATAATCTTCTAAAGATAAAAAATCTAATGAATACAGTTCTTTGTCTATTCCGTAGTTTTCTGGATGATCAAAGAGGAAATTGATATTAAAACCAAAGTGATCAAGAATGATCGGCGGTATCTCATCCATATATTGTGCAAATTCGTCACTTCCCTTTTTCCCCATGCCGCAGGCAGTGAGAGAAGCGCATAGCAACAGACTTAGTAATGCTGTTAATAACTTTTTCATAGAGGCTCTCCTTTGTGCGTTTTTTATATTATATCATACTGTTATGAAAAACAGATACGGGTTCCTTGGTATTTTGCTTAGCGCTGTTACGGATATCAGCGATTATAAGCAGGGAAATAGTAGAAAACCTCCTATTTGAATGCTATGATATAACTATCCGAAAACAGAAAATCAAGAATTGCGGAGGGTGCGATGATATCAGAAACAAAGAGGTTATATATGCGAGAGATGAAACAGACAGATTTTCCCTCTTTATGTAAAATCCTGCAAGATGAACACACGATGTATGCATATGAAGGAGCTTTCAGCGATATGGAAGTACAGGAATGGCTAGATAGGCAGATTTATCGTTATCAGCATTGGAACTTCGGCTTATGGGCGGTAATATTAAAAGAGAATGATGAAATGATCGGTCAGTGCGGACTTACCATGCAGCCATGGAAAGAAGCGGAAGTCTTGGAAATAGGTTATCTTTTCAATAGGGATCATTGGCATAACGGGTATGCGATCGAAGCAGCCCAAGCATGCAAACAGTATGCTTTTGAAAGATTGGGAGCAGACGCGGTATGTTCTATTATCCGAGATACCAACATCGCCTCACAAAAGGTAGCAATACGAAACGGTATGACAAAAGCTGATACCTGGATAAAATATTATCGAGGTATCCATATGTTGCATTACCGTTATGTCGTACAGAATAATACCATAAGAGGTGTTTAGAATGCTTTATGGTTCAACAGTCATGTTGCTTTAAGATTTCATCTTCTAAAAGCTGCACTGCGATTTCCAAAGCTTGGATGCGCCTTTCTGCGAGAGTGATCTGGGACTTGTATCGATCTTTTTGTTCTTTTGCATGTAAGGTCTTTAATGTCTCTCTCAGCTTGTGCAAGATGGAATCGATCTGTCTTTTGGCCTCTATTAAATCTTTCAGGTCCTTTTTCATAATTCTTCTCCTTTAATTTTGTGAATGGATCTGTTCTTCCTTTATGATCGGATAGCGGATCAGCATGGAGTTGTCCAGATTTTCTTTATGCATGCAAACAGCGGTGATCTGATGATTATCATAAGCCGTGTAATAGTAAATTCCTTTGTCGATATTACAGCAAGATGTATAAATTGTCATTTCATAGGTTCCGTTTTCTAATACACAGCATCCCCTTGGTTGCTGAACGCTGTTCAAGATATGGAAAAACTGACTGACACTCTCGTGTTCACTTGGTGCAGATACCGAATTCATTTTTACAAAAGCAGCTCTTATAAATCGGGATTGTGAGGAAAGATCCCCGGGAAGGCCTATGGTTCCCATACCTCTGCCATAAGGTTTCAGATCCAATGATTTGGCAAATGTATTCACCGGTTCTTTGGCAGATACATGCATGTAGTTATTCAATGCGAACATCTGCATATCAAAAGTCGGATTGTTTGTTAATACGCCTGCCGGATTATCATAAATGCGAATTCCTTCTTTCACGGATTCCACGGTTATGCATTCTTTGTTGTCGGCAAGTATCCAGTGGAGCTGTGCCGGCGGCAGATCATCACGAAAAGCAGCATTCAGTAAATTTATATTCGCAATATGTTTACGAGCTTCTGTCACAGAAGCGCATTGGCTTAAGATCCAAGGAATAAATTCATATTGTGCGATATTTTCCCTGCCTTCTTTTTTTTCGTGATAGCAGGCATTTCCTACGAAATTCAAACCTGCCATAGCTAAGCCTTTCTCGTTGATAGCATCATAATATAACGGATATTCCTCGGCAACATAAGCCATACCGATGATGGCATAATGTGTAGGTATGCTGTTTTCTTCTTTGAAATGAAACGGATAGTTGCGGGGAGTTATGGTTACTTCATCTCCATAAGAAAAATCATAATCTAGCGTACGTCCGAAATAGACGTCTTTTGTTTTATATGTGACGGCTGTGCACATAGACTTCCTCCTTTATATGTAGTCATTACATTGTCAGCTGAGAGATACGGCGTTGCAGTTCTTCCAGAAACTCACAGGCTTCCATGCCATCCATCTGAACATGATGGAACTGGAAGGACAACTTGAGATTTGCGGTATTGTCTTTTCTTTGATATTTTCCCCATATGATAAATGGATTATTGAAAATACCGCTATACATATTGACAGCACCATCGATATCATAATGGATAAGACTGGATGTCCCGATGATCATGTGATCATCGATTTCGTGATCACTGCATGTTTCATACACCTGATGTGTCAGGGATAAGTACTGCTTTTGAAACTCTTTTACATCATTGCAGAAAGGAATATCGCATGCATTAATGGAGCCATGCTTATTTTTGACAATGACATTGATGCCGATCTTATCATAAGCAATCATATTTTCGCCCTGAGGCAATAATTTGAATTCCTTGATATTTTCTGCCGCTGCGGCGATGCAATAGCATAAGAGCATATTCAGCTTATAGCCATCCTTCTTTAACTCCAGCAAATGCGATATATCCAGAGTTTTAAAAATTGTTACCATCGGCATAGGTGCCCGGCTGTAGAGCTTCCAGCTTGCAGCTCGGTTTGTTTTCATCGGATCAACGATTTTCATATGGGTACCTCCTGACATAGTTATTATGACCTTCCATAGGATACATAATCATTTCCTTTCCTTCTTTTATGAATAGATGGATAAAGGGAAAGGGATGTTTTCTTGCTTGGAATAAAAATGCGATTAATATTCGATGTCGTTTGCATGACATCCAATTTTGCTAGAAAATATGATAACACATATGGAATGGATTGGATAGATATGATAGGTAATGATAGAAATAAATTTTTTTGCTCTTGGATTGCGCACCTCTTTATGTTATATATATGGAAAAGATACCGTGAATGCAAGTGAGGAGTGAGCCATATGAAAGCAATATTTTTTGATTTGGATGGTGTTTTGATAAATTCGGAAATCATGCATCAGGAGATGACGAGAGAATTTTTGGAGCAGGAACATTATGATGTTCCGTTAGAACGCTTTCATCTCTTGATAGGATCGCATAAAAGTCTGAATCCTTGGCCGAAAGTTTTTGAAGGAATTGAGCTGCCTATATCCGTGGAGGAATTTAGACAGCGCCTTCGTGCTTTTAAAGATGAAAAATTTAAAACTATCGATTATGCGACGATCGTTTTTCCGGAAGTGAGAGAAGCTTTGCTGAAACTAAAAAAAAGAGGCTTTAAGATAGCCTGTGCTTCCAGCAGTAATATTGAATATATTAAGACCATGCTGCAAAGCGGACAGTTGTTTTCGTTGTTTGATCTCGTTGTTTCTTGCGATAATTTTGAAAGAAGCAAGCCGGCTCCCGATATTTATCAATATTGTCAGAATTACTTTGGTTTTGCTGCTGAGGATTGCATGGTCGTGGAAGACTCTGAGATCGGTATTCAGGCAGGGAAGCGTGCAGGTATGAAGACCATCGCACGAAAGGATTATAATTTTCATTTGAATCAGAGTGAAGCGGATGACTTCATTGATGATCTGAACGATTTATTAGCGCTGATTGACAAACCTTGTTAGGTGAAAAAATAGGAAGAAAGTAAAACAATGTACGCTTTTAAAAGGTACATTGTTTTCATAAGGTTACTCTCTTTCTTTTATTGTCACTTTTATCATATCGCCCGCTTGTTTGCCGAGTTGTTTGCGGATATCTTTTCTGATCCCTATGATATGGCAGGGAGTTTTCATCTTTACTAAACTTCCGATATAGGGTATGCCGTCAAAGGTAGCTTCTACTTTTACTCTTCCTTTATGGAACTCTTCTTTTACATCGTATGGAAATTCAATATAGGCTCCGTCAATATCCGGTACTTTTTTAATGACAGCTTCAAATTCATAAATGTTCGTGTTCATATTACCCTCATTTCTTGTAATTTACACATGCAATGGGAGGAAGGTTCATCACCGTATAATAATAAGATATAACCTTGATACATATTAAGTAGTATTTAGTACTCTTTTAGTAATGTATCAAGTATTAATTGTGCAGGTTTAGAAAAAATCATTTGTTTTTTCCACACAATATTTAATTTTGATTTCACTTCTGGATTTAAGGGTCTAAAGCAAAGATTAGTATAGTCATTTCTATTCACTAATTTATCAAATGCGATTGCATAGCCAATTCCTTCATTTACTAGAATGGAAGCATTATAAGTTAAGTCAAAAGTAGCGATAATATTTAAGTTTTCAAAATCTTTTCCAAACCAATTTATTATATCGTTATGTTTATTATCTTTTTTTATAGATTGCCTTGAACAAATTAAAGGTAAATGAAGTAAATCTTGCTTTGTTACATATTCTTTATTGACTAATGGAGAATCTGCTTTCATAATCAATCCCCAAGTATCACTTACTGGCAAAGACAGGTAGTCATATTTAGTAATATCAGCAGGATCCGCTAATATTCCAAAATCGATCAAACCTTTATCGAGTAGATCCGTAATATCTTCTTCGTTTCCACTAAATAAATGATAATGAATATCTGGATAATTACTTTGTATTTGCTTAATTACTTTAGCAATATATTTAATGTTATAACTTTCAGCAGCCCCAATATAAATATCTCCGCTTATGTTACTTCCCATAGCTGAAAATTCTTCTTCGGTTTTCATTACCATATCAACAATTTGTTCAGCTCTTTTTCTGAAAATCATACCTTCTTCAGTTAAAGTCACATTGTGACTACCACGAATAAATAATTTTTGCCCAAGTTCTTCCTCTAAATCTTTAATTTGTCGTGAAAGTGTAGGTTGGGTAACATGAAGATAGTTTGCAGCAATGCTTATATTTTGTTCTCTTGCAATTGCTAAAAAGTATTTTAAAACTCTTAATTTCATATAGCACCTTTTTTAAATATTATATAGTATCACAATATACGTTTCAAGCATATCATGATATTTAATATAAGTATTTGCTATTTCTTTATTTTTGAAATAAATTAATGTTGAAAAGAAAAAATTGCAATTGTTACAAATAAAAAACAAGAAAACTATAAATAGTTTTATAGAGGAAAGAGGAAAAAATATGAAAGAAGAAAAATTAAATTTAGTAACTGAATGGGATAAAACATTCAAATTAAGTGATAAGGTTAATCACAAAAAGATAACATTTCATACAAGATTTGGATTTACATTAGTAGCAGATCAATATGAACCGAAAAATTATGAAGGGAAATTACCGGCAATATCAGTTTGTGGACCATTTGGAGCAGTTAAAGAACAATGTAGTGGTTTGTATGCAATGAAAATGGCTGAAAGAGGTTTCTTAACAATCGCGTTTGACCCATCTTTTACAGGAGAATCAAGCGGTAGCCCAAGGTATGTTGCATCTCCTGATATCAATACTGAAGATTTTCAAGCATCAATAGATTATTTATATACTCTTAATAATGTAGATACAGAAAAAATTAGTATAATAGGAATTTGTGGTTGGGGAGGTATTGCTTTAAATGCTGCTAGTATTGATACAAGAATTAAAGCCACAATATGCTCGACAATGTATGATATGAGTAAAGTCAATCATGATGGATATTTTAATGCCAATACTGAAGATTCATTATATAAATTAAAGATAAGGTTAAATAAGCAAAGAATTGAAGATTATAAAAATAGTGAATACCAATTAGGTGGTGGATGTGCAGAATTACCTGTTCCTGAAGATTCTCCATTCTTTGTAAAAGATTATAGTGAATACTATAAAGGAAGAGCATATCACGAAAGAAGTTTGAATTCTAATGGTGGATGGAATATGACATCAGCATTATCATTTATTAATACACCACAACATACATTCTCTAAAGAAATAAGAAATGCAGTATTAATGATTCACGGTGATAAAGCACATTCTTGTTATTTTAGTAAAGAAGCTTATGAAGATATGATTGAAGAAAGTAAATATACTGATAATAAAGAATTAATGATTATACCTGGGGCTGTTCATACAGACTTATACGATAACTTAGATGTTATACCTTTTGATAAAATGGAAAAATTCATAAAAGATAATATGTAATATGAAAAGACGATATTTAACTGTTAGTATAGTTTTATTATTAGCGCTCGGTGTTGGTATATGCTTTATAATGGGGTACAGTGAGGAGGGAAAAATTGTGGATAAGGATATAATTGAAAAATTACAAAATAAATCACATGATTATAAATTTAATTTTGAAACAGGAACGGTCAAGTTAAATAGTGGATATGAAATGCCTTTAAATGGAATTGGAACTTATAGTTTAACAGGAGATACAGCATATAATTCTATTACAAGTGCTTTAAATTCTGGTGTAAGACTTATTGATACGGCTTATATGTATTCAAATGAAGAAGAAATTGGTCGAGCAATAAAAGATTCAAATGTTCCTAGAGAAGAAATATTTATAATAACAAAGATTTATCCTAATCAATTTGATAATCCAGAAGAAGCAATAGAAATGGCTTTTGAAAAATTAGGTGTAGATTATATTGATATGATGTTACTTCATCATCCGGGAACAAATGATGTTAAAGCATATAAAGCAATGGAAAAATATGTTGAACAAGGCAAAATTCGTTCAATAGGATTATCTAATTGGTACATTAAAGAATTAGAAGAATTTTTACCACAAGTTTCAATTACTCCTGCATTAGTACAAAATGAAATTCATCCATATTATCAAGAAAATGATGTTATACCATATATTAAAAGTTTGGGGATAGTAGTTCAAGGATGGTATCCTTTTGGAGGTAGAGGGTATACAAAGGAATTATTAAATGATAAAACTATTGTGGATATAGCAAGCAATCATAGAGTATCAGCAGCACAAGTGATTTTAAGATGGAATCTTCAAAAAGGTGTTGTTGTAATACCCGGCTCTAGTAACCCAGATCATATAAAGGAAAATACCGAAATATATCATTTTGAATTGTCAGATGAGGAAATGGAAAAAATAAATCAGCTAGACCGTAATGAGAAACATGATTGGTATTAAAAAATGTTGATTTATTAGAAAAAATATAGAAAAGAACTTGAATGGATAAAGTATCCAATATGTAATAATAAGACAAGAGGAAAAATCCATGAAGATACAATCATTATAAATTTTCCTGTTTATTGTCCTAAATGTAAAAATGAAAATTTGATAGATGTTAAAAGGGTTAAAGTTATAAATAAAAAGTCTCATTTAATTATGAGACTTTTTAAATTTATTTCTTCAGTTTGCTTATCCAAAAACAAAATCAATCATTTTATTTTTCAAAATTGATAAAACATCATAGTCAGCTTTCTTGATTTCTAATTCTTATTTCGATATTTCATTAACTTTATATTCTAGTATGGTAAGAATAGTAGGATATGTAATTAGATATTCAGCAGGTTCTATAATTTGTAAATTAGTATGTAATAAATGTTTTATAGCACCTTTCTTAACTTTGTAAATGTACTCCTTAATAATCTTCAAAATTAAAGTGTTTGTTTTTAATGTTTCCATAGTTTTAAATTCTAATATCAAAAAAGTCCTCCTTTTTAGAAAGAGAACTTTAAGTTTTGAAGTGACAATCTTTCGTATAAATTGTAATTTAATCTTCAATTTTCATAATAATATCATACGAAACAGAACATTCTTCTTTTGATAGTTTTGTTTCGTTAACAAGATATTCTATTGCTTCATCTTTCGTAGAAAAATCTTTTAATATATTTTTTACTTCTTTAAACTTCTCAATAATTTTTTTAACTTCATTATTCATGTTGTCATCTCACTTTCATATTGTAATTTTTTAGTTATATCTTATTGAACATTACTGCCTTTTCTTTCATTGATATTTTAGCTACTTCATATCCATATTCTTTAGATTCCTTTTTGTAAGTCAAAAAGGAATGGTCTATATCAAATCCTAAAATATTTTTAATTTCTTCATAAGATAATTTATAACTGTCTTTCTTGTTTTCCTTTAAATATCTCCATAATGGCTCATATTTGCTTATTTCTAACACCTCTTTCAATGGTATATATTATACTACTATATTTTATATCTTTTTTCAAATATCGATCTACTAAACTCTTTCTTGCAAAACAAAAATAGCACTACTTAAATTTAGTAGCGCCATTTAAATATTTATAGAACTTTTAACATTTTAGAAATAATACTTTTATAGAAATAATCTTCTCATTAAAGTTTTTAATTTTTTTCTGTGTTATGTACCAAGATATAAGATAAACAATAATGCTAATACTACAAATTATAAATAGGGTTAAATTCATATTAGAAACACCAATTACTTTTTTAATTACCTATATAAACATCAGTAGAGTAATTAAATGATAGAAAAGTAGTATTGTTTATAATGATTTTATGTGGTTCTAGGTAGTTTAAATTAGTATTGTTGATACGTTTGACACTACCATTGATAATGCATATTTTTATTCTATTTGATTTTTACACCAAATTATTTCTATAAATTAAAAAAGCTCCCTACTTAAGGGAGTTTTTGACATATGGAGCAGATGAGGGGAATTGAACCCCCGTATCAGCCTTGGCAAGGCTGTGTTCTACCATTGAACTACATCTGCATGATCTTGATGGCGGTCCAGATGGGACTCGAACCCACGATCTCCTCCGTGACAGGGAGGCATGTTAACCACTACACCACTGGACCAACGTATATTAAATTTTAATGGCGGTCCAGATGGGACTCGAACCCACGATCTCCTCCGTGACAGGGAGGCATGTTAACCACTACACCACTGGACCTTGGTTTTAAAATAAATGGCGGAGTAGGAGAGATTTGAACTCTCGCGCCAGTTTCCCGACCTATACCCTTAGCAGGGGCACCTCTTCAGCCGCTTGAGTACTACTCCACTTATGACCATTTATCGAATGCCTGTATATGATATCATGTTTCCAAATGTTTGACAAGTATTAATCATGTAATTTTAGAATTCTTTTCTTAAAGAGGAACTGACCCGCAAAATAAAAAACGATATAGTAATTAGCTATATCGTTCTATAAAATCATTATACATTTTGCGATGCAGTTAAGGAGTTACTGTTGTATCTCCGCCTTCTGTCGGAGGAGTTACCGGCGGATCCGGCTGTACGGGATCTTTGTTCTCCGAATCACCGCCACCCGGATTCTCGGTATTATCTCCATTTCCGCTGCCATCCGGGTTTTCTTCTACAGGATCATCGACGGTCGGGACATCTGGCTGTATCGGCGCTTCCGATTCATCATCTGGCTCTTCCTGCGGAACAGAAGCTTTATAGTTGCTTATATTGGATCCGGCCCACACCACACCGTTATTCGGTAATGTCAGCACTTCGTATTCCAGATTTTCTAAATCAAAATGGAATTCATTCATTTTCATTTGACTTTGCAGCTGCGATAAACGCTTTAATGCCTCCTGAGCACTTTCCCGAACCAACACCTGACAGCTTAGTTCGAGAGATGAACCAAAGCTGGCAGTGATCAACATATCTCCATAAGAATCGATCGTCATAGAGTTCATCGTCCAAGGGCGGATACGATCTAATTCATAAGATATGAATTTTGTCACTTGTTCCATCGGCATGTTTGTAAGAACCTTTGTTTGCGCAACTTTCATCAAGCTGTTTAAACTGGAGATCCCCTCTGTCGTCAGTAGTTTATTAACAATACCTTGGATGATGCGCTGCTGCGCACGTGTACGTCCGATATCACCATATCCCTCCGTCTTGCGGTGGCGCGAATACGCCAATGCCTGCTTGCCGTTCAAGTGTTGAACACCCGGTTCTAAGCAAATAATGTCGTTAGCACCGAAGCTTCGGTTTTCATCCTGTTCACAAAAGGATAGCTCTACATCTACTTCTATGCCGCCGATCGTATCGACGATTTCGATCATAGACGCAAAATTTACTTTCGCATAATAATCAATCTCGATTCCTAATACATTCTCGATCGCCAATTCTGCATTTTGCACACCGTTCATACCCGTATGCGTCAGTTTGTCGTTAGCATATCCCAATGCGGGGTTAGGAACATAAGCATCGCGCGGGAAAGAGACCATCTGTATCTGATTGGTTCGCGGATTGATAAACAGTAGCATATTCACATCGTTATGCTGGTCCACATTGACATCCCCCATGTCCTCCATACCATAAATAAATACGGTAAACGGATCATAACGGATATCCTTTTCGGTATCGTTGCTTACAGATTCGCGCTCCTTTTGGTAAACGGCTACAATATGTATCTCGTCCTGAATTTCCGGATATGTATTTTCCAAAAGGCTGATATAGGAATTTGTGATAATCAGCGCATCGATATTTCCTTCTTTTAGCTGTTTATAGAGATCGGTATAATCCTGACCTTCTACGTATTCCGCATTTTCAAACGCTTCCTCATTTTCCAGTTGTTCGCGGGCAAATGCAGAATTCATCTCATCGGAAATATTCTGGATTCCTATTTTCTTACCATTCAAGTCCTCGATTTTTTTTATATCTCCGTCATTTAAGGAAACGACAGAGATGTTGATCGTTGTCGTGGTTTCCGGAGAAGTGATAGCTTCTAAAGTATTGTATGCATTCGCGGCTAAAACACATCCATAAGATAAACCGCAGCAGAGGATGACCAGTAAAGCGCGGCTACACCAGATCAGCCAATTTGGCGATTTCAGGCATATGATTGCCGTGAAGATGAGAAAGAACACAGTCATCACAGCCAGCATGGTGTAGAGCCATGCATCGGGAATGATATGGAATTTATAGATCACATAACTCAGAAAACAGCTGGTGATCAAGAATAGGACGAGCAGGATCACATCCCATATTCGCATCATCATGATTTCTTTTGCTGATTTCTTTTTTTTCGGTCTCTTCGGTTTATTTTCTTTGTTTTTATTTGGATATACAGATGAATCCACATGGTGCAGTTCATTGATTTTTTGATTTGTATTATCTGGCATAACATCACCTCATATGTAACTATTATAAACGAAAAAGGAAAAGAATAAAAACTTTTCTTCATAATTTTATTGATCCTGTTTTGATATTATTTCGCAAAGCCCCTTTAAAGCGTGTGTAATAATTGCAAAAATATATATAAAAAGAAATGTTGATCACTGTAAACATTCATTTTTATTATGGAAGCTTTTGTTTTCGAATATGATGAGAATGCATAATTTTTTTATAGGATGCTCATCTGCGGAAAAATAAAATGAAAAAGAAATTGTCAATGTACGCAGGCAGCTGTATAATACAAAAAAAGGAGTGATGAACATGCGGATTGGGGTACCTAAAGAAATCAAGAATAATGAAAATCGAGTATCGCTGACCCCTGCGAGTGCCTATGCGCTGATGAAAGCAGGACATGAGGTATATGTAGAAACGAATGCAGGAAAGGGAAGCAACTTTGAGGATCATGAGTATACGGAAGTCGGTGCGACTATACTTCCTCGTGCGGAAGATGTATTTGCCAAAGCGGATATGATTGTCAAGGTCAAGGAATATCAGGAATCAGAATATTCCTATCTGCGGGAAGATCAGCTTGTCTTCACATATTTGCATATCGCAAATGACAGACCGTTTGCAGAGGCGCTGTTGGAACATAAAACGACGGCAATCGCCTATGAAACGGTAGAGAAAGATCATACGCTTCCTCTTTTAACACCGATGAGCGAAGTGGCCGGAAGGATGGCTGTACAGATTGGCGCTACGATGCTGCAGTCTTCTCATGGCGGACGTGGGGTATTGCTAGGGGGAGTACCGGGTGTTATGCCGGCGGAGGTTGTCGTGATCGGCGGAGGAATGGTTGGTTTTAACGCTGCGAAAATTGCATCCGGTCTTGGGGCACAGGTGCATGTATTTGATATCAATGCCGATCGTATGGCTTATATCGATGATATCAGCGGGGGCAGGATCCATACGGTATATAATAATGAATATAATTTGCGTCAGGCATTAAAGACGGCAGATCTGGTGATCGGTGCTGTGTTGGTTCCTGGGGCGAAAGCTCCTAAGATCGTAACGAAAGATATGGTACAGGAGATGAAGCGAGGGTCTGCGATCGTGGATGTGGCGATTGATCAGGGTGGTTGTATCGAAACGAGCGATCATATTACTACGCACGATGATCCTTATTTTGAACGTTATGGTGTACTTCATTATTCTGTAGCGAATATGCCGGGGGCAGTCCCTCGTACAAGTACGCTGGCCTTGAATAACGCAACGTTGCCATATATTTTGAAGCTGGCAGATAAAGGTGTAGATGCCTTGAAAGAAGACTGTGGATTCTTAAAGGGGCTGAATACGTATAAGGGAAAGATGACCTGTCGGGCGGTTGCGGAAGCTTTACAGATGGAGTATTGTGATCCGTCGGCTTTATGGTAAGACTTGCTGTATGTATGATAAAAAGGACCTGTGAGCATGCAGGCCCTTTTATATAGGCTTATAGAGTATTAGTCGCAGTCGCAATCGTGAACATTACAGTCATGGGATTCATGTTCATGTGTGTCACAGTCATGATGACATTCTTCATGACACTCCTCATGATCTTCTTCCCATCCGCAATGCGTTCCTCTTTGGCAGCATTCCGGACAGTCGAAAGCAGGATTGGCACGATAGTAATTTTGTTTGTCCAAGCATTTGCGAACGAGGTTTAACGCTTCGCCGAAACGCTGGAAGTGGACGATCTCGCGAGCACGCAGGAATTCAATCGGTTTGCATATGTCCGGATCATCGGTCAGACGCAAGATGTTTTCATATGTCGTTCTTGCTTTCTGCTCTGCTGCCATATCTTCCATCAGATCGGTAATCGGATCACCTTTTGACTGGAAATATGCAGCGGTAAAGGCGTTGCCGGAAGCAGCCTGTGTATAAATACCGGTAGTGTGATCCACAAAGTATTCGTCAAAACCGGCTTCTTTTATATCATCGATGCATAAGTTTCTGGTCAGCTGATAGATGATTGCGGAAACGATCTCCAGATGAGATAATTCTTCTGTACCGATGTCTGTTAAAAGGGCTTTGACTTCCCGGACAGGCATGCTGTAGCGCTGATTCAGATAGCGCATACTGGCAGCCAGTTCGCCATCCGGTCCGCCTAACTGCGTGATGATGATTTTAGCCAGTTTTGGATCCGGGTTGCTGATATTCACCGGAAACTGCAATTTCTTCTCATAGATAAACATAGATTAGTCCTCTCCTTCCCATGGCCATGGCTCATAAATATATTTCCATTTATCAGACTGGTTATCTCGGTTTGTCAACGGGCCATAGCAACGTTTAAATTCACACTTTGCCTGCTCGCTTAATTGGCGGTAGTACTGATAATATTCCATCGCCTGTGTATCGCATGGATGCATGTGCAGGTACAAAGAGATTTCTTGGAGATTGAAATCGTATGTCTGAATTTTATGAAGCAATTCACAACGACTCCATTCACAGCATTTGTTCATTATTTGCACTCCCCTTCAAATGGTTTATAGAGATCTTGGAAGATCGTTCCCTTGCAGAAACCCTCCTCTTTTTCCATAGGACATTTCCAGCGCTGTCCCGGAACGTATGCCATACCGACTGTCTGTGTACGGTAGATCTGATCATTGACATCATCGGATTCTTCTTCCCATCCACTGCGGCAGCCGCATCCGCAGCGGAATTCATCGTTGCTCAGATTACGGTTGCATCCGCATCTGTGCTCGTGGTATTGGCACGTATTGTTACGAGTATCGCAGCAACGGTCATCGGTGCTGCGGTTTTCACGGCATCTGCAATTGTTGTCGCAGTTTTCACGGCATCTGCAATTGTTGTCGCAGTTTTCACGGCATCTGCAATTGTTGTCGCAGTTTTCACGGCATCTGCAATTGTTGTCGCAGTTTTCACGGCATCTGCAGTCATGTTCACGACGGCAGTTTCTTAAATTACAGCGTAATTCTTCTCTTGCGTTTTCTACTTCATTGCGGAAGACTTCACGAGCCCGGTCTTCACAATTTCTTTCACAGCAAGGTCTTGGGGCACATTGTTTTGCACGGCAAGGGTGGCAGCAAGTTCTCGGACGGCAAGTGTTCTGGCACTGGCAGCGTCCGTTATTGCGGCAGCGGTCATTGGCAAATCCGCCCCTGCCGACACTGATACGTTCTCCTTCACAGGATCTGTTGCAGCGGCTGCATCCGCAGCCATGGTTTTGATTCATCATTCTATATTCCTCCTTTTTCGTGAGATCTATCAATCTCAACGTATCTTATGCAGGTTTGTGACGCCCAAAATAGGCAATAGAAAGTGCTTTTGCAATTCTTTTTAATTTTTAATCTAAACATAGATAGGATTTTGTGCTCATGCTATAATAAACGAAGGTGAACAGTATGAAAAAAGTTGTCATATGGGATTGGAATGGGACGTTGTTGGATGATGTGGATCTATGTATAGAAACGATCAATCGCTTGTTGGTAAGCGAAGGGATACCGCCGTTTGAAAGCAAAGAGGCTTATCAGCGCACGTTTCAGTTTCCTATCGTTTCCTATTATGAAAAAGCAGGATTTGATTTTCAAAAAACTCCGTTTACGGAATTGGCGAAGCGGTATATGGCTTACTATCAGCCGAGAAGCCTGCAATGTCCTTTGCATAAAGGCAGTGAAGCGGTGCTGAAACGATTGCGGGATCATGGAATGCGGCAGTTTTTGCTGTCTGCCAGTCAGCTGGATTTTCTTTATGAACAGGTGAGGCAATATGATATACTCCCGTATTTTGAAGATCTGCTGGGGTTGGATAATATTCATGCCCATAGCAAAAAGCAGTTGGCGAAACAATGTGTTTTGCAGCATGGCTGGCAATGTGATGATGTGGTTTTCATTGGAGACAGCGTGCACGATCATGAAACGGCGGCATATGCGGGATGTGAGTGCATATTGATCGCTAACGGTCATGAGCATAAAGAAAAACTGCTCCTATGCGGAAGCAGTGTCGTATCTTCTATTCAAGAGGCGGCGGATCTCATCATGAAGGATGATCTGTGAACATTATCCTCGCTATATCATTGCTCCGTATCCCAGAAAATGCGGAGCTTTTTTTGCATCGTTTCCAAGTCGCGTACGATCTGATAATGAGAAAAATGGGGAGGTATCAAGCTGCGGTAAGTGTTGGTGGTAAAGCGTTCATCCAAAAAAACGATAACGCCTTTATCCTGCTTGGAACGGATGACCCTTCCGGCGGCCTGCAATACTTTGTTCATGCCCGGATACGTATATGCATAGTGATATCCTTTTTCTGAGAAATGGTCTTTGATGAGGTTTTGTTCATCGTTGATCTGCGGCAGGCCTACGCCTACGATGATGCTGCCGATCAATTTTTCTCCTTTGAGATCGATCCCCTCCGAGAATATTCCGCCGAGAACGCAAAAGCTCACATTCAGCTGATCGGTTTTATCGAAGGCCGTTAAGAATTCTTTTTTTTCGCTTTCCTGCATGGTATTGTTTTGTACGCGGACAGGAATGTTTTTATAAAGATCATGAAACATATCGTAGCACATATTCATGTACTGATAGCTAGGGAAAAATACGATATAGTTTCCCTGCTTTGCACATATCGTTGTCATGATCATATCACAGACCGTTTTCAGGCTTTCCTGACGGTTGCGGTATTTTGTAGATATGGCGTCGTTAATGATGATAAGTGATTGATCGGATGTGAAAGGAGAAGGAAAACGTATGCGCATGGCGTCTTCTTCACCACCCAATAGCTGCAAAAAATATGAAGAAGGAGTGAGTGTAGCGCTGAAAAAGGTCGTGCTTTTCGCTCGCGCTTTCATCTGCTGCAAAGGGATGTGCGGATCCAGACAGAAGAGCTTGATGCGCAGTTCTTTTTTTTCTTTTTCCAAAATGGTGATATAGTGTTCGTCATAGTATTCGCAGATGCGTAGAAACGCCAGCACTTCAAAATATACATCTTTGGCTTTTTCGCTGAGTTCCTTATCTTTTTCCCGCTGAAGAAATTGATCGCAGGCGTTAACGAAGATCTGCAAGGTTTGAAGAAACCCGGTATGCAATTCTTTTTGTGTATAAAAGCACTCTTCATTCATCAGTTTTTTCAGATCTAGAAAGGCAGCGTTTACCTTGGTGCAGGCTTTTACCATATCCCGATGATCCGGAAGCAGTTTTTTTAATTCCATAAACGATGATTTATGCAGTTCTTTGGAATACATGCTGCGGGCGCGATCTACGAGATTGTGCGCTTCATCGACGAGAAATACAAAGCTTCCGCCTTCATTCATAAAGCGTTTCAGGTATACTTGGGGATCAAAGATATAATTATAATCGCATATGATCACGTCGGCAAAGACAGCCATATCCAATGATAATTCAAACGGGCATAACATATATTGTCGGCCGTATGCCGCAAACAGGTTTTTGTCCATCAGATCATGATGTTCTAAAAGATCGCGGAGAACGGGCTGCAATTTATCGTAATATCCTTTTGCATAAGGGCATACGTCTGGATCGCAGTTTTTTTCCTGCATGGCGCACATTTTTTCCTTTGCGGTGATGTGGACGCATTTTACGCGCAGATGATGCTCATAAAGCAGCTTCATCGTATCTAGAGCGACCGATGCCGTGATGTTTTTGGCACATAGATAAAAGATTTTTTCGCTTTGCAGCTGGGCGATGGACTTAATGCTGGGGAAAAGCGTCGAAATGGTTTTTCCGATACCCGTCGGTGCCATGGCGAACAGATCTCGTTTTTCCTGAATAGCTCGATATACGCTGACTGCGAGCTCTCGCTGCCCTTTGCGATAGTGCTCAAAAGGAAATGCTAGCGCGTGGATGGAAGCCAGTTTGATCTCTTCATAGTCACGGAGCTGTCTGGCAAAATCGAGATAGTTCTGCAGCATCCCCATATAAAATTCTTCCATTTGAGAAAAGGTACAGGATTTTTGGAAGGTTTTGATTTGTGAGGTATCAACTTGAACATACGTTAATTGGGCGATGACATGTTGGAGATGCTCTTGTTTCATATACATGTAGCAATAGCAGTAGCATTGCGCCCAATGTATTGTTTTATCCTGAATATCATCGTAAGGAGTCGTTGTTGTTTTGATTTCGTCGATCATCACATCGGTTCCCTGAACGGTAATGCCGTCGGCTCTTCCTTCTAAGATGAAGCAGATATCATCCAGTTCGCACGTATCGCTTAGATATACTTCGCTTTGATAGCTGTCACCGGCCGCCTTCTGTAATTTCCGGTGGATGCGGGAACCGATATTTGCGCGCTCTGTACTAAGAAAGGAACTAGCCAGATCGCCGCTTTGGTAAAGCATGGAAACAAATTGTCGGACTGCCATTTTGATCGTATACAAAAGACCACCTCGTTTATCATAGTGTATCATATATCGAAAGAGAATACGAAAGCAAAAAATGGTTTGTAAATCGGAAAGCTTTCCCTTACAATAAAAAAAGGAGATGACATATGCGTGAATTTCAGATCAATAAAAATGACAGCGGTCAGCGGGTAGATAAGTTTTTGACGAAGCTTTTGCCGAAGCTCCCGAAAAGTCTTATGTATAAATCCATTCGCAATAAGAAGATCAAAGTAAACCGCCGCCGCTGTGAAATTTCTCAGCGTTTGGAGGAAGGGGATACGATGCAGCTTTTTCTTGCAGAGGAATTTTTCGAAACGGATACGGATATGCGGTTTCTTCAAGCGGATCCGCATTTGGATATTTTGTATGAAGATGCTCATATTTTGCTTGTGGATAAACCGGCAGGTATGCTGGCGCACAGCAATGACGAAATGTCCGCGGATAATCTGATCGACCGCATTAAGCATTATTTATATCGCAAGAAGGAATATCGCCCGCAGGAAGAGAATGTTTTTTCTCCTGCTTTGTGCCATCGCATCGATCGCAATACGCAAGGGATCGTGATTGCGGCTAAGGATGCCGCAAGCCTTCGCCTGATCAATGAGAAGATCCGCAGCCGTCAGCTGAACAAGTATTATGTGTGTGTAGTGGAAGGACATATGCCGAAGCGAAGAGATACGGTCGTGTTGTATCATGCTAAGGATCATAGAAAAAATCAGGCGTGTTTGGCGGATCGCTGTCGGGAGGGGTATAAAAAAATTCAAACCGGATATCGGGTATTGTATCGGGGAGCGAAAAACGATCTTTTGGAAGTAGAGCTGTTCAGTGGAAAGAGTCATCAGATTCGTGCGGTTATGGCATATCTCGGCCATCCTTTGCTTTCGGATGTGAAATACGGAGCACGTCGAGAGAGAGGGAATCATCAGGCGCTTTGTGCATATAAAATACGATTTCATTTTGCGCAGGGAGAAGAGCTTTCCTATCTTGATGGCAAGGTGTTTACATTGGATGATGAGAAGATAAAAAAGGTGTTTGCTGCACGAGATATTGATTAAACGGAAACAGCAGTAGAAAAGTGACAGAAAAGCGATCGTAAAAGGGCGTATTGTGAAAAAAATAATTAACGGAATATGCCTTATGCGTATTGCTTTTTTTGTGCATAGAGGTATACTAATTGAGTATCTTTGCATAGTTTGTATGATTTTAGCGGATTAACGAATATATGGATATAATAAAACATATATGCCCGCTGAAAGATACGGCTGTTAAACAGAAAGAAGGTCTTGGTTTTGGAAAATATAATAAAGGATATCATCGAAGCTGATCGTGATGCGCGGGAACGCGTATTGCAGGCGGAAACGGAAAACGGTAAGATCTCCGAGGTTTTGCAGCAGCAGCGTGTTGCTATAACAAAAGAGTTTGAACAGGCAGCCTCACAAAAGAAGGATGCCTATAAGGCAGAGCTGGAGGCTCAGCTGCAGCAGCATCAACTGGAGAGCGATCAGGAATATGAGAAGATCCTGCATGACCTGCAAAGAAAATTTCAAAAAGAAAGTGATAGCTGGGTAGACGAGATCGTTCATCGCTGCCTGGAGCGTTAACAGCTGGAGGGAAATGATATGTCAATGGCAGACGGCGCATTGAGCGCAAAGGCGAAAGCCATGTACGGACACCGGCTGAAAGAAAAGGATTATTTAGAGCTTTTGAAGAAGCGGAGCGTTTCTGAAGTAACGGCTTATCTGAAAAGTGAAACAGTATACCAGAGTTGTTTAAAAGATGTTCAGGAGCGAAGTGTACATCGCGGGCAGCTGGAGAAACTGCTGAGAAGAAATATGTTTGACCGTCTGTTTCAGTTATACCGTTATGCCGGGAAAAAGCAGGAGGCGTTTTATAAGATGACGCTGAAGCAGGTAGAGATCCATCTGATATTGAACAGGATAGGGGCTATCCGTTCTCATGATATCAACAGTGCGATTGCGGATATGCCGCTTTATCTCAATGCGTTTATGGACATTCCTCTGGATCAGCTGATTGCTGTTTATACGTTTGATGAATTGCTTGCGGTGTTGAACAAAACGATATATAAAGAGGTATTTCAATCTTATGATCTGCATGAGGAAGCGTTGGATTATACTGCTTTGGAAACGGAATTGCAGCGGTCGTATTTCCGGCATGTGTTTTGTACGATCGATCAGCTCTTTCACGGGAAAACAAAAAAAGATCTTCATACGATTGTTGCGACTTCGGTAGAGCTGTCCAATATAACAAAGCTGTACCGTCTTAAAAAGTTTTATCATGAGAGTGAAGCGAATATTCGTCATGCGCTGATCGATTATCCGTCGCGTTTATCTCGCAAGGTCATGGAAGATATGATCGCGGCACCGGATGCGAAAGCGTTGTTAGCCATATTGGCGGATAGTGCCTATAAGATATTTGCGGATGATGACGATTATGTATATATTGAATACTACGCAGATAAGATAACGTATCGCGTAGCAAAGCGGTTTATGTATTTTTCTTCGGTGGCGCCGTTGGTGTTCAGCGCTTATCAGCAGCTGCTGAATCTGGAAGTGAATAATCTGATCACATTGATCGAGGGTGTGCGTTATGGCATACCTTCCGATGAAGTACAAAGTATGCTGATTTATTAAAGGAGGGGATCGTATGGCGATAGCGAAGATGAAGCTTGTTAATATCATATCGGATAAAGACAGACTCGATGAAGTGTTGCTGCGTCTTATGGAGGCGGATGATTTTCATCCGGAGCCGGCCAGCAAGATAGCACAGAGCGTTCATGGATTGAAGACTTTACAGGACAGCAATCCGTTTGCGGATATTGTTGCGCATTTTCAGGATATCGAAAATGATATGCATATGGATCTGGAACTGACAGATTTTAAGACAAGGGAATATGATTTGCAGAAGATACGGGATTATATAGATGAAAAGCATGCGGAATTCATGGAGATTGAAACGGTCAGACAGGAATTGGAAACCGTGATACAGGAAAATAAGGATGCTTTGATTCAGTTGCAAAATATAAAAAGCATTGACGTGTCCTTGGATGATATATTCTCATGCCGCTATTTGACGGTGCGGTTTGGACGTCTTCCTTTGGACAGTGTGGATAAGCTTGTATACTATAAGAGTCGTCCGTTTTTGTTTACGTCGTTCCGCACAGATCAGACATATAGCTGGTGTGTGTATTTTACGACTCCGTCCTATCAGGGAGAGGTGGATAATATTTTCTCTTCGCTGTATTTTGAACGGATTATGATCCCGGACTTTGTGCATGGAACACCGGAGCGGGCTGAAGAGATGATCCAGGATGAGATCGATGCGGATTACCGTCAGTTGGCTCATGTCGAAGAGATGCTTGCACAACTGAAAGAAAGCTGTATGGATAATTTCTTGAAGATAAAAGCGGAATTGCATTTTTTGAATCAGACATTTGAGGCACGAAAGTATGTGGTGGATCTGGGAGAGCGCTGTTCGGTTACCGGCTTTATCATGGCAGATGATGAAGAGGCAATGAAACGTCTGTATGCAGATCTGGAAGGCGTAGAGATCGAAATACGGCCTTCTCATAGCGATCGGCGGCTTTCTCCGCCGACAAAACTGAAAAACGGATGGTTTGCCAGACCGTTTTCCATGTTTGTGGAGATGTACGGGCTTCCGAGTTATGAAGGAATAGATCCTACGATGTTTGTGGCACTTACGTATACGCTGCTGTTTGGGATCATGTTTGGGGATGTCGGACAAGGTATCGCGTTATGCATCGTCGGGTATATCGCATATAAGTGGAAAGGTATGCGGCTTGGTGAGATCGGGATCCGTATAGGGCTGTCTTCGGCTTTGTTCGGGTTTGTGTACGGTTCTGTGTTCGGGAATGAAACGATGCTTGATCCTTTCTATCATGCGGTATTCGGAATGGAAGAAAAACCGTTTGAAATCATGTCCAGTGATTTTATTATGCCGATGTTGATGACGGCGATTGCCGGAGGCGCGGTACTGATCGTCCTTTGTATGCTGCTGCATGTGTATATATTGGCAAAACAGAAGGATTGGGGAGAATTCCTTTTCTCTCATAACGGAATTGCCGGCTTGATATTTTATGTCGCATTGCTGGGAGGCGCTGGGGCGCAGCTTGGCTTTGGCATTGCGGTGTTTTCCAAGCCGTACGTCATCTTGCTGATCGTGCTGCCGTTGGTGCTGATCTTTTTGAAAGAGCCGATCGTTGCACGTATGGAAGGAAAACCGATGTTTCCGGATGGGGTCGGCGGTTTCTTCATGCAGAGCTTCTTTGAACTCTTTGAAATCTGTTTGTCCTTTATGACGAATACGATTTCGTACTTGCGTGTCGGTGGATTCATCTTATCGCATGCGGGAATGATGCTCGTTGTCACGCTGCTTACGGAGATGTCCGGAGGAGCCGGTATTCTCGTGGCGATTCTCGGAAATATCTTTGTCATGTGCTTGGAAGGCATGATCGTCGGTATTCAGATATTGCGTTTGGAATTTTACGAGATGTTTTCACGGTTTTATTCCAGTGATGGCATCGCGTTTGTAAATTTAAAAAATAAATAAGGAAAGGGAGAGTGTGTATTATGTTGAACGTATTCGAATTGTTATTGCCTCTGTTGATTTTGGTTTTGATTTCTTTGCCTTTGGTAAATGTGTTCCGCGGTAAGGTAGATGCAAAGAGCGCTAAAACGAGAATGATCATGCATATATGTCTGTTTTTTGCGTTGCTGCTTGGTGTGATCGTATTTCAGATCAACGGAGCGACTGCGTATGCTGCAGGGGAGACGGTTGATCAGTTGGCCGGATCTAATGCACAAGGAATGGGATTTTTAGCGGCTGCTTTAGCAACCGGACTTTCTGCTGTCGGTGGCGGTATCGCCGTTGCGGCAGGTGCTCCGGCAGCGATCGGAGCGGTATCTGAAAATGAGAAAAACTTCGGTAAAGCGATGATCTTCGTCGTATTGGGAGAAGGTATTGCTATTTACGGTTTGATCATTTCCATTTTGATCATCATGTTGAAGCTGTAATTGAGGAAAAATTATGAAATTCTTTCTATTGAGTGATAATATCGACACGCAGATGGGAATGCGTCTTGCGGGCATTGAAGGTATCGTCATCCATGAGCGGGAAGAAGTGCTGGAAGGGTTGGAGAAAGCTATGCATGATGAGGATATAGCCGTCGTTTTGATGACGACGAAACTCATTCAGACATGTCCGGAAATTATTTCGGAGTTAAAGCTGAGACAGCGTCGGCCATTGATCGTGGAAATTCCGGATCGTCATGGTTCGGTGAAGATCGGTGAAATTATGGACGCTTATGTAAGCGAAGCAATCGGAGTAAAACTGTGAGGTGAAAACCATGCAAGAAATAAAGGATATAAAGCAGTATTTTTTAAATGATATCAAACGTCAGTCACAGGCGGAAATAGAAAGATTGAAGCAGGAACAGGAAGCTGTGAAGGAAAAGGCGATTGCGGAGATTCATGAAGAAGCACAGAAAGAAGCAAAAGCTTTTCTGGAACAGGAACTGAAAGATCTGACGGCGGAGTATACGGTAAAAAACAGTAGGATCAATGAAGAGAGAAATCGTCGATTGATGCAGGAGAGGGATGCGCTGACAGCGGAGATTTTTATGCAGGCGTCCAAAAAATTGCAGGCATTTGTGCAAACGGATGCGTACGTTCGTCATATGAAGCAAAAGCTCAGCCAGCTTCATGTATCTGCGCTGACGGAAGATGTCGTCTTTTATATCGGAGCGTGTGATGAACAGCGTTATAAGGAGATTTTTCAAGGATTTGATCATGTGAAGGTAGCGGTAGATCCGCATATTCAGCTCGGTGGTTTCCGCATGGAAGACGAACGTGCAGGCATGGTTGTGGATGAAACGCTTGATACTCATCTGGAAGATGAGAAAGCTTGGTTTTATGCGAATTCGTCATTGGCGGTTCGCGGATAGAGCCGGATGCAAATGAGGTGATGATGTGAGTGAAAATGTGATTTATTCCATCAACGGACCGGTCGTTAAAGTAAAAGATACGGTTGATTTTTCTATGCTGGAAATGGCATATGTAGGAAAAAAGAAGCTGATGGGGGAGGTAATCTCCATTGATAGGGAGTTTACGACCATTCAGGTATATGAATCTACCACCGGATTGAAACCGGGAGAACCGGTATATCCAACCGGCAGTCCGATATCGGTAACGCTTGGTCCGGGAATTCTTAGAAACATATTCGACGGAGTGGAGCGTCCGCTGAAGACGATTGCGGAAGCATCCGGTGCTTTTATACCGACCGGCAGCAATGTGGATCCGCTGGATAAAGAAAAAAAGTGGGATGTGACGATAAAGGTAAACGTAGGAGATATATTGTCTGAAGGGATGATCTATGCCGTGATACCGGAAACGGATCTGATCGAGCATCGTCTGATGGTTCCCCCTAAAATGCATGGTGAAGTGCTGGAAGTGAAAAAAGACGGACAATATCGCCTTCATGATACGATCGTGAAGCTGAAAACACCAGAAGGGGGTATAGAGGAGCTGTCCTTATGTCAGCGCTGGCCGATCAAGCAGGCACGTCCGGTTAAGGAACGTCTGCCGATCAGTATTCCTTTAGTTAGCGGTCAGCGTATCGTCGATACGCTATTTCCGATCGCTAAAGGAGGAACTGCCGCTGTTCCGGGAGGATTCGGAACGGGAAAAACGATGATGCAGCATCAGCTGGCAAAATGGTGTGATGCTGATATCATTATTTATATCGGCTGCGGTGAACGCGGAAATGAAATGACGCAGGTATTGGAAGAATTTACGGAACTGATCGACCCGAAGTCACAAAGACCGTTGACCGATCGTACGGTTTTGATCGCCAATACGTCCAATATGCCGGTTGCAGCTCGTGAGGCGAGCGTATATACCGGACTTACCTTGGCTGAGTATTACCGTGATATGGGATATCATGTTGCTATTATGGCGGATTCCACATCCCGTTGGGCAGAGGCATTGAGAGAGATCAGCGGACGGTTGGAAGAAATGCCGGCAGAAGAAGGCTTTCCTGCCTATCTTCCTTCGCGGATATCGCAGTTTTATGAGCGTGCCGGTTATATGAAAAATTTGAATGACAGTGAAGGATCGGTATCCATTATCGGTGCGGTGTCGCCGCAGGGAGCGGATTTTTCAGAACCGGTTACACAAAATACCAAACGCTTTGTCCGTTGTTTTTGGGCCCTTGATAAAGCGCTTGCTTATGCGAGGCATTATGCGGCCGTTAACTGGACGCAGAGCTATTCGGAATATGTCGGAGATCTGACAAAGTGGTATAACAAGAATGTCAGTCCGCGCTTTTTGCGTGATCGTCAGCAGATCATGGCGCTGTTAGGAGAAGAGGCAAAGCTGATGGAGATCGTCAAGCTGATCGGTAGCGATGTGCTGCCGGATGATCAGAAGCTGATCATTGAGATCAGCCGGGTAATTCGCGTAGGATTTTTGCAGCAGAATGCATTTCATAAGGATGATACCTACGTTCCTTTGCAGAAGCAGCTGAGGATGATGGACATAATCCTTCATTTATATAAGCGAAGCAAGGAAGTGATCGCTTCCGGGAAATCCATACAGTACCTCATACAGTCTGGATTATATGAAAAAGTGATAAAGATAAAATATGATGTATCCAACGATCATCTGGAGAAATTGGAAGATTACTTTACGATGATCGATGAAACGATTGCGGGATTGTAAGGAAGGAGGGGTTGTCATGGGTCTACAATATTTAGGATTGCAGCAGGTTAATGGCCCTCTGATTTTTCTTGATCATGTTCAGGATGTCAGCTTTGATGAAATGGTAGAGATTGCCTGCGATGATGGTACGAAGCGTATGGGGCGCGTTGTTCAGATTGATGGAGAACGTGCTGTTATACAGGTGTTTGAAGGAACCAATGCGCTGTCTTTAAAAAATACGAGAACCCGTTTTCTTGGGAAACCGATGGAAATGCCGTTGTCTAAAGAAGTTTTGGGACGTGTTTTCAGCGGTGCCGGCAAGCCGATCGATGGCTTGGGAGAGATTTATGCATCAAAGAGCATGGATATTAACGGACAGCCTTTGAATCCTGTTTCCCGTGTATATCCGAGAAACTATATCAATACCGGTATTTCGAGTATCGATGCATTGACGACATTGATCCGTGGGCAGAAATTACCGATCTTTTCAGGTTCGGGAATGCCGCATAATGAATTAGCTGTACAGCTTGTAAAGCAGGCAAAGATATCTGAGGGAGATGGAAAGAACTTCGGTATCGTATTTGCGGCGATGGGTGTAAAAAATGATGTGGCGGATTACTTTAAGCGTTCTTTTGAGGAAGCTGGGGTAATGGATAGGGTCGTCATGTTCGTCAATCTGGCTAACGATCCGATTATCGAACGTATACTGACACCGCGCTGTGCACTGACTGTGGCAGAGTATTTGGCATTTGAGCATGATATGCACATATTGGTCATCTTGACGGATATTACATCGTATTGTGAAGCGCTTCGTGAGTTTTCCAGCAGTAAGGGAGAAATCCCCGGTCGAAAGGGATATCCTGGATACTTGTATTCCGATCTGGCTTCTTTGTATGAAAGAGCGGGTATTGTGCACGGGGCAAAGGGTTCTGTAACTCAGATCCCGATATTGACGATGCCTAATGACGATATCACGCATCCGATACCGGATTTGACGGGATATATTACGGAAGGTCAGATCGTTTTGGATAGGAATCTTCATCAGATGGGAGTGTATCCTCCTGTCGGTGTTCTTCCTTCTTTGTCACGTTTGATGAAAGACGGCATCGGTGAAGGATATACGCGAAAAGATCATTCTGATGTAAGCAATCAGCTGTTTGCTTGTTATGCGAAAGTGCAGGATGCACGCAGCCTTGCATCGGTTATCGGCGAAGATGAGCTAAGCGATACGGATAAGAAGTATATGAAGTTCGGTTCTTTGTTTGAGACGTATTTCCTTTCACAGGGATTTGACAGCAACCGGGATATTTGTGAAACTTTGGATCTGGGCTGGAATCTGCTTTCTGTGCTTCCTCGAGAAGAACTTGACCGCGTGGATGACGAGGTGCTGGATCTATATTATGATCATGACCGTGCCGTGACGATGTTTGATCTTCGTGATGCCGCAATTATTCAGGAAATGAAGGCCGCAGGCAGATAACCATGGCAAATAAGCAAGTCTTTCCTACAAAGGGAAATCTGATGGCGATTAAGAAGTCCCATGCGTTAGCGAAGATGGGATATGAGTTGATGGATCGCAAACGTAATATATTGACGCGGGAGATGATGAATCTACTAGATGATGTCAAGCTTTTGCGCAATGAGATTACCGATACGTATCAGCGTGCCTATCTTGCATTGCAGGATGCAAATGTGAGTTTAGGAGTCGTCGGTAATCTGGCGCGGGCGGTTCCGATCGATGACGGAATTGCGGTGGAATATCGAAGTGTAATGGGTGTCGAGATACCGAAAATTCATTACGAGAAAAAACCTCTTATGTTGAATTATGGATTGGAGAGAGTGAATTCCCGTTTTGATCTAGCGGTGTTATACTTTCATCAGGTCAAGGAGATGACTGCCGTTTTGGCAGAGGTTGAAAACAGTGTGTATCGCTTAGCCAATGCGATCCGCAAGGCGCAGAAACGGGCGAACGCATTGAAGAATATCGTGATTCCGGAATTTGAGGGAAACATTAAATTCATCTCGGATGCTTTGGAGGAGAAGGAACGTGAAGAATTCTCCCGACAGAAAGTGATCAAGCTTCATAAGGATCATGAAAACAACAGATAAACCGAATGCGTGCATTCGGTTTTTATCCTATTTTTGCCCTTATAAAAAAGTGCAAAAAGGACTTGCATATTTGGGAATAGTTTGGTATTATTAATAAGCGCTGATAAGTGCGAATGATAAAAATTGCGCCCATAGCTCAACTGGATAGAGCGTTTGACTACGGATCAAAAGGTTGCGGGTTCGATTCCTACTGGGCGCGCCATTCATTAGATGAAGACTTGAGTTAACATCGGGATGTAGCACAGCTTGGTAGTGCACTTGATTTGGGATCAAGGGGTCGCAGGTTCAAATCCTGTCATCCCGACCATTTGAAAAAATGGCTGGGTAGCTTAGTTGGCTAGAGCATCCGGTTCATACCCGGAAGGTCGTGGGTTCAAGTCCCACCCCCGCCACCATCTTGGTTAATTGGACCCTTAGCTCAGTTGGTCAGAGCATCCGGCTCATAACCGGTGGGTCGTAGGTTCGAGTCCTACAGGGTCCACCATTTGACAAATCTGGAGGAATACCCAAGTGGTTGAAGGGTCCGGTCTTGAAAACCGGTAGGTCGGGAAACTGGCGCCTGGGTTCGAATCCCAGTTCCTCCGCCATTTAGAAAAGGCGCCGATGGATCGCTTTTGAAAATTGAATAGCATATTACACATCGCGGGGTAGAGCAGTCTGGTAGCTCGTCGGGCTCATAACCCGGAGGCCGTTGGTTCAAATCCTTCCCCCGCAACCAAATGGTTCCGTAGCTCAGTCGGTAGAGCAAAGGACTGAAAATCCTTGTGTCGTTGGTTCGATTCCGACCGGAACCACCATGAAAAAGAAAAAGCTCTTAGATAAAGAATTTCTTTATTTAAGAGCTTTTTTTTGTGATAGGAAGAGCATTTCTAGTTGCCGCCGGGTCCGTCCTGCCGTTTTCTTTTATCTGGATAATATCGCAGGTTGTTATTTGTCCATTGATTATTGCCGGCTGTTTTTTCCGGCGTATCCTGTGTGGATGATGTTGTTTTTTGTGTATGGTTTTGTTTCATAAATACCTCCTTGGGGATATGTATATTCTGTGTACGATATGGGTTTATATGATGTCGGCTGACCTGTTTTTTGCATTATTTTCATATGAAGAATGCATAAATAACTACAGGTAGTTAAATACCGTTTTATTTCTTCAAAATTCTTCTTTATTCGCGTTCATTCGTTGATGATTGTAAAAATTGTAAATCATAATATACCTGTTGAAGGGAGAGTATTATGGATACGATAAAAGAGGGAATTGTTGGAATTTTGATACAGATAGGTGTAAGGACGGATTTATATGGTTTTCAGTATCTGGTTGATATTTTGGATATCTTAAGGAAAGGAGATGGTAATATTCACGGAGGAATGATGGAATTATATAAGGTGGTCGCTATTAAAAACAATACCACGTATAAAAATGTAGAAAGCAGGATCCGAAGTGCGATAGAGTCGACGTTTGAACAGGGCAATACGGAAGAGTTATATAAGCTGTTTGGAAGTACGATCAGCCGTGATAAGGCGAAGCCTACTAATAAGCAATTTATTTCGACGATATTATGGTATTTGAAATGACGAGTCTGTTGGAAGATGGTGCTTGAAGATGAGCGCTTTTCCGATGGCAGCATATGAAGATTCCTTAGATGTGCAAATATGTATAACAACAGGAAAGCAATGACTTTCTTTATTGGCATACTGTGATTATCTACAAAATTCGAGGATTTTCGGTTCCATATCCATAGTATGTAAAACATAATATATTTGAAAGGGGGAGCATACATGACAAAACAGATAGAACGGGGGAAAATTAGTGAAGTGTTAGTCCGCTTTGGGATACGTTCAAATTTATTAGGATTTCTGTATATAAGAAATATACTGGAGCTGATCAATGGCAACAGAAAATTGCTTTATGGTGGGATGATGGCGTTGTATAAAGAAGTGGCAGAAATGAACCGCACTACGGTGTATAATGTTGAGAGCTGTATTCGGAGTGCCGTCGAACTGGCATTTGAAGAAGGGAATAGTGAAGAACTGTACAGATTGTTCGGGAACACGATTCATCGGGATAAAGGGAAACCGACAAATAAACAGTTCATCTCTATGATTTTAGAATATTTGGATTAGCTGACTGGTGTGTGGTATGCCCTGTTCCTATGCGGACAGGGCTTTTTACATATAAGTTATGGTATAATAATTGCATGAAAGCAGGTGGTGGTATGGAACAGGAATCTTTGTTTGCGCAGGCGAGAAGTTTGGATCCGCTGGCTAGCCGAATGCATCCGCGTGATTTTGATGAGTATATCGGGCAGCGGCATCTGGTAGGAGAAGGAAAGATACTTCGTTTGATGATTGAACGCGATCAGATCTCTTCGATGATCTTCTGGGGTCCGCCCGGTGTTGGGAAAACAACACTGGCTAATATCATAGCAGTCAAGTCTCAGTCGAGCTTCATTGATTTCAGCGCTGTTACAAGCGGGATTAAAGAAATCAAAGAAGTTATGAAAAGAGCGGAAGCAGCGAAGGCTATGGGTGTTCGTACCATATTATTTGTAGATGAGATCCATCGTTTTAACAAGGCGCAGCAGGATGCTTTTCTCCCTTATGTAGAGCGTGGTGTGATCACCTTGATCGGTGCTACGACGGAAAATCCGTCTTTTGAGGTGAATTCAGCCTTGCTTTCGCGATGTAAGGTGTTCGTGCTGCATGCTTTGGATGAAAAGGATATCGTTGAGCTTCTTCATCAAGCGCTTGGCGATGAGAGAGGGTATGGGAATGCCTCGGTTTGCGTGGAGGAAGATGTGCTGGAGATGCTGGCTCGCTTTTCCAATGGTGATGCCAGGATAGCGTTGAACACATTGGAGATACTTGTTTTAAACAGTATGGATGAGAATGAGGATATTACGATATCTAAAGAGATGGCAGAGCAGTGTATGAATCGTAAATCCTTGCTGTATGACAAAAAGGGAGAGGAACACTATAATCTGATTTCTGCCTTGCACAAATCTATGCGTAACAGCGATGTGGATGCTTCCGTTTATTGGCTGGCACGTATGCTGGAGGCAGGTGAGGATCCTTTGTATATCGCTCGCCGCCTTATCCGTTTTGCCAGTGAGGATATCGGAATGGCAGACAGTCGTGCATTGGAAATATGTATCGCTGCTTATCAGGCTTGTCATTTTAACGGGATGCCGGAATGCAATGTGAATTTGACGCATGCGGTGACGTATTTATCGCTTGCGCCGAAATCCAACGCTCTTTACATGGCATATGAGCAGGCGAAGCAGGATGCTTTGAAGATGCTCAGTGAGCCGGTGCCTTTGCAGATCCGCAATGCTCCTACGAATTTGATGAAGGATCTTCATTATGGGGAAGGGTATGCATATGCGCACGATCATGAGGAAAAGCTAACGGCTATGGAATGTCTTCCTCAACGCTTACAGGGAAGAACGTACTATCATCCGACTACGCAGGGATCGGAAGAGAAGGTAACTCGGCGGCTTCAGCAGATCAAACGATGGAAAGAGGAGCATAGAAAGACAGATGGGGGAAAATAGGGGGTATTGTTGAAAAAGATTGACGATTGTCGATGTTGCTTTTATACTTTTTACAAGGAGGTATTTTATGATTTATACCATAACGTTCAATCCTTCTCTGGATTATATTATGAGGGTGGAGAAGCTAGAATTAAATGAAACGAACCGATGTTATGAAGAAGATATATTTGCCGGAGGGAAAGGGATCAATGTATCGACGATTTTGGCGAATTTGGGCTTTGCGAATACAGCGCTTGGCTTTGTAGCCGGTTTTACGGGGGAAGAGATTGAAAAGGAAGTGCGGAATGCCGGATTTAACAGTGATTTTATTCATTTAAAAGAAGGAAGATCGCGTATTAATGTAAAGCTGAAGCACGGAAACGAAACGGAGATCAACGGCATGGGGCCGGTAGTGGATGCATGGGGGATGAAGCAGCTATTTCAGAAGCTTTCCGATTTGAAAGAGGATGATTGGCTGATTATTTCCGGAAGCATTCCTTCTTCTATGCCTTCCGATATATATGAGAAGATCATGATGCATATAAAAGATAAAGGGATCCATAGCATCGTAGATGCGACGAATACGCTTCTGCGTAAAGTGTTGAAGTATCGGCCGTTTTTAATCAAACCGAATCAACGTGAATTGGAAGAGCTGTTTGATGTGGTGATTCATGATGAAGAGGAATTGATCATGTATGGAAAGAAATTGCAGGAAGAAGGGGCGATGAATGTCCTTATTTCCCGTGCGAAAGACGGAGCGCTGCTGCTGGATGAGACGGGCGCTGTTTATCGTTGTGTCGCGGCCCGAGGGAAGACCGTTAATTCGGTAGGTGCCGGTGATTCTATGGTAGCGGGATTTCTGGCGGGATTTCTGGAATATCATGACTATGCTGAGGCGCTGTGTATGGGAAGCGCCGCGGGCGGTGCCACTGCCTTTCAGGAGCGGTTGGCTACCGGTGATCAGATTCGCGAGGTGCGCAGACAGATCTTATGTGAGAAGGTTTATTAAAAACATACCTCTGGTATGTTTTTATTATGAAGTTGTGTGAAATTTAGGAATTCCTTCAGTTCTCTTGTATAAAGTATTGAGCAGACAAGGAGGGATTTCATGTTTTATGAAGACTGTATCGATAAGAAAAAGACCATTCGTAGGATGAAGCGCTACCTAGAGTTTCTCAGCAAGCATATGAGCAGTGCCGGATATCAGGATTACTTGCGGCAGTATCCTTCTGTCATAAAAGAAAATATTGCGGATTACGTACGGCCGAAAGATGGGAAAGATATCGCTTTTCGTGCTGCTGTTTTTGATGGCGCTTCCTATGAGGATGTGATGGAGGAGCGAAAGAAAAAACGTGAAATGCAGATCCGCTGGTTATTTTACGGGTTGCAGCAGCTGCCGGTGAAACAGCGAACTTACGTGTTGGAGCGATACGTATATCATATGGAAACTAAGGCGATCTTGCAGCGCCATGGCATTGTGGAAAGCACGCTGAACCGTAATTTGCGCAAGGCGTACTTGGATCTGGCGATCATCTTGCAATTGGAAGTAATGAGCGAGGATGAACCGTTTCATTAATCTAGCCGGTTTGCTGATCGTTGCTTTTGTGCTATAATGAAACCACGACGGAGGAAGCTGTATGAAAGTTTGTTTGTACTTTGAAGGGGAGAAGGTAATCCAAAATTCTGGAGTGGGGCGTGCCATGAAGCATCAGATGGCTGCACTTGCTTCTCAGTCTATTGAATATACGACAGATCCGAGTGATGATTATGATATTTTGCATATCAACACCATTGGTCCAAGCAGTGCAAGCGTTATTCGAAAAGCGCGGCAGGCAGGAAAGAAGATCATTTATCATGCGCACAGCACAGAAGAGGACTTTCGCAATTCCTTTATGTTGTCAAATCAGTTGGCGCCTCTTTTTAAGAAGCATATCGTACATTTATATTCACAGGCTGATCATATCATCACGCCGACTCCATATTCTAAAAAACTTCTTGAAGGATATGGTATATCAGTGCCGATCGAAGCTTTGTCAAACGGTATTGATATTCAGAAGTTTTCGCATGATGAGGATAAGATAAAGAAGTTCCGTGAGTACTTCCACCTTTTGCCAGAAGAGAAAGTCGTTATTTCCGTAGGGCTTTATTTCGACCGCAAGGGTATTTTGGATTTTGTGGAAGTGGCGAAGGCGCTTCCTTCTTATAAGTTTATCTGGTTCGGTTATACGCCGCTGTATTCCATCCCTAAGAATATCCGTCAAGTGGTTACGAAGCATCATCCGGATAATGTTTTATTTCCGGGGTATGTAAAAGGTGCGGTCATCGAGGGAGCTTATGCCGGAGCAGATGTCTTTTTCTTTCCGAGTAAGGAAGAAACGGAAGGCATCGTCGTATTGGAGGCGCTGGCTTCTTATCAGCAGATCGTTCTTCGTGATATACCGGTTTTTGATCCGTGGATGGTGCATGGGAAGAACTGTTTTAAAGGATGCTGCGTAGAGGATTTTATTCAGCTGGTATACGGCGTTGTAGAGAAACAGCTGCCTTCCCTTCGTGAAGCGGGACGGAAGACCGCTGAGCAGAGAAGTATTCCGGAAGTAGGAAAGCGTCTAAGACAGATTTATGAACAAGTACTGTCTTCCTAATAACAGTCTGTAGGGACTGTTTTTTTATGTGACAAGATTGTTATATGCAACCTATGTTCCTATGAGGTGTATTATGGTATAATAAAACATGTAGAAATTGTCATAGTATACCATTAAGGGAGTTCAGAAATGAAAAATACGTTACGGAACTATATCCTAAACTTTCTCATTATCATTATCTTAACGATCGGTGCGCTATGGTTCGCATTAAAGGATAACAGTGAAGAAGTCTTTCAGCTGATCAGCAATATGAAGTGGTATTGGCTTATGCTTATTTTGGCATGGGGTATTTTATATTCCATAGTAGCAGGCGGGGTATTGTCTTTGTTTGGCAAACAGTATAAAAAGGATTTTACATTTCGTCAGGGAGTAGAAAATGGTCTTGTAGGAAGCTTTTTCAGCGGTATTACACCGAGTGCTACCGGCGGTCAGTTTGCGCAGGCTTACATTTTTAAAAAACAAGGGATCAAGCTGAGCGACGCGGCTTCGCTGCTTTGGTCGGATTTTATCGTGTATCAGACGACGATGATGGCGTATGTCAGCATTTTGTTTCTGCTTCGTTATTCGTATTATATGTCCTTGATCGGTCCGTTTTTGCTTATGATCTTAGTGGGCTATATGATCAATCTGGGGGTTATCGGCATCTTGTGGACGATGGCTTTGTTTCCGCGTATTTATCAGACATTCAGTTCGCTTGCCGTTCGTCTTTTGGCAAAGCTGCATATCGTGAAGGACATGGATAAGACGTTGAATTCGTGGTCGCATCAGCTGCAGGCGTTTACTCAGGAAATACAGAAGCTGAAGAACGAAAAGAAATTGATCGTTAAAACGGTCTGTATCAATATATTGCGTTTGACTCTTTTATATGCGCTGCCTTTTGTTATAGCGAGGGCGATCGGCATACCGCTTCCTTTGCATAAATTGCTCGATGTCATCGCATTATCCAGCTTTGTATCGATGGCGAATGCGTTTATTCCGATCCCCGGTGCCAGCGGCGGTACAGAGGCGGTGTTTGTTTTATTGTTTTCGGCCATGGTAGGGGGAACGCAGGCGAGCAGCATCATGATTTTGTGGAGGGCATCTACGTATCATCTCGTAATGCTGATCGGGGCCGGTGTCTTTATTTGGTGTCGTCATCACTACAGTAAAAAGACAGCGGATCGTATGAGGAAGCAGGAGGACATCTTATGAGGATAGGGTTGTTTACGGATACATATACACCGGATATTAACGGGGTTGTTTCATCGATCGTGACATTGCAGAAGGAACTGGAGAAGAACGGGCATGATGTGTTTGTCATTACCAACCATCGTTCTTTGCTGGCGAAGCGGGAGGGTAATATCTTACGGTTGCCAGGCATGGAACTGAAGTGGCTGTACGGTTACAAGCTTTCTACACCGTATCACTTTTCTGCCCGTGATGAAATACGTGATATGCATCTGGATGTCATTCACGTGCATACCGAATTCGGTGTCGGTATGTTCGGGCGTATTGTGGCTAAGACGCTGAATATCCCTGTGGTATCGACATATCATACGATGTATGAGGATTATATGCATTATATCAATCGATTTGATATTGCCGAGGTAGAAAAAGTAGGAAAGAAATTTACCGGTATTTTATCTCGCAATATCGGTGAAAGTGTGCAGGCGGTTATCGCTCCTTCGGAAAAGACAAAGGAGACGCTTATAAAATACGGTGTGACGACGCCGATCTATATCATCCCTACCGGATTGGATTTGGCGGCTTTTCATAGAGAGAACCTGGATATGGAAAGAGTGCGTTCGATAAAGCAGGAGTACCATCTGTCTTCACAGGATAAGGTCATCGTATATGTTGGGCGTATCGCGCAGGAGAAAAGTATTGAGATACCGTTAGAGGGGTTTCGGTTTATCGAGGATCCGCATGTTAAATTTATGATCGTGGGGGGCGGTCCGCAGTTGAATGATCTGAAAGAACAGGCAAAGCGCTGTCATTTGGAAGACCGTGTGATCTTTACGGATAAAAAACCGCGCGAGGATGTTCCGTATTATTATGCTTGTGCTGATGCTTTTGTGAGTGCATCGCTGACCGAGACACAAGGGATGACATTTATCGAGTCCATGGCAGGAGGACTTCCGCTGTTTGCGAGAAGAGATAAGGTGTTGGAAGATCTTGTTATAGAAGATCAGACGGGATATTATTTCCATGACGCCAGAGAATTTGCGGAAAAGGTTACTGCGTTTTTGCGAAAAGACGGAGATGTCATACGCGATATGGGGAAGGCTGCCAGGGATAGAGTCGTGAAGTATGACAGTGATATCTTTTATAATAAGGTATTGTCTGTATACTATCAGGCGATCGATGATTTTCAAGATGCCTATGAGGTGCTAAAGATCAAGACGCTTGATGACTATGTGAAGATCACCGTAATGAATGAAAAGGAATCCTCTTCGTTTCCGGTGTTGATCAGCGTGGAAGATTATTTTCTTTATAAGATCCGTAAGGGGACCATGCTGGATCGCAATACCGTAGAGGAGTTTCATCATAAAGAGAAGGTGTTACTGGCATATCGGGCCTGTATCCGCCGTCTGCGTTTAAAAGATTATACGCATAAGGAGATGCATCGCTATCTGGAACAGAAAACAGATCTGTCTGAACAAGATATCACACAGCTTTTAAACGAACTGAAAGAAAAGGGATATGTGAATGATCAGGCATATTTGCATGATAAGATGGAGAAGCTGCATGGATCTATGCAGGGGAAGGGAAAGATTCTCCGCTCTCTTGTGGAGAAGGGAATTCCTTATGAGGATGTAAAGCAGGCTTTGGATGCGATTAATGATGACGATGAAAGTCAAAAGGCGGTTGATCTGGCAGAAAAGCTGAAACAGAGCGTGAAAGATAAATCGCAGTTTATGACTCGTCAGACGATCATGCGCAAGCTGATTGCAAACGGATTTGACAGTAATTTAGCACGTAGTGTGAGTGAAAAAGTCAAGCTTCCTGATGTAGATGAAAAAGAAGCGCTGGATAAGACGATTCAAAAGGCAATGCGTATGTATGGGAAAAAATATAAAGGATATCAATTAAAAAACAAGGTTATGGTGTATTGCATGAATAAAGGGTTTTCCAGCAATGATATCATAGCGTATCTAAACGAAATGGAGTGGAAGGATGAGTAAGACGATTCATGAATTGCTGGATGGCGATAAGCTGTCCGTTACCGTGCTGTTGTCTACGGTAAACAAGGGAGTAACGAATAAAGGCGCGCCATATCTATCGATCGTTTTGCAGGATAAGAGCGGTACGATGGATGCGAAATTCTGGAATGTGAGTGAGAGTCAGCTCGCTTTGTATAAGCCGGGAATGGTGGCGGAAGTGAGCGGTGATGTATTGAGTCACAACAAGCAGCTGCAGTTCCGCATCAACAGCATCCATGTGTTGGATCGCAGCACTTTGGATCTCAGTGAGTTTGTACAAGCCAGTCCTATTCCGAGAGCGCAGCTGAAAGAAGAGATCATGGAGATGGTTGCGTCGATCCGTAACGATGTGATTCGAAAGATCGTTGAGGAGATATTGGCAGAGTATGAAACGGATTTTTTTGCTTATCCGGCCGCATCTAAGAATCATCATAACTTCGTAGGCGGATTAGCGACACATGTGCTCGGTATGCTGAAGCTGGCAGAAGATGTGTGTGCACTGTATCCGATGCTGCATAGAGATTTATTGCTTGGCGGAGTATTGCTGCATGATATCGGTAAATTGGTCGAGTTAAGCGGACCGGTCATTACGGAATATACGATGGAAGGAAAGCTTTTGGGGCATATTTCCATCATGCAGGCGAAAGTGGCGCAGGTCGCTGACCGTTTGCAGCTGGAAGGGGAAGAAGTTATCTTGCTTCGCCATATGGTGTTGTCGCATCATGGACATTATGATTATGGCTCTCCTGTTCTTCCGATGCTTCCGGAAGCGGAAATGCTGTATTTTATCGACAACATGGACGCGCGTATGAACAGTCTTCAAAAAGCGATCGATCCGATTGAAGAAGGGGAATTTACACCGCGGATATTCTCATTGGAAAATCGTTCTTTCTATAAAAGTAAATTGAAATAAAAAAACTGCAGTTCATAGACGAATGATATGTACCCAGAAACCTGGACACAAATTTATTAACTAGGCAACACAAATGGATGTTTTCCTGTATTTTACAGGAGGCATCCATTTTGTTTTTGCCTGAATTCTTTTATTGTTATAATAATCTATATATTCATCTACAGCTTTTGAAAAAGATCGAAAAGATTCAAAGTCTTTTTCAAAACCATAATACATCTCGTTTTTCATTCTACCAAAGAAAGTCTCCATAATACAATTGTCATAACAGTTTCCCTTTCTGGACATTGATTGAATAATCCCTTTTTCTTTTAATCTGTTTCTGTAATAAGAATGTTGATACTGCCACCCTTGATCAGAGTGAAATATTAAGCCTTCTACATTTGAGAACTTATCAAATGCATTGTCTAACATTTTTTTCACCTGTTCTAAGTTTGGATGTAATGCTAAGTCATATGATACAACTTCATTTGTATGCATATCTACTATAGGTGATAAGTAACATTTGCCCCATGAGAAGTTAAACTGGGATACATCTGTAGTCCATTTCTGCAAAGGTGCAGTTGTACTAAAGTCTCTGCCTATTACATTATCAGCAATCTTTCCAACTTCTCCTTTGTAAGAATGATACTTATCTTTTGGACGCTTTCCTAATAGACACGCTTTATGCATAAGACGTTGAACCCTTTTATGATTAACCCGATAACCTCTATTTAAAAGTTCCTGATGAATACGCCTTACCCCATATCTTCCTTTATGTT